>JBKBRJ010000032.1:0-48114 GCA_046292285.1 Mesorhizobium sp. | reverse complement strand
CCTCGGCGACGTGCTCTATACCGACTACATCTTCTTCTTCCAGATCGCCGGCATGGTGCTCCTGGTGGCGATGATCGGCGCCATCGTGCTCACGCTGCGCCACAAGGAAGGCGTCAAGCGCCAGTCGGTGCCCGATCAGGTGGCCCGCACGCCCGCCACCGCCATCGAGGTGGTCGACGTCGAGACCGGCAAGGGAATCTGAGGCAAGATCATGGAAGTCGGCATCGCGCATTTCCTCACCGTCTCGGCGATCCTGTTCACGCTCGGCGTGTTCGGCATCTTCCTGAACCGCAAGAACGTCATCATCATCCTGATGTCGGTCGAGCTCATCCTGCTGGCGGTCAACATCAATTTCGTCGCCTTCTCGGCCGAGCTCGGCGACCTCGTCGGACAGGTCTTCGCCCTGTTCGTGCTCACCGTCGCCGCCGCCGAGGCCGCGATCGGGCTTGCCATTCTCGTCGTCTTCTTCCGCAACCGCGGCTCGATCGACGTCGAAGACGTCAACATGATGAAGGGCTGATCGGCAGACCATGTATCACGCGATCGTCTTCCTCCCGCTCATCGGCTTCCTGGTCGCCGGCCTGTTCGGCAACGCGATCGGCGCGAAGGCCTCCGAGTATGTCACCTCGGGCCTCCTCGTCGTCTCCGCGCTCCTGTCATGGGTGGCCTTCTTTTCCGTCGGCTTCGGCGGCGGCGCGGCCTTCACCGTGCCGGTGCTGCGCTTCATCGAGACCGGCGGCCTCAACGTCGCCTGGGCGTTCCGCATCGACACGCTGACCGTGGTGATGCTGGTCGTGGTGAACACCGTTTCGGCGCTCGTCCACATCTATTCGATCGGCTACATGCACCACGATCCGCATCGGCCACGCTTCTTCGCCTATCTGTCGCTGTTCACCTTCGCCATGCTGATGCTGGTGACGTCCGACAACCTCGTCCAGATGTTCTTCGGCTGGGAGGGCGTGGGCCTGGCCTCCTACCTGCTGATCGGCTTCTGGTACAAGAAGCCCTCGGCCAACGCCGCCGCCATGAAGGCCTTCATCGTCAACCGCGTCGGCGATTTCGGCTTCGCGCTCGGCATCTTCGGCGTCTTCGTGCTGTTCGGCTCGATCGAGTTCGACACCATCTTCGCCAGCACCCAGGCCTTCATCCCGGCCGAGGGCGGGCACGCTGCCGAAAACGGCGCCGCCGTGCTCAATTTCCTCGGCTACGAGCTCGACCGCGCCTCCGCGCTCACCGTCGTCTGCCTGCTGCTCTTCATGGGCGCCATGGGCAAGTCGGCGCAGGTGCCGCTGCACACCTGGCTGCCGGACGCGATGGAGGGCCCGACGCCGGTGTCGGCCCTCATCCACGCCGCCACCATGGTCACCGCCGGCGTCTTCATGGTCGCGCGCCTGTCGCCGATCTTCGAGCTGTCGCACACCGCACTTCTTGTCGTCACCATCATCGGCGCCTTCACGGCCTTCTTCGCGGCAACCGTCGGCCTCGTGCAGAACGACATCAAGCGCGTCATCGCCTACTCGACCTGCTCGCAGCTCGGCTACATGTTCGTGGCGATCGGGCTCGGCTTCTACTCGGCGGCGATCTTCCACCTCTTCACGCACGCCTTCTTCAAGGCGCTGCTGTTCCTGGGCTCCGGCTCCGTCATCCATGCCGTCTCCGACGAGCAGGACATGCGGCGCATGGGCGGGCTGCGCAAGCTCATCCCCTGGACCTACTGGATGATGATCATCGGCACGCTGGCGCTCACCGGCGTCGGCATACCGCTGACCATCATCGGCACCGCCGGCTTCTTCTCCAAGGACGCCATCATCGAGGGCGCGTTCGCCGCCCACGGCGCCGCCGCGCCCTTCGCCTTCGTGCTGCTCGTCGTGGCGGCCGCCTTCACGAGCTTCTACTCGTGGCGGCTGATCTTCATGACCTTCCACGGCAAGCCGCGCGCCACCGCCGACGTCATGCACCACGTCCACGAATCGCCGATGGTCATGCTGGCGCCGCTGTTCGTGCTCGCCTTCGGCGCGCTGTTCGCCGGCATCATCTTCCACGATTTCTTCATCGGCCACGGCTATGACGGTTTCTGGAAGGGCGCGCTGTTCATCCTGCCCGAGAACCACATCCTGCACGAGTTCCACGATGTGCCGCTGTGGGTGAAGCTGGCGCCGCTGGTGGCCATGCTCTCGGGCTTCGGCCTGGCCTACCATTTCTACATCCGCTCGCCGGAGACGCCGAAGCGGCTGGCCGCGCAGCATCGCGGGCTCTACGCCTTCCTGCTCAACAAGTGGTACTTCGACGAGTTGTACGACTTCCTGTTCGTCCGCCCGGCCATGCGGCTTGGCCGCTTCCTGTGGAAGACCGGCGACGGCAAGGTGATCGACGGGCTCGGGCCGGACGGCGTCTCCGCCCGCGTCGGCGACATCACCGCCCGCGTCGTCAAGCTGCAGAGCGGCTACCTCTACCACTACGCCTTCGCCATGCTCATCGGCGTCGCCGCGCTCGTGACCTGGATGATGCTGGGGAGCAACTTCTGATGTCTGAGTGGCCCATCCTCTCCACGGTCACCTTCCTGCCGCTCGTCGGCGCGTTCCTGATCCTGATGATCAGGGACGAGGGCGCCGCCGCGCGTCGCAACATCCGCAACGTCGCGCTGTTCACGACAGCCTTCACCTTCGTGCTGTCGCTGTTCATCTGGGCCGCCTTCGATCCTGGCACGGCCGGCTTCCAGTTCGTCGAGAAGGCCGATTGGCTCGGCTCCGGCATCGCCTACCACATGGGCGTCGACGGCATCTCGATGCTGTTCGTCATCCTGACGACCTTCCTGATGCCGCTCTGCATCCTCGCCTCATGGGTGTCGGTGGAAAAGCGCGTCAAGGAATACATGATTGCCTTCCTCGTGCTCGAGACGCTGATGATCGGCGTGTTCTGCGCGCTCGACATCGTGCTGTTCTACGTCTTCTTCGAGGCCGGCCTGATCCCGATGTTCATCATCATCGGCGTCTGGGGCGGCAAGCGCCGCGTCTATGCCTCGTTCAAGTTCTTCCTCTACACGCTGCTCGGCTCGGTGCTGATGCTCTTGGCCATCATGGCCATGTATTGGCAGGCCGGCACCACCGACATCCCGACGCTGCTCGCGCACGACTTCCCGGCCAACATGCAGACCTGGCTGTGGCTCGCCTTCTTCGCCTCCTTCGCGGTGAAGATGCCGATGTGGCCGGTGCACACCTGGCTGCCCGACGCGCACGTGGAGGCACCGACGGCCGGCTCCGTCATCCTGGCCGGCATCCTCCTGAAGATGGGCGGCTACGGCTTCCTGCGCTTCTCCCTGCCGATGTTCCCGCTCGCCTCTGCCGACTTCGCGCCCTTCGTCTTCGCTTTGTCGGTCGTCGCCATCATCTACACCTCGCTGGTGGCGCTGATGCAGGAGGACATCAAGAAGCTGATCGCCTATTCGTCGGTCGCCCACATGGGCTTCGTCACCATGGGCATCTTCACCATGAACGAGATCGGCGTGCAGGGCGCGATCTTCCAGATGCTCTCCCACGGCCTCGTTTCCGGGGCGCTGTTCCTGTGTGTCGGCGTCGTCTACGACCGCATGCACACGCGCGATATCGCGGCCTATGGCGGTCTGGTCAACAACATGCCGAAATACGCCGTCGTGTTCCTCATCTTCACCATGGCGAATGTCGGCCTGCCGGGCACCTCGGGCTTCGTCGGCGAGTTCATGACCCTGCTCGGCGCCTTCCAGGCCAACACCTGGGTCGCCTTCTTCGCGACGACGGGCGTGGTCCTGTCGGCCGCCTACGCGCTCTGGCTCTACCGCCGCGTGGTGTTCGGTGCGCTGACCAAGGACAGCCTCAAGGGCCTGCTCGATCTCTCGGCCCGGGAAAAGGCGGTGCTCTATCCGCTGGTCGTCCTGGTGATCTTCTTCGGCGTCTATCCGGCGCCGATCCTCGACGCGACGGCCACCTCGGTCGAAGCGCTCGTCAGCAATGTCTCTGCCTCGATCGATGCCGGGCGGTCGACCGCCGCGGCGGCTCTGGCGCAGTAAAGGTTTGGTGGGACGATGACGCCTGAACTCTCCTTCAGCCTGGCGCTGGCCACTCCCGAGCTGATGTTGGCCATCGGCGCGATGGCGATGCTCATGGTCGGCGTCTTCAGCGGCGAGCGGTCGACGACGCTGGTCAACGGCCTGTCGGTCGCCATCCTGATTGCCGCCGGCGCCTGGATGCTCTTCTTCGGCCAGGACGGCGGCGGCTTCAACGGCGCCTTCGTCAGCGATCCCTTCGCCCGATTCATGAAGATGCTGACGCTGATCGGCTCGATCGTCACCCTCGTCATGTCGGTCGGCTTCGCCAAGGCCGAGAAGTTCGACAAGTTCGAGTTCCCCGTCCTGATCCTGCTGGCCACCCTCGGCATGCTCCTGATGGTGTCGGCCAACGACATGATCACGCTCTACATGGGCCTCGAACTGCAGTCGCTCGCCGCCTACGTCATCGCCGCCATCAACCGCGATTCGGTTCGCTCGACGGAGGCTGGCCTCAAGTACTTCGTGCTCGGCGCGCTGTCGTCCGGCATGCTGCTCTACGGCATCAGCCTCGTCTACGGCTACACCGGCAACACCAACTTCGAGGCGATCGCCGCGGCGATTTCCGGCGGCGAGCGCCAGCTCGGTCTGGTCTTCGGCCTCGTCTTCGTGCTCGCCGGCCTGTCGTTCAAGATCTCGGCCGTGCCCTTCCACATGTGGACGCCCGACGTCTACGAGGGCGCGCCAACGCCGGTCACGGCCTTCTTCGCCGCGGCGCCCAAGATGGCCGCCATGGCGCTGATCGTGCGTGTCACCATGGGCGCCTTCGAGCCGATCGCCTTCGACTGGCAGCAGATCGTCGTCTTCATCTCGATCGCCTCGATGCTGCTCGGCGCCTTTGCCGCGATCGGCCAGCGCAACATCAAGCGGCTGATGGCCTATTCCTCCATCGGCCACATGGGCTATGCGCTGGTCGGCCTCGCCGCCAATTCGGAAGCCGGCGTGCGCGGCGTCGCGCTCTACATGCTGATCTACCTCGTCATGACGCTCGGCACCTTCGCCTTCGTGCTCGCGATGCGGCGCAAGGAAGGCAATGTCGAGCAGATCGACGACCTGTCGGGCCTGTCGTCCACCAACCCGATGATGGCGGCGATCCTCACCATCATGATGTTCTCCTTGGCCGGCATTCCCTGGCTCGCAGGCTTCTGGGCCAAGTGGTACGTCTTCCTCGCCGCGATCGATTCCGGCCTCTATGCGCTCGCCGTCATTGGCGTGCTGGCCTCCGTCGTCGGCGCCTATTACTACCTGCGCGTCATCAAGATCATGTGGTTCGACGAGCCGGCCGGCGGGTTCCAGCCGATGGCGGGCGAGTTGCGGCTGGTCATGACCGTGACCGGCGCCTTCGTCTTCTTCTATGTGCTGATCGGCGGCCCGATCGAGACCATGGCGGATGCCGCGGCCGGCACCTTCTTCTGAGCCGATGGGGTTTGCGCTCGCGCCGACGGCCCTGACGGAAGGCTACCGCCTCGAAGCCTTCGAAACCGTCGGTTCGACCAATGTGCTGGCGCTCGAGCGGGCGCGCGAGGGCGACCCCGGACGCCTGTGGATCGCCGCGCGGCGGCAGGAAACCGGCCGCGGCCGGCGCGGACGCATCTGGGAAACCCCGACGGGCAATCTCGCCGCCACGCTTCTGCTCGTCGACTGCTGCCCCATGCCGCTGGCCGCCACCCTCGGCTTCGTCGCCGGACTGGCGCTGTCGGACGCGCTTACGGCGGTGGCGCCGGAAATGCATGTCGCGATCGGTCCCGACGGCGGGCATGGGCGCGACGGGGCGGGCCGCTACGAGCTGAAATGGCCGAACGACGTTCTCGCCGACGGCGCCAAGCTTGCCGGCATCCTGCTCGAATCGGTCATGCTGGCGGAAGGTCGTTTCGCCGTGGCGATCGGCATCGGCGTCAACGTGGTGGCGCATCCCGAAGGATTGCCCTATCCCGCGATCTCGCTGGCGCGCCTGGGCGCTGCCTGCACCGCCGAGACGCTGTTCCTCGCCCTGTCGGACGCGTGGCTGCGGCACGAGCGGATCTGGAACCAGGGCAGGGGTCTTTCGGCCATCCGCGCCCGATGGCTGGCGCGTGCCGCCGGTCTTGGTTCGCAGGTCGCCGTCAGGATTGGCGACGACGTCGTGCGCGGTACATTCGAGACGATCGACGAGGAGTGCCGCTTCCTCGTCCGCGACAGGACGGGCCGCTTGTGGCCCGTGGCGGCAGGCGACGTGCATTTCGGCGCCGTGGCATCGGCCGCGGCCATATAGACTGGAGACAAGATGGCGAATAACTCGGGCGACGAACTGGTCTTCGCGCCGCTCGGCGGCGTTGGCGAAATCGGCATGAACCTCGCGCTCTACGGCTTCGGCCCGCGCGACCGGCGCGAATGGATCATCGTGGATTGCGGCGTGTCGTTCCCAGGTCCGGACCTGCCGGGCGTCGACCTGGTGCTGCCGGACATCCGCTTCATCGTGTCGGAGAAGAAGAACCTGCGCGGCATGATCATCACCCATGCCCACGAGGATCACTACGGCGCGCTGCTCGACCTGTGGCCGCAACTGGAGTGCAAGGTCTGGATGTCGCCCTTCACGGCCGGCCTCCTCGAGGCCAAGCGCCAGTCGGAGCCCGGCGTCAAGCCGAAAATCCCGGTCGAGATCTACCGCGCCGGCGAAAAATTCTCGGTCGGCCCGTTCGACATCGAGGCCATCGCGGTCTCGCACTCCATTCCCGAGCCGGTCTCGCTCGCCATTTCCACGCCGGTCGGCAAGATCATCCACACCGGCGACTGGAAGCTCGATCCGGCGCCCGAGATCGGACCGATGACCGACGAGGCTCGCTTCCGCGCGCTCGGCGACGAGGGTATCATCGCGCTGATCTGCGATTCCACCAACGCCATGCGCGACGGCGAATCGCCGTCCGAGCAGGCGGTGGGGCAGGGTCTGCGCCAGGTCATCGAGGCGGCCCCCGGCCGCGTCGCCGTGACCACCTTCTCGTCCAATGTCGGGCGCATCCGCTCCATCGCCGAGGCCGCCCGCGACACCGGGCGCCAGTGCCTCGTGCTCGGCCGGTCGCTGAAGCGCGTCATCGATGTCGCCACCGAACTCGGCTACATGGACGGCCTGCCGGAATTCATCGCCGAGGAGGACTTCGGCTTCATTCCGCGCGAAAACCTCGTCATCATCTGCACCGGAAGCCAGGGCGAGCCGCGGGCGGCGCTGGCCAAGCTCGCGCGCGACGAGATGAAGAGCGTCGCGCTCGCGGCCGGCGACATCGTCGTCTTCTCCTCGCGCACGATCCCGGGCAACGAGAGGGGAATCCTCGAGATCAAGAACCAGTTGATCGAACAGGGCATCCGCATCATCGAGGACACCGAGGCCCTGGTCCACGTGTCGGGCCATCCGCGCCGGGCCGAGCTCCGACGCATGTACGAATGGGTGCGGCCCCAGGTGCTCGTCCCGGTCCACGGCGAGGCCGCGCATCTCGTTGCGCACGGCTCGCTCGGCGCCATGGCCGGCATTCCCCACGTCGCCCAGGTGCGCAACGGCGACGTCCTCAGGCTTGCGCCCGGCGAGCCGGAAATCGTCGACCAGGTGCCGTTCGGCCGCATCTTCAAGGACGGCATGGTGATCGGCACCGAGGAGGAGGTCGGCGTCAAGGATCGCCGCAAGCTTTCCTATGTCGGCCACGTCGTCGTCAACGTCGTGCTGGACGAGAAGTACGACCTGGCCGGCGATCCCGACCTGATCGCCATCGGGCTGCCGAAGGCCGACCGCGACGGGAAGCCCTTCGAGGATCTGCTGCTGGATGCGGCGATCGGCGCCTTTGACAGCATCCCCCGGGTCAGGCGAAAGGATCTCGACCTCGTGCTGGAGGCGGTTCGCCGGTCCGTGCGCAACACGGCCAACCAGTCCTGGGGCAAGAAGCCGATCGTCACGGTGTTCGTGACGCGTTAGATACCCGCTTCGCGGAGCAGGCAGATGCTTGGACGACTGAACCACGTGGCCATCGCCGTGCCGGACATCGCCGCCGCCAGCGCCATGTATCGCGACACGCTGGGCGCCACGGTGACGGCGCCGCAGCTGTTGCCCGAGCATGGCGTCACCGTTGTCTTCATCGAACTCGGCAACACCAAGGTGGAATTGCTGGAGCCGCTCGGCGAAGCCTCGCCCATCGCCGCCTTCCTCGCGAAGAACCCGGCCGGCGGCATGCATCACGTCTGCTACGAGGTCGACGACATCATCGCCGCGCGCGACCGGCTGAAGGCCTCCGGCGCCCGCGTGCTCGGCACCGGCGAGCCGAAAATCGGCGCGCATGGCAAGCCGGTGCTGTTCCTTCACCCGAAGGACTTCCAGGGGACGTTGGTCGAGCTCGAGCAGGCCTGACCGTCCGCCAAGGGGAAAACGACACGTGACCTGGGTTTCCTATTTCGCCGTCTTCTTCCTGATCTGGTGGGTGACCTTGTTCGCCATCCTGCCGTTCAGCCTGAAGACGCAGGACGAGGACGGCGACGTCACGCTCGGCACGACGGCCAGCGCCCCGCGCGGCTCGCATGTCCGGCGCGCGGCGCTGCGCACCACCATCGTCTCGCTGCTCATCTTCGGCGCGCTCTGGTACGTCACGAACGAACTCGGCTACGGCTTCGACGACATCCCGCGCATCGCGCCGATCATCGACTGACGGATCACGGCACGGGCGGGGAGGGGCGCGTCCGCTAGGGAGCGTTCGGACCGCCGCAAGTTCGGATATCGCGCTGCCTGCAATGCACAAAAAAAATGCAAGGCCGAAGCCTTGCAATATTTAACGCGTCCGATCTGTTTCCGGTTTCCGGCGGCTGCGAGTGACCGCGCCTAGATCGCATCCTCCCAAGACTTTGACCGCGTAGGGAAAACGGATCATTTCTCCGTCTTCTCGTTTATGGCGGCACACTACCCCAGTGTTCACATGTCTGTCACGATCTTTTTCGCATTCGTGGCCGCAAAGATGTGCTGCGCTGCACAAAAAAACAGCAAGGTTTCCTTATAGTTATAGTCTGAAACCTACTTTTCGACCTTGGCCGCGGGCGTGTCGCCGCTCGGGTTTCCATCCCGCCACGAAATGGCTATGAAGCGCGTGCAGACACCCTGCCGAACGCCCGATTCCCGCCGGCGTTTCCATCCTTCTCGACGGACACTTCCATGCGATTGTCGCGCTACTTCCTGCCCATCCTCAAAGAGAACCCGCGCGAGGCGGAGATCGTCTCGCACCGGCTGATGCTGCGGGCGGGCATGATCAAGCAGCAGGCCGCCGGCAGCTTCTCCTGGCTGCCGCTCGGCAAGCGCGTGCTCGACAAGGTCTGCCGGATCATCCGCGAGGAACAGGACCGCGCCGGCGCGCTGGAAATCATGATGCCGACCATCCAGTCGGCCGAACTGTGGCGCGAGAGCGGGCGATATGACGCCTACGGCCCTGAAATGCTGCGCTTGAAGGACCGTCACGAGCGCGACATGCTCTACGGGCCGACCAACGAGGAGATGGTCACCGACATCTTCCGCACATACGTCAAGTCCTACAAGGACCTGCCGCTCAACCTCTACCACATCCAGTGGAAGTTCCGCGACGAGGTGCGGCCGCGCTTCGGCGTCATGCGCTCGCGCGAATTCCTGATGAAGGACGCCTATTCCTTCGATCTCGACTACGAAGGTGCGAAGGCCGCCTACAACCGCATGTTCGTCTCCTACCTGCGCACCTTCACGCGCATGGGTCTGCAGGCGATCCCGATGCGCGCCGACACCGGCCCCATCGGCGGCGACCTCAGCCACGAGTTCATCATCCTGGCCGAGACCGGCGAGAGCCAGGTCTACTGCCACCGCGACTATCTCGGCCTGCCGGTGCCGGGCGCCGACACCGACTTTTCCGACGATGCCCAGATCGCCGGCATCGTCAGGGAGTGGACGACCCCCTATGCCGCGACCGACGAGATGCACGACGAAGCCGTCTGGACCAGCGTTCCGGCCGGCGACCAGCTGTCGGCGCGCGGCATCGAGGTCGGCCACATCTTCCACTTCGGCGAGAAGTATTCCAGGCCCATGGGCGCCAGCGTCACCGGCCCCGACGGCAAGGAGCACCACGTCTCGATGGGCTCCTACGGCATCGGCCCGTCGCGGCTGATCGCAGCGATCATCGAGGCCTTCCACGACGACGCCGGCATCATCTGGCCCGAGAGCGTAGCGCCCTTCGACATCGCGCTGATCAACATGAAGCCCGGCGACTCCGCCTGCGACGCGGTCTGCGAGGACCTCTACGCGCGGCTCTCGGCGGCCGGCAAGGACGTGCTCTACGACGACACCGACCAGCGCGCCGGCGGCAAGTTCGCCACCGCCGACCTGATCGGCCTGCCCTGGCAGGTGATCGTCGGACCGCGCGGCGTCGCCGCCGGCGAGGTCGAGATCAAGAACCGGCGGACCGGCGAGCGCGAGACCCTGTCTCCGGCGGGGCTGCTGGCGCGGTTCGGCGGCCACTGATGAGCGAGCAGGCGGTGACCGCGACCCCGGGCGGCGCGGGGCCTTTCTCGGCCTTCGAACGCATGGTCGCCTGGCGCTACCTGCGTTCGCGGCGCAAGGAAGCCTTCATCTCGGTCATCGCGTCGATCTCCTTCATCGGCATCATGCTGGGCGTCGCCACGCTCATCATCGTCATGGCGGTGATGAACGGCTTTCGCGCCGAACTCCTCACCCGCATCCTCGGCATCAACGGCCATCTGGTTCTCCAGGCCGTGGACACGCC
The DNA here is from genome assembly GCA_046292285.1 of Mesorhizobium sp. Lineage (GTDB taxonomy): Bacteria > Pseudomonadota > Alphaproteobacteria > Rhizobiales > Rhizobiaceae > Aquibium. The sequence continues at coordinate 37,290 of JBKBRJ010000032.1, read as the reverse complement.
GCTCGACGATTTCGCCGACGTGGCGACGCGTATCAACGGCATCCAGGGCGTGCGCTACGCCATCCCGCTCGTCGAGGGGCAGGTGCTCGCCACCGGCAATGTCGGGTCCGGCGCGGGCGCGCTGGTCCGTGGCATGCGCGAGGAGGACCTGCGCAAGGTCGAGCTCGTCGCCGGCAACATCCGCCAGGGCACGCTCGACGGCTTCGAGTCGGGGCAGGGGGTGGCGATCGGCCAGCGCATGGCCGAGAACCTCGGCCTGGCGCTCGGCGACGTCATCACGCTGACCTCGCCGGACGGCGACGTCACGCCCTTCGGCACGACGGCCCGGCAGAAGGGCTATCCCGTCACCGCCGTCTTCCAGGTCGGCATGTCCGAATACGACGCCTCGATCATCTTCATGGCGCTGCCGGAGGCCCAGCTCTACTTCAATTCCGAGGGCCGCGTTCAGACGATCGAGGTCTTCGTCCAGGATCCGGACAGGGTGGACGACATCCGGCCGCTGGTGGAGGTCGCCGCGCAACGGCCGCTGTTCATGGTCGACTGGCGCCAGCGCAACCACACCTTCTTCGCCGCGCTCGAGGTCGAGCGCAACGTGATGTTCATGATCCTGACGCTGATCGTCATCGTGGCGGCGCTGAACATCATTTCCGGCCTGTTCATGCTGGTGAAGGACAAGGGCCGCGACATCGCCATCCTGCGCACCATGGGCGCGACCCGCGCCGCCATCCTGCGCATCTTCGTCATGACCGGGGCGGCGATCGGCGTGACGGGCACGATGGCCGGCGTCGTGCTCGGCATCATCGTCTGCCTCAACGTCGAGTCGATCCGGCAGTTCTTCTCTTGGCTGTCGGGCGAGATGCTGTTCAATCCGGAACTCTATTTCCTCAGCCAGCTCCCCGCCAAGATCGACATCAGCGAGACGACGTCGGTCGTCCTGATGGCGCTGGCGCTCTCCTTCCTCGCCACGCTGTTTCCCGCCTGGCGGGCCGCCAGCCTCGATCCCGTCGAAGCGCTGAGGTACGAGTGATGCCGGCCGAGATGGCTCTCGAACTCATCGGCGTGGAGCGGCGCTATCAGCAGGGCGCCAAGCAGCTGGTCATCCTCGACGGCGCCGATTTCACGCTCCGGCGGGGCGAGACGGTCGCGCTCGTTGCGCCGTCGGGCGCCGGCAAGTCGACCCTGCTCCACACCGCCGGGCTGCTCGAGCGGCCGGACGCCGGCGAGGTCCTGCTCTCCGGCATTCCCTGCAGCGGGCTGTCTGACGACCGGCGCACCGCCATCCGCCGCAACGAGGTCGGCTTCGTCTACCAGTTCCACCATCTCCTGCCGGAGTTCTCGGCGCTGGAAAACATTGTCCTGCCGCAGCTCGTGCGCGGCCTTGCCCGCGCCGAGGCCGAGGAGAGGGCGCGCCAGCTGCTCGACTACATGAAGATCGGCCCGCGCGCCGACCACCGCCCGGCCGAACTGTCCGGCGGCGAGCAGCAGCGCGTGGCGATCGCCCGCGCGGTGGCCAACGCCCCGCTCGTCCTGCTCGCCGACGAGCCGACCGGCAACCTCGACCCCCAGACCGCGTCCTACGTCTTCGACGCCATGGAGGCGCTGGTGCGCCATTCGGGGCTGGCGGCGCTCATCGCCACCCACAACCACGATCTCGCGGCCCGCATGGACCGCCGCGTGACGCTGTCGGCGGGCAAGATCGTCGAGATGTGAGGCCCTTCGCCCTCGCGCACCCGCAAGCGCGGGAATAGCCATCTGCGGCCCGGCATGGCGGCCTTTGGATCAGACACGGAGGCCTGTCGCCCCCGCGCGCCTCTCAACCCTTCGTTTACCCTTGTGTCAGCAGCCGTCAGTGTCGGCGGCCTTGCCGGCTGAATCCGCTTGCGAACGGAACATAACAAGAACATGATGAGTGCATAGACAGAAACGGGAGAGATTCATGTCCGCACTTCTTCAAGATGTCGCTTCGCTCGTCGCCGTCAGCCTGTTCATCGTCTCGATGGCGATGTGGATCGGCGCCTACTGATCCGAGACCGGATCGCGCACGCCCCGCGATCCACGCGTTTTCGCTTTCCCGCGCCGCCACGCCGCCGCGTCGTGGCCCGGGAAGCAGGGCAGGCCCCCGTGGGCGATCAGTTCCCCGCGCCTTGCCCCCGGCGTTTCTCCGGTTCCCCGCCGGAGCACTGTCACAGCCCCGGGAGCCTGCCCTGCATCGTCAGTCGCCGATCGCGACGCCCTCGCGTCGCGGGTCCGCGCCGCCCTCCAGAATGCCGCCTTCGAGGAAGGCCACGCCGTGCAGGCCCGAATTCATCGCGGTCGCCCGCACCTCGTAGCCGAGCGCCGTCAGGTCGTTGGTCAGGGCTTCGGCCGTCGTTCCGGCCTCCACTTCGTAGCGCCCGAAGCGGTTGGCTAGATGGGGCAGGGACACCGCCTCCTGGATGTCCATCCGCCAGTCGATCAGCGCGACCAGCGCCTGCGCGACGTAGGGAATGATCGTGCTGCCGCCGGGCGATCCGATGGCGTAGGCGGGCTTGCCGTCCTTCATCACGATCGTCGGCGACATCGACGAGCGCGGCCGCTTGCCGGGCTCGACCCGGTTGGCCACCGCCTCGCCGTTCTCCTCCGGCGAAAACGAGAAATCCGTCAGCTGGTTGTTGAGCAGGAAGCCGGCCGCCATCAGGCGCGCGCCGAAGCCGTTTTCGACCGAACTCGTCATCGAGGCGACGTTGCCGTCGGCGTCGACGATGACGAAATGCGTCGTGGCGGGAACCTCCAGCCCGACGCCGTCGATGCGCAGTTGCGCCTTGTCCCAGGGCGGCTCACCCGCGACGGCCAGGTCGGCAGGCAGCGCCGTGTCGCGCCGCAGAAGCGCCGCGCGCGACGCGAGATAGTCCGCGTCGAGCAGGCCCTTCGGCATGTCGACGAAGTCGGAGTCGGCGACGTAGCGGCCGCGGTCGGCGAAGGCGAGCCGCGTCGCGTCGCCGAAGAGCCGCCAGCTCTGCGGGTCGGAAGGTCCGAGCGCGCCGAGGTCGAAGCCCTCCAGCATGCCGAGGATCTGGCCAATGGCGAGCGCACCGGACGAGGGCGGTCCCATCCCGCACACCTCATGGCCGCGATAGGGCGCGCAGACGGCCGCGCGCTCCCTGGCCTCGTAGGCGGCGAGATCCGCCAGCGTCAGCCGGCCCGGATTGGTCGGATGTCCGGTCACGGCGGCGACGATCGCCTGTGCGATCGGCCCTTCGTAGAAGGCACCGGCGCCCTCGCGGCCGATCAGCCGCAGCGTGTCGGCATAGTCCGGGTTAGCCAGCCTTGCGCCGGCTGTAAGCGGCGCGCCGGCCGCGTCGAGGAAATAGGCGCGGGTGCTCTCCTGTCCCGCCAGCCGTTCGGCGTCTTCGGCGATCAGGCCGGCAAGCCTGGGCGAGACGGAAAAGCCCTCTTCCGCCAGCTTCGCGGCCGGTTCGAACAGCTCCGCCCAGGGCTTCCGGCCATACGAGCCATGGATCGCCTCCATCAGCCGCACGACCCCCGGCGTCCCCACCGAGCGCCCGCCGACCACGGCCTCGAAGAACCCCAGCGGCTTGCCGTCCGGGCCAAGGAACAGGTCGGGCGTGGCGGCCATGGGCGCGGTCTCGCGCCCGTCGATGGTCGTGAGCTTGCCGGTCGCGCCGTCGTGCCAGACCAGGAAGGCGCCGCCGCCGATCCCCGAGGATTGCGGCTCGACCAGTCCGAGCACGGTCTGCACCACCACCAGCGCGTCGGCCGCGCTCCCGCCCTCGCGCAGCACCTTGAGCCCCGCCTCGGCGGCGATTGGATTGGCCGCCGCCACCATCTGGCTGCGGGCGCGGACGGCCGCCTTTGCCTCGACGAGGCTCGGCGCTTCGGGCGCCACCGTATCGGTCGCCTGCTGCGCCAGCGCGCCGCCCGAGACGCCGGCCAGCAGCGCGGCCAGGACCACGCCGGCAAGATTCGCTCGCAATGTCATCGCAGCCTCCTCGAACCGCCTCCTTCGCGGAAGCGCCGGTCAAATCTCAGCCCGACGCCGCGGGTCCGAACACCTCTTCGAACCCCTGCTTCAGCGCGACGTCCAGGTCGGCCATGGTAACCGGCAATCCGAGATCGACAAGGCTGGTCACGCCATGGCCCGCAATGCCGCACGGCACGATGCCGGAAAAATGCGACAGGTCCGGCTCGACGTTGATGGCGATGCCGTGGAAGCTCACCCAGCGCCGCAGGCGGATGCCGATCGCCGCGATCTTGTCCTCGGCCGGCACGCCGGGCGCCAGCGGCGGCCGATCGGGCCGCACCACCCAGACGCCGACCCGGTCTTCGCGCCGCTCGCCCTTCACGTTGAAGCGGTCCAGCGTGCGGATGATCCATTCCTCGAGCGCACCGACGAACACGCGCACGTCCTCGCGCCGACGCTTCAGGTCGAGCATCACGTAGGCCACCCGCTGCCCCGGCCCGTGATAGGTGTACTCGCCGCCGCGGCCGGCGGAAAACACCGGAAACCGGTCGGGCTGGAGCAGGTCGGCCGGCTGCGCGCTGGTGCCGGCCGTGTAGAGCGGCGGGTGCTCGACCAGCCACACCATCTCGCCGGCCGTGCCCTCGCGGATCGCGGCCGCCCGCGCCTCCATGAAGGCGAGGGTTTGTGGGTAGGCCACGAGCCCCGGCTCGATGCGCCATTCCACCGGGGCGCTGCCCGGTGCCGGGAAGAAATCGAAGCCGAGCTGGTTGCGCTGGAGCATTGCCGAAACGTCCTTACCCGACCAGATATGGCGGCAAAGCCGGGCGGCGTCCACCCATGCGTCCCGGCCTTTCGTCATGCCATTGTCGAAACGCTGGATTATTCGTTTCGGCGCTCTTGTCTCCCGACAGGTGATTTGCTACACGCCGCGAGCCGGTCACGACCGGCCTACCACGTGCGGTCGTGGCGGAATTGGTAGACGCGCAGCGTTGAGGTCGCTGTGGGGCAACCCGTGGAAGTTCGAGTCTTCTCGACCGCACCAAACAACCCGCTTCGGCGGGTTTTTTCATGGCCTTTCATCGCAGAATGACACTATCGTTCAAGTTGATGACATTAAGCAATTTTATTCACAATAAGCCTCAACCTTCTTTTACTGCGCTACGGGCATCCGCATATTTTTCTACAAGCGACCCTGCCAATATTGTGGCCTCAGCAAAAGCGTCGATAATCTCTAAGTATTGATGGTCAGGACGCTCTGGGTCATTGGCGCTAATAGTCAATTTCACGGATCGCGTCTCATCCTTGGCATCAGACATTGTCGAGAAGATATGTCTATCCGAGAGATGCACAAAGCCGGAAGTCTCCCTGTAAACTTCCGCAACCCAAGGGGCGATCTCGCTCAACTTGGAGATAAGATATCCATCCTTCAATGGTTTCCCGTTTCGATCACGGTGTCTATCGAACCGCGTTCCGGTCATCAGAGAGCGACAAAGATCGTCGACGCTTTCTACGTACCGCAAGGCGTTTAAGCGAGCGGCCGTATCAATCTGCAGCCTGAGGAGCGCAGCCGCACATGTAAAATTCCTGACGCTCATAAGCGCGCGAAAGCCACTAGAGATTGACATTATCCTCTTCGCCGCGCCCAGCACAAAAAAATCGGCGACAAAGGCAGGACCGTTCATGACTCTAGCCGAATACTCCGGTATAAGTTCTTCGGCTCTCTGAATTCGCTCAATCCTATCTGCGAACGTCATTATGCAAACCGTCGTTCATTTGAAAAAAGTGCTTCTTCAGGATATTTCGTATAAGCATAAATTATTCCTACAGAATATCCACCACCGAACATTAATTTGGTAGGCAAAAATATCATAGAGCGTATTCATTGAATCGCATTTTTCCCAGATAGGCGCTTTCGCCCCTTCTTTGCGGAACACGCGTACCTCACGCCCGTTTGGCCTTCGCAACGGAGGCCGCCATGACCCAGAACCGCAATCCCGACGCGAAGAGGAAGCTCCCGACCGACGCGGAAGACCGCAAGGCGCTGCATCTGGCCGAGACCACCGACATCTCCGTCGCCCAGGCGCATGAACTGATCCGCAGGCACGGGATCGACAGCCCCGAGGTCGAGAAGGAAGCCAGGAACTTCAAGGCGGAGGGCTGAGCCCGCCTGGCAGGGGATAACCGCCGCCACGCACGCGTTTGCGCCTTCCCGCCGCTTGCCCGACTCACCCCGAACCGCAAAGCTCCGATCGGGGGCAGGCAAGGGGACGCAACGATGGCGGCAGCGGGCGGATTCTGGGCGAGGGCGGTCGGCGCCGGCCTGTTGGGGGGCGCGCTTGCAGGCTGCACCACGCTGCCCGACTTCGCCGAGCGCGATTTCATCAAGATGGAATCGCTCTTCTACACCGTCGAGCAGGAACTCTGCGAATCGCTGGCCCTCATCAAGAGCGAGCCCGGCGTGGCGGGCAAGCTGGAGCAGGCCGGGGTTTCGATCGAGCGCCAGTACGCCAAGGTCACGGCGGGCCTCGACCTCGTGAAGGTGCTCGACGCCGCCGGCAACGCCACCTTCGTCATCCCCGTCAACAACGGCAACGCCGGCCTCGGCCTTGGCGCCACCAGCCGCTCGGTCAACACCGTGCGCACCACCGTCTCGGTCTACTATCCCTTCGCCGAGCTCGAATGCACCGGCCAGATCGCCAATCCGCCCGAGCGCATCGCTGGCGGGCTGGGATTGAAGGAGTGGATCCTCAACACGACCGTCGCGTTGATCAACGTCCGCGAGACGCCGGCCGCCTATTCCTACGAGGTCAGCTTCGACGTCACGCGCGACGCCCGCGCGCGGCCGACCCTGTCGCTTGCGACCTCCGGCTTCACGCTGATCGGCGGCAACCTGTCGCTCGGCGGCGCGCGCAAGCTCACCCACTGGCTCAGCGTCACCGTCCGCGATGTCGAGCTCATCGATGCGCCCGCCGGCAGCGGCGGCATCCCGACCGGCGTGCGCGACGCGCTCGACCGGGAGGAGGGGCTGGCCATCCTGCGCCGCGTCAAGGAATGAAAGCACGCGGCGCAATAGGCTTTGAGTTCGCCACGCCGGCAGGCTAGAGGGGTCACGGACCCTTTCGCTCGCTGCCCTGGAGGTCGCCTTGGCCGAACTGGACGAAGACGCCGCCGGCGGGGCTGAGCCGCAGGTCGAACAGGCCGACATCTACAACGAGGAAGGCGTCATCCGGCCGTCCTTCGTCGCCCATATCGGCGCGGCGATCGCCGATCGCGACATCCTGGTCCTGAAACACGACGTCGCCGGCCTGCACCAGTCGGAGCTCGGCGATCTCCTGGAGGCGCTGCTGCCCGAGCAGCGCCGCGCCCTCGTCGAACTGCTGGGCGCCGACTTCGACTTCACCGCGCTCACCGAGGTGGACGAGGCGATCCGCATGCAGATCGTCGACGCCATGCCGAACGAGCAGATCGCGCAGGGTGTCCAGGAACTCGATTCGGACGACGCGGTCTACATTCTGGAAGACCTCGACGAGGACGACCAGAACGAGATTCTGGCACAGCTTCCGTTCACCGAGCGCATCCGGCTGCGCCGCTCGCTGGGCTATCCCGAGGAATCGGCCGGCCGGCGCATGCAGACCGAGTTCGTCGCCGTGCCGCCGTTCTGGACGGTCGGCCAGACCATCGACTACATGCGCGAGGACCAGAACCTCCCGGAACATTTCTTCCAGATTTTCGTCATCGACCCGACCTTCAAGCTGCTCGGCGCCGTCGATCTCGACAAGATCCTGCGCACCCAGCGCACGGTGAAGATCGAGGAGGTGATGCACGAGACGCGCCACGCGATCCCGGCCACGATGGACCAGGAAGAGGCCGCGCGCGAATTCCAGCAGTACGATCTCCTGTCGGCCGCCGTCGTCGACGAGAACGAGCGGCTCGTCGGCGTTCTCACCATTGACGACGTGGTCGACGTCATCCAGCAGGAGGCGGAAGAGGATCTGATGCGCATGGGCGGCGTCGGCGACGAGGAGCTGTCCGACAGCGTGCTGTCGACGTCGCGGTCGCGCGTGCCCTGGCTGCTCGTCAACCTGCTGACGGCCTTCCTCGCCGCCTCCGTCATCAGCCTGTTCGACGCCACCATCGAGAAGGTCGTGGCGCTCGCCGTGCTGATGCCGATCGTCGCCGGCATGGGCGGCAATGCCGGCTCGCAGACCATGACGGTGACGGTGCGCGCGCTCGCCACGCGCGACCTCGACATCTACAATGCCTGGCGCATCATCCGCCGCGAAATGCTGGTCGGGCTGATCAACGGAGCGGTCTTCGCGGTGCTGATCGGCGCCGTCGCCGGGACCTGGTTCCAGTCGCTCTCGATCGGCGTCATCATCGGCATGGCGATGATCGTCAACATGTTCGTCGCCGCGCTCGGCGGGATCCTGATCCCGCTGACGCTCGACCGGTTCAAGATCGACCCCGCCGTCGCCTCGGCCGTCTTCGTCACGACGGTGACCGACGTCGTCGGCTTCTTCGCCTTCCTCGGTCTGGCGACGCTCTGGTTCGGCTTCGGCTGACCCGGATCAGTTCGGGACGTGGCTGAAGCTCTCGAAGGTTTCGGCGTTGGGACAGAACAGGTGCGCGTTCTCGCGCGCCGTGCCGGCCTCCAGTTCCGCCGCGCAGCGCCCCTTGTCCTTGCAGCGCGAGCAGAGCACGGCGAGGTCGCGCAACAGTCCCGGCGTCTCCTCGCTGACCTCGCGGACGTCGATCCCGTAGGCCGCCATCATTCTCTGCATCAGCCGGTTCGCGCCCGCGCCGTGCGAGATCACGTCGCGCAGATCCGAGATCGACAGGCCGGCTTCGGCGGCGATCTCGCTCGCCAGGGCCGGATCCATGCCGTCGATCTCGCGCAGCGTGGCGACGGTATCGCGATGCACGCGCCAACGCTCGGCGATGCTTTCGAGCAGGTGGCGGACTCCGGTAGTGACGGCTTGTTGCGCTGACATGGCAATCCTCCTTTTACTGCGATGCTAGGAGCCTCGCGCGCCGTCGCCTTGATCGAGATCAACGTGCCGGCGCCCGGAGAGGTCTCGGCCGGGGCGCGCGGGGATGGCATTCACCCGCACGATGCGCTATCTGCACCGCACAATTCCCCGTGCAGTTCCCGGAACCCGATCTTCATGGCCAAGGACACGTTCTACATCACGACGGCGATCTCCTATCCCAACGGCAAGCCGCACATCGGCCATGCCTACGAGATGATCGCCACGGATGCGATCGCGCGCTTCCAGCGCTGCGACGGCAAGGACGTCTACTTCCTCACCGGCACCGACGAGCACGGCATCAAGATGCTGCAGACCGCCCGCAAGGAAGGCCTGACGCCGCGCGAGCTCGCCGACCGCAACGCGGCCGAGTTCAAGCGCATGGCGGCGGCGCTGAACATCTCGAACGACGACTTCATCCGCACCACGGAGGAGCGCCACTATCGCTCCAGCCAGGCGATCTGGTCGGCGATGGCCGCCAATGGCGACATCTACAAGGACAGCTACGCCGGCTGGTACTCGGTGCGCGACGAAGCCTACTACGGCGAGGAGGAGACCGAACTGCGCGACGACGGCGTGCGCTATGGCCCGCAGGGCACCCCGGTGGAATGGGTCGAGGAGGAGAGCTACTTCTTCCGCCTCTCGGCCTATGGCGACAGGCTGTTGAAGCTCTACGACGAACATCCCGACTTCATCGCCCCGCCCGAGCGCCGCAACGAGGTCGTCAGCTTCGTCAGGCAGGGGCTGAAGGACCTCTCGGTTTCCCGCACCACCTTCGACTGGGGCGTGCCCGTGCCGGGCGACGAGAAGCACGTCATGTACGTCTGGGTCGACGCGCTCACAAACTACATCACCGGCGTCGGCTATCCCGATGCCGACGCGCCGCTGTGGCACCGCTGGCCGGCCGACATCCACGTGATCGGCAAGGACATCGTGCGCTTCCACGCCATCTACTGGCCGGCCTTCCTGATGTCGGCGGGGATCGAACTGCCGAAACGCGTCTTCGGCCACGGCTTCGTCTTCAACCGCGGGGAGAAGATGTCGAAGTCGGTCGGCAACGTCATCGATCCCTTCGCGCTCGCCGAGCATTACGGGCTCGACCAGCTGCGCTATTTCCTGCTGCGCGACATTCCCTTCGGCCAGGACGGCAACTACAGCCACGAAGGCATCGTCACCCGCACCAATGCCGACCTCGCCAACGGCATCGGCAACCTGGCCCAGCGTTCGCTGTCGATGATCGCGAAGAACTGCGGCGGCCTCGTGCCGGCCAGGGGTGTGCTGACGGCCGAGGACGAGGCCATCCTCGCCGCCGCGTCCGACGCGCTCGAGATCGCTCGCAAGGCCATGGCCGGGCAGGCGATCCACCAGGCGCTGGCCGCCGTCATCGCCGTCGTGGCAGAGGCCGACCGCTACTTCGCCGGCCAGGCGCCCTGGGGCCTGAAGAAGACCGACCCGGCGCGCATGGAGACGGTGCTGTGGACGACGGCCGAGGTGGTGCGCCGCATCGCGCTGATGCTCCAGCCCTACGTGCCGGAATCGGCCGGAAGGCTGCTCGACCTTCTGGTCGTCCCGGCGGACAGGCGTCTCTTCGCCCATGCCGGCGACGCCGACGCGTTGGTCCCCGGCACGCCGCTGCCGGCGCCCGCGGGCGTCTTCCCGCGCTATGTCGAGCAGGAAGCGGCGGGTGGCTGACGGCATGCTCGTCGACAGCCACTGCCACCTCGATTTCCCGGACTTCGCGGACGAGCGCGACGCCGTGGTCGCGCGCGCAGCCGCGGCCGGCGTCGGCATGATGGTGACGATCTCGACGCGCGTCCGGCGTTTCGACCAGATCCGCGCCATCGCCGAGGCCTACGACAATGTCTGGTGCTCGGTCGGCACCCATCCGCACAATGCCGGCGAGGAAACCGACGTCACCACCGACGACCTCGTGCGGCTGTCGGCGCATCCGAAGGTCGTGGCGATCGGCGAGGCCGGGCTCGACTATTTCTACGACAAGGCTCCGCGCGACGCCCAGGCGCAAGGCTTGCGCCGTCACATCGCGGCGGCCCGCCAGACCGGCCTGCCGCTCGTCATCCATTCGCGCGACGCCGACGACGACATGGCCGCCATCCTGGTCGAGGAAACGGGGAAGGGGGCCTTCCCCTTCGTCCTGCACTGCTTCTCGTCCGGCGCGGCACTTGCCGAGATCGGCGTGAAGCTCGGCGGCCATGTCTCCTTCTCGGGTATCCTGACTTTCAGGAAATCGACCGAACTGCGCGAAATCGCAGCCAGAATCCCGCTTGACCGGTTGCTGGTCGAGACGGATTCGCCCTATCTCGCGCCGATGCCGCATCGCGGCCACCGCAACGAGCCGGCCTATGTGGCGCACACCGCCGCCGTGCTCGCCGAGACTCTTGGCCTTTCCGCCGATACGCTGGCCCGCCGGACGACGGAAAACTTCCTGCGTCTCTTTTCAAAGGTGACGCCGCCCGCCGGATACGCCGCCTGATGTCGGGCGACGTCGTCCGCCTGACCATCCTCGGCTGCGGCTCGTCGCCGGGCGTGCCGCGCATCACCGGCGACTGGGGCGACTGCGACCCGGCCAACCCGAGGAACGTGCGCACCCGCGCTTCGGCCCTGGTCGAGCGTATCGCGTCCGACGGGCGCCGCACCGCCGTCGTGATCGACACGGGACCGGACTTCCGCGAGCAGATGATCCGGTCGCGGACGCACCGGCTCGACGCGGCCGTTTTCACCCATCCACACGCCGACCACATCCACGGCATCGACGACCTGCGCGGCTATGCGCTGGAACAGCGCCGGCTGATGGACGTGTACGCCGACACGCCGACGCTCAACCGGCTGCGCGACGCCTTCGGCTACTGCTTCCGCACGCCGCCCGGCAGTTCCTATCCGCCGATCCTCGCCGCGCGCGCCATCGATCACGACACGCCGTTCACGATCGACGGGGAGGGGGGCGCCCTCACCTTCGAGCCGCTACCGCAGATCCACGGCGACATCCTCTCGCTCGGCTACCGCATCGGCGACATCGCCTACTGTCCCGACGTGTCCGACTTTCCGCCCGAAACCGTCGAACGGCTCGCCGGCGTCGACACGCTGGTCATCGACGCCCTGCAGCACAAGCCGCATCCGTCGCACCTGTCGCTGGCCCAGGCGCTGGGCTGGATCGAACGACTCGCGCCGCGCCGCGCGGTGCTCACGCACATGCACGTGCCGCTCGACTACGAGAAGACGCTGCGCGACACGCCTGCGCATGTGGAACCGGCCTATGATAGCATGACGATCGAACAAGTCCTCTGAAATCATTGAATTATAACGATTATCGGGTCACGAAATGAGCAAGAGCATCGAACGGGTTCGCGCAGCGGCCGAGGCCGCCGGCCTCGCGATCGAGATTCGCCGCATGGGCGAGTCGACCCGCACCGCCGTGGAAGCCGCCACGCAATGCGGCGTGACCGTCGGCCAGATCGTCAAGTCCCTGATCTTCAAGGGCTTATCGAGCGGCAAGCTGTACCTGTTCCTGGTCTCCGGCGACAAGCGGCTCGACGGCCGCCAAGGCCTCCGCGCTGACCGGCGAAGCGCTGGGCCGCGCCGATCCGCGCGAAATCCGGGATCGCACCGGCTTCGCCATCGGCGGCGTTTCGCCGCTCGGCCATCTGGCGCCGATCGACGCCTTCGCCGACGAGACGCTGACGGGCTACGACGTCGTCTGGGCCGCCGCCGGCGCGCACGACGCGGTGTTTTCCGCCGAGCCCCGGGCGCTGCTCGCTGCCGCCGGCGCGACGATCGCCGACGTGGCGGCGTAGCCTCGATGGCGGTCGAAGAACCGGTGCGGTAGGCAGATGCACGGACGGGTCGATGCTTCCGACGCGGCGCTCAGGCGGGTCGTCCTGATCGTCGCCATTCTCAACCTCGGCTATTTCGGGGTGGAGTTTGCGGTTGCCTCGGCCATTGGCTCGGTGTCGCTCTTTGCCGACAGCGTCGATTTCCTCGAAGATGCCTCGGTCAATCTGCTGATCTTCTTCGCACTGTCGTGGTCGCTGGCAACGCGCGCCCGTGTCGGCATGGTCTTGGCGGGTATGCTGCTCGTTCCCGGTCTTGCTGTCCTTTGGTCGTTGTGGGGCAAGTTCACCAGCCCGCTGCCGCCCGAACCTTTCGTCCTTTCGCTGACCGGAGGCGGTGCTTTGGTCGTGAACCTGTCCTGCGCGTTCATGCTGGCACGGTTTCGCGCGCACGGCGGCAGCCTGGCGCGTGCCGCATTCCTGTCGGCCCGCAACGATGCGCTTGCCAACGTAGCCATCGTTCTCGCCGGGCTTGTCACCGCCTTCTTGTGGAGAACGGTCTGGCCTGACGTGATCGTCGGACTGGCAATCGCTGCCCTGAACATCGACGCGGCGCGCGAAATCTGGGACGCGGCCCGAGGCGAGCAGGTCGGTCGTAAAGTTCCATAATCTATCTTATGCGATTTTAGTATGTCGGTTCCGGAGAGCAGCATGAACCACCCTTCGCCCCGCCTGCGCATCGGCGTCCTCTATGGCGGTCGCTCCTCCGAGCATGAGGTGTCGCTGATGTCGGCGACCAATGTCGTGCGCGCGCTGCGGCCGGAGCGCTACGAGGCCGTGCCGATCTTCGTTTCGCGCGACGGGCGCTGGCTGCTCGGCGAGTTCGACGGCGGCGCGCTCGCCACGCCCTCGTCCGGCTCCGAACTCTGCCTCGTGCCCGGCGGACGCGGCCGGCTGCTGGCGATCCCGGCCGACGGAACGCCGCGCGAGCTGCCGGCGATCGACGTGCTGTTCCCCGTGCTGCACGGCCTTGCCGGCGAAGACGGCTCCGTCCAGGGCCTGGCGGAGGTCGCGCGCGTGCCGCTGGTCGGCTGCGGCATCCTCGGCTCGGCCGCCGCGCTCGACAAGGACATCGCCAAGCGGCTGATGGCGCAGGCCGGCATCCCCAACGCCAGGTCGCTCACCATCCACCAGGACGCCACGCCGTCCTTCGCCGAGGTCGAGGCCGCGCTCGGCCTGCCGGTCTTCGTCAAGCCGGCGCGCCAGGGTTCGTCCGTCGGCGTCAGCAAGGTGGCATCCGAGGCGCAGTACGAGGCCGCGCTGGCGCAGGGGTTTGGGCATGACCGCAAGCTTCTCGTCGAGGAATTCGTCGACGGCCGCGAGATCGAATGCGCGGTGCTGGAGAACCCAGATGGCAGCCTTTTCGTGTCGCGTCCCGGCGAGATCGCGCCGGCCGAGAGCCACGGCTTCTACACCTACGACGCCAAGTACACCGACGCGGCGGGTGCCGCGATTATGGTGCCGGCCACCCTGCCCGCAGAGGTCGAGGCGCGCATGCGCGACATGGCCGCGCGGGCCTTCCGCGCCGTCGGCTGCGACGGCATGGCGCGCGTAGACTTCTTCGTCACCGCCGACATGGGCCTGCTGGTCAACGAGCTCAACACCATCCCCGGCTTCACCAACATCAGCATGTATCCCAAGGCCATGGCCGCCAGCGGCGTCGACTATCCGACGCTTCTCGACCGGCTGGTCGAGCATGGTTTGGCGCGCGCCGCAAACGCCTGACCGCCACCAGTTGTGGCTGTGGCGCCAGCGCAACGCCCGCGGGCTTTCCAGCGCGATTCTCCCGTTTTCGCTTCGCCCGGAGGTCTGCCGGGCGTAAGCGGGCGGGAATGCCCCTCGCCCGCCGTACCCGGAATTCGCCGTGCCGCCCTACTCCGCCTATGTCCTCTGTACCGCTCCGCGCAGCGGCAGCACGCTTCTGTGCAAGCTTCTCGCCGACACCGGCATCGCCGGCAGGCCCGGCTCGCATTTCCACGAACCCTCGCTCGCCGAGTGGCTGGCCGACTACGATCTGCCGGAAGTCCCGGGCCGATCGGAGCGCGACACCGTTGCGGCCGTCTTCGCCGCCGCCATCGACAAGGGCCGCGGCGGCACGCCGATCTTCGGCCTGCGCCTGCAGCGGCACAGCTTCGCCTTCTTCTCCGGGAAGCTCGCCCTGCTCCATCCAGAGCCGGCCGGCGACGTCGCGCGCATGCAGGCCGCCTTCGGCCGCACGCTGTTCATCCACCTGACCCGCGCCGACAAGGTCGAGCAGGCCGTGTCGCTGGTCCGCGCCGAGCAGACCGGCCTCTGGCACCGCGCGCCCGACGGCACCGAGATCGAGCGCACGGCGCCGCCACGCGAGCCGGTCTACGACGACGCCGCGTTGCGCGCGGCCTTCGAGATGCTGACCGGCTACGAACGCCAGTGGGAAGACTGGTTCGCCCGCGAGAGCGTTGAGCCGCTCCGCCTCACCTACGACGCGCTGTCGTCCGATCCGGCGGGCACGCTCGCCTCGGTGCTTCAGGCGCTTGGCCTGTCGCGCGAGGCAGCGAAAGGCGTGGCCCCCGGCACGGCGAGGCTCGCCGACGCGACGAACCGGGACTGGGTGAATCGCTTCCGCGGCGAAAACGGGCTTTGACGCCCGGCTACCCGTCCCCGCGCCCGTCCTATCGCGCGGCGAGCCTGCGCGGCCAGAGCCATCGCTTGGCCCTCGTCAGCAGGCCCGGCAGCGGCGCTTCGGTCTGCGGCTGGGACAGGGCCATCCGGCGGAATCGCGCGACCTCGTCCCGCATCCGTTCGGGAAGCCCGCTGTAGTCCACGTCCTCCGGATACTGGCTGAACCGGTCCGAGAACAGCGCGGCCCGCTCGGGAAAGAACGTCGCGCGCACCCACTCGTTGCTCTCCTCGTAGCGCGCGGCAAAAGCTTCGGCCTCGGCGCGGCGCACCTGCCGCCGCGTTCCCCGCACGCTCGCCTCGATCTCGGCATGCAGCTTCTTGAGATACCTGTTGCGCCGGCCGGACGGGAAGTTCATCGGCAGCAGCTTGTTCACCTCGCTCATGACGAACTGCGCCTCGGCCGGCATCGGCAGGTTGATCCGATCGGTCCCGCCGGACACCAGGGCAGGGTCGAGACCGGCCACCCTGGCGAACTCGCTCACCGAATCGGTGCCCGCATGCTCACCCTCCGGATAGAGCGCCACCTTGATCCGCTCGATCGGCAGATGCGGCAGAAAGCGCTCGATCAGCCGTCGATAGTCGAAATAGTCGGTGGAATCGTCGACCTCGCGCCCGGGCGGCAGGCGGAAATAGTTCGACGGCGCGACGTTTCCGAACACCTGGTCGAAGTCGCTGAAGCCGCCGCGAAGCGCGGTGCTGAACCGGCTCACCGCCAGCCGGTCCTGGCGCCGGATGAACAGCACCACCGTGATCTCGTCGACGAACGGCCGGAACATGTCGAACAGCCTGTCGATCTCCGACGGCAGCAGCAGCCGGCTGTGGATGAGTTCGGAGGATGCGACGACGGTGTGCCAGTCGGCCGCCTTGCGCAGCGCCTGCCCGAACTCCGCCTTCAGCCGATCCCTGAAGTGCTGGGGTTGGAGCGAATGGGTGGCGAGGATGTTTGCCTTCACCCGGTCCCAGGTGTCGTCGTCCATGCACGCCGCCACCAGGTGCGTGTGATTGCCCGGTCCGAGCACCTCCGGAAACAGGACGCCCTGCGCCGCCAGTTGCGGCGCGCAGGCCCGCAACCTGTTTTGGATCGCCGTGGTTCCAGTCTTTTCCGCTCCAACGTGAAGGATGGCGCGACGTCGCATCGATGTGCCTGTTTCTTGGCCCCCAGCGCCGATGGACCAGACGGCGGCGGCCCAGTCAACCGGCCGGTTTCGACACCAACAGTTTTCGGCAAGGAGGGCTAACCGTTCGGTTTGGCGCTGGCAAAACCCGACTGCCGCCGTTAGAGCAAACGAATGTCAGTTTCCGAAGGCGGCGAAAGCGAGAATCCGGGCGGCGCAGCGTCGCGTAAGCCCTCCACCGGCCCTGCCCTCGCCTGGAAGCTGATGCTGGACGTGCTGCGCGGACGCGTCCGCTCCTTCGTCCCCTCGCTCGCCTGGATGGCCGTCGGCGCCGTTACCACGGCCCTGCTCGCCTGGCTGATGCGTTCCCTGGTCGACCTGGTCTTCGAGGACGCCGATCTGGCGGCGGTCTGGGGCATCGCCGGCGCGGTGCTGGCGATCTTCCTGGTTCGCGCGGCCGCAGTCTATTTCGAGCAGACCGGTCTGGGCGCGATCAAGGTCCGAATCGTCTCCGATTTCCAGAAGCGGCAGTTCGACGCGCTCCTCCATTCGCCGGTGAGGCTGTTCGACCAGCGCAGCGCCGCGAAGGCGGCAGGCTTCGCGCAGCATTGCTCGCGCGCCGCCGCGAACGCGTTCATGCTCATCACCACCAACCTGATCAAGAACGTGCTCACCCTGGCGGCGCTCGCCACCGTCATGGTCATGCAGGCGCCCACGATGTCGCTGGTCACCCTCGTCGTCGCGCCGGTCGCCTTTTTCGCGATCCGGTCGATGGCGCGCCGGATCAGGCGGATCGCCAGGCAGGAGGCGGAACTGACCGCGGGAGCGACCGCCGCCTTCACCGATGCCCTGTCCGGCATCGCCACCATCAAGTCGTTCCGGCTCGAACCGGTGATGACCCGGCGCGTCGGCGCGGTCGTCGACCAGCTGGAGCGTCGCAGCAACCGGCTCAACCGCGCGGTCGCCATGAGCGGGCCGATCATGGAAGGCCTCGGCGGACTGGTGATCGCCATGCTCCTCGTCTACGCGGGCTGGGAGGCCATGCGCTTCGGGCGCACGCCGGGCGAGTTCGCCGCCTTCCTCACCGCCTTCCTGCTCGCCTACCAGCCCGCGCGCCGGCTGGCGCAGTTCAATCTCGAGCTCAGCCGCCAGCTGGTCGCCGTCGACGCGCTCTATCGCCTGATCGAGACGGGTGATCGGGAAACGGACCTCGACGGGCCCTCGCCGGACCCGGCGGCGCTCCCCGCCGCGATCGAGTTCCGCAAGGTGTCCTACCGCTATGGCCGCAGGCTGCCGGGGCTGCGCGACGTCTCCTTCACGATCGAGGCGGGCGGCAAGGTCGCCATCGTCGGCCGGTCCGGCTCGGGAAAGTCGACCGTCGCAAGGCTCCTGCTGCGCTTTGCCGAACCTGGTTCCGGCTCGATCCTGATCGGCGGAGACGATATCGCCGCGGTTCCGAGGCATGTCGTGCGCGGCATGATCTCCTATGTCGGCCAGGAAGTATCGATCTTCGAAGGAACGATCGAGGAGAACATCGGCTTTGGCCGCGCTGGTGCGTCGAAGGCCGACATCCTCGCCGCGGCCGAGGCGGCCCGCGTCACCGAGTTCGCCGCCGCCCTCCCCGATGGCCTCGAAACAAAGCTCGAAAGCGGCGCGCCGACGCTCTCCGGCGGGCAGCGGCAGCGGATCGCCTTCGCCCGCGCGCTGTTGAAGGACGCGCCGATCATGCTGTTCGACGAAGCGACCTCGGGGCTCGACTCGGGCACAGAACTCGAACTCCAGGAGGCTTCGGCGCTGCGCAACGCGGACAAGACGGTCATCGTCATCTCGCACCGCCTGTCGACCATCAGCGCCTGCGACCGCATCATCGTCCTCCACAAGGGCGAGGTCGCCGGCATCGGCCGGCACGCCGACCTGCTGGAAACCTGCGAAGCCTACCAGCGCGCCTTCGGCTCCCAGTCCCCGACCCGGCCCGCCGCCGATGCGTGAACCGCCGCCCGCTTCCAGGCCGCCCACTTTCGGGCAGAACGACTGGCGCGCCGCCGTGGCGGCCGGCGGCGCCCGCCTGTCCCGGCGGCTGGCCCAGCGCCGCCACCTGCGATCGGCCCGCGCCGAGTTCCTCAGGCGAACCGTCGGCCAGCCGCCGTCCTTCGCGGTCGTGCGCATCCTCGGCAACGACCTCCTGCCCCGGCATGCGCACGACCAGACCCTTCAGAACCTCCGCTTCATTCTCGACAACGAGCCCGACCTCGCCCACTGCCGCAAGCTCTTCGTCGTCAACCGTCTGTTCTCGCCCGAACGCGAGCGCGAGATCCTCGCCATCCTGGAGGCCGCCGGCGCCCGCTACCTCCGCATCCCCTTCTCCGGCGACGAATACGCAGCCGCCGGCTGGACCGTCGGCGGCTTCGATCCGCGAACCTTCTTTCCCTCCGATCGCTTTCGAAAGCTGAGCGCGCACCTTCAGACCCATGCGCGCATCTGGGCCTGCGCCAACCAGGTCCGCTACGCGATGAACGTCAACGGCGCGCGCAACGTCGCCTTGCAGTGGGGCGCCTCGCTCGCTGACTGGACGGTGCCTCTCGATTCGAACTGCATCTTCAGCCGCGACGCCTTCGCGGAGCTCGCCGAAAGCTGCGCGCGCCAGCCCGAGCTTCCCTGCCGCATCGTGCCGATGCTGCGCCTGTCGGACAATGCCGGCTACTTCGGAAGCGATCTGCCGACCAACCCCGAGGAACCGCAGCTGGCGCTGCACCGCTTCGCCGGCGAGACCTTCGACCTCGCCTTCCCCTACGGCCTGGACGACAAGTCGCATCTGCTCAAGCGCCTGGAGGTCGAGGGTCCATGGCAGCGGTGGAAGCGCCCCCCCTGGATGCCGGCGCCGGCCCCCTCCCCGAACCGCCACCTGTTCTCCTGGACGACGGCCGCCGTGAAGCGGCTGAGTTCCGGCCCGCAAGGGCTGGAAAAGCCATCGGCGCAGCCGCAACGCTACTGCGCCCGCAATCACGCGATCCTCGCCACGATCCGCATCCTGAACGAACGGTTCGGCACGACCGACCCCGAACTGGCGCGGCTCGTCCTCGGCGACCTGGCCGAGCCCTGATCCCGCCGCGGCCGGCGGCGCGATTGCCGGCTAGGGCGCCGACCTTTCACCTCACCCAAGCCCTATTCGGGCGTTTCCCTCCGGAGCTCTGCGGCCTTCCCGCCGAGCCAACCCGCCTTCCCGTAGGCTGCGAGCAATTCCTCGTCCGTCGCAAGGTGCGGCAGCGGGGTGTTGCGGACCAGCTTCCAACCCGTGTTCATATGCCGGACGTGACGAAACAGGACATGGGAGGACGCATCGTCGGGCGTCATGTCGCTGACCCGATGGACCCCGAGCGTTGCCCTCTCCGGAAGCGCGGCCGGCACGACGCACCATTTTGTCGGACATGGCCGCAACGCTTCCGTGTACTTGTCGGACAGTTTGACCTGGCTGACGAAAAAGAACGAATCCGTATACCTTCGCGATTCGAAACTCGTATTTGTGAAATCGGATTCGGTGGATGAGTAGATTCCCGAAAACTGCAAGTATCCCGTTCTGGAATTTTCAGTCATCTCAAAGATCGAGTTTTGTCCCCTCGTCACGACGAGTTCGTCGATATCGACGTTGAGGATTGATCTTGCCTTTGCAAGGAACTTCAGGCGAGCCGTTTGCAACGAGCCGACCTGGGAGAATCTCGAATCATGCTTCCGAGCCGGACCCGGGCCAGGACCGAACGGAAAATTCCACTGCACCGTTCCAATCCGGACGTCAGGGCAATGCGCCGCCAGCCTCCGGGCCAGATCGGCCGCCGAGTAGAGCGGAGAATCATTCACGAAAATCAGCGCCGCCGTCGCGCCGTGGCATCGATGGTAGAACTCCAGCCATTGCTCGATCCATTCGGGGCGATCGGCCTTGACCTTTGTACTGACGACGCGCTGGCCTTCGAAGAAATCGTGCTGATCGATCCCCAACGGGAGGGTCAGGTCACCGATGACGTTGGATTGTATTCGAAGGATGCGATCGGTTGCCCCGTCCGGCGCGGGGAATTCGTACCGGCTGTACATCCCATGGTGCTGCCGCGACCACCCGCCCACGGTCCCGCTGATGTCGACGGCATTCTTCCCCGACCGGTCGCTGATCGTCACGCTCGCGGTCTTCATGACCTCTTCGAGATTTCGCAGGGGCGGACCGATGAAAACGATTTTCCCTCGAGTTCGATCCAGGAACGCGTCGTACCAGACCGTGCGGAAGTCGAAGCTCTCGTCGTAGTCATCCTGCCGCATCTCCTCCGGGCGGGGGCGCGTTCGAAGAATGCGAGACTGTTCCGGCAGGCGAACCGTTGCGAGGTCGAGCGCGGAGATGGAAAAGGAATTCTGGTTCGAAGTGTCCGTCGGTTCGATCGGATCATCCTGTGGAACGTCGACCCCGCGAGCCTTCGGTCGTTTGTTGCTCCATGGAAAGGGCTCATTCGGTTCAGGGCGCTGCACGAATGCCGCAAGCTGCTTCCAGCCGTCTCCCGAGAAGATGTCCATTTCCAGCAGTTGCGATCGCCTGTCGCCCGTGAAGAAGGAGCGCACCGCCTCTTCATGGGCGAGATAGGCCTCGTCGAGCGAGGGGAACCGAAGATAGAGCTGCCACATCATGTCGTGATACGGACGGCCGTGCCGTATCAGGTCCTTGTTGCCGAAACGCTCGCGCAGGCCATCCAGGCTGTTCTGGCCATTCTCTCTCTGGAAGTGGTTCATCAGGGAGGTCTTCCAGCTCTCCAGGGGCCGCTTGGTGTAGATGAACCTCGCCTTCGGATAGAGTTCGTGAAGTTCCCGGAACCGCATCGCGATGGTCGTGTCGCTCAGCGCTTCGAAGAACCGGGCGTCGCGCTCGCAAAGCAGGTCTCCGGTATGCGGATTGAGCCAGTGCGCCGAAGAAAAACCCATCAGGCTCAGGGCATTGTCCAGGGACGTCGTGCCGGTCTTCGAAAGACCGATGACGAACACGTGTTGCCCGCCATCGGTGGCCGCCGAGGGTCCATAGACGCGTTGCCAAAGCAGGAGCAGGTCCTGAAGCGACGGATGGACCGGGTGCGATTCCGCATGGCGTGACCATTCGGCCGCGAGATCCTGGAACGCCTCGTCTTCTTCCAGCGCCATCCGTGCGCACAATGAGGAGGCGGCGAAGATCTGCTTTTTCTCCGCGTCCTGCGCGTGTTCACCCAACTCGTCGGCTGCGTCACGGTAGAGGCGCCATTCCGCAAGGCGCCTCTCCCCATCGTAGAGCATCGGGATCAGTCCGCGCATGCCGAAGAAGGGCTTCGGCTGCCGTATCCGCTCCTTGATGCGGTCGAAGACGATGCGGCCTTCCGCGATGGCGTTGTGCACCCCCAGCCGCCGGGCGAGCGCGATGTCCTCGTAGTCGAACTTCCCCTTCAGGCGGCCCGAAACGAATTCGTCGACGATCGCGGGATACTCCTCACCCGCCAGGAGAGCGTCGCGGAGTGCCTCCCGGTCGTCCTTGCCGGCTTCCTTCCCGTCAACCACGTTTCGCAGGATGGGTAGGGCATCGGCCTGGAGCCCGGCGCGCGACATCGCGTTTGCAAGCCGCCGCTGCCAGTCGGCCGCGAGGGCAGGCCCGGCGAGGCGATGGCCATCCCGCCAGCAAGCCAGCGCCTCCGGCCAGCGCTCCGATTGCAGCTCTTCCAGCGCCATGGCGCCATGCTGCTCGGCGAGCCATTCCCTCCAGTCCGGATCCCGTTCGTCGACAGGCTTTTCCTCCTCGGAGCGCTCGTACTGAAGCAGCGTCTGCCGCCACGCCACGAGCCAGCTCGGCTTCGCCTGGGATCGGAAACTCGTGCAGCAGAGGGACCACAGTTGCCCGCCGTTCCGCCACTCGCCACGATGCAGTGCTCCCTGCGCCAGCCGAACGCCGGCGATCGCGTCGGGGGGAACGCATTTCCCCGCGTAGTGATCGAGCGTCAGGTGCCAGGGAGCGGCAACATGCACCCGCAATCCCTTCCCCGGGTCTTCATCGCCGACCGGACTGATGACGCCGAGGCGCGCGAGCTGGAGCGAGTTCGCGTAAGTCGTGGACGTCCCTGCGACCAGCGGCAGATCATCCTTCAGATGCATCAGGACATCGGAATAGCGATTGTGCCGCAGGTAGCACTGGGCAGACAGGTTGTTGAGGCGGGCGATATCGCTCGCCGCGCCGTCGTCGTCCATGCTGATCATCCGGCGCAGGATCTTAAAGTGAAGAAGCGCCGCCGTTCGCCTGGAAACCCGGGCCGCCGTGACATGATGCTTGTTGACATACCGGACGCCGCTGCCGCCCCACACGATCGGCGTTTTCGTGAGGTACTCGACGAGCTGGCCGAAAATCCGGAGCCGCACGCCGCCGTGCTCCCACCGATAGGGCGCCTCCCAATGCCCTTGCCGTCCATGCTCGGCATCGAAATGGGGCGAGTGGGAGAGCGGATCGTCACCCGATCGGAAGCCGAGCGCGCTCCGGCGGTCGAGGGGAAACATGTCGAGCATGAATCCGCCCATCACCTCGTCGCCGCGTTGGCGCATGTCGTCGAGAATGGGTCGTATGCCCGTTTCCTCGATGCCGGCGATCACGAGTTGCTCGTCGACGTCCACCGCGATGCACCAGTTGTCCTTCCCATGCCGGGTCATCAACTCGTTGATCCAGCGGGCGCCGCCCTGCGTGTGATCGAACGAGGCGGTCGATCGGTAGACGGTCGCGTCGGGCTGACCGCAGGCGATCTCGGCCGATCCATCCCGTGAATCATTGTCGACGACGAAGAACCAGTCGGCCCCGATCTTCCGGTAGTAGTCGAAGAACCACGGAAGCAGCGGCGCGTCGTCCTTGACGTGAACGAGAACGATGACGGAATCGGTCAGGACCGGCGCCGGCCCGGGGCTGATCAGTTCGAGGTCGTCGACGGATGCGTCGATGGCGCGAAACTGCCTTTCATTGACGATGCGCGCGGAGAGTTCATGCGCGATCGCCTCGTCGCCGTCCTGCTGCGCCAGCCATTGCCGAAGCTCGTCGCTATGGGCGCAACGACCAAACTGGTCCTCGATCTTGCGCAGCAGGCTCCGAAGTTTCTCCGGCTTCCGCAGGCGAAGAAGAGCCCGCGCGCGCGCGACCAGGACGTCACGGTTGTTTGGGAACGACGTCACGGCCTCGGACGTGATCTCGTCCAGGGCGGCCACCTCTTCCGCGTATGCGGCGCCCCTGACGAAGCAGTCGGCGATCGAAAGCAGGATGTCCGGCTTGTCGGCAAATCGGCTGGCGTAGTGCCGGCCCTTCGCCATTGCCAGGTCATAGTATCGGTGGTGTTTCAACAGCCTCAAATCGATCGCGGCAACCCGGGCGTTCTCCGCCAGGCCGCTCGGCCAGGATGACGGGCCAAACTCGGCGTTGGTGGAAGCGAATGCTCGATACTCGGGCCGCCAGGAAATGTCGTCCGGGAACCGCTCCAGGGCCTGGCGCCAGGCTTGGCTGACAAGCGCATCATCTTGCCGTTTCTCCGCGATCGCAACTTTCAGCAGCCAGAACCCGATGCGGTGCGCGGCCAGGGATTCGATCTCGTTGCAGATCGTTTCCGCCGCATCGATGTCGCCGATCTGAACGAGCGCATTCGCCTGCGCCAATCGATCCGCCCACGGCAGTTTGTTTCCGAAGCGGGCATACGCCTCCTCCCACAGAAGCGAGGAACTTCTGAAGTATCGGCGCGCCGATGCCACCTTGGCAGGGCCCGTCCAGGCCGCGAAACGATGAGGATGATTCTCCTTCAGGGTTCGATAGGCCGCCTCCGCCGCGTCGAAGCGTTTCTGCTTCAAATGGAAGTCGCCGGCCGATGTCAACCAGTCGGGCTTCGCGTGATCCCGGGACACGTCCAGAAGCTGACGCCAGCGCTTCGCGACCATCTTCGGGTCGCCGCGCTTCTCGGCCGAACGCAACTGAAGGTGGCGTGCCTCTCCGAGGAGTCGGCGGATCGATCGCGATATCATTCGGCCTGTTCGCACCGGGTGAAAGCCGTGTGGACGACGAGCATGGAGGTAAGCTTCTTCGTTGCTGCCTACGGACCTAGCCGCGCATGGCTCGACGGGCAAGTGACTTTGGTTTGAGCGCCAGCCGCATCGAGCCGGCGCGTGTCCTCGCGCCCATGCGCGTGGGCGTTCCCCGCATCCGACGTTTCGGTGACCAGAGCGTCGCCCGCCGCGCGCCTACCTGGCGGCGGCCGTCCTTCCCTCGCCCGTCGCGTCGCGCATGAACGCGTCGAGCGCGGCCGCCTCTCCCGCGTCGAGCCGCAACCCGCGCTTGGTGCGGCGCCACAGCACGTCGTCGGCGGTCAGCGCCCATTCGTGCTCGATCAGGTAGCGCACCTCGGCCTCGTAGAGGTCCGCGCCGAAATGCCGGCCGAGGTCGGCGGTCGAGCGCGCCGCGCCCAGCAGCACCGTCGCCTTCGTGCCGTAGAGCCGGACGAGCCTGCGCGCATGCCCGCGATCGAGGAACGGATAGGCCGCCGCCAGGCGCTCGACCTCGGCGTCGAAGCCGGTCGCCGGAAACGTCCCGCCCGGCAGGGCCGCGCCCGCCGTCCACGGCGCGCCCTTGCGCCCGAGGAACCCTTCGATCTTTTCCAGCATCGCCTCCGAAAGCCGGCGATAGGTGGTGATCTTGCCGCCGAAGACGTTGAGCAGCGGCGCCTGCCCGTTGCCGCCCTCGGCCGTCAGCACGTAGTCGCGCGTCGCCTCCTGCGCCTTCGACGCGCCGTCGTCGAACAGCGGCCGCACGCCGGAATAGGTCCACACGATGTCCTCGCGCCGCACCGGCTCGGCGAAGTATTCGCTCGCCGCCTCGCACAGATAGCCGATCTCCGCGTCGGTGATCGCGACATCGCCGGGCTCGCCCGGATAGTCGCGGTCGGTCGTGCCGATCAGCGTGAAATCCTCCTCGTAGGGGATCGCGAAGATGATCCGGCCGTCGCGGTTCTGGAAGAAATAGGCGCGCGGGTCGTCGAACTTGCGCTTCACCACGATATGGCTGCCCTGCACGAGCCGCACGTTGTGGGCGTCGTTCCTGCCGAGCGTCGCGCCGAGCACCTTGTCGACCCACGGGCCGGCGGCGTTGACGAGCAGGCGCGCCCGCACGGTCTCGCTCGTCCCGGTGCGCCCGTCCTCGACCGTGACGGTCCACAGGCCATTTTCCCGGCGCGCCGACGTCACGCGGGTGCGCGTCCGGACTACGGCGCCCCGGTCGGCGGCGTCGCGGGCGTTCAGCACCACGAGCCGGGCATCGTTCACCCAGCAGTCGGAATATTCGAAGGCGCGCGAGAACAGCGGCTTCAGCGGCTTGCCGGCCGGATCGGCGCGCATGTCCAGCGTTCGCGTCGGCGGCAGGAGCTTGCGCCCGCCGATGTGATCATAGAGGAACAGCCCGAGCCGAAGCAGCCAGGCCGGCCGCAGGCCCTTCTGGTGCGGCAGCACGAAGCGCATCGGCCAGATGATGTGCGGCGCCATGCGCCACAAGACCTCGCGCTCCATCAAGGCCTCGCGCACCAGCCGGAACTCGTAGTGCTCGAGATAGCGCAGTCCGCCATGGATCAGCTTGGTCGACCAGGACGAGGTGCCGCTGGCGAGATCGTTCATCTCGGCCAGGAACACGGAATGCCCCCTGCCTGCCGCGTCGCGCGCGACGCCGCAGCCATTGATTCCGCCGCCGATGATCAGGATGTCGTACACCGCGCCGCCGTCCAAGCGTGCCTCCCCGGCATTCGTCTTGCGTTTTCGGATTTTCGTTCGCCGTTGTTCAGACGTAAAGCGAACGACAGATGAATGTCAAACGAATACAAGACGGTCGCATGATCGCCGCGACGCCGGACCTGGCATTCGCCGTCGCCCTCGGGCGCGAGCGATCCCGCGAGGCGTTGAAGAGCGCTGCCTGCCCGCGCGCCAGTCCCAAACTCCGGCAAGCCGTCCTCGTTCTCGTCGAAGTGGTGCCGGCGATGTGCAGGCAGTGAGAACCGGCCGCCGGGACTCCGGTCCCGAACGCCGACAGGAAACCTCATACGAAACAGGCCGGGTTCCGGAACTCGCCGACGCCGTGCGCCGGCGTCCGTTGCGGACCGGTGCGCCCGCAGCGGCGTAATCCCGTCTCCGTCGCAAACCTCTCGGCGCGGCCGCGATCCCTAGCGGTCGATTTCGCCGAACACCACGTCGATCGAGCCGATCACCGCGCTGATGTCGGCCAGCATGTGGCCGCGCGACAGGAAGTCCAGCGCCTGGAGATGCGCGAAGCCCGGCGCACGCAGCTTGCAGCGATACGGCTTGTTGGTGCCGTCCGACACGAGATAGACGCCGAATTCGCCCTTCGGCGCCTCGACGGCCGCGTAGACCTCGCCCTCGGGCACGCGGTAGCCTTCGGTGTAGAGCTTGAAATGGTGGATCAGCGCTTCCATCGAGCGCTTCATGGCGCCGCGCTTCGGCGGCACCACCTTGCCGTCCTGGTTGGACACCGGCCCGACCTTCTCGGTCGATAGCAGGCGGTTGACGCACTGGCGCATGATCTCGGCCGACTGCCGCATCTCCTCCATGCGGATCAGGTAGCGGTCGTAGCAGTCGCCGTTCTTGCCGACCGGGATCTGGAAATCCATCTCCGAATAGCACTCGTAGGGCTGCGACTTGCGCAGGTCCCAGCGCGCGCCGGAGCCGCGCACCATCACGCCCGAAAAGCCCCAGGCCCAGGCGTCCTCCAGGCCGACGACGCCGATGTCGACGTTACGCTGCTTGAAGATGCGGTTGCCGGTCAGAAGTTCGTCGAGATCGTCGACCGTCTTCAGGAACGGGTCGATCCACTTGCCGATGTCCTCGACGAGTTTCTCGGGAATGTCCTGGTGCACGCCGCCGGGCCGGAAATAGGCCGCGTGCATGCGCGCGCCCGAGGCCCGCTCGTAGAACACCATCAGCTTCTCGCGCTCCTCGAAGCCCCAGAGCGGCGGCGTCAGCGCGCCGATGTCCATGGCCTGCGTGGTCACGTTGAGCAGGTGCGACAGGATGCGCCCGATCTCGGAATAGAGCACGCGAATCACCTGGCCGCGCTTCGGCACCTCGATGCCGAGCAGCCGCTCGGTGGCCAGCGCGAAGGCGTGCTCCTGGTTCATCGGCGCGACATAGTCGAGCCGGTCGAAATAAGGCACCGCCTGCAAGTAGGTCTTCTGCTCGATCAGCTTCTCGGTGCCGCGATGAAGCAGGCCGATATGCGGGTCGACGCGGGTCACCACTTCGCCGTCGAGTTCGAGCACGAGACGCAGGACGCCGTGCGCGGCGGGATGCTGCGGGCCGAAATTGATGTTGAAGTTGCGAATGTTATGCTCGGTCATTGTCCTGCTTCCCGAACCCGCCCGAACGCCAGCGCGTCCCTACGAAAAACCGACGCGTCAGCGTCCATGAAGTAAACGGATGCGCGTGCGCCCGTCATCCCGATCACGGCTCGAGCAGTGCGCCGCCGCCGAACAGCCAGAACGCCAGCGCCGCGATGATCAGCGCGGCCAGGATCTTGCCCGTCGTGTCGCTGGCGAAGGGCCGTCCGGCCAGCCTCAGCAACACGAACCAGAGCGCTGCGACGGCCAGCGCGGCCGCGAGCACGAAGAACACGAGCCGGACCACGCGCCGCCTCCACCGCTACTTCGCCTTCTCGTCCCCCGGCAGCACGTAGTCGGTGCCTTCCCAGGGGCTGAGGAAGTCGAAATTGCGGAACTCCTGCCTCAACTCCACCGGCTCGTAGACGACGCGCTTGACCTCGTCGTCGTAGCGAACCTCGACGAAACCGGTCACCGGAAAATCCTTGCGCAGCGGATGTCCCTCGAAGCCGTAGTCGGTGAGGATGCGGCGCAGTTCCGGATGGCCGGAGAACAGGATTCCGTAAAGATCGTAGGCCTCGCGCTCGAACCAGTCGGCGCCCGGAAAGACCGCGGTGGCGGACGGCACGGGCGTGTCCTCGTCGGTCATCACCTTCACCCGGATGCGCTGGTTCTGGCGCGGCGACAAGAGGTGGTAGACCACGTCGAACCGCTTCTCGCGCGTCGGATAGTCGGCGCCGCAGATGTCGATGAACGAGATGAACTGGCACTGCACGTCCCGCTTCAGGAAGGACAGCACTTCGACGATGTCGCCGGCCGCCACCGTCAGCGTCAATTCGCCATGCGCCACGACGGCCGTCTCGACCTTGCCGTCGAGACGTTCTTCGATGTAGCCGGCCAGGTCCCTCAGCGCTTCGCTCACGTGTCTTGTCTCCAGTTCGCGGCGCCGTCAGCGCTCGATCGTGCCCGTGCGGCGGATCTTCTTCTGCAGGAGAAGGATGCCGTAGAGCAGCGCCTCGGCGGTCGGCGGGCAGCCCGGCACGTAGATGTCGACCGGCACCACGCGGTCGCAGCCGCGCACCACCGAGTAGGAATAGTGATAGTAGCCGCCGCCATTGGCGCAGGAGCCCATCGAGATGACGTAGCGCGGCTCGGGCATCTGGTCGTAGACCTTGCGCAGCGCCGGCGCCATCTTGTTGGTCAAAGTGCCGGCGACGATCATCACGTCCGACTGGCGCGGCGAGGCGCGCGGCGCGATGCCGAAGCGCTCGGCGTCGTAGCGCGGCATCGAGATGTGCATCATCTCCACCGCGCAGCAGGCCAGCCCGAAGGTCATCCACATCAGCGAGCCGGTGCGCGCCCAGGTGATCAGCGCCTCCGACGAGGTGACGAGGAAGCCCTTGTCGGCCAGTTCCGAATTGATCTCGCCGAAGAACCGGTCGTCGGCGCCGACCGGCTTGCCCGTGCCGGGGTCGATGATCCCCTTCGGCTTCGGCGCGACGAGGGTCTGGGAACTATCGGTCAATCCCATTCCAGCGCTCCCTTCTTCCACTCATAGATAAAGCCGATCGTCAGGACGCCAAGGAAGATCATCATCGACCAGAAGCCGAGCATGCCGATCTCCCCGAACGAGACAGCCCACGGGAACAGGAACGCCACTTCCAGGTCGAAGATGATGAACAGGATCGAGACCAGGTAGAACCGGACGTCGAACTTCATGCGCGCGTCGTCGAAGGCGTTGAAGCCGCATTCGTAGGCCGACAGCTTTTCGGGATCCGGATTCTTGTAGGCGATCAGGAAGGGCGCGACGATCAGCGCCAGGCCCACCACCAGCGCCACGCCGATGAAGATCACGATGGGTAGATACGAAGCGAGGAGTTCGTCCATGCCTGAGCCTTCCGCGGCACGCCGTGCTGTCCGACCGACCGATCCGCCCCGGCGCCCGGCCGGAACGACGTGACGGGAAACGCGCGCGGCTTGCCCGTGTTGCAATGCGGCGAGCGTTAGCGCAGCCCACCGGTCTGCGCAAGCCAAAGCTTGGCCTTTTGACTGCCGGGCGCGCCCGCCGCGCCCTGCCCGCCTCCGCCGCCGGCGGTCCCGCCCATGCGGGACCCGCCGTCGTCAGAACGGGATTTCGTCGTCGAGGTCGCGCGAGAACCCGCCGCCGCTGCCGCCACGGCCGCCGCCGCGATCGTCCATCGGGCCGGACGAGCCGAAATCGGAGCCGCCGCCGCGCCCGGACGACTGGCCGCCCGAATAACCGACCGACTGGCCATCGCGCTCGCCGCGCCCGTCCAGCATCTGCAACTCGCCGCGGAAGCGCTGCAGCACCACCTCGGTCGTGTAGCGGTCCTGTCCCGACTGGTCCTGCCACTTGCGTGTCTGCAACTGGCCCTCGACATAGACCTTCATGCCCTTCTTCAGGTACTGCTCGGCCACCTTGGCGAGCTGGTCGTTGAAGATCACGACATTGTGCCATTCGGTCTTTTCGCGGCGCTCGCCCGACTGCTTGTCGCGCCAGCTCTCCGAGGTGGCGATGCGCATGTTGACGACCGGATCGCCCGAGCCGAGACGGCGGACTTCGGGATCGGCTCCCAGGTTCCCCACCAGAATGACCTTGTTCACGCTTCCTGCCATCTCGACATCTCCACAGCCTGTCCGAAACCGTCCGCCGAAGCGAACCCCGCGCATCCTATACAGGAAACGCCCCCCGCCCGCAGGGCTGCGGGCGAACATTGCGCACCCTGTCCACATCAAGTTTGTTCTTGGAATGTTCTAGTCCAGATTGCGCGCCGGCGCAAGATGCCCGTCGCGGCCTTGCGGGTCCCTGTCGCCGCTATTGCAGCGGCCCGCGCCGCAGGTGCGCGGCGGCCGCCGGATTGGCCTCCAGATGCTGCTCCAGCGTCTGGCTGGTCGTTTCCGCGTCGCCGAGCAGGTCTCCCGCCGCCTCGCGGATCAGGCTCTGGCCGCGCACCGCGCGGGCGGCCGAATTGACCACCAGCGTCAGCGTTCCCGCCTTCAGCTCGAGCCGGCCGGCAACCTCGCGCCCGTTGTCGGTGAGTTCGGCGAAGACCGCCTGCTCGCCGACCGGCGCCGGGTTCGCCTCCTTCGACCACAGCCAGCGGTCCGGCCCCTCCCGCGTCAGCCCGGCCGCCTCGTCTAGCCGGGCGCGCAGCCGCAGCGAGGCGGCGCGCTGCGCCAGCGGAAAGCGCAGCGTGTGGAACAGCACCGGCTCCCCGTCGAGGTTCGCCGCCGTCGCGCCCTCGTCCTCCAGCACGTCCGACAGCACCCCGTCCAGCCATGCACCGCCGAAGAAGGCGCCGGCGAAGGTCAGCAGGAACATGTCGTCGATCGTCTCGTCGTCCAGTTCCTCCGCCGTCTCCTCCCTGGCG
The DNA here is from genome assembly GCA_046292285.1 of Mesorhizobium sp. Classification (GTDB taxonomy): domain Bacteria; phylum Pseudomonadota; class Alphaproteobacteria; order Rhizobiales; family Rhizobiaceae; genus Aquibium. Next base: position 5,911 of record JBKBRJ010000032.1, on the reverse strand, counting down.
AGGTTCTCGCGAACCTCGGCGCGATAGGCCTGCATCAGTTCGCGCAGGCCGTCGAGCAGCAGGTCGGTCATCGGCGGTGGAAACACCAGCGTCGCGCCCGCCACGCGCATCCGCCCCGAAATCTCCGCCACGCGCCCGGCGAAGCGGTCGCCCTGGCGCAGCGCGTCGGCCAGCGCCGGGTCGTCCAGCGTCACCCGTTCCTCGCCGAAAATCAGGTCGAGCAGCGTGACGCCCTGCCGCGGCCTTGCTTCGACGACCTCCCAGAAGCCGATGGCCGAATCGCGCAACGCCTCCAGGAAACGCCGGTTGGTGACGCTTTCCTTCCAGCCCCGCCGCTTGAGATACTCGTCGATGACGGTGAGCCCGTCCTGCGTGCGCGGTACGGTGGAAAAATCCTCGAAGGCCCAGGCCCACAGCAAGTCGGCCTGCTCGGCGCCGATCAGATCGTCCAGTTCCTCGAAGTCGAGATCGCGGTCGTCGAGGATGTCGCCGAAATGCCGGTCGAACACCTCGTCGAACAGTTGCGCCCAGTCGTCCCGCTCCGCCCACCGGGCAAGCCCGTCGAGTCCGTGCTTCCTGGCCATTTCGTCCTGCCCAACCATCGCCGCCGGAGTGTTCGAGCTAGGACTTTCGGGCGAAGCGCGCAAGGGTGTGGGGAAAGGAGCGAGGTCCGATCGGGACGGCGCACGGCGCGCGTTTCAACGCGAGCACGCGCAGCGGTCGCCATTGTGGGCTTTCGCCCCGTCAGCGACGCAAGGCGTCGTCCGGATCATGCTGACGGGCTGCCATTCAATGCGTCGATCCGGCCGCTTCGGTCTCATCGGAAAATTGCATCGCGTACAGCCTGTCCATCTCCTTGTCGAACCGCGCCCACAATGGGACACCCTCTTCGCCGAGCAGGCCGGAGTCGCGCTGGAAGCGGTTCTCCTCGTGCACGGCGTCCAGCGGATCGCGCCAGGGAAACGCCTCCGCCGCTTCCAGCCGGGCCAGCGTCGCTTCGAGCCGCGAACGGATCGCCACTCGCTGTGATTGCGACAATGAGTTGCGTTCGGCGTCGTCTTGCGCGAACAAGTCTGCTTGCGTGAATCTCATGCCGCCAATCTATGCTCTCGCGCATGCGGCGGCAACGGTGCGGCGCCAGGCGGGAGGGGATAAGTGACGAGCAACTGGCGCCGTGATCGCCTGCCGGACATCGTCCGATCGATGGCTTCCCGCCCACGGCACGAGGCACTGCGCGGGCTCGTCACGGAACTGCTGCGGGACGGTTTCGGCGCCCGTTTCAGCGAACTCGAACACGAACGCTATCTCGTCGACAACAGCGGTCGCATCGACGTGGCGTGGGGTGCGACGGTCATCGAGCTGAAAAGCGATCTTCGCCGCGAGGAACGCGATGTCCTCGCCCGCATGCCGGACTACCTGGCCGACGCGAGCAGGGGCAGCGCGCCCGGTCGCACGACAGTCGGTCTGGCCACCGACGGCGCGACGCTGCTGGCCTATGCGCTCAACGACGGCGCGCTCGCTCCCATCGGGCGCTACGAAGTCGATGTGGAGCACCCCGAGCGTCTGCTGAGCTGGCTCGAGCCGCTGCTGTCGCCGGTTCCCGAGGTCATGCCGACACCGATCGCGGTCGCGCTCAGCTTCGGTCGATACAGCCTTGCCTTCGGCCGCGCCCATGCCGAACTCGAACGGCTTTGGGCCGCGGTCGGCGACCATCCCGAAGTGCGGTTGAAACGCAACCTGTGGGACGGGCTGTTGCGCCAGGTCTATGGCGACGACGTCGGCAGCGACGCGCTGTTCCTCCAGCACACCTATCTGACCATCCTGGTGAAGGCGATCGCCGCGCGCGTGCTCGACCTGCCGGTCGGCGATCCGGCAGAGCTTCTGTCGGGGCGGCTTCTGGCGAACGAAGGCATCATCGGCGCCGTCGAGGCCGACTTCTTCGACTGGCCGTTGCTTGCCGATGGCGGCGGCGACCTGGTGCGCCTGCTTGCCGGGGAGACGGCGCGCTTTCGCCTGCGCGACGTCGAGGTCGACGTGCTGAAAAGCCTCTACGAGAGCCTGATCGACCCGGACGAGCGCCATGATCTCGGTGAATACTATACGCCGGACTGGCTGGCGGCGCGGGTGGTCGCGGCCGCCGTCCCGCGTCCACTGGAGCAGCGCGTGCTCGATCCGTCCTGCGGCTCGGGCACCTTCCTGTTCCATGCGCTGCGCCACCTGATCGAAACGGGCCTCGCGGCCGGAATGCCGCCGTCCGAGATCGTCGCGACCTGCGCCGACCGCGTCTTCGGGATCGACGTTCATCCCGTCGCCGTCGCGCTCGCGCGCGTCACCTGGCTGCTGGCGCTCGGCAATCTGGTCCAGGATCGGCCGGCCACCCTCACCGTCCCCATTTTCATGGGCGATTCCATGCAGTGGAGCCTGCGCCCGCTCGGCACGTCGGCCGAGGTCCTGGTGGACGTGCCGCCCAACGATCCGCCCTTGCGCATCCCGGCCGGTCTCGCCAGCGATCTTGGCCTGTTCGAGCGCGCGCTCGACGAGCTGAACCGGGGACTCGACACGCTGGCGGAGCCGGCGGCGATCGTGGACGCCATCACCCGCGCCGGCGCGGAGGCCGAGGACGCCGCCATGCTCGGCCGAACCTTCGCGCAGTTGAAGCAGCTCTATCTCGACGGCCGCGACCACATCTGGACCTTCGTCCTGCGCAACCTGCTGCGCCCGGTCTGGCTGTCGCACCCGGACCACCGCGTCGACGTGCTGGTCGGCAATCCGCCTTGGATCGTCTATCGCCACCTGAGCGCCGACATGAAGGACCGGCTCCGCGAGGCGCTGCGGAGCTACGGCCTTTGGGTCGGCGGCCCTCTCGCCACCCATCAGGACATGTTCGCGCTGTTCTGGGCGCGCGGCGCGGAGCGCTATCTGCGCGAGGGCGGGACGCTGGCGCTCGTGCTTCCCTACGCCGCGCTCAACGCGCCGGTCTTCGCCGCGATGCGCGACGGAACCATGCAGCGCGTTAAGGTGGCGATCAGCGGCGGCTGGGGCCTGGAACGCGTGTGGCCGATCTTCGGCGCGCAGTCGGGCAGCAGCACGACCAGCACCTGCGTGCTGTTCGGCCAACGCGACCGGGAGGGAGGACCGCCGGCGGAGTTCGATCGCTGGGCGGGGGTGCTGCCGCGGCGCGACGCCAGCGAGGCCGAGGCGGCCGAGGCGCTGGCCCATGTGCGCGCGCCCTGGCCCAGGCCGCGCACGTTGATCGCCGCCTCGCCCTATCGCCAGCGCTTCCAAAACGGTGCGAATTTATTCCCGCGACGTTTTTTTCTCGTCGAGAGCGCTCCGGCCGGGCGCCTTCAGAGCCGCCGCGCTGCGCCACGCCTAAAGGGTCGGGTCGGCAATCTCGACAAGCGACCATGGACGGGCGTCGAACCTCCGGAGGGGCCGGTAGAACGTGAATTCGTTCGCCGAATCGCACTGGGTGAATCCGTGGCGCCCTATCGCCTCCTCGACCTCGCGACCGGCGTGGTCCCGTTGGAAGATGGCGCGATTCTTACGGCGGCCAGCGCGGATGCGCGTGAACATCGTGGCTTGGCCGCATGGCTGCGTGACGCGGAAACGAAGTGGAACGAGCACAGCAGAAGGAATCCGGATGGCTCACCCAGGGTTTCGCTTGCCCAATCCGTGGATCATCATCAAAAGCTAAGCAGGCAATCTCTAAGATCGCCAATACGAGTATTGTATCCGGCGTCGGGAACGCGACTTTGCGCCGGTTGGCTCGAAGATGATGACGTTATCGTCGAACACCAAGCGTATTGGCTGGCTGCGAAGTCGCTTGAAGAAGCGGCATACGTCGTTGCTATCCTCAACTCGGCGATCGTGCTCGAACGCGTCAAGGATCTCCAACCCGTCGGCCAACGCGACCCGCGCCACTTCGACAATCTGGTCTGGACGCTGCCGATCCCCGAATTCGATCCGGCCGAGGCGCTGCACGTGGACCTCGCGGCGGCGTCGCTGCACGCGGCCTCGGTCGCCGCGCGCGTCGAACTGCCCGACGTGCATTTCACCGCCAAGCGGCGGCTGATCCGGGAGGCGTTGACCGAAGACGGGGTGGCGCAGTCGATCGAGCGCCTCGTCGACGCGCTGCTTCCTCCGTGACATCGGCGCTTCCGAAGGCCCGCCCCACGAGAAAAGCCCTGCCGCGCAAGGCGGACAGGGCTTTGATGAGGTCCGGATGTTTCCGGCTCGGCGGAGATGGCTCTCCGCTGTTCATTCGGGCGCAACGCGGATCAACCGACGGCCCGACCAGCAGTCTCTGATTGTCAGGGGAAACGGCACATCCGCGAGCGCCGGTTGCGCCGCGCCTGCCGCGGTGCCGCGAGGCGCGGGCCCCGAGGGAAAACTCCGGGGGAGTCAAGCCGCCCCCCAAAGGGTGGTTCGCCGGGTCGGCCGCGCCCGCCGCGGTCCCGCTAGGAGCGGGACCCTTGGGAACAGTCCGGTGGAGTCATGCCTCCCTCCTTCTGCTGTTTCGCCGTTTCGGCCGCGCCGGAGCCGGGAGCGCGCCTGCGCCTCGGGCCATCCATGTTGGGCCGGGCGGTAGCGCATGCTCTTCGCAGCCGATGTAAAAAGTTTGCGCCCCGTTTGACGCATGGTCAAGGCCGGATCGCTCCTCGTCACCAAACGTGATCGACCGGGCCCGTCGGAGGCGGGTTATCCACAGGCCGCGTGTCAGGATATTGTTTCCCCTTTGTTCTTTGCGCTTGCTCCCGCGCGGCAATGGCGTCTAACTCGATGCCGCATTGCACGCGCGCTCTCGACGCGGCGGCGAATGATCCTACATGAGGACGGAGCGGAACCCCTTTGTCCCCGCGCCCTTCCACATCGAGCACGAGGCGGCGACCCGGCCATGGCCGACCAGAAGTTCATTTCGATCCGCGGCGCGCGCGAGCACAATCTCAAGAACGTCGATCTCGACATCCCGCGCGACAGCCTGACCGTGATGACCGGCCTGTCGGGCTCTGGAAAATCGTCGCTCGCCTTCGACACCATCTACGCCGAGGGCCAGCGCCGCTACGTCGAGAGCCTGTCGGCCTATGCGCGCCAGTTCCTGGAGATGATGCAGAAGCCCGACGTCGACCAGATCGACGGGTTGTCGCCGGCCATCTCGATCGAGCAGAAGACCACCTCGAAGAACCCGCGCTCCACCGTCGGCACGGTCACCGAGATCTACGACTACATGCGCCTGCTCTTCGCCCGCGTCGGCGTGCCCTATTCGCCGGCCACCGGCCTGCCGATCGAGAGCCAGACGGTCTCCCAGATGGTCGACCGGGTGCTGGCGCTCGAGGAAGGCACGCGCCTCTTCGTGCTCGCCCCCATCGTGCGCGGCCGCAAGGGCGAGTACCGCAAGGAACTGGCCGAGCTGCAGCGAAAGGGCTTCCAGCGCGTCAAGATCGACGGCGCCTTCTACGAAATCGCCGACGCCCCGGCGCTCGACAAGAAGTACAAGCACGACATCGACATCGTCGTCGACCGCCTCGTCGTGCGCGGCGACATCGCCGCCCGCCTCGCCGACTCGCTCGAAACCTCGCTGCGCCTGGCCGACGGCCTCGCCGTCGCCGAGTTCGCCGACAGGCCGCTGCCGCCGGAGGAAACGTCGGAGGGCGGCGGCGCCAACAAGTCGCTCAACGACACCCACGAGCGCATCCTGTTCTCGGAAAAGTTCGCCTGCCCGGTGTCCGGCTTCACCATCTCGGAGATCGAGCCCAGGCTGTTCTCCTTCAACAATCCCTTCGGCGCCTGCCCCACCTGCGACGGGCTGGGCAGCCAGCGCGCGATCGATCCGGCGCTGGTCATCCCCGACGAGAACCTCAGCCTGCGCGACGGCGCCGTCGCGCCCCGGGCGCGCGCGGCCACGCCCGAG
>JBKBRJ010000031.1:0-48334 GCA_046292285.1 Mesorhizobium sp. | reverse complement strand
CGCCGTCGCCAGAAAACTCCTCGTCGCCCTTAACGCAGCCCTCAGAGAACAACGACCCGTCCTCAATGCCCAAATCCCTTGACACCAAATCACACAGTTGCTCGGGCTTGTCCCGAGGATCTGCCATGGTCTCAGACATAGTCACTCGACATTCTCGTGTTCGCGTGCGGCTTGAAGACATTCTCGATCTCGTCGATCCGTTCGTACAGGTCCAACCACGTCGGATTGAGGCCTTCGATCAAATTCACTTTCCATTCTCGTCGATAGCGCTTCAGTGACTTTTCCCGCTGGATCGCGAGGACGATGTTCGGATGCATTTCGAACCAAACTAGGTTTTTGGCACTATACTTCGAGGTAAATCCTCGGCGGGCTTCGTTTCGATGTTCCCAGATTCGATCATGCAGGTCGCTCGTCACCCCGATGTAGATCACTCCACGGGGCTTGTCGGACATCATGTAAACGTATCCGGTCATCTCCGTTGTTCATCCGTCAGTAGATCCTCGGGACGAGCCCGAGGATGACGACCTGCCTGGGTCGCACCCGCTCCATCACCCCACGCTCCCCTCGAGGCTGATGCCGATCAGCTTCTGCGCCTCGACGGCGAATTCCATCGGCAGTTCCTGGATGACCTCGCGGACGAAGCCGCCGACGATCAGCGCCACCGCCTCCTCCTCCGGGATGCCGCGCTGCATGACGTAGAACAGCTGGTCCTCCGAAATCTTCGACGTCGTCGCCTCGTGCTCGAACTTCGCTGTCGCGTTCTTGGCCTCGATGTAGGGCACGGTGTGCGCCCCGCAGTCGTTGCCGATCAAGAGCGAGTCGCACTGGGTGAAGTTGCGTGCGTTGGTGGCCTTGCGATGGGCCGAAACCTGGCCGCGATAGGTGTTGTTCGACTTGCCGGCAGAGATGCCCTTGGAAATGATGCGGCTCGACGTGTTCTTGCCGAGATGGATCATCTTGGTGCCGGAATCGACCTGCTGGTGGCCGTTGGACACCGCGATCGAATAGAACTCGCCACGCGAATCGTCACCGCGCAGGATGCAGGACGGGTACTTCCAGGTGATCGCCGAACCGGTCTCGACCTGCGTCCACGAGATCTTCGACCGGTCGCCGCGGCAGTCGCCGCGCTTGGTGACGAAGTTGTAGATGCCGCCCTTGCCGTCCTTGTCGCCGGGGTACCAGTTCTGCACCGTCGAGTACTTGATCTCCGCATCGTCGAGCGCAACCAGTTCGACCACGGCCGCATGAAGCTGGTTCTCGTCGCGCTGCGGCGCCGTGCAGCCTTCGAGATAGGAGACGTAGGCCCCCTCCTCGGCGATGATCAGCGTGCGCTCGAACTGGCCGGTGTTCTTCTCGTTGATGCGGAAATAGGTCGACAGTTCCATCGGGCAGCGGACGCCCTTCGGCACGAAGACAAAGGAGCCGTCGGTGAAGACCGCCGAATTCAGGGTCGCGTAGTAATTGTCGGAGACCGGCACGACCGAGCCGAGATACTTCTGCACAAGCTCGGGATGCTCGCGGATCGCCTCCGAGATCGAGCAGAAGATCACGCCCGCCTTGGCCAGTTCCTTCTTGAAGGTGGTGACGACCGAGACCGAATCGAACACGGCGTCCACCGCCACGCGGCCCGACTTGTAGACGTTGTCGCCGGCTTCCTCGCCGGTCGCGTCCTTCTGGACGCCCGCCAGGATTTCCTGCTCCTTCAACGGGATGCCGAGCTTCTCGTAGACGCGCAGCAGTTCGGGATCGACCTCGTCCAGCGACTTGGGGCCGGACTGGTTCTTCGGCGCGGCGTAGTAATAGAGATCCTGGAAGTCGATCTTGGGATAGTCGACGCGCGCCCAGGTCGGTTCCTCGAGCGTCAGCCACCGGCGATAGGCCGACAGGCGCCACTCGAGCATCCATTCGGGCTCGTCCTTCTTGGCGGAAATGAAGCGGATCGTGTCTTCGCTGAGCCCCTTCGGGGCCTTGTCCATCTCGATGAAGGACTCGAATCCGTACTTGTACTGGTCCACGTCGATCTTGCGGACCTGCTCGATGGTCTCCTGCACGGCAGGCATCAGTGTTCTCCATCCTTGCCGGGTTCAAGGCCCGGCAGTTTTCAAACTATGGCACCGCATGCGGCGTGTGCCTGATCTAGTGCGTCCGCGCCCGAAAATCACCCTCGAATGGCGTGAAATCGAACCGAAACGCGCGTTTTTTCCCTCCCGGCCTCAGGCCGCCCGTGTCGCCGACCGCGCCTGGCGCGTCACGATCGCCAGAAGCGCCTCCCTGAACATCGAAAGCTCGCGCTGGTCTGTCGACCGCCCGATCGAAACGCGCAGCGCGGAAGCCTGGTCGCCATGGCCCATCGCCTTCAGGACATGGCTCGGCCCGACCCGGCCTGACGAGCAGGCGGATCCCGCCGACAGCGCCACGCCGGCAAGGTCGAAGGCGATCTGCGCCGTCTCGGCCTTCAGGCCAGGCAGGTCGAAGAAAATGGTGTTGGGCAGGCGCGGCGCGGCGTCGCCGAAGATCGTCGCGCCGGGCGCGATCGACCGGATCGTCGCTTCGAACGCGTCGCGCAGCGCCTCGACCGACGCCATGCCGCCGAGCCCTGCCAACGCCTCCTCCGCCGCCGCGCCGAAGCCGGCGATGGCTGCGACGTTCTCGGTGCCCGAGCGGTGGCCCTTTTCCTGCCCGCCGCCGGGAACCAGAGGCAAGGGCATCAGGAGGTCGGACGCTCCGACGATCGCGCCGGCCCCTTTCGGGCCGCCGATCTTGTGCGAGGAGAGAATCAGGAAATCCGCCGAACCATCGGAAATGTCGAGCGGAACGCGGCCCGCCGCCTGGACGGCATCGACGACGACGAGCGCGCCCGCCGCCTTCGCGACGCGGCCGATCTCGCTCACGGGCTGGATCACGCCGGTCTCGTTGTTGGCGGCGTGCGTGGCGACCATCGCAATGCCGCCGTCGCGGTCGTGCGCGGAAAGGGCGGCCTCCAGCGCGGCGAGATCGACCAACCCGTCGCGATCGACCGGCAGGATGGTGATCGCGTCGGCCGGAAAGCGGCCGCCGCAGAGGATGCAAGGGTGGTCGGCGGCGGTGACGAAGAGGCGCGAGACGCGCAGCGGCCCGCGGCCCATCCGCCAGTCGGGCGTCAGCAGCGTCGCGGCAGCCTCCGTCGCGCCGGAAGTGAAGACGACATGGTCCGGCCTGCCCCCCACGAAATCCGCCACCTGCCGGCGCGCGGTCTCGACCAGGCGACGAGCCGCGCGCCCTTCCGCGTGCACGGATGACGGGTTGCCGTCACGGTCCAGGGCGGCCAGCATCGCGCGGCGCGCGGCTTCGACGAGCGGCGCGCTGGCGTTGTGGTCGAGATAGGCGCGTTCGGCGACCATCGGCGGGAAGCAATCTCCAGATCGGGTGTTGGGGCCTTCAATGTCGCAATTTCCTTGAAATTGCGAGGCCACACGTCCTATTTAGCCGCTTTGTCCAGACCGACGGACTGCCGCCGAGTTTTGAACAATTCTAAACTGGTTTCTATGGAGGCGTCGGCCCCTCGTCAAGGGCGGACCCCGTTTGTCGGGCACTTCGCCCGGCGGTCGTGAATTGGAGTACCCATGCCCGAAGTCATTTTCGCCGGTCCGGACGGCCGCCTCGAAGGGCGCTACCAGCCCTCGACGGAGAAGAACGCGCCGATCGCCATCGTGCTGCATCCGCATCCGCAGTTCGGCGGAACCATGAACAACAAGATCGTCTACGATCTTTTCTACATGTTCCAGAAGCGCAATTTCACCACCCTGCGCTTCAATTTCCGCGGCATCGGCCGCAGCCAGGGCGAGTTCGACCACGGCGCGGGCGAGCTGTCGGACGCGGCCGCCGCGCTCGACTGGGTGCAGTCGCTGCATCCCGATTCCAAGAGCTGCTGGGTCGCCGGCTATTCCTTCGGCGCGTGGATCGGCATGCAGTTGCTGATGCGCCGCCCGGAGATCGAGGGCTTCATCTCGGTCGCGCCGCAGCCCAACATCTACGACTTCTCCTTCCTCGCCCCCTGCCCCTCGTCGGGCCTCATCATCCATGGCGACGCCGACAAGGTCGCGCCGCCGAAGGACGTGCAGGGCCTGGTCGACAAGCTGCACACGCAGAAGGGCATCACGATCACGCAGAAGACGCTGCCCGGCGCCAACCACTTCTTCTCGAACGACGCCGACCTCCTGATCACCGAATGCTCGGACTATCTCGACCGCCGTCTCGCCGGCGAACTGGCCGATGCGCGGCCGAAGCGGCTGCGGTGACGTGACCGTCGCGGAGCTGTTGCGCTTCCGGCGCTTCGACCGCGACGACCTCGCCTTCTACGCCTCCTGGTTCGACGACCCCGAAACCGCCAGGAGGTTGTCCTTTCCCGATGCGGAATGGCTCGATTACGTGACCCATGCCGATGGCGGTTCGGTTGCCGAAGTCGCCACCCTGGGACCATCGGGAGACCCGGTGGCGATGCTGCAATACGACATCGAGGGCGACGGCGGCATCAGCCTGTTGCTGGCGGTACGCGCGGATCTTCGCGGGAAAGGCGTCGGCACACGGGTAGTGGAAGGATTCCTCGCCCGGATGTCTGAGCGTTTCGCTCATGTCGATACCTAGGCGGAAAGGGACAATCCGGCGGCGCTGGCCCTGCTGCGGAAGCTGTCGTTCCGTCCCGTCGAAACGTTGGACGACGACGGTTCCATCCAGTTTCGATTCCGGCTCAGGGATTGACGAGCACGCCGCCCGTCACCGCCTGCCGGCATCCGGTCGTGGTCGGGAAGGTCAGCGGCAGGCCCTTCGCCGACCGCACCGCGAGATAGGCCCAGGCTTCCGCCTCCATGGAATCGCCGTCGAGGCCGACCTCCTCGGCCTGCAGCACCTCGCCGCCGAGCCTTTTCGCGCCCGCGCGCAGGTCGGCGACGATGTGCGGGTTCTTGCGGCCGCCGCCGCAGACGATCCACAGCTTCGGCGGTTCGGGCATCTGCTCGGCCGCCTTCAGGATCGCCTCGGCGGAGACGGCCGCCAGCGTGCGGGCGCCGTCGGCGAGTTCCAGTCCCGCCGCGAGGTCCAGCGTGAAGTCGTTGCGATCCAGCGACTTCGGCGCCCTGCGGGCGAAGAAGGGGCGATCGAGGTAGGCGTCCACGACCCTGCGCACCACGCCGCCCTCGCTGGCGATCATGCCGTCGGCGTCGTAGGGCACGCCGCCCTCGGCCATCACCCACTGGTCGATCAGGGCATTTCCCGGGCCGGAGTCGAAGGCCACGGGATCGCCCTGCGCCGGCACGAAGGTGACGTTGGAAATGCCGCCGATGTTGACGAAGCACACAGGAAACCGCGCTATTCGACCCGGCAGCGAGCGGGCGAGCGCGGCGTGATAGACCGGAACCAGCGGCGCGCCCTGCCCGCCATGCGCCATGTCGTTGGCGCGCATGTCGAAGACCACGGCTAGACCCGTCTCGCGCGCCAGCAGCCCACCATCGCCCAGTTGCACGGTCTGCGCCTTTTCCGGGCGGTGCAGGACCGTCTGGCCATGAAACCCGACGAGATCAGCCCGGCCCGCCGCACCGGGGAAGTCGGCGCGGAAGCGCTCGACGGCGCGGGCGTGGCGCAGCGTGATCTCGCGCTCGAGGCCGGCCAGGTCTCCCGGCCGCTCGCCACGCCGCTCGATCGCCTTCGCCGCATCGAGCGCGGCCTCGATGCGGCGGCGGAAGGCGGCTTCGTAGGGAACGAAGGCGGACGGTCCGCGCCGGACGACGTCCAGGCCATCGGTCTCGACCACCGCGAGGTCGATGCCGTCCATGGACGTGCCGCTCATCAGCCCGATCGCGCATTTGACCGTCATGGAGACCCGTCCGGCTTGTGATTCTCGCTCCGGCGATGCTAAAGGCCCGCAATCCCGAACGCCACGGCCAGCGGCCGCGGCGCGTGCATCCACCGAAAGAGCCGACCATGTCCGCCTTCAAGTCCGATTTCCTGCGCACCCTGTCCGAGCGCGGCTTCATCCACCAGATTTCCGATGAAACCGGCCTCGACGACCTGCTCAGCAAGGAAACCGTGACGGCCTATATCGGCTTCGACCCGACGGCGCCGAGCCTGCATGCGGGCGGACTGATCCAGATCATGATGCTGCACTGGTTCCAGCGGACCGGCCACCGGCCGGTGTCCCTGATGGGCGGCGGCACCGGCATGGTCGGCGATCCCTCGTTCAAGGACGAGGCGCGCCAGCTGATGACGCCGGAGACGATCGCAGCCAACATCGCCGGCATCAAGAAGGTCTTCTCGAACTACCTGACCTACGGCGACGGCGCGAAGGACGCGCTGATGATCAACAACGCCGACTGGCTGCTCGACATCAACTACCTCGAATTCCTGCGCGACGTCGGGCGGCATTTCTCGGTCAACCGGATGCTGTCCTTCGATAGCGTCAAGACCCGGCTCGACCGCGAGCAGTCGCTGTCCTTCCTCGAATTCAACTACATGATCCTGCAGGCCTACGACTTCGTGGAACTGAACAGGCGCTTCGACGTGCGACTGCAGATGGGCGGCTCGGACCAGTGGGGCAACATCATCAACGGCATCGATCTGGGCCACCGCATGGGCACGCCGCAACTCTATGCGCTGACATCGCCGCTGCTCACCACATCGTCGGGCGCCAAGATGGGCAAGTCCATATCGGGTGCCGTCTGGCTCAACCCCGAAATGCTGTCGGCCTACGATTTCTGGCAATACTGGCGCAACACCGAGGATGCCGACGTCTCGCGCTTCCTCAAGCTCTATACGACCCTGCCGATGGACGAGATCGCGCGGCTGTCGGCCCTTGGCGGATCGGAGATCAACGAGGTCAAGAAGATCCTCGCCACCGAGGTCACCGCCATGCTGCATGGGCGCGCCAACGCCGAGCAGGCGGCGGAAACCGCGCGCAAGACCTTCGAGGAAGGCGCGCTGGCGGAGAACCTGCCCTCGGTCGAGGTGCCGACGGCCGAGCTCGACGCCGGCATCGGCCTGCTTGCGCTGATGGTGCGCGCAGGACTCGCCGGCTCCAACGGCGAGGCGCGCCGCCATGTCCAGGGCGGCGCCGTCCGGATCAACGACAAGCCCGTGTCCGACGAGCGCATGAGCATCGGCGGCGGCGACGTCACGGCCGACGGCGTCATCAAGCTGTCGCTCGGCAAGAAGAAGCACATCCTGGTGCGCCCGGCCTGAACGTTCCCACACGGCCTGTTCGTGCGTCCTTCGAGGCTCGCCCGATGAGCGTTGCGATCCCCCGGCGGGAGTCGTGCGGGCTCGCGCATCAGGATGAGGACCGTTTGCGCCGGAGCGCGATGCTCGCGGTGGCGACGAACAATCGGGCCGCGCACCAGCATACGTCTATTCGCCCATCTGGACGCGCGGACGAACAACAAGGGTCCTTATCCTGAGGTTCGAACCCGCACGCCCTGGATTTGTGGAGCTCGACCTCGGCGGGCGAGCCTCGAACGATGCACGACCTTTCAGTCGAACTCGAAGATCGAGCGGAAGATGCCGGGCGCGATCGCCGAGATCGGGTTGACCTGGAGCTGCGGCGACTTCGAATCGCCCGCCAGCCGGAAGGTGATGCCGATCAGGCCGCGGTCGCGGCCGTTGCCGAGAATCTGGCCGAACAGCGGAATTTCGCCAAACAGCCGGTTGACGCCGTAGGCCGGCATGAAGGTGCCCGTGATGTCGATGTTGCCGCGCTGGTCGTAGAGCTCGCCCTGGAAAGTCGCGCCGATCTCGGCGCCGCGCAGCAGGCCGCGGTCGATCGACAGATAGCCGTCGCCCTTCTCCACGAGCGCATATCCGCGCTGGAAGCGTGCCTTGCGGTCGTCGAGTTCGCGCCTGGCGACCTGGCTGAGCGAGCGGCCGTCGCCGTCGGGTGGCGGCGCCGAGATCAGCGAGCGCAGTTTCGGGTCGTTGATGACCTGGAAGTCGCGCGCCTCGATCTGGCCGCGCAACGGTCCGTCGGACTTCGCCGCGAGCGCCAGGTCGATCGTACCGCCATGCATGTATTCGTAGATGTTGAGGAAGCGCAGCACCGCGCCGGCGTCGGTCGAGCGGATACTGACGTTGCGGCCGGTCGCGTCGGTTTCGTTGACGATGGCGACGGGTGCGCCGCGCGCGGAGATCGCGGCGATACGCAGCGCGCCGAGATCGGTGCCGGTGCCGCGCAGGCTGACGTTCAGCCCGGTCATGACCTCGTTGTTGAAGCCGACGGTGCGCCCCACCGTGACGCCGAGCGTGATGGGGACGGATTCGACCGCCTTTTCCGCCTTCTCCGTCTCGGCGAGGTAGAGCTTGATGACGGAGCGGGCGTCGAAGGATGCGCCCTCGACGCCGACGTCATAGCCCTTGCCGCTCTTGACCAGTTTGACCGCGATCTCGTCGCCACGGTTGAGCGACACGTTCGAGAACCGTGCCTCGGAAAGGTCGCCGCCATTCAGGAAGATGACGCCCTTTACAGAAAAGCTCTCTCCCGAAAGTTCGAAGTCGGATAGCTCGATCCGGTCTCCATCCTGCTTCATGACGAAACGCGCGGTGCCCGGAATACCGGCTCCCTTCGTCCAGCCGACCCACGGGAAGGAAAGCTGGGCCTTGGCGATATCGACGTCGAAACGCTGCTCGCCCGGCGCCAGGATCGTCACCTTCGCCGTCACGGGTCCTGACAGCATCTCGTTCAAACCCGGCACCAGCCGCGCCCGCGCGGCGTCGTCGAGCACCAGCGCGACGTCGCGCGTGCGATCGGGGCCGTCGTCGGAAAGCGGCTCCGTCATCGCGATCTCCGCCGGAACGCCGTTCAGGAGCGCCTTGGCGCGAATGACGGCGCGCAGCGGGTCCACGCCGATCGTGCCGTTCGCCTTCGTAACCTGCTGTCCGTCGAGGGGCTTGGAAATGTCGAGATTCTCATAGGCGAGGTCCACCTCCCAATCGAGCTGCTCTATGGGGAAGTCCTTGCGCAGCGGGATTTCGACCTTGACGTTGCCTTTTACCGTCCCCGAAAAGTCGTCCGCCGAAAGCCCGAGCCGCCGCATGGCGTCGATCGGACGGTAGGACGCGAACTCCGCCGCCGCGGGCGCCTCGCCCTCGACATCGATGTCGACGAAACCGGTCGTGGGGCGCGATTCGACCTGCCGGATCAGGACGCTCCCGTTCGAAGCCGCCAGCGTCCGGCCCGTCGGCATGTAGACGGTGCCGCTCGCGAGCGTGATATCCACGTCCGATCCGCGGAAATCGACGGTCCCGTAGGCGTCGCGGACCGCCGGCAATTCACCGGTGATATCGAATCGCGTCTCGGCGATCGTGAAGGAGCCGTTGACCTCGTCGCCGTTCAGCGGGACGCCATTGCCGAGCCTGCCCGGTTCCACCCGGAAGCGGATGCGCGAATTCTCGATCGTTCCGCCGAAGACGTTGGAGAGAACCCAGGCCCGCGCGCCCGGCGCGGTCGGCGTCGGCCACAACTGCTTGGCATGGGCGACCGGCATCGACGGAATGTCCAGGGCGAGCGCCACGGAGGGGCTGCGTCCTTCGAAGAATTGCACGGTCGCGCGCCCGACAACCTCGCCCGGCCGCGTCCGGACGCCCAGTTCGCGGGCGGTGAGCAGCCGCGCGGCGGGATCGTAGGTTCCGGCCACCCGCGCCAGGAACTTCAGGGCCGGCTCGGATACGCCGCTGACGGCGACGACCGACCCGTCCGAGTTGAACTCCCATCGATAGGCCGGAGCAGCTTCGCGTTCCTCCTTCGCAGGGACGGGGCCCACGGCGCCGTGGAAGGTGAACGTGGAACGCTCGGTCTTGACCGAGATGCGTTCGAACTCAAGCTTGCCGGCGCCGGCCGCGAGCACCGCCGCGACGTCGAGGTCGGCGCGCACGGGACCGAATTCCGGCAGATTTGCAGCGATGTCGGTCCCCGTGGCGGCGATGCGGATCCGCCCCCGCCCCGGCGCGGGCCGGGTGCCGGTCAGACGAATGCGACCGACGCCGTCGACCCAAGGGGGGTTGTCGGCGGATGTTTCCGCCGCAAGCTGGGCCGCGTCGATCTGAAGTTCGAACTTGACGCCGCTGGCGGCGCGACGCGACGCGACGCCCGTCAATTCGACCGGCCTGCCCAGGAGGTCGAAGGCGCCCTCAAGCTTGAGCCCCTGGCCCGGCTCGCGCCAGGCGGCGAAGCGCTGGACATGCAGGCGGTTGCGCGCCGGGCCGGCAAAGATCAATTCCACGTCCTGAAACACGGCTCGCGGCGCCTCGCGACCTTCCAGCGCGTCGAACAGCTGGTTCATGCCGCCGAAGATCGACGCGACCACTTTGTCGGGATCGATCAGCCCGCGCTCGTCGGCGACGCCATCGAGCCAGCCGGGTTCGCCGGACTCCCTGGAAACCGGAAGGGCCGCGCCATCGATGACGGCTTCCTTCAGCGCCACCTCGGCGACGACGAGGCGTCCCGACAGCAGCGGCCAGAGCGAGAATCCGAAACGCATCGCGCCGGCGCGGGCGAACTCGCCGCCGTCCCGGGCGTCCGACAGCCGAACGGCGGGGACTTCGATCGAAACCAGGCCGATCTTTCCCCAGGACAGGCGCGCCGCGCCCGCCTCGACCCGCACCGGTGAACCGGCGTATGCGGAGAGCGCTATCTCGGCTTCGCGCTTGATACGATCGTTGCCGAAGCCGGCCGCGCCGGCCAGATAGAGCGTCCCGGCCGCGACCAATACAAGCGCCAAGACGCCAAAACCGGTGAACAGGGCGCCCTTGAACAGCTTACGAACCCACCCTCCCCGCCGCTTGGCCAGCGGCGGCGGCACGCAGGCCGATGGCAGTTTTTCCAGGGCCGCTATGTCGGCCTTCCGGAATCGCACCCTCTCGTGCAGCACGGTCCTCTCTTCCACTCGTCCGTCGGTCTCAGCGGTGATCCATGGACGAATCTCACACGTTAACTATAAGGCGAACCGTCGATCGCGGTAGCGAAATTCGGCTGCGAAACCGCAGCCGTCCGGCGGGTGTCGCCGACACAGAAGGGAAAACACATGGCACTACCAGAAATCGGACAGGACGCACCGGACTTCGAACTCCCCAGCGACGGCGGCGGCACCATCGCGCTCTCGTCCCTGAAGGGTAAGACGGTCGTCCTCTACTTCTACCCGAAGGACGACACGAGCGGATGCACCACCGAGGCCGTCGACTTCTCCACCCTCAAGCCCGACTTTGAAAAAGCCGGCGCGACAGTCGTTGGCATTTCTCCCGATAGCGCAAAAAGTCATGACAAATTCAAGGCGAAGCACGGGCTCTCCGTGGCGCTGGCCGCGGACGAGGCGAAAAACACGCTCGAAGCCTATGGCGTGTGGGTCGAGAAGAGCATGTATGGAAAGAAATACATGGGCGTGGAGCGCACCACGATCCTCGTCGGCCCGGACGGCAAGGTCCGCAAGGTCTGGCCGAAGGTGAAGGTGCCCGGCCATGCGAAGGACGTGCTGGAGGCGGTGAAGAGCCTGTGACGAGCGTGGATGCAGCCTCCCCCGGTGAACCGGGCGACTATCGGCCGCCGAGCCTGCGGGGCGGCTGCGTCGACGCCATCTCGGCAAGCAACCTCGATCGCAAGACGGCGATCGTGCGCATCGTCGCGCGGCGCTGGTTCGACCGGACGATTTCGGTGATGAGCCCGATGGACGGGGCGCCTCCCGACAGCCCCGGCCGGCCGGCGCGGCCGGAACTGGTCGAACCGAAGCGAGTGCCGCGACGCTCGCTCCACACCGACAAGGGCCGCATCGCACTGGCCCATGCGCTGGCTCACATCGAGCTCAACGCGATCGACCTCGCGCTCGACATCGTCGCGCGGTTCGCCATCGAGAGGCCGCCCGCCAGCTTCTTCGACGGCTGGATGCAGATCGCCTTCGAGGAGGCCAAGCATTTCACGCTGCTGCGCAACCGGCTGCGTTCGCTCGGCGCCGACTATGGCGACCTCCCCGCGCATGGCGGGCTCTGGGAGGCCGCGCACCAGACGCGTAACGACCTGCACGCGCGCCTCGCCGTCGTGCCGCTGATCCTCGAGGCGCGCGGCCTCGACGTCACGCCCTCGCTGCTCGAGAAGATGGAGGAGACCGGCGACACCGAGACCGCCGCGATCCTGCGGGTGATCTACGAGGACGAGAAGAAGCATGTGGCGATCGGCGCCAAGTGGTTCCGCTTCTACTGCGCCCGCGACCGGATCAATCCGGCGCAGCGTTTCCAGGAGCTCGTGCGGGCCAATTTCCGCGGCGATCTGAAG
The DNA here is from genome assembly GCA_046292285.1 of Mesorhizobium sp. Classification (GTDB taxonomy): domain Bacteria; phylum Pseudomonadota; class Alphaproteobacteria; order Rhizobiales; family Rhizobiaceae; genus Aquibium. The sequence goes on along the minus strand of JBKBRJ010000031.1, from coordinate 36,057 downwards.
CCGCCCTTCAACGACCGCGCCCGCGCGGCGGCGGGCCTGACTCCCCTGTTCTACCGTGCGCTGAGCGCCTCCTCGCGACATGGTTGAAACCGGTCCGGCATCCCCTCGGGAAGCGGCCACGAAAACGTTTGTTAACCCTAATGGAGTGTAATCGGCAGGCATCGACTTTCGTGCAATGGAAAGCAGTACCCTGTGTCAAAGAGCCGTCCATCAGCCGTTTTCGGCAAGCGCAAGGAACCGCATACCTTCATCATCGCCCGCGGCGAGGAGATCCGGCATTTCACAGTCAGGCCCTGGATGACGGCCCTGGCGGGTTCGGTACTTGCAGCCTGCGCGGTGGGCTACCTCCTCGCCACGAGCTATCTCGTCCTGCGCGACGACCTGATCGGCGCGACCGCCGCGCGGCAGGCACGCCTGCAGCAGGCCTACGAGGACCGGATCTCGGCGCTGCGCGCGCAGGTGGACCGCATCACGAGCCGGCAAATGCTCGACCAGCAGCTCGTCGAGAGCAAGGTTGCCGAACTCATCGACCGGCAGGAGGAACTGACCGCCCGCAACGGCATAATCCTGCCTCTCCTCGAAAAGGCGGCGGGCGAGGACGCCCTGCCGGTGCGCGGACCGCTTCCCCTCGACAAGCCGGAGATCCGCACCGATCTGAGGCTCGACAGCGCCTTCGCCCCGACGAAGGCCGCCAGCGCCGCCGCAACGGCCCTCTCCGGCCTCGCCGAGGCCAGGCCCGCCGCCGAGGCCCCTCGCCTCTCGGCGGCTGACCGAGCCGACCTCCTGTTCGTGAAAATCAACCGGTCGCTGCGCGACATCGAGACCCTGCAGTTGCAGAAGGTCCGCGCGGTGAAGGAAAGCGCCTACAAGACCGCCGACGCCATCGTGTCGGCGCTGAAGGAGGCCGGTTTGCCGATCGATCCCGAGTATGGCACGAGCGATGTCGGCGGACCGCTGATGCCAGTGGGCACGGACGATCCGTTCGGAACCGAGGTCGAGGAACTCGACGACGCGCTGACCAAGCTCGACGGGGTTCGGCGGGCCGCCGTGAGGCTGCCGATCGCCAATCCGGCGCCCGGTCAGAACGTGACCAGCGGTTTCGGCGTCCGCCGCGACCCGTTGATCGGCCGGCCGGCCTTCCATGCCGGCATCGATTTCCGCGCCACCGTCGGCGTCCCGGTGCGCGCCAGCGGGGCCGGCACCGTGATCAAGGCGGGCTGGAACGGCGGCTATGGCCGGATGGTCGAGATCGATCACGGGAACGGCCTGACGACGCGCTACGCACATCTAAGCCGCGTCAAGGTCGCGGAGGGCGAAGCCGTCGCGGCGGGCGCCGTCATCGGCCAGGCCGGAAGCTCGGGCCGCTCGACGGGACCGCATCTGCACTACGAGGTTCGGCGCAACGGCAAGGCGACGAACCCGGTCCGCTTCATCAGCGCCGGCAAGGCGATCAAGGACCTGCTCTGACGGAAAGGGCGCGCCGCCGGATGGACGGCGACGCCCGAGATCAGTCGATGTCGGCGACCGGCGCGGCGCCGCCGTCGATGCGGTGCGACAGCGAGGCTTCCATGAAGTCGTCGAGATCGCCGTCCAGCACGCCCTGCGGATTGGTGCTCTCGAAGCCAGTGCGAAGGTCCTTCACGAGCTGATAGGGCTGCAAAACGTAGGAGCGGATCTGGTGGCCCCAGCCGATGTCCGACTTCGAGGCCTCGGTCGCGTTCGCGGCCTCCTCGCGCTTCTGCAATTCGACCTCGTAGAGGCGCGAGCGCAGCATTTCCCAGGCCTTGGCCTTGTTCTTGTGCTGCGAGCGCTCCTGCTGGCACGAGACCGCGATGCCGGTGGCCAGGTGGGTGATGCGCACGGCGGAGTCGGTCGTGTTGATGTGCTGGCCGCCCGAGCCCGAGGCGCGGTAGGTGTCGATGCGCACGTCGGATTCGGAGACTTCGATCTCGATCGTGTCGTCGATGACAGGATAGACCCAGACGCTGGCAAACGACGTGTGCCGCCGCGCATTGCTGTCATAGGGCGAAATGCGGACAAGCCGGTGAACGCCCGATTCGGTCTTCAGCCAGCCATAGGCGTTGTGGCCCTTGATCAGCAGGGTGGCCGACTTGATGCCGGCCTCCTCGCCGTCGTGCATCTCGAGCACCTCGACCTTGAACTTCCGCCGCTCGGCCCAGCGCGTGTACATGCGCAGGAGCATGTTGGCCCAGTCCTGGCTCTCGGTGCCGCCGGCTCCGGCATGCACTTCGAGATAGGTGTCGTTCTTGTCGGCCTCGCCCGAAAGCATCGTCTCGATCTGGCGCGCGGCGATCTCCGCCCGCAACTCGCGGATCGATGCCTCGGCCTCGCCGATGACCGACTGGTCGCCTTCTTCCTCGCCGAGTTCGATCAGGCCGATGTCGTCATCGAGCTGCGCCGAAAGGCCTTTTATTGCGGCGATCTGATCCTCGAGCGACTGGCGCTCGCGCATCAGGTCCTGCGCCTTCTGGGGATCGTTCCAGAGATCGCCGTCCTCGGCGAGCGAGTTCAGGTAGTCCAGTCGCTTGAGGGCCTGATCCCAGTCAAAGATGCCTCCTCAGCAGGCCGATGCCCTGCTGGATCTCGTTGACAAGATTTTGGGTTTCCGCGCGCATGGCAGTTCGCCTGCTCTTCCTGAATGAATGGGTGGTTGGAATCGCGGCGGACCATATTTCCATGGTCCGCCGCTGTAAAGGTGATCGCAGGTGCGCGCCGCGTCTTCGCGCGCCGGCCCTCCGGCGGTCAGTAGAGGCCGCCGCCGCCGGTCGAGATCGCACGGCTGGCCGAGGGCGATATCGCCACGCCTTCCGCCGTCGCGCCGTATTCGCCGCCGATGATGAAGTAGGAGTCGGCCGGCCCGGTCCCCGGCTTGAACGCCTCCATGATCACCCCCGGCTCGCCCTCGCGAGCCTGCATGCCGGTCTGGCGGTTGATCGGGATCAGCTTCATGCCCTGCGGGATCTGGAAGTCGACCGGGCGCATGTCCTTCAGGGCCTCGGCCATGAATTCCTTGAAGATCGGCGCGGCGAGGCCACCGCCGGTCGAGCCCTTGCCCATCGGCGAGGGCTGGTCGTAGCCCATGTAGACGCCGACGACGATGTCGGGCGTGAAGCCGATGAACCAGGCGTCCTTCTCCTCGTTGGTCGTGCCCGTCTTGCCGGCGATCGGACGGCCGAGTTCGGCGATCGTGGTGGCGGTGCCGCGCTGCACCACGCCCTGCATCATCGAGGTGATCTGGTAGGCCGTCATCGGATCGAGCACCTGCTCGGCGTTGTCGATCAGCTCGGGCTCGGACTGGCCGCGCCACTCCGGAGCGTTGCAGCCTTCACAACCGCGTTCGTCGTGCTTGTAGACCGTCTTGCCGTAGCGATCCTGGATGCGGTCGATCAGAGAGGGCTTGATCGACTTTCCGCCGTTCGCGAACACCGAATAGGCCGAGACCATGCGCATCACCGTCGTCTCGCCGGAGCCGAGCGACATGGAGATGTGCGGCGGCATCTTGTCGTAGACGCCGAAGCGCTCGGCATACTCGGCCACGAGCGGCATGCCCATGTCGTTGGCGAGCCGCACGGTCATCAGGTTGCGCGACCGCTCGATGCCCGCGCGCAACGTGGAAGGACCGGCGGCCTGGCCGCCATAGTTCTTCGGCGACCAGACCTCGTTTCCGATCGTGATGGTGATCGGTCCGTCGAGGACCACGGAGGCCGGCGTGTAGCCGTTGTCGAGCGCCGCGGCATAGAGGATCGGCTTGAACGAGGAACCCGGCTGGCGCATCGCCTGGGTGGTGCGGTTGAACTCCGAGGCGGCGAAGGAGAAGCCGCCGACCATCGCCAGAACGCGACCAGTATGCGGGTTCATGGCGACAAGGCCGCCGCCGACCTTTGGAACCTGGCGAAGCGTCCATTTGCCTTCGCCGGTGTTTTCGACGTAGACGACATCGCCCACGCCGAGCACATCGGCCGGAGACTTCGCCTTGAGAAGCTTGCCGTCGACGACGTGGCGCATCGCCCAGCCCATCTCGGCGGTGGTGATCGAGACGATCTTGCGCTCTTTGACGAGTTCGCCGGACACCTCGCGTTCCGGCCGCAGCCCGAGCTCCAGCCCGCCCGAACCGACCCCCAGCACCACGGCCAGCGTCCACTCCGGAACGTCGGTCAGCGCGGGCACCTCGGCCAGCGCCGGCCCCCAGTCGCCGCCGGTCTCGATGGTCGTCACGGGACCGCGGAAACCGCGCAGCGTATCGAAGCGGATCAGGCCGTTCTGCAAGGCCGTGCGCGCGATCGTCTGGAGCTTGGGATCGAGCGTCGTGCGGATCGAGAGGCCGCCGCCGTAGAGCGCGTCCTCGCCATATCGCTGGATGATCTCGCGGCGCACCTCCTCGGTGAAGTACTCGCCCGCGAACAGGTTGCTGCCGCGCCGGCGCGGGTTCACGTTCAGCCCCGTCGCCTTCGCCTTCTCGCCTTCGGCCGCTTCCACGTAGCCGTTCGCCACCATCTGGTCGATGACCCAGTTGCGGCGCTCGATGGCGCGGTCCGTGTGGCGGAACGGGTGGTAGTTGGCCGGCCCCTTGGGCAAGGCCGCCAGGTAAGCTGCCTCGGCGATGGTCAGTTCGTTGACCGACTTGTCGAAGTAGGCCAGCGCGGCGCCCGCGATGCCATAGGAATTCAGGCCGAAGAAGATCTCGTTCAGGTAGAGTTCGAGGATGCGGTCCTTCGAGTAGGCCTGCTCGATGCGGAAGGCGAGAATCATCTCCCGGATCTTGCGGTCGTAGGTCTGGTCGGAGGTCAGCAGGAAGTTCTTGGCGACCTGCTGGGTGATCGTCGACGCGCCGACCGGACGCCGGCCGCTGCCGACGTTCTGAACGTTGGTGATGATGGCGCGGGCAAGGCCGGTCAGGTCGATGCCGGGATGGGTGTAGAAATTCTTGTCCTCGGCTGAGAGGAAGGCCGCCTTCACGCGGTCGGGAACGGCCTGGATCGGAAGGAACAGACGCCGCTCCTTGGCAAACTCCGCCATCAACTCGCCGTCGGACGCATGGACGCGGCTGGTCACCGCAGGCTCATAGCGGGCAAGGACCTCGTAGTCGGGCAGGTCGTTGGTCAACTGGCTGAGGTAGATGGCGACACCGCCCGCCACCACCAGGCCGAGCATGATGGCAACGCCGAAGAAATATCCAATCAGTCGTATCATACCCGCTCCAATCCGGACGACCCCTGGCCCGGCAGCATCGCGGAGGCGCTCCCTGCCCGGAAAACCGCATTCCGTCTCACCGATCCGCTCATTGCCTTCCTCATGTGGGCAAAATGCGGCAGGAAAATCGTTCGCCAAGCAGCCGTGTTCCAGCCTTGCGCGCATGTTGCCAAAAGGCCACGGTCGTCAATCCCCGGAAGCCGAATCACCCGCCCGCACCGGTCCGGATCGCGGCGAAGGCATCGATCGCCTCGATCATGCTGCTCACCGCCTTGTCGCGCCAGACAGGATCCTGGAGCTTGGCGACATCGGACGCATTCGACAGATAGCCGAGTTCGACGAGAACCGACGGGACGTCGGGCGCGCGCAGCACCCGGAAACCGGCGGAGCGCTGCGGATTGTTGATCAGTTCGATCTTCCGCCCGAGTTCGTCGACGAGCGACCGCGCGAAGGTGACGGAGAATCCGTGCGTCTCGCGCCGCACCAGGTCGAAGAGAATGTCGGCGACCTGCTGGTTGTCGTCGGCGATCTCGATCCCGGCGACCGAATCGGACAGGTTCTCGCGCTCGGCGGCTGCCCGCGCGACTTCGTCGGACGCCTTTTCCGAAATCGTGTAGACGCTGGCGCCCCGGACACCCGACTGGCTGATCGTGTCGGCGTGGATGGAGACGAAGAGATCGGCCTCGTGCTGGCGCGCGATCCGCACCCGTTCGTCGAGCCGCAGGAAGACGTCGTCGTCGCGCGTCATGAAGACGTTGAAGCGGCCGGTGGCCTTCAGCCGCTCCCGCAGTTCACGCGAAAACGAGAGCGTCAGGTCTTTCTCGGCCGCGCCCCCGAGCGCCTTGGCGCCGCCATCGATGCCGCCATGCCCCGGATCGATCACGATCGTGAAGGGCTTGTCGGGGCGCTCGCGCGCGCCGACACGATCTCCCTTGCCGGTCGAGACCGTGGACGCCGTCGTCGCGGCCTGGTCGGCCAGCGCCCGCTCGAAGGCCGCCTCCGAATCGGCGATGATGTCGACGACCATGCGGTGGCCGGGCGAATTCTCGTTTTCCAGCAGCGACAGGTTCTCGACAGTGAACGGGCCTTTGCCCGACAGGATGATTCGCGACGAGCCGGTGCCGAGATTGCCGTAGCGGACACCGGTCACGAGGCCGCGCGGGTCGAGCGAATCCGGCTCGAAGGCGAAGGTCGTCTCCGGCAGGTCGACGACGAGCCTGTGCGGGCCGCGCAGGAGGAACCACTTGACGTCCGGTTCGCGGTTGAACTCCACCACGATGCGCATGCGCACGGCGTCGCCCGCCATCCGGTAGGCGTGGGCGCGCAGCGCAGGCGAATCGGCGTTCTGCGGCGCCGCGCCGGCGCTTGCCTGGCCGAACAGCAGCGCGAGGAGCACGCCAAGCCAGGCCAATCCGGTTCGCAGCGCTTGCCGGCTATGATCCCGCGGTCGATGCATCAATCCCAGTCCCGCCACCTGTTTGCTGGTGTCCCATCCTTGCGGACATGCGTTTCGTTAACGGATCGTATCCGCGCGTGGTTAACCGAACCTTGTCGCGAGCCTGGGGCGGGCGCCCGCTTTGCCGGCATCGGAAACGGGGGTTGCCATCGTCGCGCCCAAATCATAAAAGCGTCGCTGGGTTACTTCAATGCTCGGGACCGCCTCCCGATCGGCCTTCCGGCGACCGTCTGGAAGTCCCCTGTCGATGGCGACGGCCTGGTCGCCGGCGCGTAGTGAATCCAAAGGTTTTCGTCAAGGCGTTCACGATTATTCGGAACACCTTGAGTGATGAAAACGGCCGGAAGTTGTCTTCCGCGCCGGCTCTGTATGAGCAAAGAGCTGGTCCGGCGCGCCGGGCCTTGGTTGAAAACGTTCCGCCTGGAAAAGCGATGGCCTTGGGCGCCCTGAAGAAAACCCCCGATCAGAACCGCGCCTTCGTGGCTGCGGACGGGCGTCTTCCGGCGTTTCGGACACGGCAGTCGGCGGACCACAAATTATCCGGCACCATCCCACCGACAGTCACAAGGCGGAGCGCAATGACGCCCTCGCCCGCGATGGCGGTTGCCGGGGAGACATATTCTGATGCCCAACAAAATGCTTATCGATGCCTCCCACCCGGAGGAAACACGGGTCGTCGTCACACGCGGTAACCGTATCGAGGAATTCGACTTCGAGTCCCAGGACAAGAAGCAGCTCAAAGGCAACATCTACCTCGCCCGCGTGACGCGGGTGGAACCGTCGCTCCAGGCGGCCTTCGTCGAGTATGGCGGCAATCGCCACGGCTTCCTCGCCTTCTCCGAAATCCATCCCGACTACTACCAGATCCCGGTGGCGGACCGTCAGGCGCTGCTCAGGGCCGAGGCGGAAGCCGCCGAGGACGAGGACGAGGACGACGATCCGGAGGAACGCGCCGAGCGCGGCAAGCCGAAGCGCCGCCGCAACGGCCGCGGCCGGAGCCGCAACCGCCGTGACGACGAGGCCAGCGCGTCCGGAGACAATGGCGAAACCGGATCCGAGACCGAAGCGGACGACGATGGCGTCGAATCCGCCGGAAGCTTCGAGAACGGCGATCCGGAATCGGCCGGCGACGACGTCCGCCCGCTCGACGAACCGCAGGATCTCGTCGCCGAAACGGACCAGGGCGACGATGACGACGGCAGGACCGGCGGCCCGGCGATGGCCGCCGCGAATTCCGGCGACGTCGTTTCGGAGGACCTCGGCGAACGTTCCGGCAAGTCGCACGATTTCGGCGGTGACGACGGCCCCAGCGACGGCCCGAAGGTGATCGACGAGGGCGACGACGAGGTCGAGTCGGTCGGCGCCGAGGACGCGATGGAGGAATTGCCGAACCGCCGCAAGGTTTTCCGCAAGCAGTACAAGATCCAGGAGGTCATCAAGCGGCGCCAGATCCTGCTCGTCCAGGTCGTCAAGGAAGAGCGCGGCAACAAGGGCGCGGCGCTGACCACCTACCTTTCGCTGGCCGGCCGCTACTCCGTGCTGATGCCCAACACGGCGCGCGGCGGCGGCATTTCGCGCAAGATCACCAGCATCCAGGATCGCAAGCGCCTGAAAGACGTTGTGAAGGAACTCGAGGTGCCGCAGGGCATGGGCGTGATCCTGCGCACGGCCGGCGCCAACCGCACCAAGCCCGAGATCAAGCGCGACTACGAGTACCTGATGCGGCTGTGGGAGAACGTCCGCACGCTGACGCTCCAGTCCACCGCTCCTGCCCTCGTCTACGAGGAAGGCAGCCTGATCAAGCGATCGGTGCGCGACCTCTACAACAAGGACATCGACGAAATCCTCGTGGCCGGCGACAACGGCTACCGCGAGGCCAAGGACTTCATGCGCATGCTGATGCCCAGCCATGCGAAGGTGGTCCAGCCCTATCGCGACGTCGTGCCGATCTTCGCACGCAACGGCATCGAGGCGCAGCTCGACCGGATGCTGCAGCCGCAGGTGACGCTGAAGTCCGGCGGCTACATCATCATCAACCAGACCGAGGCGCTGGTCTCGATCGACGTCAACTCCGGACGTTCGACCAGGGAGCATTCGATCGAGGACACTGCGCTCCAGACCAACCTGGAGGCCGCCGAGGAGGTGGCCCGCCAGCTTCGCCTGCGCGACCTCGCCGGCCTCATCGTCATCGACTTCATCGACATGGAAGAAAAGCGGAACAACCGCGCCGTCGAGAAGAAGATGAAGGACTGCCTGAAGAACGACCGCGCACGCATCCAGGTCGGCCGCATCTCGCATTTCGGCCTGCTCGAGATGTCGCGCCAGCGCATCCGCGCCAGCGTGCTCGAATCGACGATGAAGATCTGCACGCATTGCGGCGGCACCGGCCACGTCCGCTCGGATTCATCGGTCGCGCTTCACGTCGTTCGGGCCATCGAGGAGCACCTGCTCAAGGACAACCGCCATCACATCACGGTGCGCACCCCCGTGGCGACGGCGCTCTACGTCCTCAACCACAAGCGCGCCAACATCGTCGATCTGGAAACGCGCTTCGGCCTGTCGATCACGATCGAGGCTGACGAGAGCGTCGGCACCCAGCACTACGCGATCACGCGCGGCGCTATCGTGGAGAACCCGATCGCGATCCCGCTCATGCCCTCCTACGCCGACACCGCGGAAGACGAGATCCTCGACGCCGCGATCGTGCCGGAGGTCGATGAGGAGGAAGAAGAAGCGCCCGTCGCCGCCGCGCAGCCCGAGCGGCGCGAGCCACGCGAACAGCGCGAGAACGGTTCCGACGACGGCCAGGGCCGCCGCAAGCGCAAGCGCCGGCGGCGTCGCGGCGGACGCGACCGCGACGGCCACGAGGCGAGTGCACCGGCCGGCGGCGAGACCCGCTCCGCCGATGTCGATGCCGAGGAGCCGGAACAAGCGCAGATCGAGGCCGAAGCCGTCGAGAGCGCCGACGAGGCCGGCGCCGACGCGGATGCGAATGGCAAGAAGCGTCGGCGCGGCAAGCGCGGCGGCCGCAAGAACCGTCGCGATTCGGAAGGCGGCGAGATCGAAGCCGGCGGCGAGGACGCGGGCGAGGACACCGGCGACGCGTCGCGGGAAGCCGAGACCATCGCCGAGGCGCCCGTTCCCGTGACGGCGGATGCGCCCGCGGCGGAAGCCGTCGAGGGCGTCGCTGCCGAAGAGCCCGTCGTCGAGACGTCGGCCGAGCCCGAGGAAAAGCCGGCGCCGAAGAAGCGCGCGCGGCGGCCGAGCAAGAAGGCGCTCGCCGAAGCGGAGGCCGCGGCCAAGGCCGCCGAGGCGGCGGCGGAGACGGCCGGCGCAATGGCGGCTCCGGTCGACGAAGCTCCGGTTGCCGAAGCCGCCGTCGAACCGGCCGCGGCGCAGCCTGCCGAGGTTCCGGTCGCCGCAGCCGAGTTATCGCCCGCCGAAGAGGCGGCCGAGCCCGCGCGGGCCTCGCGGCGCAAGCCGTCCGCGCCGATTGCGACGGAGCCGGTGGTCACATCGGCCGCCAAGCCCGCCGACGACAGCGAGGCCAAGCCGCGCAAGGCCGGCTGGTGGCAGCGCAAGAGCTTCTTTTAGGAAGCGGCTGAAATCCCAGCGCGGCGGTCCTGCCGCCGCGCGTGAGGGGCCGCCGGGTGCGGCCCCTTTTTTGTTTCCGAAGGGGACGCGGATGAGGTGTTCGCCGTCGGCGTCAGCCGCCCCGGGCGGGTAGCCAGGCTTCCAGTCGGTCCATCGCGACGGCCATGTCGGCGGGCGCCCCGGCGTAGGAGAAGCGCATGGTGCGGTGGCCGTTGACGGTGTCGAAATCGATGCCGGGCGTCGCCGCGACATGCGCCTGCGCAATCATCCGGCGGGCGAAGTCCATGCTGTCATTGGTGAAGCGCGAGACGTCGCAATAGGCGTAGAAGCCGCCGTCCATCGGCGACGCGATGGTCAGGCCGAGGCGCGGCAGGCGCTCCAGCAGCATGGCGCGGCTCTGCGCGTAGCGCGCCTTCAACGCCTCCAGCTCGGCGGTCGACGCGAAGGCGGGGATCGCCGCGATCTGCGAGATCTCGGGGGCCGAGATGTAGAGGCTCTGCTGGATTCGCTCGACGGGCCGCAGCAGCGCCTCGGGCAGCACCATCCAGCCGATTCGCCAGCCGGTCATGCAATAGTATTTCGAAAACGAGTTGATCACCACGACGTCCGGATCGAGCGACAGCGCGGTCGTGTCGGGTCGGTCGTAGGCCAGCCGGTGGTAGATTTCGTCGGAGATCACCTGGACGCCAAGCCGATCGCAGGCGGCGAGGATGCGCGCGATCTCGTCGTCGGGGATGATCGAGCCGGTCGGGTTGGCGGGGCTCGCGAACAACAGGCCCTGGAACGGCCAGCGTTCGTGCGCCGCCTCCAGCCGCTCCGCCGTCAGCCAGCCGGCGCCCGCGAGATCGATCTCGACCGCCTCGAGGCCGAGCACCTTCAGGATGTTGCGGTACGCGGGATAGCCCGGCGCGGTGATGGCGACGCGCTCGCCGGCGTCGAACATGGCGAGGAAGGCCAGATTGAACGCGGCCGACGAGCCCGTCGTCGCCACGATGCGCCCCGGCGAAACCGAAACGCCGTAGTGCTCGGCGTAATGGGCCGCGATCGCCTCCCGCAGGGACCGCAGGCCGAGCGAGTCGGTATAGCCGATGCGGCCGTCCAGCGCAGCGCGGGCCGCGGCCTCGCGCACGGCGAGGGGGGCCGGATCGGAGGGCTGCCCAACGGCCATGGAGATGATCGGCGCGCCTTGCGCCCGCAGCCGGTTGGCCTCGGCCAGAACGTCCATCGCGTGAAAGGGCTCGATGGCGCTGCGCCTGGACATCGCCGTCTTCATTCGGTCACTCCCGCCAACAAAGCATCACTCGCCGTATATTCGCCGGATTGGTCCGGGATCACAAAAGAATGAAGCCGCTTCACTTGGCTTTTCATCCGTGTGAGGCTCGTCTACCTGTGATCCCCGCCATGATCCATTCCCAAACGCATCGATCGACGACCTTCCGAAGCGTCCTTCGCCGGATCGCTGCTCCGCTCGCCGCCGTTCAATTGCTCTTCGCCGCCGTCAGTCCGGCGATTGCCCAACAGGGGCGCCTGCCCATCGTCCGCGACGCCGAGATCGAGGCGCTGGTGCGCGACTACGCCCGCCCGATTCTCGGCGCGGCGGGCCTCCAGAAGTCCGGCGTCGACATCATCCTGGTCAACGACCGGGGCTTCAACGCCTTCGTGGTCGGGCGGCGCATGTTCATCAACACCGGCGCGCTGATGACCGCCGAGACGCCCGGCGAAATCATCGGCGTCATCGCCCACGAGGCCGGGCACATCGCGGGCCGGCACCAGGAAAAGCTGCGCCAGCAGCTGGAGCGGGCGCAGACCATGGCGCTGGTGGCCACGCTGCTCGGCATGGGCGCGGCGGTCGGCGGCGCGATGTCCGGCAACAGCGGCCTTGCGCAAGGTGGTACCGGCTTGGCGGCCGGCGGTGGCGAGATCGCGCGACGCACGCTGCTCGGCTACCAGCGCGCCGAGGAGATCGCTGCCGACCGATCGGCGCTGACCTATCTCGAGAAGACGGGCCAGTCGGCCGCCGGCATGCTGAAGACGTTCCAGCGATTCCAGAGCGCGCTGGCGCTGTCGGGCGCCCGGGTCGATCCCTATCAGATCAGCCATCCCATGCCGCGCGAGCGAATCGCCAACCTGGAGACGCTGGCGCGCCAGAGCCCGAACTTCGACAAGCGCGACCCGGCCGCCCTGCAGCTGCGCCACGACCTGATGCGCGCCAAGATCGCGGCCTACATGGAAGGCCCGTCCGCGACCTCGCGGCTGTTCCGCAACGATCCCACCGGCCTGCCCGCGCGCTACGCGGACGCCATCAACACGCATCTGCGCGGCAGCCCGGCCAACGCACTGGCGAAGTTCGACGCGCTGATCCGCGAGCAGCCGAAGAACCCCTATTTCCACGAAATGCGCGGGGAAGCGCTGGTGCGCGCCAACAAGCCGGCGGAAGCCGCCAAGGCCTATGGCCAGGCGCTGGCCCTCGACCCGTCCAAGTCGGCCATCATCCAGATCCAGCGCGGCCAGGCGCTGCTGGCCGTGGGTGACAAGGAGTCGGCCCGGCAGGCGGTGAAGGACATCCGCGGCGCGCTCGACCGCGACCGCGAGAACGCCGCCGCCTATCGCCATCTGGCGCAGGCCTACGGCATGCTGGGCGATATCGCCGAGGCCGAACTTGCGACCGCGGAGGCGAACTACTATTCCGGCGCCTTCCAGGACGCGAGCATCTTCGCGATGCGGGCGCAGCAGAAGTTCAAGCCCGGCTCGCCGAGCTGGGTTCGCGCGCAGGACATCATCAACACGAGCAAGCCCCGGAAGAAGAACTGATGGGCATCGTTCAACTCGGAAAGTATGGGTCATGACGAAGAAAACCGGTCCGCGCGCAATCCGCGCGTCCTTGCTGGCCGCCCTGTTCATCGGGGGCGCCGTGTTCGGAGCGGGAAGCGGCATCGCCGCCGAGCCGGTCGCGGACAAGGCGGCCGGCTTCACCCGCGCCGAGATCGAGACCATCGTGCGCGAGTACCTGATCGCCAATCCGGAGATCCTGATCGAGATTCAGGACGCGCTGGAGGCCAAGCAGCGCGACCTGCAGCAGATCGCCCAGATCGAGACGATCCGCGCCGCCGGCGACGACATCTTCAAGTCCGCGCATGACGGCGTCTATGGAAACCCGGACGGCAAATACACGCTGGTCGAATTCTTCGACTACAATTGCGGCTACTGCAAGCGTGCGCTGGGCGACATGCTGGAGATGACCAAGGCCAATCCGGACGTGCGCTTCGTGCTCAAGGAGTTCCCCATCCTCGGTCCGGATTCGCAGCGCGCCCACATCGTCGGCCAGGCCTTCCAGCACCTGATGCCGGACCAGTATGGCGAGTTCCATGTCCGGCTGATGGGCTCGGCCGGGCGCGCGACGGAGGAGAGCGCGATCAAGGTGGCGCTGTCGCTCGGCGCCGACGAGGCCGCGCTGCGCCGCGAGATGAAGGATCCCAAGATCGCCGACGTGTTCAACCGGACCTACGAGATCGCCAACCAGCTCGGCATCACCGGAACGCCCTCCTACGTCGTCGGCGAGGAGGTGGTCTTCGGCGCGCTCGGGCGCGACGTGCTGGAGCAGAAGATCGCCAACCTCGAGCAGTGCGGCAAGGCCACCTGCTGATGGCGCTTCATGCCCCCGAAAAGCGTCGCTGGTCGGCGCTGTGGCGGGGGAAAGAACGATTCTGCGCTCTTTCACGCGCGCACTAACCCGACTATAGAGATGCGGCGCCCGGCGGGTGCATTGCGCCATGATCCCGCGGGCCGGCGGATCAGCGGCAGCAGCCTTCCGCCCCGGCGACGTAGCGGATTTGCGAAGGAACAACAGCCCAATGGCGATCAAGAACCCCGGCATAGACCAGAAGCTCATTCGCGACCTGGCGGGCATTCTCAACGAGACCAACCTGTCGGAAATCGAAGTCGAGCAGGGCGACCTGCGCATCAAGGTGTCGCGCCAGGCGACCGTCGTGCAGGCCGTGGCTGCCCCGGCGCCCGCGGCTGTGCCCGCGCTTGAACGCGCCGCGGCGCCTGCCGAACCCGCCAGGCCGTCGGCGCCCCCGTCGGACAAGATCGTGCCGTCGCCGATGGTGGGAACCGCCTATGCCTGTCCCTCGCCCGGTTCGCCCCCCTTCATCGAGGTCGGGCAGAAGGTGCGCGAAGGCCAGACGCTGCTCATCATCGAAGCCATGAAGACGATGAACCAGATCCCCTCGCCCCGCGCCGGAACGGTGACGCAGATCCTGTTCGAGGACGCGCAGCCGGTCGAGTTCGGCGAGCCGCTCGTCGTGATCGAGTAGCCGCGGCATGTTCCAGAAGATCCTCATCGCCAACCGGGGCGAAATCGCGCTCAGGGTCCTGCGCGCGGCCAAGGAACTCGGCATCCAGACGGTGGCGGTCCATTCGACCGCCGACGCCGATGCGATGCATGTGCGCCTCGCCGACGAGAGCGTCTGCATCGGCCCGCCGCCCTCGCGCGACAGCTACCTCAACATCCACCAGATCGTGGCCGCCTGCGAGATCACCGGCGCCGACGCCATCCATCCCGGCTACGGCTTCCTGTCGGAGAACGCGAAGTTCGCCGACATCCTGGCCGCCCACAACATCACCTTCATCGGTCCGTCCGGCGACCACATCCGCATCATGGGCGACAAGATCGAGGCCAAGCGCACGGCCAAGCGCCTCGGCATCCCCGTCGTGCCCGGCTCCGACGGCGCGGTCACCGAGGAGAAGGAAGCCAAGCGGATCGCCGCCGAGATCGGCTATCCCGTCATCATCAAGGCGTCGGCCGGCGGCGGCGGACGCGGCATGAAGGTCGCGCGCAGCGAGGCCGACCTCGAGATCGCGCTCGCCACCGCGCGCACGGAAGCAGGCGCAGCCTTCGGAGACGATGCCGTCTACATCGAGAAATATCTCGAGAAGCCGCGCCACATCGAGGTGCAGATCGTCGGCGACGGCCGCGGCGGCGCCATCCATCTGGGCGAGCGCGACTGCTCGCTGCAGCGCCGCCACCAGAAGGTCTGGGAAGAGGCGAATTCGCCCGCCCTCAACGCCGAGGAGCGCGCCCGCATCGGCTCGATCTGCGCCAACGCGATCGCCGATCTCGGATACTCCGGGGCGGGCACGATCGAATTCCTCTACGAGGACGGCGAGTTCTACTTCATCGAAATGAACACCCGCCTGCAGGTCGAGCACCCCGTCACGGAAGCCATCACCGGCATCGACCTCGTGCACGAGCAGATCCGCGTCGCCTCCGGCGGCGGCCTGTCGGTCCGGCAGGACGAGGTGCGCTTCCAGGGCCATGCCATCGAGTGCCGCATCAACGCGGAAGACCCGCGCACCTTCACGCCCTCCCCCGGCACCATCACCCATTTCCACACGCCGGGCGGTCTCGGCATCCGCGTCGATTCCGGCGTCTATTCCGGCTACCGCATCCCGCCCTACTACGACAGCCTGATCGGCAAGCTCATCGTGCACGGCCGCAACCGGGTCGAATGCATGATGCGCCTGCGTCGCGCGCTGGATGAATTCGTGGTCGACGGCATCAAGACGACATTGCCGCTGTTCCGCGACCTCGTCGGCAACATCGACATCGCCAATGGCGACTACGACATCCACTGGCTGGAAAAGTATCTCGCGGCCAAGGATTGATCCGGGCCGCGATGGAACGTCCCTTCGCTCCCGGCCATCGCATCCCGCCGGACCTGCTGCTCAAGGCCTACGCCTCGGGCGTGTTCCCGATGGCCGAGAGCGCGGAAGACCCGGAGGTGTTCTGGGTGCGGCCCGAGACGCGCGGCGTGATCCCGCTCGACGCCTTCCACGTTCCCCGCAGCCTGGCCAGGACGATCAGGCGGCAGGTCTTCGAGATCGATTTCGACCGCGATTTCGCGGGCGTCATCGACGGCTGCGCGCAATCGCGCGAAGCCCGGCCATCGACCTGGATCAACGGGCCGATCCGCGAAGCCTATGGCAAGCTGTTCGAGCGCGGCCACTGCCACACGGTGGAGGCGCGGCGCGAAGGCCGGCTGGTCGGTGGCCTCTACGGCGTGACGCTCGGGCGGACCTTCTTTGGCGAAAGCATGTTCTCGCGCGAGACGGACGCATCCAAGGTCTGCCTCGTGGCGCTCGTCGAACGGCTCCGGGCGCGCGGCTTCGTCCTTCTCGACACGCAGTTCACAACCGAGCACCTGAAGCGCTTCGGCGCCGTGGACGTGCCGCGCCGAAAGTACGAGAAGCTGCTCGCCGAAGGCATCACAGGCGAGGCCATCTTCTTCCCCTGACCCGATCAGCCGCGCTGCAGGGCCACGTGCAGCCCGAGACCGACCAGCACCGTATCCCAGCCGCCGCACCGGTCAGTTCGCCTTGGCGGTTTCCGGCGGCGGGACGTCGGACTTCTGCTTGCAGGACTTCAGCCAGACGTCATAGACGGAATGCTCCACCGCATTGAGACCCGGGCTCTCGGCGAACATCCAGCCCGTGAAGATGCGCCTGATCTTGCGGTCGAGGGTGATTTCCTCCACCTCGACGAACGAATCCGTCTTGGCCTCGTCGGTGTCGGGGCTGGACAGGCAGACCCTCGGCGTCACCTGCAGCGCGCCGAACTGCACCGTCTCGTCGATGTAGACGTCGAAGGTGATGATGCGGCCGGTGATCTTGTCGATGCCGGTGAATTCGGCCACGGGATTCTTGATCCGCGAAGCGCCGCCTGACGATTGCGCGGCGGCGCCCGCCGGGAGCGCGGCAAGGGCGGCGGCGCAACAAAGCGCGCGCGCCAGACGTGTGAAAGCCGTCCGTGTCATTGCCTTCGTCCGAAACCTCCGCCTGCCCCTCGAACCGTCGGCCGCCATGGTGGGCGCCCGCCGTCTACGGAGGGTTAATCAAGGATTGTGGCGACACAAGAGCGCCGGGGAGCGATCAGCTTCCCGGCGTCCAGGCGTCGTAGTCGCCGGTGACCGCCGGGCGGTGGCCGGGGCGCAGCATCGATCCCTTCGGCCGGTAGGCCTTGGAGGAGCCGGTGTGATTCGGCTCGTGCGCCTTTTCCCACTCGCGGGCCTGGTAGCTCTCGTCCACCGGCGCGGTGTCGACGCGGTGATGCAGCCAGCCATGCCAGCCGGGCGGCACGCGCGTTGCCTCCGACAGGCCGTTGTAGATCACCCAGCGGCGCTGGCGCCCCTCGGAATCGACGCCGCCGGTGTAGTATCTGTTCCCCTGCGCGTCCTCGCCGACGAAGGTGCCGTGGCGCCAGGTGTGGAAGCGCGTGTTCAGCGTCTGGCCGTTCCACCAGGTGAAGAACTGGGTCAGGAATTTCAACATCGCAAAGCCTCGCGCGGATATGCCCGCCTTATGGCGTCCGACGCGGGCGAAAGCAAGGGCCGCAAGCCGCCGCGCGCCGGTCCGTCATGCTCAGGCGAGCGGGCGTTCCATGATCAGCGCCGCGATGCCGGACAGGTCGCCGCCGCAGTTCTCCGTGCGCCCGATCTCGACGAAGCCCTGCGTGCGATAGAAGGCGATCGCCCGGGCGTTCGCGGGCTCGACCTCGAGCCGGATCCGCTCGGCGTCCGGAAAGCTTTCGATGATCTCGTCCAGCAGCAGCCCGCCGATCCCCTGCCCCTGTCGGCCGGGCCGGACGTAGAGCTGCGACAGCTCGACCGTCTTTCCGTCCTCGATGGCGGCGGCGAAGGCCATGCCGGCGATCTCGGCGCCATCGTCGGCCACGACGAATTCCGCGTCCGGCCTGTCCAGCCGCGTCCTGAGCGACGGGAGCGAATGCCAGTCGTCCGAGATCGCCGAAACCCTGTCGGCGCCGTAGATCGCGTCGTAGGTGGCGTGCCAGGTCTCTGTCAGGAGGGCGCGGATGGCGGGCAGGTCGGACGCCCCTGCCGTTCGGATGAACATCATTCGATCCCGAGCTTGGCCTTGACCAGGTCGTTGACCGCCTGCGGGTTGGCCTTGCCCCCGGTCGCCTTCATCACCTGGCCGACGAACCATCCGGCGAGCGTCGGCTTGGCGCGCGCCTGCTCCACCTTGTCGGGGTTGGCCGCGATGATCTCGTCCACCGCCTTCTCGATGGCGCCGGTGTCGGTGACCTGCTTCATGCCGCGGCTCTCGACCAGTTCGCGCGGGTCGCCGCCCTCGTTCCAGACGATCTCGAACAGGTCCTTGGCGATCTTGCCGGAAATGGTGCCGTCCTTGATCAGGTCGATGATAGCGCCGAGCTGGGCGGCCGAAACCGGAGTCTCTTCAAGGGTCTTGCCGGACTTGTTCAGGGCGCCCAGGAGGTCGTTGATGACCCAGTTGGCAGCCATCTTGCCGTCGCGGCCCTCCGCAACCTTCTCGAAGAAGTCGGCGACGGCCTTCTCGGCCACCAGCACCGAGGCGTCGTAGACCGAAAGGCCCATGGCGGAGACGAAGCGCTCCTTCTTCTGGTCGGGCAGTTCGGGCAGGTGTTTCGCCAGTTCGTCGACATAGGCCTGGTCGAACTCGAGCGGCAGCAGGTCGGGATCGGGGAAATAGCGGTAGTCGTGCGCCTCTTCCTTCGAGCGCATCGAACGGGTCTCGCCCTTCACGGGGTCGAACAGCCGAGTCTCCTGGTCGATCGTGCCGCCGTCCTCGAGGATGGCGATCTGGCGCTGCGCCTCCGCCTCGATCGCCTGGCCGATGAAGCGGATGGAGTTGACGTTCTTGATTTCGCAGCGCGTGCCGAATTCGCCCCCCGGCTTGCGCACGGAGACGTTCACGTCGGCGCGCAGCGAGCCCTCGTCCATGTTGCCGTCGCAGGTGCCGAGATAGCGCATGATGGTGCGAAGCTTGGTGACATAGGCCTTCGCCTCGTCGGCCGAGCGGATGTCGGGCTTCGACACGATCTCCATCAGCGCCACGCCGGAGCGGTTCAGGTCGACATAGGACATGGTCGGATGCTGGTCGTGCATCGACTTGCCCGCGTCCTGCTCGAGATGCAGGCGCTCGATGCCGACCTCGATGTCCTCGAAATTGCCCTGCCGGTCGGGGCCGACCGAGACCGTCACCGTCCCCTCGCCCACGATCGGCTGCTTGTACTGCGAGATCTGGTATCCCTGCGGCAGGTCCGGGTAGAAGTAGTTCTTGCGGTCGAACACGGATTTCAGGTTGATCTGCGCCTTGAGGCCGAGCCCTGTGCGGATCGCCTGCCTGACGCACTCCTCGTTGATGACGGGCAGCATGCCGGGCATCGCCGCGTCGACGAGGCTGACATTGTCGTTGGGCGCGGATCCGAAGTCGGTCGAGGCGCCGGAAAACAGCTTCGAGCGGGAACTGACCTGGGCGTGGACCTCGAGGCCGACGATCACCTCCCAGTCGCCGGTGGCGCCGGGAATCAGCCGCTTCGGATCGGGCGTGCGGGTGTCGATGATGCTCATATCAGGCCGGAAACCTCACATTCGGACATGCCGGTTGGCTAGAACAAACACCATGCCGAGGCAAGGCTTTCCCGCCGGTTGATCCAGATCAAGGCGGTCCCGGGGCCGCGCGCCGATCCTGCAACTTATATCGAGCGGGAGAATCGCGATGGGTCACATAGGTCTTCTGGACCGGATGTCCGACAGGGTCGACCTTATGGAACAGATGATGCAGAAGCTCGACGTCCGTGACGCCGTCGCGGACATGCCGTCGGCGCCGTCGGTCTTCCGCAGCGCGGCCCTTCGCTGCCTGAGCTGCGGCCACGCGGGCGAATGCAAGCAATGGCTCGAGGAGAACGAGGCCCCGGAGCACGCACCGGGCTATTGCCGCAACAAGGATCTCTTCGAATTCGCGTCCGGGAATTAGCACCAGTCGGACAAAAGTCCGATGGTTCGCTTCACGAAACTACAGTGCCCCTGTAGCTATGGCCGGCCCGCCTCCCTCTTCCCTCCCTGGCGGCCGGCCCTTTTTTCTTCTCAAGCCGTCGCGATGTAGTTGCGGATTTCCTCGGCCTCGTGCTCGACCTGCTCGATGCGCTTCTTCACGACGTCGCCGATCGAGATGATGCCGACGAGCATCCCGTCGCGCTCGACGGGAAGATGTCTGAAACGTCCTGTCGTCATGATCTCCATCACCTCGTTGATGGAATTGTTCTCGTGGCAGACCTTCACCTTCGAGGTCATCGCGGCCGAGATCGGCTTTTCCAGCACGCCCGGCCCGTCGCTCGCCAGGATGCGGACGATGTCGCGCTCCGACAGGATGCCGGCGATGCGACCCTTGTCCTTCGTCACCACGACCGCGCCGATCTTGCGCCTCGCCAGCAACTGGACCGCTTCAGCCAGTGATTGCGCCGGCGTCATCGTCTCGACGTCGGCGCCCTTCTCAGCCAGGATGTTCTTGACCAGCATAGCGTCCTCCTCAATACGCAACCCCGCATCCACGGCCCTTGCCGTTGGATGAACATCGTGCGCGGAGTTTCAGGTCATTGCAAGACTCGGCCCGCTCAGGCGCGGCGCCGGTCGAGCAGGCGCACGGCGAAGAAGCCTGCCAGAAAGCCGCCGACATGCGCCTCCCACGCAATGGCACCGTCGACGCCCGGAACCCCGCTGGCCAGTCCCGTCGCCAGGTTGATCGCGAACCACACGGCGAGAAAGGTGACGACCGTGCGGGAGGCCAGCGTTTCGGGTATCGTCAGCAGCGGTCCGTCGAACGCCGACCGGCCCGTTCCGCGATTGCTGCGGAACCCGAATCGCGCCGCGGCGCCCATCATCCCCGAAATCGCGCCGGACGCGCCGACCAGCGGGGCGTTGCTGTCCATGTGCAGGACGTAATGAAGGCCGACGGCCGCGAGCGTCGTGGCGCACCAGAACAGCACGAAGCGCGGAGCGCCGATGCGGGTCGCCAGCGGAGAGCCGAAGGCGGCGAGCCAGATCATGTTCACCGCCAGATGCGCCAGTCCGCCGTGCAGCAGCGAGTAGGTGAGCGGGGTCGTGAAGGCTGGCCATTCGAGAAGGTACTGCCCGGAATAGCGGATCGGAATGAAGGCACCGGCCAGGATGACCTCGAAATCCTGGTCCGCCGTCAGAAGGTAGCTGCGCACGGCGTGGATGCCGACGCAAATCCCGATGAAGACGAGCACGACGCCCGGGATGTTGAAGGCCGGCTCGCGCCGCGGCGGCGGCATGACAGGTCCTCCCGATTCGCGGTCGGCGTCGTGCAGGGGATCGGCTGGCAAGGGTCGGGAACTCCGGACGTTGAGTCGCCCTATATGGCGACGGAGCGCCGTCGCTGGAACCGGCCCGAGCCCGAAAAGGTTAAAAAAATCGGCCGCCCGGAACATTGTCCCGAACGGCCGGTCGAGTCCCCACTCGATTGAAGCTGAATGCCTTCGCACCCGATTTCGCTGTGAAGCCAATGGCTTCCCGAAGTGGTGACACTTTCCCACACGGCCGGGGGTTCCGCAATGTAAACGTTTCGTTAACCTTAACGAAACGGCACCGTGCATAATGGTTAATTGCGCTGGCATGCAACGTGCTCCGTCCTCCATGAAGCATGGCGGAAGTCACCCCGTTGTGCGTGGTTGAGACAGGTCCACGTGAAAATGCATGAGTGGGGACAGATGAGACAAAGGGGAACGGCGGGGCTTTTCCAGTATTGGAACAGGCTCCGCGACGGTCGACCTGCGCCGAGGCGGACCGAGATCGAACCGGCCGACATCAAGACGATGCTGGCGGACACTTTCATCCTTGAGCGGGACCTGCGGGGGGACGCGGTGTTCCGGCTTGCCGGGACACGGTTGTGTGCAACCTTCGGCCGCGAGCTGAAGGGCTTCGCCTTCACCTCGCTCTGGAACCATGCCGACCAGTCGAAGGCGGCGCGACTCGCACTGGCGACGTTGAACGACAAGTCGGTATCGGTCACCACGCTTCTGGGCACGACCGAGAGCGGGCGCTCGCTGGATCTCGAACTGCTGCTCCTGCCGCTCGAGGGCGGCGCCGAAAGCCCTCGGGCAATGGGCTCGCTCTGCCCGGCGGAAAAACCCTACTGGCTCGGGGCCGATCCGGTCGCGGAGTGCCAGATCGACGGCGTGCGCACCATCGATCCCGACCGCGAACCGCGGGTCGGCGATGGCATGCTTCAGGTCGACGCCCCTCCCCTCGCTCCGGGTCAGGCCGCTCTCGACGGAACGCATTCCCGTCGATTCCGGCACCTGGTCGTGATCGAAGGCGGCCGCCGCCCCTGACCGACTTCCCCTGCGTCATCTTCGCGCAATCGTATTTCCCAGGACGCAGATTGCAATCTTAGCGATTGATTAAGCGTTGGTTTCGAAAAAGGTTGCGTTATTCGCCCGGATTACAGACTGTTAACCCATCATCTCCATATTGGTGGCAGCCCGTTGCGGCCATCTTGATCGGATCATGGGTAGACAGGGACAGAGATGACGTCAGCGGCGACAGATGCCATGCCGTCCAGGGCCGAAAGGCGTTACTTCCAGCGCGTGCGGATCAAGGTTTATGGCCGCTTCATGCTGGAAGATCGCACCGAGCACCCTTGCCAGGTCGTCGACATGTCTCCGGGCGACACGCTGCTGCGCGCCGACCGCGTCGGCGAGCTTGGCGAGAAGGTCATCGCCTACATCGACCACATCGGCCGGATCGAGGGCGTGGTCACGCGCGTCACCAATGACGGCTTCGCCATGACCATCGTGGCGTCGGAGCGCAAGAAGGACAAGCTCGCCGCGCAGCTCACCTGGCTGGCCAACCGGCACGAGCTCGACCTGCCGGAAGATCGCCGCCACGATCGCGTGTCGCCGCGCAATCCGATCAGCGTGCTGCAGCTCGGCGACGGCCGCCAGTACCAATGCCGGATCGTCGACCTGTCGCTGTCGGGCGCCGCCGTGGAGATCGACGTTCGACCGGCCATCGGCACGCCGGTCTCGCTCGGCACCATGCGCGGGCGGGTCGTGCGCCATTTCGAGGATGGCGTCGCGATCGAATTCTCCGCCGTCCAGCGCGTCGATACGCTGGAAGCCGAATTCAGCGACGACAACCACTAGCGTGTTTCCGGTACCCCCCGGATCGCAGGAAATGCTCTAACCGGCCAGGGCGGGTCTGCGCTTCATCAAGCCGATCCCTTTGACCGCGGCGCGCCGGGCCATGCACGCACCGGCGCAGTCCTTCTCGCGCGTCCCTTGTCCCTGAACCATCGAGGCCGCCGTAGCAAAGTCCGCGCATCGATTTCGAATCGAATTTTATGCAAATGCGCCTCTTCTTTTATGATAATTTATATTACATCGTCCGCACGTTTTACTTAAATATCAAGACGCAACTTTGCCTGGAATAAATCCGGACCTGTCATTGTTCTTCCGAACGGGGAGACAGGGCGATGGGATTTCGGGACGGGGCGATCGCAGCGATGTCGGCGGGCATGATGCTCGCCATGGTGCCGGGGTCGGCCTTCGCCTCCAGCATGTCGATGCCGACGGGCGGCCGCACGACGCAACCGGTCGGCCACTACGAGTTCTGCAAGCGCCTGCCATCGGAATGCGCCGACCGCTCCAGGAACAGCAGGCCGGTTGAGTTGACGCGCAAGCTCTGGGACAGCATCGTGGCGATCAACCACGAAGTGAACGCAACGGTTGCTCCGCGCACGGACTACGAGATGTGGGGGGTCGAGGAGTACTGGTCCTATCCGACCGACGTCGGCGATTGCGAGGACTACGTGCTCGAGAAGCGCCGCCTCCTGATGAAGATCGGGGTGCCCGCGTCCAACCTGCTGATCACGGTGGTTCGCCAGCCCAACGGTGACGGCCACGCCGTGCTCACGGTTGAAACCAGCCTCGGCGATTTCATCCTGGACAATCTGGAAAGCCGCGTGCTGGCCTGGACGGACACCGAGTACCGCTACCTGAAGCGCCAGTCGAACCGCGACGCGAGCGTCTGGGTGTCCATCGGCGACGATCGCAACGTCGCGGTCGGCAGCGTTCGATAGAGTCTTTTGGAGGTTCCCGGTCGAGTCCCCACCTCCCCGTCCCCAACGACCGGGCACACGGAGCCGGCCCCCTGTCCCCGGGCCGGCTCCACCTTTTTTGAGGGGAAGCCAGGGCCCGTCCGGAAAAGCAGGGCGCGTCAGGCGGGCTTCAGCCCCTTCGCGAAACGGCGGCCATTCTCGACATAGTGACCGGCGGACCAGCGCAGCAGTTCGATCGCCCTGTCGTCGAGCTGACGAATGGCCTTCGCCGGCGAGCCGACGATCAGCGAGTTCGGCGGAAATTCCTTCCCTTCGGTGACGAGCGCGCCCGCGCCCACCAGCGAGTTCTCGCCGATCCTGGCGCCGTTGAGCACGATCGCGCCCATGCCGACCAGGCTGTTGTCGCCGATGGTGCAGCCATGCAGCATCGCGCGGTGGCCGATCGTGCAACCCTTCCCGATCGCCAGCGGAAAGCCGATGTCCGTGTGCATGACGGTGTGCTCCTGGACGTTGGAGCCCTCGCCGATCTCGATCGGCTCGTTGTCGCCGCGCAACACGGCGCCGAACCAGATGCCGACGTCGCGGCCGATCCTCAACCGGCCGATCAGGGTCGCGTCCGGTGCGATCCAGTTGGTCGCCTCGTCCTCGAACACGGGCGCCACGCCGTCGAGCGCGTAGATGGGCATTGTGTCGTTCTCCTCGCCTCGTCGCGGATCAGGAAAGCAGGCCGCCGACGAAGAATGCAACGTCGACGACGACGATGCCCGTCAGGAACGTCCATGTCAGCGACAGCGCGGCGCTGCTGCCGACCGTGGTCCATCCGGCGCGACGCGCCCGGAAGGCGTCCAACGCCTCGTTGAACAGCATGAAGGGTCCGGCCAGGGCCGCAAGCGCCAGCGAGCGCACCGGGTGGCGCAGCGTGACGAAGGGTTCGCAGAAGGCGAGACGCCGGCCGCTCCATATTTCGAGCAGCACGCCCGCGACACCGCCGGCGACGAGCCCGCTCACAAACACGAAGGATACGATCCAGATACAGGTCATCATTTACCGTCCGTTTACCATGGCAGACGAAGGTCGTCACCGGTTGCCGCAAGAAGCGTGCCGGTTTTCCCGTGCCAAGGCGGCACGACCGGTGCCGACGGAGCGTAGACGGACATGCAGGCATCGACGGGACAGGGCGGCGCGGCGCAGCGAATCGACGACCGGCTGATGGTGCGCGTCTTCGCCGCCTTCGTGCTGCTGGCGCTGCTTTCGGCGATGATCAGCGTCGGCGGCAAGTGGATCGGCCGTTCCATTGCCATGGCCGGGCACACCGAGGACGCGACGCCGCGCGAGATCGTCATCGGCAACAACGTCATCGTCGTGCCCGCGAACGCCATCCGCTTCGAAGGCGATCGCCGCGACGGCGTCGCGTCGTCGCTGCGCCTCTATCTGCGGTGGCCGGAGTTGCGGGGCTACGCGGCGGAGACCCGCGACGACTTCAATCACGCGGGCGGATCGCGCAACATCCTGTTCGTATCGTTCGAACCGCAGATCATGTCGCGCGACATGAGCGGACGCTACGATCCGATCTATTCCTCGTTGATCGAAACACCGGGAACGCCGGCGCCGGCCGGCCTGACCTCCCACGACTTCAAGCCGCAGACCGGCTATCTCGACGAAAGGCTGGTCGTCGGGCCGGAGGAAAACGGCCGCCGATTCGTCGCGCGCTGCCTCACCGGGACCGTCGCCGCCGAATCGCTTGCCGATTGCGAACGCGACCTCGCCGTCGGCGACCATCTCGCGTTGGTCTACCGTTTTCCGTCCAGGCTGCTGGGAGATTGGCGGCGGCTCGAGGCGGCCGTTCTCGCCTATGCGCGCGAGGCGCTGAAGACGCCGCGCGGGGGATGAGCCCCGGCGCGGCGACTCTCGTCAGAGATCGACGTCGAGGATCGCCATCGAAAAATTATAGGACAGTTCGCCGTCCTCGTCGTCCTTGAAGATGATGCCGAGGAACTCGTCGCCGACATAGAGTTCGCAGGAATCGTCCTTGCGCGGACGGGCCTTCACGGAGAGCGACGGATTCTGGAAAACGCGCTTGAAATAGGCGTCCAGCTTCTTGATTTCTTCGGCTTTCAAATCGACTTCTCCCGGTCGGTGTGTCTGATTGGCATGCGCCCGCCCAGGCGCGCGCAGGGCGTTCCCGCGATCGCAGGCTTCTGGCATGCGCGCCGCCGACGTGTAAACCCCGCAACCGTGGCGCCGGCTTCCGATCGGCGGGCGGCGCCGGTCGCCTTCAGTCCGTATCGCCGATCAGCTGGTCCATGGCGCGCGAGGGTTCCGCGCAGCCGGCCTCGCCGACGATTCGGGCGGGAACGCCCGCGACCGTCTTGTTGTGCGGCACGGGCGCGAGCACGACCGAGCCGGCCGCGATCTTGCTGCAATGGCCGACCTCGATGTTGCCGAGGATCTTGGCGCCCGCGCCGATCAGCACGCCGTCCCTGATCTTGGGATGGCGGTCGCCCGTTTCCTTGCCCGTTCCGCCGAGCGTCACGCCCTGCAGGATCGACACGTTGTCGCCGATGACAGCCGTGGCGCCGACGACCAGCCCGGTCGCGTGGTCGAGGAAGATGCCCTTCCCGATGCGCGAGGCGGGGTTGATGTCGGTCTGGAACACCGCCGACGAACGGCTCTGCAGCCACAGCGCGAAATCCCTGCGGCCCTCGTTCCACAGCCAGTGCGCCAGCCTGTGCGTCTGGATGGCATGGAAGCCCTTGAAGTAGAGCACCGGCATGATGAACCGGTCGCAGGCCGGGTCGCGATCGTAATAGGCCTGGATGTCGACGCGGACGGTGGCGCTGAACGCGGGTTCGGCCCTCAGCATCGCCTTGAAGGTCTGGACGATCAGGTCGGCGGTGATGTCGCTGTGCCCCAGGCGCTCGGCGACGCGGTGGATGACCGCTTCCTCCAGAGTCTCCTGGTTCAGGATCGTCGAATAGATGAAGGCGGCCATCAGCGGATCGCGGGCGACCGCTTCCTCGGCTTCCTGCCTCACCGAAAGCCAGATCGGATCGACGGGACGGATATCGCTCGACCGCGCGTTGCTGCGTGTGCTCATGCTGCCGCTCCCTTGGCGCTCCCTGTTCTCGCGCCCTTGCCGGGTCACGCAACATAGGCCAGAACCGGTTCCCATAGAACCTCGAATTCTTCAACACACTCTTCAATTGGATTGAAACGAGCGTGAATCAAGTCGAAACCGACCCGCGCATTCTCGTATCGGCCGGGGATGACGGCATCGTGAGCGTGACCATCGACCGCGCCGAGAAGAAGAACGCCCTCACCCTGACCATGTGGCGGACGCTCGCGGACGTCTTTGCGCGCGAAGCCGCGCGCGCCTCGACGCGTGTGATCGTGCTGGCGGGCGCCGGGTCCGACTTCTGCGCCGGTGCCGACATCGGCGAGTTCGGCGACCTTCGCGGCGGCGCCGACAGCGCGCGCGACTACGAGGCGGCCAACTCGGACGCCTTCCGGGCGATTCGCGAATCGGCCGTCCCGACGATCGCCGCCATCGCCGGCATCTGCTTTGGTGGCGGCTTCGGCCTGGCTGCCGCCTGCGACCTGCGCGTCGCCACCCGCGACGCGCGATTCTCGGTGCCGGCGGCCCGCCTCGGCCTCGCCTATCCGCAGGACGCCATGCAGGACATCGTGCGCGCCTGCGGGGCGCAAATGGCGAAGTACCTCGCGTTCTCGGCCGCGCGGCTGACGGCCGACGAGGCGCGGGAGGCCGGCATCCTGCTCGCGACGGTCGCCGGTCGCCCTGCCCTCGACGCGCGTGTCGCCGAGATGGCCGCCGCGATCGCCCGCAACGCGCCCCTGTCCATCCGGGCTTCCAAGGCGTCGATCGCCGCGGTGGAAAGCCGCGAGCCCGCCGATGCCGCCCGCGCGCGGGAACGCGGCGACGCGACCTTCGACAGCGCCGACTATCGCGAGGGTCGCGCGGCCT
Organism: Mesorhizobium sp.; assembly: GCA_046292285.1. Classification (GTDB taxonomy): domain Bacteria; phylum Pseudomonadota; class Alphaproteobacteria; order Rhizobiales; family Rhizobiaceae; genus Aquibium. The sequence goes on along the minus strand of JBKBRJ010000031.1, from coordinate 7,894 downwards.
TCGCGCAGCGGCGGGAGCCGCGTTTCCGCGGGCTTTGACGGCAGGCTGCCGCCACGCGACCAGCTAGCCGGCTTCGCACGGACCGTCGTGTCGCGGCCTGCGATTCCGTCCCCGCTATCCACATGCTTGCACACAATATCTAGCGTCATCGATCCGTCACGAAACGAGGCCTTGACGGTCGGTTACGAGTCGCATTTTATGGTCATCGTGCCCGTGTTGAGGGTTCGGCCGGCGCGTTTCGGGTCCGGTCACCATTTCCAGATTTTCCTGCGTTTCGGGGTTGCGCCAGCGGTTTGCGAGGACCGGTGGTTGGCGTCCGGGATTTGGCTTGCTTGGGGGACGTGCAGACAATTTCCAGGGTGGGTTAAATCTTCTGTTAACACTATATTTAGTGTTTGCACCCTACTCTGGCACTAGATACGGTCGAAGGCATCACACCCACTGACTCGTATCGAACAAGTGGAATCGGAACCCGCGAGGGTTCGTCCGGAGCCGGACGGCGCCCGTTCAGGGCGTTTTCGAAGGTGTTCAGGCGACAGCGTGCGGAAGGAGAACCGGCGGACCCCAGGGATCGCCGGAGCGGCGGACCATGCGTCTTTGCCGAGGCTATGTGACACCCGGTCGAAAGACGCTATATATAGATGTCAGAGGGACAGACCATGCGGATCGAACGGCGCTTCACCAAGAGCGATAATGCCACCCCCTACGCGGAGATCGAGTTCCGCAAGGCGTTGAGCGAGATCAGGAATCCGGATGGCTCGGTGGTCTTTCGCCTGGCCGACATCGACGTGCCGGCGCAGTTCAGCCAGGTGGCGACGGACGTTCTGGCGCAGAAGTATTTCCGCAAGGCCGGCGTCCCGGCGCGCCTGAAGAAGATCGAGGAGAACGACGTTCCCTCCTTCCTGTGGCGCTCCGTGCCCGATGAGGCGGCGCTGGCCGCGCTGCCCGAGGGCGAGCGGTACGGCTCCGAGACCGATGCGCGCCAGGTCTTCGACCGGCTCGCCGGCACCTGGGCCTACTGGGGCTGGAAGGGCGGCTATTTCGACGCCGAGGACGACGCCCGCGCCTTCCGCGACGAGCTGGCCTACATGCTGGCCACACAGCGTGTGGCGCCGAACTCTCCGCAGTGGTTCAACACCGGCCTGCACTGGGCCTACGGCATCGACGGTCCCGGCCAGGGCCACTATTACGTCGACCCGTTCACCGGCAAGATGACCAAGTCGAAGTCGGCCTACGAGCATCCGCAACCGCATGCCTGCTTCATCCAGGGCGTCCAGGACGACCTCGTCAACGAGGGCGGAATCATGGACCTGTGGGTGCGCGAGGCGCGCCTGTTCAAGTACGGTTCGGGCACCGGCTCCAACTTCTCCTTCCTGCGCGGCGAGGGCGAGAAGCTTTCGGGCGGCGGCCGATCGTCCGGCCTGATGTCCTTCCTCAAGATCGGCGACCGCGCGGCGGGCGCCATCAAGTCCGGCGGCACGACGCGCCGCGCGGCCAAGATGGTCGTCGTCGACATCGACCATCCCGACATCGAGGAATACATCGACTGGAAGGTGAAGGAAGAGCAGAAGGTCGCCTCGCTGGTCACCGGCTCGAAGATCGTCAAGCAGCACATGGCCGCCATCATGAAGGCGTGCGTCAACTGTGAGGGCGACAATGACGACTGCTTCGACCCGGCCAGGAACCCGGCGCTGAAGCGCGAGATCAAGGCCGCCAAGAAGAACTCCGTGCCGGAGAACTACATCCAGCGCGTCATCCAGTTCGCCCGCCAGGGCTACACCTCGATCGAGTTCAAGACCTACGACACCGACTGGGATTCGGAAGCCTATCTCACCGTGTCCGGCCAGAACTCCAACAACTCCGTCTCGCTCAAGGACGACTTCCTGCGCGCGGTGGAGACCGACGGCACGTGGAACCTGACCGCCCGCAAGGACGGCAAGGTGATGAAGACGCTGAAGGCCCGCGACCTGTGGGAGAAGATCGGCTACGCCGCCTGGGCCTCGGCCGATCCGGGCCTGCACTTCAACACCACGATGAACGACTGGCACACCTGCGCGGCCGCCGGCCCGATCCGGGCGTCGAACCCGTGCTCGGAGTACATGTTCCTCGACGACACCGCCTGCAACCTCGCCTCCATCAACCTCCTCACCTACCGCAACGCCGACGGCACGATCGACGTCGCGGCCTACGAGCACACGGTGCGCCTGTGGACCATCGTGCTCGAGATCTCGGTCATGATGGCGCAGTTCCCGTCGAAGGAGATCGCGCGGCTGTCCTACGAGTACCGCACGCTCGGCCTCGGCTACGCCAACATCGGCGGCCTGCTGATGACCTCGGGCATCCCCTATGATTCGGACGAGGGCCGCGGCATCTGCGCCGCGCTCACCGCGCTGATGACAGGCGTCGCCTATGCGACGTCGGCCGAGATGGCCGGCCAGCTCGGCGCGTTCCGCGACTACGATCGCAACGCCGCCAACATGCTTCGCGTCATGCGCAACCATCGCCGCGCCGCCTATGGCGAGAAGGACGGCTACGAGCAGCTGGCCGTCAGCCCCGTGCCGCTCGTCGCCGACCACGTGCCGCAGAAGGACCTGGTGGCACGCGCCCGCGCCGCCTGGGACCGCGCGCTGGAGCTCGGCGAGGAGCATGGCTACCGCAACGCCCAGGCGACCGTGATCGCGCCCACCGGCACGATCGGCCTCGTCATGGACTGCGACACCACCGGCATCGAGCCAGACTTCGCGCTGGTGAAGTTCAAGAAGCTCGCCGGCGGCGGGTACTTCAAGATCATCAACGGCGCCGTGCCCGAGGCGCTGCGCACGCTCGGCTATTCCGAGAGCCAGATCGCCGAGATCGAGGCCTATGCCGTTGGCCACGGCAATCTCAACCAGGCGCCGGGCATCAACCCCGGCTCGCTCAGGGCCAAGGGCTTCAAGGACGAGACGATCGCCACCATCAACGCGGCGCTCAAGTCGGCCTTCGACATCAAGTTCGTCTTCAACCGCTGGACCATCGGCGACGAGCAGATGTCGGCGCTGATGGTCCCGGAAGAGCATCTCTCCGACCCGGCCTTCGACCTTTTGCAGCACCTAGGCTTCTCGAAGAAGGAGATCGAGGCGGCCAACGTCCACATCTGCGGCGCCATGACGCTCGAGGGCGCGCCCTTCCTGAAGGACGAGCACCTGGCCGTCTTCGACTGCGCCAATCCCTGCGGCAAGATCGGCAAGCGCTACCTGTCGGTCGACAGCCACATCCGCATGATGGCCGCCGCCCAGCCCTTCATCTCGGGCGCCATCTCCAAGACGATCAACATGCCCAACGAGGCGACCGTCGAGGACTGCAAGGCGGCCTACATGCTCTCGTGGAAGCTGGCGCTGAAGGCCAACGCGCTCTACCGCGACGGCTCCAAGCTGTCGCAGCCGCTCAACGCCTCGCTGATCGCCGACGAGGACGACGAGGACGAGGCGCTGGAGGAACTGGCGACCGCCCCCGCCGCCGCGCGCGCGGTGACGGTGACCGAGAAGATCGTTGAGCGCATCGTCGAACGCGTCGTCCGCGAGCGCGAGAAGCTGCCCAACCGCCGCAAGGGCTACACCCAGAAGGCGGTCGTCGGCGGCCACAAGGTCTACCTGCGCACCGGCGAGTTCGACGACGGGCGGCTGGGCGAGATCTTCATCGACATGCACAAGGAGGGCGCGGCCTTCCGGGCGATGATGAACAACTTCGCCATCGCGATTTCGCTCGGCCTGCAGTACGGCGTGCCGCTCGACGAATATGTCGAGGCCTTCACCTTCACCAAGTTCGAGCCAGCCGGCATGGTCATCGGCAACGACGCCATCAAGAACGCCACGTCGATCCTCGACTACGTGTTCCGCGAGCTCGCCGTCTCCTACCTCGCCCGCCACGACCTCGCCCATGTCGACATGTCGGACTTCTCCAACACCGCGCTCGGCAAGGGCATCTCGGAAGGCAAGTCGACGCCCTTCTCGAAAGGCCTGACGCGCGGCGCCTCGCCGCTCAAGGTGGTGTCGGGCGGCGGCGAGCCGAAGGGCCAGGCGGGCTCCGACCGCGGCCAGCCGGCCCGCTCGGCCCCCACGGCTTTCTCGGGCTCCAACGTGCGGGCGATCTCGACGGCCGCGGCCACCGTGACTGCTCTGAAGCCGTCCGTCTCGGAACTGCGCGAGGAGGCCACCGCCTTCCGCCGCGACTACGAGGAGCGCGCCCGCGAACTGGCCGAGGACATCAAATTCGAGGAAACCGCCAACGCGGCCACCGAGGTCGGCGCCAGCCCGTTCACCGACGCCGCCGCGAAGGAAGCCGCCGACGCCAAGGCGCTCGCCGCCGAACGCCGCGCCCGCGCCGTCATGCAGGGCTACACCGGCAACATGTGCTCCGAGTGCCAGAACTTCACCATGGTCCGCAACGGCACCTGCGAGAAGTGCGACACCTGCGGCGCGACGAGCGGGTGCAGCTGAGGGGAATTCAGGACTTGGGCGGACACCCAAAGTTGTGTACTTGAAAGCCAATGTTGTGTTCCTGAACGGGATTTCGGCATCGTAGTCGGCGTTTAGGGCCCAGCAGCCTCCAGCAGGAAAACAAGGGAAGACATCCCGGGCTCATTTGAGCCCGGGAAATGGCCAAAGGAACAAAACATAAACCGATGGACACCATGGAAGGCGACGACAGGAAACTGGCATCAGGCATCGAGGCATTCCTTGCCCGGTTTTCCTCCCGGCCGAGGGAACTGGAAGCCGTGTTCAAGAAGTCGCCTGAACGCTTAGTTCGGATCCGGGACGGCGACGTGCTGTGCAACAAGGGCGACGAAGCGAACGAAGTGTGGATCATCCAGAGCGGACGCTTCCGGATCGAAGCCGAGCCCGGTTCGATGGTGAGCGACGACCGCGTCGCAGGGCAGATCGTAGGGGAACAGGCTTTCTTTCGCACCGATGCCGACGGACAGCCGGAGCGTCGGCGCGGAGCCACGATCCGTGCAGCCAAAGACTCTCAAGTGTTGCGCGTTGATGCAGCGCTCCTCGACAAGATGACCGATCTGGAACGGGCGTTGTGGTACGAGGCTTGCGCCGGCTCCCTTTCCGCGAAGCTCGATGAAGCCACCGCCCAGCGCGTCCTTCTGAGGAAGGACCGGGTCAATGCCGAGATGATCTTCAGCAGGTTCGTTGCCGAAGAAGGTCAGCAGGCCGCCCTTGCAGCATTCATGGAGGGCAACTTCCAGCGCCATATCGACACCGAGGAATGTGGTGCGGTGATTTGGTTCAGCGACGTGAAGGGGTTCTCCAAGTTCGCCAAAGGCAAGTCACCGGAAGAGGTTGGCCGAACGATCCGCGAGATCATGGACATCCAGGCTCAGGCGATCCGACGGCACGGCGGGCAGATCGACAAGTTCATGGGCGACGGCCTGATGGCTTACTGGAAGGCTCCCGATCATTCACGTCTCGCCTCAGCGGCAAGCAACGCAGCACGTGCAGCGCTTGAATGCGCCAAAGAGCTGGGCGAACACTTCGAGAAAACCGGACTGCCCTGCGACGTTCGGATCGGCCTGCACGCAGGATCTGTCATATTCGGAGATTTCGGCGGAAGCGACCGTGTCGCCTTTACCATCATCGGCGACGCGGTGAACTCCGCCAGCCGCTATGAACAGGCGCGATCCTGTTCCGAAAACAAGGACCTTGGACGTGTCCGGGTTAGCCAGGAACTCTTCGATCTTCTGACGGACGACGAGCTCCTGAAGCAATTTGAACCAGCGAAACGAATGCTGCCTGCCAAAGACGGAATGGTCTTCCCGGCACGCATCGCCAACGTGTGAGGTAGAACAGATGTCTTGGTCTCAGGCACGCAGCCAAGGGCGAATCGAACGGTTCCTCCAGACGGTCCCGGCAAGCCAGGTTTCAGTAAGGAACTTCGACGAAGAGTTCCTAGTGAACCGTCGCGCGGTCATCAACGAGCGCGTCCGCTCCGGCAGGCAGCGAGAGCAGATCATCTCCGACCTGAGCCGGAACGCGGCCATCCTGGTCGACGGCGCTCATGTGTACGTCCAGCTCCTGGATTTCGGTGCTGCGATGCTGGACCAGCAACGCGAGACCGAAGCCAGCCACCGGCGTGTCCTCGGCATGTTGCACCTCCATTACGCCGCCTGCGATAGCATTGCCGAGGAGTTCGAGGCTCAGCGGGTCGACTATCATGGCCCACGGATGCATGCGGTGATCCTCACTCCGGCCGGACAGCAGAACGCAGGGGCCAGGGCCAGGCGCGCTCTCGAGTTCGCGGACGCGATCAGACGCACCATCGAAGAGGTCGGCGGCCGCACCGGCGACGGCCAGTTCAGGACGCGAGTCAGGATAGGCGTCGATTCGGGCTTGGCTGTCGCCGTCAACAGCGGCAGTCGCGACGAACGGGAACCGCTCTTCCTCGGCAACCCCGCCAACTATGCCGCCAAGCTCGCCGAAGGCGCTGACGAGGGTATCTACCCCAGCAACAAGGTCCGCCGCGAAGCGGGGATTCCCCAACTGCATGTAGCTACGCGGGCGCTGGATGCCGAGCGCGCCAACAGGATTCATGTCGCATCCTTCGACCCCGGGCTGCCGGGCTATGTTACCCTCGCCGACCGAGCACCCGAAGAGATGGTGACCCGGGCTTCCGACGCCGCTGTCTCGAGGTTCGCCAGCAACGTCGGCACCTCGGCATCGTTCACGTTCCATAGGCATGAACCGCCCTTGCGCGATATCCTCTTCGCTGACCTCCGGCCATCGAACTCCATCCGGATGGAACTGGCGTCGATCTTCGGCGACATCGATGGGTTCACCGCCTACGTGCAGGATTGCATCGGAAGCCAGCGCGTCTCCGAAATGGTGACGAACCTCCATGTGATCCGCGGCGAACTGGCCGCCACCCTGAAGCACGATTTCGGCGGGCGGAAGGTCAGGTTCATCGGCGATTGCATCCACGGGCTTCTGGCCGAGGGAACGCGAACGGAGACGGACTCGTCCGAGACGGTGAGCGAAGCTGTCCGCGTCGCGGCCGGCATGAGGTCGAGCTTCGAACTCTGCCAGGAGAACCTGGAGAACGTCGGGCGCCTAGGTATCGCGATCGGAATCGAGTTCGGCATGACCCCGATCAGCCGTATAGGAATCCGTGGCGACGGGAGCGTCCGCTGCTCGGTGAGCAAGGCAGTGACGGCGTCGGAGGAGCTTCAGTCAAAATGTGGCGGTCTCGAAACGGCACTCGGGCCGCGGGCGCTCCTGCATGCTCCGGCAGCCATCAGGCGGCTGTTCAATGCCCATGGGATCGCGACAGGACTGGATTTCGACGCTGTCGATACGCACCTGAGTTCTCCGGCGGTAGTGTCGAGCGGTCAGGCTTCAGCTACGGCAGCGCCCTATCTGCATGGCCGAGGTTGAGCCGATCGACCTTCTTCGCCGGACGACACCTGACTGGTTCAACCAGACCAAGGATTCGTCGAGGGCGATAGAGGGTCATGCCGTGGTCGCCGTGGCGAACGGTGTGGGCAGAACTGTCGCGGACCTTCGCATCACAGATCGTTCGGGGAAGGTGACCGTATCCGAGACGGTTGTAGGGATGGCTTTCCCTGCCAGGTGTTCCGAGCGCCATATCGAGTGGGACGGCTCCTTCTGCATCGGCTACAGGGCGGGCTTAGGTATCCGCACCGTTGACGAGGCTGTCGTGTGGTGGGGCCTGCTTGAACAATTCCTGCGCCTGCAACGTGTCGCCTCGCGTACCCGGCGCTGGCCGGCGCGCCAAGCCATCGCTCACGGCGAGGCAGGCCCACATCATCTCCGCGCGTTGGAGGCGGCCAGGGAGCTCGGTCTGGAAGAGGATTACTTCCAGATGCTCGAAGGCGAGCCCAAGTGGTTCGCCG
>JBKBRJ010000030.1:0-49116 GCA_046292285.1 Mesorhizobium sp. | reverse complement strand
TCCGCGATGATCGGCGAATACTGCTCGCGCCTCTGCGCCATCGAGAACTTCGCAGGCCACAAGGAACAGGCCGACATCCGCGTGCGCCGCTACGGCGGCAGAAACGCCGCCTGACGGCGCGGACGATCGGAAACGCTCCATCGGCCTGCGAGCAAGCCGGTGGAGCAGGACTGGCGGCAGGGTGAGCAAATGACAGCGCCCGCATCCGCGTATCGAAGCCCGTCGTTCCTTCGGGACCGGCGTCACCGGCGGGACGCCGCGACGCATCCACAGGACTGCAAGAGGAGTATCGATCGATGATCATCGAAGTCGCGTCCATCCGCGTGAAGGATGGTTCCGAACAGGAATTCGAGGCGGCGGTGAGCAAGGCCGTCGAGGTGTTCCGCCGGGCGAAGGGCTGCAAGGGCCTCCACCTGCAGCGCTGCATCGAGGAGCCGTCGCTCTACGAGGCCGTCATCCGCTGGGAGACGCTGGAAAACCATACGGTCGACTTCCGCGGCTCGCATCTCTTCCAGGAGTGGCGCGCGCTGGTCGGACCGTTCTTCGCCGAGCCGCCCTCGGTGCGCCACTACGCGGTCGCGGTGCCCCGCGCCGACTTCTGACGCCGGCCGTCGCCGATCGCCGAAACGCCGCGGCCGGTCAACGCGGCCGCATCATTCCGCGCCGAGGCCTTCGAGCCCCTTCACCACGAACCGCAGCAGCACGGCATAGGCGTCGTCGAGGTCGTCGGCGCTCACGGCGCCGCCCGACAGCGCGTCGACGCGGCGGTTGCGCGACAGCGTCTGCAGCATGGCGACGAGCACCATCGAGAAGCCGCGCATCAACAGCGGTTTCGGAACCGCCGGGAGCGCGGTTTCCAGCTTGGCGAGGAACAGCTCGGCGGTTTCGTCGAAGTTCTCGTGGAGCAGGTGCAGCCAGCGATTTGTCTGGCCGAGCTGCGCCAGGATGAGGAGATAGGATTCCCAGCCCGGCGAGCCGCTCGCCATCTGTTCGAACAGCGGATGCATGAAGGCGTCGATGATGCTGCGCGTGTCGAGCCGGCCATCCGCCTCGATCGCCGCCAACCGCTCGCGCCGCATCTGGTTCAGGATGTCGGCGCGGCGGCCGACCACCTCCGCGAACAGCCGCTCCTTGGTGCCGAAGTGATAGCTGGCCAGCGCCAGCGTCACGTCGGCCTTCTGGGTGATGTCGCGCAGAGAGACGGTGTCGAACGTCCTTTCGCCGAACAGGATTTCGGCGGCGTCGAGGATCTTGTCGCGCGTGTTGTCGCTCGACTGCTGCTTCGTTTGCCGCTTCGCCGCGCCCTTCGCGGCGCCATCCGTCTTCGCACTCATGCAAACCTCTCCTATCCCGCCGCCGTCAAGGCGTCGGCTCCCCGCTTGTCTTCCGCATCCCCGTCGCCGGCGCGACCAAATCGTCCCCGTGAAGGCTTCGTCGGTCCAGTCCCTGGCCGGCGCGTGATCGCGTCGACGATACGCGGAAAATCCATCCACCGCGAAGGAAACCGCGACAGCCTTGGCCGCGCATATCTCGTTTCCGGGGACGAAAGGAAAGGCTCGCCACGAACGATCCTGGAAAAAATGACAGGCCGCGGGCCAAGAACGCATGCGACCGGCGGCGCCGGGCGCTCAGTCCGCGGCGGCGCCCGCCGGTTTCGCCGCATAGCGGTCGCCGATCGCCTCGCGCACGTCCTGCAGCGAATCGTCGAGCAGTCGCTCCATCCGCGCCCGCGCCAGGGCGGGATCGCGCCGCGCGATCGCGTCGACGACGTCGCCGTGCTGCGCCAGGCGCTCCTCGCGGATGCCGCCCGCGCCGCGCCAGCTGATCGAGAATGTGCTGACCATGGCCGCGTGGATCAGCGCGCTGAAGGCGCCGATGAAGGGATTGCGCGTCGCCGACAGGATGGCGATGTGGAAGCGCAGGTCGGCGTCGATCAGCTCCACCTCGCTGCCCACGCAGGCCTGCATGTCGCGATAGGCCGCCTCGATGCGGCCGAGCGCCTCGGCATCGTGCACCTCGGCCGCCAGCGCCGATGCCGGGGGCTCGACCATCCTGCGCAGGATGTAGAGGTCGTTGGCAATCGCGCCTGGCGGCATGGTCTGGAGATGCCATGTCAGCACCTCGGGGTCGAGCATGTTCCACACCGCCTGCGGCCGGATGCTCGTGCCGACCTTAGGACGGGCCGCGATCAGGCCCTTGGCCATCAGCTTCGAATAGGCCTCCCGCAGCGCGGTGCGCGACACGGCGTAGCGCTGGCGCATCACCGCCTCGTCCGGCAGCCGCGACTCGGGCGGATAGACGCCGCCGACGATGTCGCGCCCGATCAGATCGACGATCTGGGCGCGGCCGCCGCCCGCGTCGGACATGCCGCTGGTGTTCTCGTTGCGCTTGGCGCCGCCGGCCCCGAAGCCGCCGATGCCGAGCGTGCCGGAACCGGTATGGACCTGTCTGCGCATGCTCAGGAACTGCCGCGCAGGTCGAAGGAGCCGACGAGGAAGCGGTGCAGCACGATGAAGGCGAACAAAAGCATGCCGCTCGAGATCATGATCCAGGCGCTGTTGAGCGAGCCGTGGAAGATGATGAGTGTGGAAATCAGGCCCAGGATCATCCCTCCGAACACCGTGCCCGCCACGAGCCCGACGCCTCCGGTGAGCAGCGTTCCGCCCAGCACGACCGCCGCGATCGCCGAAAGCTCGGTCGTCGAGCCCGCCAGCGGATAGCCGGACGACGTGTACAGCGCGTATATGACCCCCGCAAGCGCACTGTAGAAGCCGCCGAGCCCGTAGATCATGACCGTGGTGCGACGGATCGGCACGCCCATCAGCCGGGCCGATTCCTTGTCGCCGCCGATCGCGTAGATGTTGGTGCCGAAGCGGGTGAAGTGGGCGATGAAGATGGCCAGCGCCAGGCTGAGAAGCATCACGATCGCCGACGACGTCAGGAAGCCTCGCCCCGGCAGCGGGATGCGCGTCATGGCGAAGGCTTGCACGAACTCGTGGCGGATCGGCACCGAATCCAGCGTCACCATGAAGCAGGCGCCGCGCAGCAGGAACAGCCCGGCGAGCGTGACGATGAAGGGCTGGATCTCGCAGAAGTCGATGAGATAGCCCTGCATCGCCCCGAACAGGATGCCGAAGCACAAGAGCAGCGCCGCGCTCGCCAGCGGATGCCAGCCGGCCTGATCGAGCACCGCCATGCACACGCCGACGAAGCCGATCATCGAGCCGATCGACAGGTCGATGCCGCCCGACAGGATCACGAAGGTGGCGCCGATCGCCGCGATGATGATGAAGGCGTTGTCGGCCAGGATGTGGCCGAGCACCAGCGTCGACAGGAAGTTGCGGTACATCATGCCGCCGACGAGGAACAGGGCGACGAAGACGGCGACGGTGGCGGCGAGCGGCAGGTACTTGGCGTTGATCATCGGGCTCTTCCCCTGAAGGGGCGGGCGATCGCCCGGCGCGCGTTGTCGGACTGGAGAAGGAGGACGAAGAGGACGACGACCGCCTTCACCACGAGATTGTATTCGGGCGGCAGGCCCGAGATCAGGATCGACGTGGTCAGCGCCTGGATCACCAGCGCGCCGATCACCGTCATGCCGAGATGGATGCGCCCGCCGGCCAGCGACCCGCCGCCGATCACCACCGCGAGGATCGCGTCGAGCTCGATGTACATGGCCACGCTGACCGGATCGGAGGTGTGGGTGTCGGCGGTCATGATCACGCCTGCCCAGCCGGCGCAGAGCGCGCACAGCACGTAGGCTGCGAAGGTGATGAGCCTGGCGTTGACGCCGGCCAGGTTGGCCGCGGCGGCGTTGCCTCCGACCGATTCGATGAACAAGCCGAGCGCGGTGCGCCGGATCACCAGCCACAGCGCCAGGAAGATGGCGGCGGCGAGATAGAGCCGCGTCGGGATCGACATGAGGTGGCCCGTCGACAGGCCCTGCAGCAGCCGGCTCTCGAAGCTCGGGTTGGTGCCGCCGTAGAGCAGGTTGATCAGCAGTCCGATCCCCCGACCCGACACCATCAGGATCAGCGTCGCGATGATCGGCTGGATGCCGAGCCCGGCGACCAGCAGGCCGTTCCAGATCCCGCAGAGCGTCGCCGCGCCCAGCGCCATCATCAGCACGACCAGATGCGGGTCGCCCATCTGGATGCGCCAGGCGATCACCGCCCCGGTGATGGCGATGGTCGAGCCGACGGACAGGTCGATGCCCTTGGTGCCGATCACGACCGCCATGCCGAGCGCAACGATCGCCGTGGGCGTCGCCCGGTAGACGATGTCGATGAGATTGCCGAACAGGCGGCCCTCGACGATGCGGATGTTGAAGAAGCCGGGCGATACGATTCCCGACACGATGAGGATCGCGGCCAGCGCCAGCAGAGGCCAGACGGCCCTGTGCAGCTTGAGCCGGGGCCGCATCGACGCGGGCCGTGTTTCAGTTTGCTCCGCCATCGTCCCCCGCGATCATTCTCACGATGTTGTCGCGCGTGATGTCCTCGCCCGAAATCTCGCCGATCATGGCCCGGTCGCGCAGCACGGCGACCCGGTCGGTCGCCGCCACGATCTCGTCGAGCTCCGACGAAGCGACGAGCAGCGCCAGGCCGTCGCTGCACAGCTTGCGGATCAGCTTGATGATCTCGGCATGGGCGCCGACGTCGATGCCGCGCGTCGGTTCGTCGAGCAGCAGCACCGATGGCTGCGAGGCGAGCGCGCGCGCCAGCACCACCTTCTGCTGGTTGCCGCCGGAGAGCTGCCCGACGGGCTTCTCTGCGTCCGGCGTGGCGATGCCGAGCGCCGCGATCATCTCGCGGGCGAGTTCGTCCTGCCGGCGGCGCGGGATGCGCCGCAGCCAGCCCTGCTTGGACTGGATCGACAGCATGATGTTCTCGCGCACCGAGAGTTCGGCCACGAGGCCCTCGGCCTTGCGGTCCTCCGGACAGAAGGCGACGCCGGCGCGCAGCGACTGGCGCGGCGCCGCGCCGCGCACCGGCGCGCCCATGACCGCGAGTTCCCCGCTGTCGGCCTTGAGCGCCCCGAACAGCATCTTGGCCGTCTCGGTGCGGCCCGAGCCGAGCAGGCCCGCCAGCCCCACCACCTCGCCCTGGCGCAGCGTCAGGTCGAAGGGCGCCAGCACGCGCTTGCGGCCGAGGCCCCGTGCCGACAGCCGCTCGGGACCGGCGGCGATTGCAGTCCTGTCCGCAAAGGCTTTTTCGACTTCGCCCAGTTCGCGGCCGATCATCATCGAGACCAGCTCCGGCCGCGAGATGTCGGCGGCCGCCGTGGTTCCGACCAGCCGCCCGTTGCGCAGCACCGTGATGCGGTCGCCGATATCGAAGACCTGCTCGAGGAAATGGGTGATGAAGACCACCGCGATCCCGCGCGCCTTGAGTTCGCGCATGATGGAAAACAGCGCGGCCGTCTCCTTCGCGTCGAGGCTGGCCGTCGGCTCGTCGAGCACGAGCACCCGCGTCTCGTCCTCCAGCGCCCGCGCGATCGCGACGAGCTGCTGCACCGCTACGGAAAAGGATCCGAGCGGCCGCTCGATGTCGATGTCGACGCCCAGCCGCGACAGCTTCGCGCGGGCCTGCGCGCGCGCCTTGCGCCACGAGATCATGCCGAAACGCCCGGCGGCGCGCTCCAGCGCCATGTTCTTGGTCACCGACATGGTCGGGATCAGGTTGACCTCCTGATAGACCGTGCTGATCCCCGCCGCCTGGGCCTCGCCGGTCGAGCCGGGATCGATCGGCCGGCCGTCCAGCCGCATCTCGCCGGAATCGCGGCGCAGCGCCCCGGTGAGGATCTTGATCAGGGTCGACTTGCCGGCGCCGTTCTCGCCGAGCAGGGCGTGGACCTCGCCAGGCCTCAGCACGAGGTCGACGCCGTCGAGGGCGAGCACGCCGGGAAACGCCTTGCGGATCGCCCGCATTTCCACGCGCGGCATCGCTGCTGGCTCGGCAGGCATCATGGACTCCATGTCGGATCGGATGACGGCGGGCGGAACACGGCTGCGCCCCCGGGAGAGAACAGCCTGGTCGTGCTCCGCCCGATCCCGCCTCAGTTGGCGGTGTGCAGGTCCGACGGGATCACGATCCACTTGTCGAGCTCGGTGGGGTTCTTCAGGTAGTCGAGCACGATCGGATAGATGAACCCGCCGACGGCCGAACGGAGCTCGACCGAAGCGTTGGCGTCGCCCGCGGCCAGCGCGTCCTTGATGGCGGGGACGTAGTCGACGGACACCATCAGCACGTCGGTGCCGGGCTTAAGCCCCGCTTCCTTCATCGCCTGGATGGCGCCGAGCTGCATGTTGTCGTTGTGCGCGAAGGACGCGCAGATGCCGTCGAGGTTGTTGGTCGACTTGATGAAGGCTTCCATCACCTTCTTGCCACCCTCGGTGGTGAAGTCGCCGCTCTGCGTCGCGACGATCTCCATCGCCGGGAACTGGGAGATCACCGCCTCGAAGCCCTTCTTGCGCTCGATCGCGGGCGCGGAGCCGGTCGTGCCCTGCAGCTCGACGATCTTGCAGGTGCCCTTGCTCTCCGCGGCGAGCCAGGCGCCGGCCAGCTTGCCCTCCAGGTTGAAGTCGGCGGAGATGCGGGTCACGTAGAGCGACTTGTCCTCGACGTCGACGTCGCGGTCGACGAGGAAGACCGGGATCTCGGCTTCCTTGGCCTCGCGCAGCACCTGGTCCCAGCCGGTGACGACGACCGGCGCGACGATGATGGCGTCGACGCCCTGGGCGATGAAGGCGCGCACCGCGCGCAGCTGCTCTTCCTGCTTGCCCTGCGCGTTGGCGAACTTCAGGTCGATGCCGAATTCCTTCGCGGATTCCTGCATGTTGGCCGAGAAGGCCGGACGCCAGTCGCCTTCGGAGCCGACCTGCGAGAAGCCGATCGTCTGGGCGCTGGCCATGGTGGCGGCGATGGTCGCGGCAAAAGCCACCGCGCCACCGAAGATGGTCTTCGGATGCATTGATTTCCTCCCTGGTTGCCGTGCCGCCCTCACTCCTCCAAGCTGACCGGCACGGCCAATAGTCATATAATACTACTTTTCGATTGGCAATCTCAGCTTGAGCCGGAATTTTGAGTGCAACTTCATGGCTCCCGACCACCGCCGCCGTTTCGCGGCGAATTCGGAAAACGGCCGCCGACAGCCGCGCGACACCCTTCACAAACCTGGGGGCGGCGAAAGGTTCGAGGCATGCGCAGAAAGTTGAAAAGGGAGAACTCAAACCCGATGCGAGGACGGCCTGCGCGGGGACGACGCCGCGCGCGCGCCACAAGCGCCGCCGTCCCGCATTTGGACGGCGACGCGGCCAGGCGCGAGCACTTTGCGAAAACGGTCAGGCGCGCGGTCGCACCGGATCGCGGCCGTCCCAGTCGCGCGCCGCCGCGCGGAAGCCGTCGAACATCGCCCGCGTCGCCGGCAGGTACTCGATCGCCTCGATCATCGCCGGAAGCACGCCATGAGTGTCGAAATAGCCGACGCGCGCGCCGTTCGCGACCTCGGCCTCGTAGGCCAGGGTGAATCCCATGCCCCGGTAGTGCGCGAGCGCGGCGTCGTAGTTCTCCGCCGCGACGCCGAAATGATGCAGGCCGTGGCCGTTGCGCTCGGCCGCCTCGCGGTAGACGGACGGGCTGTCGTCGAGCTGCTGGATGATCTCGAACTGCATGTCGCCGGAATAGCCCATGGCGATGGCGAGCGCCGTCGACGACGGCTGCCCGCGATAGACCTGTCTGGGAAACACCCCGCGCTCGCGCAGGAACCAGGGTCCGACGCCGAGTGTGCGGGTCATCTCCCGCATCGTGGCGTGGATGTCGGCGGTCGTGAAGGCGGTTTGGATCAGCCGCCCGGCGAAAATCCCTGCGATGCCCGTCATCGTTTCCTCCCTTCGCTACTTGGCCATGATGCCGCCGTCGATCGGGATCGTGGTCCCGGTCATGAAGCTCGAGGCCGGCGAGCAGAGCAGCAGCGCCAGGCCCTTGATCTCCTCGGGCGAGGCGATCCGCCCGAGCGGCACCATCGACGCGAACTCGGCCTCCACCTCCGCATTCCGGATCCGCCCGCCCGCGATGTTGGTGCGGAAGGGACCGGGGGCGATGCCGTTCACCATCACGTCGTAGGGCGCGAGTTCCATCGCCGCCTGGCGCACCAGGTTCACCACCGCCGCCTTGGTGGCGGTGTAGGCATAGCCGCACATCACCTCCGACTTCAGCCCCGCGACGGAGGACACCGCGACGATGCGGCCCGAGCGCTGCCGCTTCATGTGGGCCGCCGCCGCCTGGATGGTGACGAAGACGCCCGTCAGGTTGATCGACAGCACTTGGTCCCATTGCTCGTCGCGCACGGCGTTGATCTGGCCGATCTCGGTGCGGTAGCCGGGGCCCGCCGTCACGCCCGCATTGGCGATGACGACGTCCAGCCGGCCGTGCCGCGCCACGATGCCGTCGATCGTCGCCCGGATCGCCTCGCGGTCCGACACGTCGAGCACCGCCGTCTCCGCCCGCCCGCCCGCCGCGCGGATCGTCTCCGATGCCGTGTCCAGCCCCGCCGCGTCGATGTCGGTGAGCACGACGGTCGCGCCCGCCGATGCCAGCGCCTGCGCCATCGCCAGCCCCAGCCCGCTCGCCGCGCCGGTCACGGCGGCCACGCGCCCGTCGAGCGCGAACATCTCCAGTGCCATCGGAACCCTCCCTGCCGGTTGGTATGCAATCGACGAAACCACACCCGTTCGACGCCATTCGTAGATTGAAGGTTTTTCATAAGCAATATCAATAAAATGATGCAGCGCAGCATATTTGCAGATCAGGTTTCGACGATTTCGCCTTGACCTGGATCACGTGATAAGGTGTACAATTTGTCGCATCGGACCTGTCGACAGAAGAAGACGCGAAGGGAGGCCAGCGACCGCCATGGCGCATCAGGAAACATTCGAGACGGTGGCCGGATGCCGCATCCGGATCATGCGGAAGGGGCACGGCGAACCGCTGCTCTTCCTGCACGGCGCGTCGGGCGCGGGGCGCTGGCTGCCCTTCATGGACATGCTGGCCGAGCGCTATGACGTCATCGTCCCGGAACATCCCGGCTTCGGCGCCTCCGACACGCCCGAATGGCTCGATACGGTCGGCGATCTCGCCTATTTCTATCTCGACGTGATCGACCATCTCGGCCTCGACCGGGTGCATCTGGTCGGCACCTCGATCGGCGGCTGGATCGCCGCCGAGCTCGCCACGCGGTCCTGCGCCAAGATCAAGTCGCTGACCTTGGTCGCGCCGGCCGGCATCAGCGTTCCGGGCGTGCGCAAGGGCGACATGTTCATGTGGTCGCCCGAGGAACTGGCGCAGAACCTGTTCCACAACCAGGAGATCGCGAAGGCGATGCCGCAGCCGGCCAACGAGGACGAGCTCCTCGTGGTGCTGAAGAACCGGCTGATGACGGCCAAGCTCGGCTGGAGCCCGCGCTTCCACAATCCGCACCTCAGGAAGTGGCTGCACCGCATCGCCGTGCCGACCCTCATCATCTGGGGAGACGACGACAAGCTCATCCCCACCGCCTACGGCCCGGCCTACCGCGACCTGATCCCCTCCTCCTCGCTCGAGATCATCCCCGAATGCGGCCACCTTCCGCATGTCGAAAAGGCGCGCGAATTCACCTCCAAGGTCGTCAACTTCCTCCAGGGAGCAGCGTGATGAAGTTCTACATGATGCATCTGATGCCCTATGCGGATCTGGATCTCGACTACGACAAGACCCACAACTCCGCCTGGATCACGCTGCCCAACAGCTATTATGATTCCAAGAAGGGCGCCAAGCTCTACAACCGCTATCTCGACGAACTCGAATATGCCGACCAGCTCGGCTTCGACGGCGTCTGCGTCAACGAGCATCACCAGAACGCCTATGGCCTGATGCCGCAGCCGGGCGTCATGGCCGGCGCGCTCGCCCGCCGCACCAAGAAGGTCAAGATCGCCATCCTCGGCCGCGCGCTGCCGCTTCTCAACAATCCCGTCACCGTCGCCGAGGAATTCGCGATGGTCGACAACATCACCGAGGGCCGCTTCATTGCCGGCTTCGTGCGCGGCATCGGCGCCGAGTATCACGCCTGGAGCTCCAACCCGGCCGACAGCCACGACCGCTTCCACGAGGCGCACGACCTGATCATCCGCGCCTGGACCGAGACCGGTCCTTTCGCCTTCGAGGGCAAGCACTACCAGTTCGAATACGTCAACCTGTGGCCGCGCCCCTACCAGACGCCGCGCCCGCCGATCTGGATTCCCTCGCAGGGCTCGTCGGAGACGATCGAGTGGGCCTCGCATCCCGACCGCCGCTACACCTACCTGCAGACCTTCACGCCGGTGGCGATGCTGGCCCGGTACATGCAGATGTACAAGGACATGGCGGCCGAGCACGGCTACGAGGCGACCGAGGACCAGCTCGGCTGGTCGGTGCCACTCTACGTCGCCGAGACCGACGAGATCGCCCGCCGCGAGGCCAAGCCGCACATCGAGAACTTCCTCAACAAGTTCCTGCGCATGCCCAAGGAGATGCTGCTGCCGCCGGGCTACCTGTCGCTGAAGTCGATGCTCGGCGTCATGAAGGCGAAGTCGGCCATCGGCGGCCGGCAGACCATCGACGACGTCATCGACAAGGGCATGTTCATCTGCGGCAGCCCGGAGACCGTCCGCCAGCGGCTCGAGCAGTACCAGAGCGAGATCGGCTTCGGCCACCTCCTGACGCTCTTGCAGTTCGGCACCCTGCCGGCCGAGCTGACGCGCAAGAACATGGAACTCTACGCGACGTCCGTGATGCCTTGGCTGCGCGAACGCCGCGCCGCCGCGACACGGGTCGCGGCCGAATAGGCCGCCTGTCCTGCCCCGGAGCGGCCTCGCGTCACTCCGGGTCGGGTGCCGGATCGTTGAGGATCGAGAACAGATGAGCACTCATCGCAGCTTCGGCCCAGTCGGGATTGCGCGCCTTCAGCGCCGCGATGATCTCGCGGTGCTGACGATGGGTGCGCCGCGTGCGCTCGTCGAGCGGCTCGACGTAGTAGTTGAAGATCGACGCGGGCAGTTCGAGCGACGATGCCAGGATGCGTTCCAGCCGGGGACTGTCGGCCGCGCGCGCGATGATGCCGTGGAACTCGTTGTTCAGCTCGTCGAACCGCGACAGGTGGCGGTGCCAGCCGAGCTCGGCGAAGACCGCCTCCATCTCGTCCTCGATCGCCTCCAGCCGCGCGATGTCGGCCGCCGAGATGCGGCGGCTGGCGCGGCGCGCGCCGTGTCCCTCGAGCTTGCCGCGCAGTCGGAAGACCTCGGCCACGTCGGCCCGGGAGAAGCTGGCCACCTGCCCCCGGCGATAGCGCTCCAGCACGACAAGGCCTTCGCTCGCCAGCCGCGACAGCGCCTCCCGCACCGGCGTGCGGCTGACGCCGATGCGCTCGGCGAGCTTCGATTCCTGCAGCGTCTCGCCGGACGTCAGGTCGCCGCTGATGATCGCCGTGCGGATGAAGCGGTAGGCCGTCTCGACCGCGCCGCTCGCCTCGCCGTCGCGCGTCGCCGCGCCATCCTGGTTCGTCATGTTGCGCCGGCTCCGATCCGTCCGAAGAGTTCCAAGGCTGTTTGGCATGTGACGGCCGGATCCTGCAAGGTTTCGGGCCGGTATACGAAGCTCCGCGCCAGATGGATGAATCCGACGAAACCGGTCTCGTCTGGGCCGGACTGGTATGCAAACATGACGCTGGCCGCGGCCGGCAGGAGGGCACCATGAAGATCGAAGCGGGGATGGCCGCCTATGTCACCGGCGGCGGGTCGGGCATCGGCCGCGGCATGGCCATGAGTTTCGCGCGGCGCGGCGTTCGCGTCGGCGTCTGCGACATCCGCGAGGAGGACGCCGCCGAAACCGTGCGCCTGATCGAGGCGGAAGGCGGCGCGGCGCGGGCGATCCGCGTCGACGTCTCGGACCGCGCCTCGGTGGAGGAGGCGGTGAAGGCGGTCGAAGCCGCCTTCGGGCCGATCGCCATCGCCTGCAACAATGCCGGCATCGCCATGCACGGCGTGCCGCTGCACGAGATCAGCGCCGCCGACTGGGACTGGGTGATCGGCGTCAACATCCACGGCGTCATCCATGGCATCCAGGCGCTGATCCCGCGCATGCTGGCTTCGGGCCGCCCTGCGCACATGGTCAACACCGCCTCGATCGGCGGCTTTCAGGTCAATCCGAACTTCCTCACCGGCGCCTATTCGATGACCAAATACGCCGTCGTCGCGCTCTCTGAAGGTCTGCGCAACGAACTCGCGGGCACCAATGTCGGCGTGTCGATCCTTGCGCCCGCCGCGGTCGACACGAAGATCCACCTCTCCGAGCGCAGCCGTCCCGAACGGCTTGGCGGCGCCACAGTCAGGCCGCAGAACCATTTCATGGGCGACCTGATCAGGGGCCAGATGCAGCCCGGCGAGATCGGCGAGCGCGTCGCCGAGGCGATCGAATCAGGCGAATTCTACATCTTCACGCACCCCGAGACGAAGGAATGGCTCGACCGGCGCCATGCCGCCATCGGCGCGGCCTTCGAGCGGGCGGAACGTCGCGTGCCCGCCGAGACGGCGGCCGCGGCGGAATAGGAGGACGGCATGCTCGACACCATCACGACCCCGCCCATGCAGGGATATGGCCAGGCCGACGGCGGCGATTTCCGCCCGCATATCGTCGGCATCGGCGGAACAACCCGCATCGGATCGTCCTCAGAGACGGCGCTGCGCTACACGATGGGACTGATCGCCGGCATGGGGGCCACGACGGAGCTGATCGTCGGCCCGCTACTCGACCTGCCGATGTACGACCCGTCGGACGAGCATCGCAGTCCGTCGGCGAGACGGCTGGTCCAGTCGCTGCGGCGCGCCGACGGCATCGTCATCGCCACGCCGGCCTATCACGGCGGCATGTCGGGCGTGATCAAGAACGCGCTCGACTATGTCGAGGACATGCGCGGCGACCATCGGCCCTATTTCGACGGCCGCGCCGTCGGCATCGTCGTCAGCGCCTATGGCGCGCAGGCGCTCGGCACGACCCTGGTCGGCGTGCGCTCGGTCGTTCACGCACTGCGCGGCTGGCCGACGCCGTTCGCAGCGGCCCTGAATTCACAGAATAGGCCGTTCGAGAACGGCCTGCCGGCCAATGCCGAGGTGGCGGGGCAACTGGAGACCGTGGCGCGCCAGGTGCATGGTTTCGCGCTTGTGCAACAGGTGATGCGCGAGAGCCGCGACGCGACCCTCCGCCTCGCCGCGGTCGGCGCCTGAACGACGTCCGGGGCCGCGAGGCGCCGGCGCGGAAATGCCAGTCGGCGGACACGCGGGGGGAGAACCGCGAAAACGCCGGCCGGAACGAACTCAACCCCCGCAATCGCGGGACAATGGGAGGTAACTGACGTGAAAACTCTGCTTCAACGCGCTGTCGTGCTGGCCGCGGGACTCTTCCTGACGGGGGCGGCCGCGGCCCAGACCGTATCGATCTCGACCCTGCCGCCAGGCTCGGTCAACAACGTACAGACCCAGGCCATCGCCAAGGTCGTGCAGGAACAGGCCGGCCTGCAGATGCGGGTGATCACCTTCAACTCGCCCGCGGCGTCGATGGGCGCTGTCCAGGCCGGCGAAGCCGCCTTCACCTTCATGTCCAACGACGAGGTCGGCATCGCCGTGCGCGGCAAGGACGAGCACGCCGGCAAGCCGCTCGACAAGCTGCAGCTCGCCGCCACCGTCTTCCCGTTCAAGGTCGGCGTCCTGGTGCGCAAGGATTCGGGCATCGAGACCGTGGCCGACCTGAAGGGCAAACGCTTCCCGATCGGCTGGCAGGGCTTCCCGCAGGGCATCGCGCTGTCCAACGCCATCCTCGCCACCGCCGGCCTGTCGCTCGACGACACCGACGGCGTGCCCACCGCCAACCTGCTGCGCGCCGCCGACGACTTCAAGTCCGGCCGTCTCGACGCCACGATCTTCGCCATCGGCGCGCCGAAGATGGCCGAGGTGGACGCGGCCGTCGGCATCAAGTTCCTCAGCCTTGACGACAGCGACCAGGCGAAGTCGGCCATGGCCGCCGTGCGTCCGGAATACACCGTCGCCCCGCAGGTGCCGCTGCCGCATCTCAACGGCGTCATCGGCGAGACGAACCTGATGCAGTACGCGATGACCGTCGCCGCCAGCGCGGATACGGACGAGGAGACGGTCTACAAGGTCGTCAAGGCGCTCTACGAGAACAAGGACCAGCTCGTCGCCGCGCATCCCTCCTTCAACGCGATGACCCCGGCCAATCTCGCCGTCCAGCAGCAGGATGTGACCTATCACCCGGGCGCGATCCGCTTCTACAAGGAAGTCGGCATCTGGCCGGCGGAATGAGGCTCGAAGGCCCGACGCGATAGCCAGGAAACCGGGACCACGCGCATGACAATGCAGGCCGAACACGATCTCGAGCCGCCCGCGGGCAAGGCGCTCGAGGCGGCGACCACGGTGCTGGGGGCGGCCATCGCCCTCGGCGGCATCGCCTGGGGCGCCGATCTCTACCGGATGGCCGGCCTGAATTTCCTGGCCGAGCAGTTCCTGGCGGTCGTGCTCGGCCTGGCCATGGCCATGGTCTACCTCATGCGGCCTTTCCGCCGCACGGAGGCGCAGCGGGTCACGGTGCCCTGGTATGACTGGCTCCTGGCCGCGACCTCCATCGCGGTCGGCCTCTACATGGGCTGGTCCTATCCGCGCATGCTGGGCGAGTTCTTCAACTCGCCCTGGGACGTGGCGATCGTCGCCTGGCTCCTCTTCCTCCTGGTGGTCGAGGGGTTGCGGCGGGCTTCCGGCTGGTCGCTGGTGATCGTCGTGCTCGCCTTCTTCCTCTACGCGCTCGTCGGCCACAAGGTCGGCGGCGCGCTGCAGACCCGCGAGGTCGAGGCGACGGGCATGGTCATCTATCTCGGCCTCGACACCAGCGGCCTGTTCGGGCTGGTCCTGCTGATCGGCGTCACCGTCGTCATTCCCTTCGTCTTCTTCGGCCAGTTGCTGTCGTCCTCCGGCGGCGCCAACTTCTTCAACGATGTGTCGCTCGGCCTGATGGGGCGCTTCCGTGGCGGCGCGGCCAAGATCTCGATCATGGCCTCGTCGCTGTTCGGCTCGATCAACGGCATCGTCGTGTCCAACATCCTCGCCACCGGCGTCATCACCATCCCGATGATGAAGCGCTCGGGCTTCAAGCCGGAGCACGCCGCCGCCATCGAGGCGAGCGCGTCCAATGGCGGCCAGCTGATGCCGCCGGTGATGGGCGCCGTCGCCTTCCTGATGGCCGACTTTCTGCAGATCAGCTACGCGCAGGTCGCGATCGCCGCCCTCGTGCCGTCGCTCCTCTATTATTTCGCCCTGTTCATCCAGGCCGACCTCGAGGCCGCCAAGGGCAAGATCCTGCGCGTGCCGGCCAAGGACATCCCCAACCTCCTGAAGGTCATGGCGAAAGGCTGGCTGTTCCTGCTGCCCTTCGCCGTCCTCGTCTACGCGCTGTTCTGGCAGAACCGCGAACCGGAGAACGCCGCGATCTATGCCTGCGTCGCGGTCGCCGTGATCGGTTTCGCCATCGGCTACGGAACGCAGCGGCTGACCCCGCGCGAGGTCTGGGCCTGCATCGTGCGCACCGGCATGTCGTCGGCCGACATCATCATGATCGCGGCCGCCGCCGGCTACATCATGGGCATCCTCCAGATCACCGGCCTCGGCTTTGCGCTGACGCTGTTCCTCGTCGATCTCGGCTCGGGCAACGTGTTCCTGCTTCTCCTCATCTCGGGCGTGCTGTGCATCGTGCTCGGCATGGGCATGCCGACGCTCGGCGTCTACGTGCTGCTCGCCGTGCTCATCGTGCCGGCGCTGGTCGAGGTCGGCGTCACGCCGATCGCCGCGCACATGTTCATTCTCTATCTCGGCATGATGTCCTTCGTGACGCCGCCCGTGGCCATCGCGGCCTTCTTCGCCGCGAACCTCGCCAAGGCCGATCCGATGCGCACCGGCTGGGCTGCGATGCGGTTTTCCTGGACCGCCTACATCGTGCCCTTCCTCTTCGTCTTCTCGCCGACCCTCCTCCTGCAGGGCGGCACCTGGGCGGAGACGCTGTTCACGATCGGCACGGCGGTGATCGGCGTCTGGTTCGTCTCCGCCGGCATGATCGGCTACGGGCTGCGCCGCATCGGCCCGGCGCTGCGGCTGGCCTCGCTCGCGGGCGGAGCGCTGCTTCTGGTGCCGCTCGGCATGGCCTCCTGGGCGGCCACAGCCAACATCGTCGGCGCCGTCGTCGTCCTCGCCGTCTTCGCCATCGAATTCGTCGGCCGTCGCAACGATGCGGCATCGGCCAGGGAAATCGCGGCCGAATAGGCCCCTGCATTGGGAGAAGCACCATGAGCACCGCCCCCGCAAGTTCCACCGAAGCCGAGCGGAAGGAATTTTACGACCGGCTCGCCCCGCAGAATCTGGCCCCGCTGTGGGAGGTCCTGCGCGGGCTGCTTCCCAACGAGCCGAAGTCCAAGGCCGCGCCCCACCGCTGGCGCTATGCCGACGTGCGGCCGCTGCTGATGGAATCGGGCAGCCTGCTGACCGCCAAGGAAGCCGAGCGCCGCGTCCTGGTGCTGGAAAACCCGGCCCTGCCCGGCCAGTCGCGCGCCACCGCGACCATGTATGCCGGCCTGCAGCTGATCATGCCGGGCGAAACCGCGCCCGCGCATCGCCACACCCCGTCAGCCCTGCGCTTCATGCTGGAAGGCAAGGGCGCCTTCACGGCGGTCGGCGGCGAGCGCACCACCATGCGCCGCGGTGATTTCATCATCACCCCGTCCTGGGCCTATCACGACCACGGCAACGAGGGTTCGGACCCCTGCGCCTGGCTCGACGGCCTCGACCTGCCGCTGGTCTCCTTCTTCGAGACCGGCTTCAACGAGCACTACAACGACGAGCGCCAGTCGATCGTGCGGCCGGAAGGCGACGCGCTCGCCCGCTTCGGTTCGGGCATGCTGCCGCTCAGGCCGGAGAGCCGCTACGGCCTGACGACGCCGATCTTCAACTATCCCTACGAGCGCACCCGCGAGGCGCTCGTCGCCGCCTCGAAGGGAGAGGCGCCCGACGCCCACGAGGCGGTGACGCTGCGCTACGCCAACCCGCTCGACGGCGGCTGGGCCATGCCCACCATGGCGGCCTGGATGACGTTCGTCCCGAAGGGTTTCCAGACGCAGCCCATGCGCTCGACCGACGGCATCGTCATGGCGCTGGCCGAGGGCGCGCTCACCGCCTCGATCGGCGACAGGAGCTTCGATCTCGCGCCGTCCGACGTGGCGGTGGCGCCCGGCTGGACCTGGCGCAGCTTCGCCGCCACGGAGGATTCCTTCCTCTTCTGCTTCTCCGACCGCGTCGCCCAGGAAAAGCTCGGCCTCTGGCGCGAGCAGCGCGGGCGCTGATTCAAGAACAACACGACCCGATCGACTGCAAGGATAACAAGACATGCGCTTCTGCCGCTTCGACGACGACCGCCTCGGCGTCGTCCGTGGAGACCTCGTCCACGACGTCACGCCCGTCCTCGACGCCCTGCCGCCCTTGAAGTGGCCGGTGCCGCGCGGGGATCACTTCTTCAATCACCTGGACGCCCTGCGTCCCCGGATGGAGGAAATGGCCGGCAAGGTCCCCGGCGTTCCGGTCTCGTCGGTCAGGCTGCTGTCCCCGGTCGCCAATCCCGGCAAGATCGTCGCCGCGCCGGTCAACTACCAGCTTCACCTCGACGAATCGCGCGCCGACACGCAGATCAACTTCGGCACCCAGGTGAAGACCATCGCCGACTACGGCGTGTTCCTGAAGGCGCCGAGCTCGATGATCGGCGCCGGCGAGGCGGTGGTGGCCGATTGGCCCGACCGCCGCATCGACCATGAGATCGAACTGGCGCTGGTGATCGGCCGCAAGGGTTTCCGTATCTCGGAGGCCGATGCGCTCGATCACGTCGCCGGCTACATGATCGGCCTCGACATGACCATTCGGGGCACCGAGGACCGCTCCTTCCGCAAGTCGCTCGACACCTTCACCGTCTTCGGCCCGCACGTCGTCACCGCCGACGAGATCGGCGATCCGGGCCATCTCGACTTCGAGATCAAGGTGAATGGCCAGACGCGGCAGAAGTCCAACACCAGCCTGCTGATCTGGAACGTCCAGAAGCTGATCGCCTATGCCAGCAAGGCCTACACGCTCTATCCCGGCGACGTCATCATGACCGGCACCCCCGAGGGGGTCGCGCCGGTCGCTTCCGGCGATGTCATGCATGCCTGGATCGACCGCATCGGCGAGATGTCGGTGGCGGTCACCGGATAGTCGGCGCGTCGGGAGGGGCAGTGGTGATGGCGGAAACGTCGCGGATCCTGATCGCCGGCGGCGGCATCGGCGGGCTCACCGCGGCGGCCACGCTGCTCCAGGCCGGCTTCAAGGTCGCCGTCTTCGAGCAGGCGGCCGTGCTGTCCGAGGTCGGCGCCGGCATCCAGGTCAGCGCCAATGCCGGCCGGGTCTACCGCTCGCTCGGCCTGATCGAGGCGATCGAGGCCGAGGGCGTCCTGCCCGAGGCCTATCATTTCCGCATCTTCGACAGCGGCGAGATTCTCCAGACCATCCCGCTCGGCGCGGGCTATCGCGAGCGCCACGGCGTGCCCTACGTGACCATCCACCGCGCCGACCTGCACCGCCTGCTGGTGGAGAAGGTGAGGAACCTCGATCCCGGCGCCGTCCGCACCGGCTGCGCGGTCGCCGCCTTCGTGGAGGACGACGACGGCGTGACGGTGACGCTCGCCGACGGCTCGACCGAACGCGGCGCGGCGCTGGTCGGCGCCGACGGCATCAAGTCGGTCGTGCGCCGCGGCGTCGTCGGCCCCGACGAGGCTGCCTACACCGGCGATGCGGTCTGGCGCGTGGTCGTGCCGATGCACCGGCTGGCGCCCGGACACCGCTCGCGCACCACCGACATCTGGGCAGGCCCCGGCAAGCACGCGGTCACCTACGCCCTGCGCGGCGGCACGCTGATGAACCTCGTCGGCTGCGTCGAATTCGCGCAGTGGGAAGACGAGTCCTGGACCACGCCGCGCCCCTGGACCGAGATGCGCGCCGACTTCGACGGCTGGCACCCGATGATCACCGCGATCATCGAGGCGGCCGACCGCGACCAGTGCTTCCGCTGGGCCTTGCGCGACCGCGCGCCGATTCGCGACTGGAGCACCGCGCGGGTGACGCTGCTCGGCGACGCCGCGCACCCGACCTTGCCCTACATGGCGCAGGGAGCGGCGATGGCCGTCGAGGACGCGGCCGTGCTGGCGCGCGCGCTGCTCCACGGGCCGGACATCCCCGCCGCGATCGCGCTCTACCAGCGCAACCGCGTCGACCGCACCGCCCGCATCGTCAACGAATCGCGCGCCAACCGCGCCCTGTTCCACCTGCCGGACGTCGACGCACTGCGCGCCGCCTTCGCCAGGCGCGACATCAATGCCGAGCGCTCGGCCTGGCTGTTCTCCTACGACCCCACCACGGTCGAGCTGTCCCCGGCCTGACGCCGCGCACGCCGATTCTCGTTCCAGGTTGACAACGCTGCCGAAAACTCCGATTGATCGGTCGACCAAACAATGATCGTGAAGGCCGGCGCGGATGGCTCGGCGACGATCCAGGACGGGAGCTGCCGCCATTCTCGACCGAGCAAACCCCCTTGCCGGCTGGCAGGTGAACCGCGACGACATCCGCTTCATCGGCGAGGGTCTCGAGCGCCCCGAATGCATCCTGGCCGAACGCGACGGCACGCTGTGGAGCGCCGACGGGCGCGGCGGCGTGGTGCGGATCGATCCCGACGGCGCGCAGACGCTGATCCTGCAGTCCACCCGGGCGGTCAACGTGGCGCGGTCCTTCGAGGACCGCTACGTCAACACCGCCGGCAGCCTGCCCAACGGCCTCGCCTTCGACGCCGACGGCAGCTTCCTGATCGCCAATTTCGGCACCGATTCGCTGGAACGGATGACCCGCGACGGCAAGACCACGACGCTCCTCAACGCCATCGACGGCAAGCCGCTCGGCAAGGCCAACTTCGTCACCCGCGATTCGAAAGGCCGCCTGTACCTCACCGTCACCACCCGCATGGTGCCATGGACCCGCCATGTCGAGACGATGAGCCACGACGGCTACATCGCGCTCATCGACGAGCGCGGCGCGCGCATCGTCGCCGACGGGCTGTGCGGCACCAACGAGTTGCGCTTCGATCTCCAGGAACGCTTCCTCTATGTCGCCGAGACCACCGCGCGCCGCATCTCGCGCTTCGAGGTACGGGACGACGGCACACTCTCCGACCGTGAGACTTATGGCCCGGACACTGTCGGCGGCTTCTGCGACGGCATCGCCTTCGATGCCGCCGGCAATCTCTGGAGCACGCTGATCATGGCCGACCGGCTGATCGCGCTCACCCCTCGAGGCGACGTCCTCGTGCTCCTCGACGACGGCGACCCGGCCGGCACCGCCGCGCTCGACGCGGCCTGGGTCGAAGGCAAGGTCACGCCGGAGATCATGGCCGGCGCCAGCGGCACGCTCTGCCCCTGGATGGCGAGCGTGACCTTCGGCGGTCCTGATCTGAAAACGGTCTATCTCGGCAGCCTGCGCGGCGATCGCATCCCCTTCTTCCGCTCGCCGGTCGCCGGCCTGCCGTTGATGCACTGGTAGCGGGCGGGCGCTCTTCCTCCTCGAGCTCAGTCCGTCCGGCCCGCCAGCGCCTTGCGCGCCAGCGCCATGAACTGGGCGCACTCGGCATCGTCCAGCGGCGCCAGGATGTCGGCCTGCAGGCGCCGTACCACCGGCAGCAGCTCCGAGAACACGCGCTCGCCCTCGGCCGTCAGGCTGACCTCGCGCGCCCGCCGGTCGTGTCGGCTCACCTCGCGGCGGACCAGCCCCTTCTGCTCCAGCCGGTCGACGACGCCGCCGATGGTCGCCCGGTCATAGGCGATCAGCGCCGACAATCGCCCCTGGTCGATCCCCGGATGGCTGCGCAGCGCATCGAGCGCGGCGAACTGCACCGGCGTGAGGTCATGCCCCGCCGCCTGCACCTGCCGCAGGAAGACCTGTCCGGAAACCTGGTGCAGCCGGCGGATCAGGTGCCCGGCCATCTCGTCCAGCGCCATGTCTCTCCCCTTTCGCGCCGCTGTCGGCAATGGCGGTTGACAGATATGATAAGTACACATATCATATGTATGCTTATCATAACGCATTCCAGCGCGGGAGCAAGGGAAGAGAGATGCAGTTCCACCTGAATGGCTTTCGGCCCGGTAACCCCGAGATTCACGACGCCGCCCCCAACCGCCCCGCCGCCGACAACCTGCCGGAGACGGTCGACGTCCTGATCGTCGGCTCGGGACCAGCGGGGCTGACGCTCGCCGCGCAGCTCGCCACCTTCCCGCAAATCACCACGCGCCTGATCGAGCAGAAGCCGGGACCGATGGAGAAGGGCCAGGCCGACGGCATCTCGTGCCGGTCGATGGAGATGTTCAACGCCTTCGGCTTCGCCGAAAAGGTGATGCGGGAGGGCTACTGGGTCAACGAGACCACCTTCTGGAAGCCCGATCCGGCGGATCCGCGCCGCATCGTCCGCAACGGCCGCGTCGACGACGTCGAGGACGGCCTGTCGGAGATGCCCCACATCATCCTCAACCAGGCGCGCGTGCACGACATGTACCTGGAGATCATGCGCAACTCGCCCTCACGCCTCGTGCCCGACTACAATCGCCGGCTGCTCGACCTGACCGTCGACCCCAACGGCGGCGACCATCCGGTCACGGTGACGATCGAGCGCGTCGACCCCGGCCACGAAGGCGAGCGCGAGACGGTGCGCGCCCGCTACGTCGTCGGCTGCGACGGCGCGCGCAGCGGCGTGCGCAAGGCGATCGGCCGCGAACTCGTCGGCGATTCGGCCAACCAGGCCTGGGGCGTGATGGACGTGCTCGCCGTCACCGACTTCCCCGACATCCGCTTCAAGTCGCTGATCCAGTCGGCGGGCGAGGGCAACATCGTCCTCATCCCGCGCGAGGGCGGCCATCTCGTCCGCCTCTACATCGAGCTCGACAAGCTCGGCAAATCCGAGCGCGTCGCCCACCGCAAGGTCACGCTCGACCATCTCATCGCCGCCGCGAAGCGCATCTTCCATCCCTACACGCTCGACGTGAAGGAGACCGCCTGGTGGTCGGTCTACGAGATCGGCCAGCGCCTGACCGACAAGTTCGACGACGTGCCGGAATCCGAGATCGCGACGCGGACGCCGCGCGTCTTCATCACCGGCGACGCCTGCCACACCCACAGCCCCAAGGCCGGCCAGGGCATGAACGTCTCGATGGGCGACAGCTTCAACCTCGGCTGGAAGCTCGTCTCGGTCCTGCTCGGGCGATCCGATCCCGCGATCCTGCACAGCTACTCCGCCGAGCGGCAGGCGGTGGCGAAGGACCTCATCGACTTCGACCGCGAATGGTCGCGCATCATCGGCGAGCCGCCCGCGCCCGGCGAGACCGGCGTGCCGAGATTCCAGCGCTACTTCATCGAGCACGGCCGCTACACCGCCGGCATGTCGGTCACCTACAAGCCGTCCGCGCTGACCGGGCCCGCGACCTGGCAGGGCCTCGCCACGGGCTTTCCGATCGGCGCGCGGCTGCATTCCGCGCCGGTGACGCGGCTGGCTGACGCCAGGCGCGTCGAACTCGGCCATGTGATCGAGGCGGACGCGCGCTGGCGGCTCTTCGCCTTCGCCGGCGCTGGCGACGACGGCGCGACAGGTGGAGCGATCTCCCGCCTCTGCGACGCCCTCGCGGCAGCGGCCGAGCTGCCGATCGCCGGAGCGCTCGCCGCCGGAACCGATCCCGACGCCGTCATCGACCTGCGGGCCGTCTTCCAGAAGGACCATCGCCAGCTGGACGTCGGCGCCATGCCGGCGCTGCTCAGGCCTGCCAAGGGCCGGCGTGGCCTCACCGACCACGAGAAGATCTTCTGCGCCCCGCTGAAGGCCGGCCCGGACATTTTTGGGCAGCACGGCATCGACAGGGAAAGAGGCGCGCTCGTCGTCGTGCGACCCGACCAGTACGTCGCGCACGTCCTGCCGCTCGACGCGCACGACGAACTGACGCGCTTCTTTACAGGCTTCCTGCGATCGTGACCTGAGGCGGATGGCCTCCGCCGTCAGCGGATCTCGACGGAGAGCCCGGGCAGGTCGAAGCCCGAGATCGTCGTCGACCACCGCTCGCCCGGCGCCACCGGAAAGGCGCGCGTCACCGTCCCCGTGGTGACGATCTCGCCCGCGCGCAGCGGCGGATTGACCGGATCGGCCGCCAGCACCCCGACGAGATGCGCCAGCGCCTCGACCGGGCCGTCGAGCACGTTGGCGCCGGTCCCGGCGTCGACCGGCTCGCCATTGCGGGAGAGAGTGAGCTTCAGCCGCGCCAGCATCTCGGGCAGTTCCGCCCGCTCGTCCGCCGCCAGCAGGCGCCGGGGACCGACATGCAGCGCGCCGTGCAGCCCGCCGTTCGCGATGCAGTCGGCCGCCGCGAATTTCCAGTCGGGAAAGATCGACTGCACGATCTCGAAGCCATGCGCCACCCAGGCGACCGAGCCCGCCACCTCGGCGACCGACATTCCGGCATCGAGGTCGCGGTCGAGGCAAAGCACGATCTCCGGCTCGATGCGCGGCTCCGGCAGGTGCGACACCGCGATCGCGCCGCCGGGAGCGACGTCGTGGACGGTCGTGTCCCACATGTCGCCCCAGATCGGATCGAAGACGCCGTACTCGTCCCAGATGCCGCGATTGGTGAAGCCGATCTTGCGCCCGACCGTCCTTTCGCCGCGCGCGACCCTCAGCCGCCGCAGCTCCATCGTGACGCGATAGGCGGCGGCGAGGTCGAAGCCGTCGATCCGCCGCGCGAAGGGCGCGAGCTGCCGGCCGGCGTCGAGCGCTGCCAGCACGTCGCGAGCGATGGCCGCGGCATCGGCGACCATGTTGGCGTCAGATGATCTTCTGGCCGGTCTTGGCCCAGTCGGCGAGGAACTGCTCGAGCCCCTTGTCGGTCAGCGGGTGCTTGACCAGCGCGCGCAGCGTCGCCGGCGGCACGGTCGCCACGTCCGCACCGATCAGCGCCACGCGCTTGACGTGCTCCGGCGTGCGGATCGAGGCCGCCAGGATTTCCGTCTCGAAGCCGAAATTGTCGTAGATCTGGCGGATCTCGGCGATCAGCTCGACGCCGTCGAAGCCCATGTCGTCCAGCCGGCCGATGAAGGGCGAGATGAACGTCGCGCCCGCCTTCGCGGCCAGCAGCGCCTGGTTGGCCGAGAAGCACAGCGTCACGTTCACCAGCCGGCCGTCGGAGGTGAGCGACTTGCAGGCGCGCAGCCCGTCCAGCGTCAGCGGCACCTTGATGCAGATGTTGTCGGCGATCTTCGACAGCACGTCGGCCTCGCGCATCATCTCGGCGTATTCGGTGGCCACCACCTCGGCCGAGACCGGGCCGTCGACGATCGAGCAGATCTCCTTGGTCACCTCGGCGATGTTGCCGCCCGACTTCAGGATCAGCGACGGATTGGTGGTCACGCCGTCCAGCAGACCGAGTTCGTTCAGTTCGCGGATGTCCTTCGTGTCGGCGGTGTCGACGAAGAATTTCATGGCCTTCTCCTGGCAAATTCGCGGGTGATCGGGCCTCGGCCCGTCTTGTCGGCCTTTGATCTAGACGAAACTCGGGGCAAGGTCACGCGCCATGACGCAAGATTCGCCCGCCCCCGCCGTCGTTCCGGTGATGGTCCCCATGCCGGCCGAGCGGCCCTACTCCTATGCGGTTCCGGCCGGCATGGCGGTCGGGCCGGGCTCGATCGTGCGCGTTCCGCTAGGCCCGCGCGAGGTCGCCGGCATCGTCTGGGACGGCGACGGAGGCACCGTCGATCCTAGGAAGCTGCGCCCGATCTCCCAGGTCTTCGACTGCCCGCCGATCGACGAGCCGATGCGCCGCTTCGTCGACTGGGTGGCCGACTACACGCTCTCCCCGCCCGGCATGGTGGCGCGCATGCTGCTGCGCGCGCCCGCCGCCTTCGATCCCGAACCCTGGATCGACGGCATCGCCCGCACCCGCGCCCTGCCCGACCGCATGACGGCCGCGCGGGCCCGCGTGCTCGAACTCGCCGAGGAGGGGATGGCCTGGACCCGGTCGGGCCTCGCCCACGCGGCGGGCGTGTCGTCCACCGTCGTCGACGGGCTGCGGGACCAGGGCGTCTTCGAGGACGTGAAACTGCCGCCGCGCCCGGTCGTCGCCGCGCCCGATCCCGCCTACGGGACGCCATCGCTCAATCCCGACCAGCAAGCCGCGGCCAGGGCGCTGCGCGAAAAGGCCGGCGAACCCGCCTTCTCCGTCACGCTGATCGACGGCGTCACCGGCTCCGGCAAGACCGAGGTCTATTTCGAGGCCATCGCCGCCGCGCTCGGGCGTGGCGCGCAGGTGCTGATCCTGCTGCCCGAAATCGCGCTGACCCACGCCTTCCTCGAGCGCTTCCAGGATCGCTTCGGCGCCAAGCCGGCCGAATGGCACTCCGACCTGCCGCCGCGCATGCGCGAGCGCGTCTGGCGCCAGGTCGC
The DNA here is from genome assembly GCA_046292285.1 of Mesorhizobium sp. Classification (GTDB taxonomy): domain Bacteria; phylum Pseudomonadota; class Alphaproteobacteria; order Rhizobiales; family Rhizobiaceae; genus Aquibium. The sequence continues at coordinate 23,461 of JBKBRJ010000030.1, read as the reverse complement.
GGAGGGCCGGGTGCGGGTGGTCGCCGGCGCCCGCTCGGCGCTGTTCCTGCCGTTTCGCGACCTCGGCCTGGTCGTCGTCGACGAGGAGCACGACCCCGCCTACAAGCAGGAGGACCGCGTCTTCTACAATGCCCGCGACATGGCGGTGGTGCGCGCCCGCATCGCCGGCTTCCCGGTCATCCTCGCCTCGGCGACGCCCTCCATCGAGACCCGCGTCAACGCGCTCTCGGGCCGCTACGGCCGCGTCGCCCTGCCGTCGCGCTTCGCCGAGGCCGCGCTGCCGGACCTGAAGGCGATCGACATGCGCCGCACCCCGCCCGCGCGCGGCGGCTTCCTGTCGCCGGTGCTGATCGACGCCACCCGCAAGACGCTGGCGCGTGGCGAGCAGGCGCTGTTCTTCCTCAACCGACGCGGTTACGCGCCGCTGACGCTCTGCCGCGTCTGCGGCCACCGCTTCCAGTGCCCGGACTGTTCGAGCTGGCTGGTCGAACACCGCTTCCGCGGCCAGCTCGTCTGCCACCAGTGCGGCCACACCGAGCCGCGGCCCGAGGCGTGCCCGTCCTGCGGCGCGCTCGATCATCTCGTCGCCTGCGGCCCCGGCGTCGAGCGCATCGCCGAGGAGGCGGTCGGCCATTTCCCCGACGCGCGCATCATCGTGCTCTCGTCCGACCTGCTCGGCGGGGTGCGACGGTTGCGGCTGGAACTGGAGGCCATCGCGAAGGGCGAGGTCGACATCGTCATCGGCACCCAACTCGTCGCCAAGGGCCACAATTTCCCCAACATGACGCTGGTCGGCATCGTCGACGCCGATCTCGGCCTCGCCAACGGCGATCCGCGCGCCGCCGAGCGCACCTTCCAGCTCCTGAGCCAGGTGACCGGCCGCGCCGGCCGCGCCGGCAAGAAGAGCCTCGGCCTGCTGCAGACCTACCAGCCCGACCATCCGGTCATGAAGGCGATCGTCTCCGGCGACGCGGAGGCCTTCTACGAGAATGAGACCGACGAGCGCCGGCGCGCCGGCATGCCGCCCTTCGGCCGTCTGGCCGGCCTCATCGTCAGCGCCGCCACCCGCGCCGAGGCCGAAGGCCACGCCCGCGCGCTGCGCCGCGCGGCACCCCGCGCGGACGACATCGACGTGCTCGGTCCGGCCGAGGCGCCGCTCGCCCTGATCGGCGGCCGCCACCGCTTCCGCCTGCTCGTCCACGGCGACCGGCGCTCCGACATCCAGAAGTTCGTCCGCGCCATGCTCGCCGCGGCCGACAAGCCGCGCGGCTCGGTGCGGGTGCAGGTCGACATCGACCCGCAGAGCTTTTTGTGAGGAAGTCGATGCAAACGCTCGGCGTGGTCGCCCGTCTTTTCCCGGACATCCTCGCCGGCCGCAAGACCTCGACCATCCGTTGGCGGGAAGGGCCGATCGTTGCGGGCCCGCTGCGCTATGTCTGCGACGGAGACCCGGCGCTGACGACGATCGTGCTCGTCACCCGGGTCACGACCATGCCGCTCCGCGCGGCCGCCGCCTTCCTCGGCCGGCAGGCCGACTGGCCGGACGACGTGATGCTCGACGGCATGCGCGAGCACTACCCCGCCATCACCCTCGACGATCTCGTCGACGTCGTCGAGCATCTCCCGCCGGCGGGCGGCGCGCCGGACACCTGAACCCACTGCCGGAACGCCGCCGCGATCGGCCGCCTCAGCCCGGCGTCTCGTCCTCCAAAGCCGCGCGCAGCGAGGCCAACGTGCGGGCCGCCCCGGCCGCGTCGACGTCGCCGAGCTTGCGCGCGATCGCCTGCGTCCAGGGAAGCCGGCGCGCTTCGATCAGGCCGTGCACGTGCCGGCCCCTCTCGGTCGGCGCCACGAACATCGACCGCCTGTGGCCCGGATTATCGTCGAAGCGGACGAGCCCGTCTTGCGCCATTTCGTTGGCGAGTCGCTGGATCGACTGGCGCGACTGGCCGAGGATCCGCGCCAGGTCGGAGACCGTGAGCGGCTGGCGGCTGGCGGCCACCGTGCCGAGCACCTGCCAGCGCGCGCTGGTCAGGCCGAGGTCCGCCACGAGCGCGTCGCCGGCCGCGATCAGCCGGCCGTGCAGGCGCAGAACCTCGAAGATCAGCAGGCCGGTGGCATGGGTGGGATCGTCCATGGCTGGGGTCTAGCAGATTGACAACATGCTGTCATTCGCGATAGATGACAACATGTTGTCAATTGGAGAGCCCCATGGAGCAGTCCCGCAACCATCTCTATCGCGTCGACCGGTTTTCGGTCCCGCCGGCCTCGCTGGCCGAATTCCTCTCGCTGGTGGAAGGCACGCATGAGGTCCTGCGCGCCCAGGCGGGCTTCCTCCGCGACATGGTGCTGGAGCAGGTCGCCGGACCGGGCCGCTTCAACGTGACAACGCTGGCCGAATGGCGCGACCAGCCGAGCTACGACGCCGCGGTCGAAGCGGTTCGGCGCCACCACGCCGCGATCGGGTTCGACCGGACGGCCGTGGCCGAGCGCCTCGGCATCGAGGCCGATATCGCTGTCTACCGCCGCCGCGGCGCAACGGGGGATCGTATGCACCCCTGACGACGAATGGCCAGGCCGCCGCATGACGAGCGGCGCCGTCGGCGCTCCCGCCCCGCTGGCGAATCGCCCCGCGCGCCTGCTACAAGCGCCTGCCTTCTCGCGGGGAAAAACAATGGAACTGACGCTGCCCTGGCCTACCACCACCGGCGAGGCGCTGGCCTTCGCCTCGGCCGTTGCGGCCATCCTCGCCGGCCTCGCCGCCTTGATTCTCCCCGGCATCTGGGCCGGCCTGACCGGCGAGCCGCGCGACCGTGCCGTGGCCGCCTCGGCGCTCAGGGCCGCGTCCGGCTTCCCGATCGGCCTCGGCATCGCCGCGATCATGCTGGCGCAGCCGCTGCTCTATCTCGCCCTTGGCGCCGGCTGGCTGTTTTCCGCCATCGGCCGCGCGGCGGCGCTTGCCTTCGACCGCACCGCCTGGGGCATGGGCCTTGTCCGGCTCGCGCTCGACATCCTCCTCGCCGCCCTGCCGCTGGCCCATGCCTTCGGCTACCTGCCCTGACGCGCGATCCGCCCGCAATGCCCGGTTTGATGCGACAAAACTGACCGAAAACCGTGTGCTTCCGGTTGTTGCGAGTCCGGAATGCCTGTGCTAGACGGCAATCGACTTTCGGCCCGGGGATCGGCACGCTCGGATTTGTGGTCGAAATAAATCAATTAGGTCAGAGGGTTAGCTAGAGTTTCTAACTCGCGCAGAAATCCTGCGGCCATCTCAGGAAGAGAAGACCGTTCGTGGCACAGTCTACTTCGCCAGTTTCCGACGTCGCGGGGCGCTACGCGGGCTCGCTGTTCGAGCTTGCCCTCGACGCCAAGAGCGTCTCCCAGGTCGAGTTCGACCTGCTCGCCTTCGAGGGCCTGATCGAGGAGAGCGCCGATCTCAGGCGCCTCATCGAGAGCCCTGTGTTCTCGGCCGAGGACCAGTACAGGGCGATCTCCGCGATCGCCGAGAAGGCCGGCCTGCACGGTCTGGTCGGCAACTTCCTCAAGGTCGTCGCGAAGAACCGCCGGCTGTTCGCCGTTCCCGGCATCATCAAGGCGTTCCGCGCCATCGCCGCCGAGCATCGCGGCGAGGTCGTGGCCGAGGTCAAGGCCGCGCATGCGCTGACGCGCGAGCAGGAAGCCGAACTCAAGGCCGCGCTGGCGGACGTCGCCGGCAAGACCGTCACCGTCAAGGTCACGATCGATCCCTCCCTGCTTGGCGGCCTCATCGTCAAGATGGGTTCGCGCCAGATCGACACGTCGCTCAAGACCAAACTCAATTCGCTCAAGCTCGCACTTAAAGAGGTCGGCTGATGGACATCCGCGCCGCGGAAATTTCCGCAATTCTGAAAGACCAGATCAAGAACTTCGGCAAGGAAGCCGAAGTGTCCGAAGTCGGCCAGGTCCTGTCGGTCGGTGACGGCATCGCCCGCGTCTACGGCCTCGACAACGTCCAGGCGGGCGAGATGGTCGAGTTCCCCGGCGGCATCCGCGGCATGGCGCTCAACCTCGAGACCGACAATGTCGGCGTCGTCATCTTCGGCGCCGACCGCGACATCAAGGAAGGCGACACCGTCAAGCGCACCGGCACCATCGTCGACGTGCCGGTCGGCAAGGGCCTGCTCGGCCGCGTCGTCGACGCGCTCGGCAACCCGATCGACGGCAAGGGCCCGATCGAGGCGACCGAGCGTCGCCGCGTCGACGTCAAGGCGCCCGGCATCATCCCCCGCAAGTCGGTGCACGAGCCGATGTCGACCGGCCTCAAGGCGATCGACGCGCTGATCCCGATCGGCCGCGGCCAGCGCGAGCTCGTCATCGGCGACCGCCAGACCGGCAAGACCGCCATCCTGCTCGACACCTTCCTCAACCAGAAGCCGCTCAACGACGGCGACGACGAGAGCCAGAAGCTCTATTGCGTCTACGTCGCCGTCGGCCAGAAGCGCTCCACCGTCGCGCAGTTCGTCAAGGTGCTCGAGGAGCGCGGCGCGCTGCAATATTCGATCATCATCGCGGCGACCGCGTCCGATCCGGCGCCGATGCAGTTCCTGGCCCCCTTCGCCGGCTGCGCCATGGGCGAGTATTTCCGCGACAACGGCATGCATGCCGTGATCGGCTATGACGACCTGTCCAAGCAGGCCGTCGCCTATCGCCAGATGTCTCTGCTGCTGCGCCGTCCGCCCGGGCGCGAGGCCTATCCGGGCGACGTGTTCTTCCTGCATTCGCGCCTGCTCGAGCGCGCGGCCAAGCTCAACGACGACAACGGCAAGGGCTCGCTCACGGCGCTTCCGGTCATCGAGACGCAGGCCAACGACGTGTCGGCCTACATCCCCACCAACGTGATCTCGATCACCGACGGCCAGATCTTCCTCGAGACCAACCTGTTCTTCCAGGGCATCCGCCCGGCGGTGAACGTCGGCCTCTCGGTGTCGCGCGTCGGCTCGGCCGCGCAGGTCAAGGCGATGAAGCAGGTTGCCGGCTCGATCAAGGGCGAGCTCGCCCAGTATCGCGAGATGGCCGCCTTCGCGCAGTTCGGCTCGGACCTCGACGCCGCCACGCAGCGCCTGCTCAACCGCGGCGCCCGCCTGACGGAGCTCCTCAAGCAGCCGCAGTTCTCGCCGCTGAAGACCGAGGAGCAGGTCGTCGTGATCTTTGCCGGCGTCAACGGCTATCTCGACAAGATCCCGGTCGCCAGGGTCGGCGAGTTCGAGCGCGGCCTGCTCACGCACATGCGCGCCGACGGCAAGGCGGTGCTCGAGGGCATCCGCGTCGAGAAGGCCCTGTCGGACGATCTGCGCGCCCGGCTGAAGGCCGAGATCGACGCCTTCGCCAAGAACTTCGGCTGATCGGTCGGGAATAGGGTCGAGGCATGCCGTCACTCAAGGATCTGCGAAACCGCATCGCCTCGGTGAAGGCGACGCAGAAGATCACCAAGGCGATGCAGATGGTCGCCGCGGCGAAGCTGCGTCGCGCCCAGGAAGCGGCGGAGGCGGCGCGGCCGTATTCGCAGCGCATGGGCGCGGTGCTCGCCAACATCGCGGCGGCCGTGTCGGGCGACGACGCGCCGGCGCTGATGACGGGCACCGGCAGGGACCAGGTTCACCTGCTCGTCGTCGCGACCGCCGAGCGCGGCCTGTGCGGCGGCTTCAACAGCCAGATCGCCCGGCTGGCGCGCGAGCATGTCCGCAGGCTGCTGCGCGACGGCAAGACGGTGAAGATCATCACCGTCGGCAAGAAGGGCGCCGACATCCTGCGCCGCGACTACGCCAACCTGATCATCGAGCGCATCGAGTTGCGCGAGGTCAAGCAGGTCGGTTTCGTGAATGCCGACGCGATCGCCCGCAACATCATCCAGCGCTTCGCGGCCGGAGAGTTCGACGTCTGCACGCTGTTCTACTCGGAGTTCAAGTCGGTGATCTCGCAGATCCCGACCGCCCAGCAGATCATCCCGGCGAGCGCGCCCGTCGCGCAGGCCACCGATGCCGCCGCATCGTCGATCTACGAATACGAGCCGGATGCGGGCCAGATCCTGTCGGACCTGATCCCGCGCAACATCTCCGTCCAGATCTTCCGCGCGCTGCTCGAGAACGCGGCGGGCGAGATGGGCGCCAAGATGACGGCCATGGACAATGCGACGCGCAATGCCGGCGACATGATCAGCAAGCTGACCATCACCTACAACCGTCAGCGGCAGGCGCAGATCACCAAGGAACTGATCGAAATCATTTCGGGCGCGGAAGCGCTCTAGAAATCGAAGAGGGTAAGAGAAATGGCTATAGCAGCTAACCCGAAGGCCGCGGCCGCCACCGGCAAGATCGCGCAGGTCATCGGCGCTGTCGTCGACGTGTCGTTCGAAGGCGCCCTGCCGCCGATCCTGAACGCGCTCGAGACCGACAATGGCGGCAACCGCCTGATCCTCGAGGTCGCGCAGCACCTCGGCGAGAACACCGTCCGCTGCATCGCGATGGACTCCTCCGAAGGTCTCGTGCGCGGCCAGCCGGTCGCCGACACCGGGTCGCCGATCACCGTTCCGGTCGGCGAGGAGACGCTCGGCCGCATCCTCAACGTCATCGGCGAGCCGGTCGACGAGGCAGGCCCGGTCACCACGACGGCCCGGCGCGCCATCCACCAGGAGGCCCCGGCCTATGTCGAGCAGTCGACCGAGGCGCAGATCCTCGTCACCGGCATCAAGGTCATCGACCTGCTGGCTCCCTATGCCCGCGGCGGCAAGATCGGCCTGTTCGGCGGCGCCGGCGTCGGCAAGACCGTTCTGATCCAGGAACTCATCAACAACGTCGCCAAGGCGCACGGCGGCTACTCCGTCTTCGCCGGCGTCGGCGAGCGCACCCGCGAGGGCAACGACCTCTATCACGAGATGATCGAGTCGGGCGTCAACAAGGACCCGCACGAGAACGACGGCTCGACCGCCGGCTCCAAGTGCGCGCTGGTGTTCGGCCAGATGAACGAGCCGCCCGGCGCCCGCGCCCGCGTCGCGCTGACCGGCCTCACCATCGCCGAGCACTTCCGCGACCAGGGCCAGGACGTGCTGTTCTTCGTCGACAACATCTTCCGCTTCACCCAGGCCGGCTCGGAAGTGTCGGCGCTGCTCGGCCGCATCCCCTCGGCGGTGGGCTACCAGCCGACGCTGGCCACCGACATGGGCCAGATGCAGGAGCGCATCACCACCACCACCAAGGGCTCGATCACCTCGGTGCAGGCCATCTACGTGCCGGCCGACGACCTGACCGACCCGGCCCCAGCCACCTCGTTTGCCCACCTCGACGCGACGACGACCCTCAACCGCTCGATCGCCGAGAAGGGCATCTACCCGGCGGTGGATCCGCTCGACTCGACCTCGCGCATGCTCGACCCGCAGATCGTCGGCGAGGAGCACTACCAGGTGGCCCGTTCGGTGCAGCAGACGCTGCAGCGCTACAAGTCGCTGCAGGACATCATCGCGATCCTGGGCATGGACGAGCTGTCCGAAGAGGACAAGCTCACCGTCGCCCGGGCCCGCAAGATCGAGCGCTTCCTGTCGCAGCCGTTCTTCGTCGCCGAGGTGTTCACCGGCTCGCCGGGCCAGCTCGTGCCGCTCGAGGACACGATCCGCTCCTTCAAGGGCCTCGTCGCGGGCGAGTACGACCATCTGCCGGAAGCGGCGTTCTACATGGTCGGCTCGATCGAGATGGCGCTGGAGAAGGCGCAGCGTCTGGCCGCCGAAGCGGCCTGATCTCGGGCAGCGGCGCAACAAGGCAACAAGGAGAGCGGAAGAGGGACGACGACGGCCAGGTCGGGAACGACAATTCCCAACGCCTTGCGGCTAGCCGACCCATTCCCCCAGAGCCATGGCACAATCCTTCAAGTTCGAACTGGTTTCGCCGGAGCGCCTGCTCATTTCCGCGCAGGTCGAGGCCGTCGTCATTCCGGCGACGGAAGGCGAGATTACGGTGATGGCGAACCATGCGCCGGTCATGACCACGATCAAGCCGGGCGTGGTGTCGATCACCATGGCCGGCGGCAAGGTCGATCGCTACGTGGTGTTCGGCGGGTTCGCCGACATCCTTCCCGAGGGCTGCACGCTGCTGGCCGAATCGGCAATCCACGTCGACGAGATCGACCGCGCCGACATCGCACGGCGCATCCAGGAGGCCCGCGAGGACCTCGACGACGCCGTCGACCATCATGCCCGGACCAAGGCCGAGGAATATCTCGGCCAGCTCACCACGCTGCAGGGCGCGATCCTGCCTGCGTGATCGCCGTCCAGGACCGCGGATTTCGAAAATGCCGGGCTTCGTGTCCGGCTTTTTCGTTTTTGAGAGCGCATCCGCTTCCCGGCCTTTTCAGTCGGGAAGCCGTTGGCGCATGGAGCAACGCCCACGCCTGTCGCGGGACGTTCAGTCAGTGAACGAGGGCGCGACGATAGGGGCGGCCGCTCAGGCGGCGAGGTGCCGGAACGCGGCGATGACGTCCTCGTAGACCTTCCGCTTGAAGGGAACGATCAGTTCGGGAAGCTCGTCGATCGGCTTCCACGCCCAGGTATCGAACTCGGGGGTATGCCCGCCGGGCGGCGGGTTGATCCGGATCTCGCTCTCGTCGCCCTCGAATCGGAAGGCGAACCAGCGCTGGGTCTGGCCCCGGTACTTGCCCTTCAGCGCCACGCCCACCAGTTCGGGCGGCAGGTCGTAGTTGATCCAGTCGGGCGCTTCGGCGAGCAGCGAGACCGTGCGCATGCCGGTTTCCTCGTAGAGTTCCCGCAGCGCCGCCGGAAAGGGATCCTCGCCCTTGTCGATGCCGCCCTGCGGCATCTGCCAGAGCTGGACGGCGCCGTCCATCTCATCGCCGGGAATGACGATCCGGCGGCCGGCCCAGACGCGGCCCGCCGGGTTCAAGACCATGATGCCGACGCAGGGCCGGTAGGGCAGGCTCTCGGGATCCACCAGGGTCACGCTCAAGTCCTATCCCCTTCCCCGGCTGGCCGTGACGGCCGACACCGGCACGATTTCGATGCCTCGCTGCCGAACCGCCTTCGCCCATTCCGCAACCGTATCGACGGTCACGTCGAAGGCGGTGCCTGTCCCGATCGCGAATCCGCGCGCCCGGGCGGTGGCTTCCAGCTGGTCGAGCTTCGACAGGATGCTGCCCCGGTCACGCGCCTGGTCGATCACCAGGTCGCCCTGCGCGTAAGGCACGTCGCTCTCCGCCGCAAGCCCCTCGGCGAGGCTGCGCGCCGAGGAGCCGTCGTCCAGGTAGGAGAGGCCGCGTTCACCGAGTTCGCGCATGATCGGCGCGAAGGCCGCGTGGTCCGATGTGAAGCGCCCGCCCATGTAGTTCATGACGCCGGTGTAGTTGGTAGTGCGCGAGAGCGTCCAGTACAGGTTTTCGATGTTCTGGCGCGGCTCGGCCTCCACGGTCAGCGTGTTGCGGCCGGGATTGACGCGCGGATAGTCGAAGGGCTCCAGCGGCAGCTGCATCATGATCTCGTGCCCCTGCCCGCGGGCGGCCTGCATCCAGCGGCCGAGGCTGTTGCCCTGCGGTGCGAAGGCGAGCGTGATCTCGGGCGGCAGCTTGGCGATCGCGGCCTGAGTCCCGGTCTGCGACAGGCCGAGGCCGCCGATGACAAGCGCGATGCGGGCGCCGCGGGTGCCCGACCAGGGGCGAGCATAGACGTCGGCTGCTCGGCGTCCATCCGCCGCGCGCACGGGAAGCGGCCCCATTTCCGATTGTTCGAGCAGGGCCCTGTCAGGCAGGTGCGCGACGCGCAGGTTCTGGCCCAGCGCCGCGGGGTCGCGGATCACGATGACATTGGACGACGACTCCGCGGGCGGGTTGACCCTGATGATCGAGGGTCCCGGCGCACCTGCCCCATCCGCCGGCGTCGTCCGCAACGGCGCGGGTGTCTGGTCCAAGGCCGGCGCCGAGGCGACTTCGACCTGTTCGGCGGTCGTCCCGATCGCGAGCTCGGCATCCGGAACCCGGAACGGGTCCGGTCGCAGGGCGATGGCGGCTCCGGCGCCGAGAATCGCGAGCACGGCGAACCCCGCGAGGACCTGCGAAGCCCGCGGCCGGGGGGCACGACCCGCCCGGCTTTGGCCCCTGCCCTGCCCGAGAGGACGATCGAGTTCCTTGGTCACGGGCGAAAGATCGGGTCCTGTCGGATTGATGAAGCGGAAGGACGCGGGCGCGTGGCGCGCCCGCGCGTCGATCGGTTACTGCTGGAGGACGGCCTGGTCCGGATTGGGCGGGAAGGCCGGATCGGTCTTGGTGCCCTCGAGCAGTTCCTTGGCATAGGCCAGCTGCAGGTCGTCCTTCGGATCGGCGGGAACGTAGGCCGCCGAGCCCGAGCCCTGGTCGTCCTCCTCCGCGCCCTTGATGTGGCCGCGCAGTTCGGACTCGCCGCGGCTCACGTCCCGGCCCAGCAGTTCGGGCGGCAGCGGCTGGTCGACGCGGATGTCGGGCGTGATGCCCTTGCCCTGGATCGACTTCCCGGCCGGCGTGAAGTAGAGCGCCGTCGTCAGGCGAAGCGCGCCGCTTTCCGACAGCGGAATGATCGTCTGCACCGATCCCTTGCCGAACGAACGGGTGCCGAGCACCGTCGCGCGCCGATGATCCTGCAAGGCGCCGGCAACGATCTCGGACGCGCTCGCCGAGCCGCCATTGACCAGCACGATCACCGGCTTGCCGTCGGTGAGATCGCCCGGACGGGCATCGAAACGGGTGACGTCCTTCGGGTCGCGTCCGCGCGTCGAGACGATCTCGCCGCGATCGAGGAAGGCATCGGAGACGCTCACCGCCTGGTCGAGCAGGCCGCCGGGATTGAGCCTCAGGTCGAGCACGTAGCCCTTCAGCCTGTCCTCGGGGATCTCCTTGCGGATGGTCGAGATGGCGCCGCGCAGGTCGTCGAAGGTCTTCTCGGTGAAGGACGAAATCTTCAGGTAGCCGATGTCGCCCTCGACGCGATGCTTGACCGCCTTCACCTTGATGATGTCGCGAATGATCTTGATCTTGATCGGCTCGACCGCGCCCTGGCGCAGCACCGTCAGTTCGATCGGCGTGTTGACGCCGCCGCGCATGCGGTCGACGGCATCCGACAGGGTCAAGCCGCGCACGTCCTCGCCGTCGATCTGCGAGATCAGGTCGCCCGCCAGGACGCCCGCCCGAGCCGCGGGCGTATCATCGATGGGCGTGATCACCTTGACCAGTTCGTTCTCCATCGTGACCTCGATGCCGAGGCCGCCGAACTCGCCCTTAGTCTGGACGCGCATGTCCTTGGCGGCTTCCGGGTTCATGTAGGAGGAATGCGGGTCGAGCGAGGAAAGCATGCCGTTGATGGCGTTCTCGACCAGCTTCTGGTCGTCCGGGGGCGTCACGTATTGCGCGCGAACCCGCTCGAAGATGTCGCCGAAGATGGCCAATTGGCGATAAGTATCGGAACCGGCCGCATTCGCCGTCGAACTCGGAGAGCCGTACACGACGCTCATGGCGGTCGCACCCATCAGAGCGCCCGCGAACAGAAGCGACAACCTACGTACCATTTCCTGTCCTTCCAGAACTGCGCTCCGCCCACCAAGGCGACGGATCGACGGGTTTTCCATCCTTGCGGAACTCTATGTAGAGTTCCGGACTGCTGTCTGTACCCCCGAAAGCCATCACGCTTGCGAGCCTCGCCTCGCCCATCGTGCCGAGCGGTTCCCCCGCGAGAACCGATTGACCCAGCGCGACGTTCATCCGGTCCATGCCCGCCAAGACGACATGATAGCCATCGCCGGCGTCGAGGATCAAGAGTTGACCGTAGGATCGGAAAGGCCCCGCATAGAGAACCACCCCATCAGCCGGTGAAGTGACGATAGAGCCGGATTGTGTTTGAACCGTGTCTCCCATCATCCGGCCGCCGATCGCGTCCGGCTCCCCGAAGCGTCGGACGAAGCGCCCCGAAACCGGCAAGGCAACCTTTTTCTTGAAGCTTTCGAAGGAGATACCGGCCTGAAGACGATTTCGCTCGGGGATCGGTCGACCCGCCGCTTCCGCTTCCCGGCGCGCGCGTTCCTCCTCCGCCTGGCGGGCCGCTTCCGCAGCCTTGCTGACCGCGTCGATCTCCCCTTCGAGCGCCGCGATCAATTCCTTGAGAGTATCCGATCGGGCGGCGAGTTCCTCGGCGCGCCTGCGCTCCATCTCGGCGGTTGATTCGTTGTCGCTCAGCAGCTTCCGCTTCTCCTCCAGCAGGAGGGACAGGCGCTGCTTCTCGTCCGCCTGCCCGCGGATCGTGGCCAGCAGGCGCTCCCGCTCGTCGACGATCGCGCCACGCAGCGAGGCGAGTTCCTTGATGTCGGAGAGCAGGATCGCGGTCTCGGTGCGCAGTTCGGGCACGACGGCGCCGAGCACGATGGCGCTGCGCACGGACGCCAGCGCATCCTCCGGACGCACCAGGATCGCGGGCGGCGGATTCAGGCCCATGCGCTGCAGCGCGCCCAGCACCTCCGCCAGCACGCCGCGCCGGGCGTGCAGGGACCGGCGGATCGCGTCCTCCTGCTCCGTCAGCCCTTCCAGCCGGGTCTCGATCGACGCCACGTCGTCGGCGAGCTTGCGTTCGGTCTTGGCGGCCTGGATCAGCGCCGCCGTCACCGCCGCGTTGTCCTTGCGAACGGCGGCGATCTCGGCCGCGAGTTCGGCCAGGCGTTTTTCGGAGAGTGTCATCGCCTCGGCGATGCGCTGGATCTCCTGTTCGGTCTGCACCCGCCGCGCTTCCAGCACGCTCGGGTCGTCGGCGGCCTCGGCGGAGGGGATGACCGAAAACGCAACCAGCTGTGCAAGCAGCATGAACATGGCGCCGGCGCGAAGCAGGCCGCGCGCCGCATGTCTCCTGCCGGCATTGGACTGGGGTCCGATCATCTCACTACACTAGGAAGCGCCCGGTTAAGGAAGCATCAACCATAAGGCGGAGGATGCAAGGCCGTTGCCAGCCAAGACCCGTCGTGACGCTGCTTTTTGGCGAAATGATGCGAGTTGGCGCGCCTCTTCGCCCAGCGGCGACCGGAACAGCCCGTCAGGAGCGGTGATAGGGGTGTCCGGCAGCGATGGAGGCGACCCGGTAGAGCTGTTCGGCGAGCATCACGCGGGCAAGCTGGTGCGGCCAGGTCAATGCCCCGAACGAGAGCGTGAGCGCGGCCTTCTCCATCAATTCGGGCGCATGGCCGTCAGGCCCGCCGATCGCGATCACCAGATCGCGCTGGCCCCTGTCGCGCAGCTTTCCGAGCCAGGCGGCGAACGCCTCGGACCCGATGTTCTTGCCGCGTTCGTCCAGGAGGACGAGAGCGGCGCCGTCGGCGAGCAGCCTGTCGAGTTTCGCCGCCTCTTCGCGCTTGCGTTCGGTCGCGGTCGCGCTTCGGGATTCGGGCGTTTCGACGACGCCCGCCCATTCGAGGCCGACCGCTGGGCCGGCCTTTGCGAAACGGTCGAAATAGCGGTCTGCGAGTTCTCGTTCGGGGCCGGCCTTCATCCGGCCCACGGCATGAACGGCGATCCGCATTCCAACCCTTCCGAAACGGTTCAGTGAACCGTTTCGTCCTCCATCTCCGGCGCCTGCCACATCTTCTCGAGATTGTAGAAGTCGCGGACCTCGGGCCGGAAGACGTGCACGATGATGTCGCCGGCATCGATCAGCACCCAGTCGGCGCTGGCGAGGCCTTCGACACGGGCATTGCCATGCCCGGCATCCTTCAGCGCCTTGATCAGGTGGTCGGCCACGGCCGAGACATGACGGTTGGAGCGGCCGGAGGCCACGATCATGTAGTCGGCAAGGCTTGATTTGCGCTGGATGTCGATCGTTACGACGTTTTCGGCCTTCGAATCTTCCAGAGAGTCGAGGACGGTCTTCAAGGCAGGGGACGCGCCGATTCGGCTCATCCCGGCCGGCGAAGGCGATATCTCAGCCTTCTTCACCAAAGCTGTTCTCAGTGTCTTCCCTTTCGCATCAAGAACAACGTGATCGTCGGTCGAACAACCGCCGATGCACGAAGATAGGCAGAGTCCCCTGACACTTTCAAGACGAGCGCGAGCGTGGCGACGAAGTCAGTGCGCGGGAGGCGGGGAAGCGTCGCCTTCGGCGGACACGAAGGCGAGGTCGGCGGCTGGCGGAGCCTGAGCCGACAATGGCGCGAAATCCCCGCTGCTCTCGGCCGGAACGGCGTTCGTCTGGGTCAGGCGCCAGACGACGAAGCCACCGAAAGCGAGCGCGATCAGGATCGCGATGCCGATGAAGGCGCCGGTGCCGACGAAGGCGGTCAGCATCGTCGCGAGACCCGGGATCAGGAACCCCGACAGGGACCAGGCGAACAGCATGGTGCTCGACAGCACCACGAGGTCGCCCTTCTCGGCGCGGTCGTTGGCATGGGCGCTCGCGATCGAGTAGATCGATTCCGTGGCGCCGCTCCACACCATGTAGACCAGAACCATCCATCCGAACGCCCAGGCGTCGGCGCCGATGGCGAGCAGGCCCGCCAGCGCCACGAGGATGGAAGCCGCCACGAGCACGTAGCGACGATCCGTCCGGTCGGATAGCCAGCCGAAGGGCAGCTGGACGATCAGCGTTCCGAGCGGCATCGCGAGCAGCAGCAGCGCGACGGCGTCCTTGTCGAAGCCGATGGCGGTGGCGTGGATCGGCGCGAATCCCGCCACCATCATGGAGAGGCCGCCGACCGCGAGCATTCCGGCGAGACCGACGGGCGAGATGGCCCAGGCCCGGCGCAGGGCGATCGACGCGATCGGCGGCGCTGGTGGCGTGCGCAGGCGAGTCAGGCCGACAGGCACGATCGACAGCGCGGCGAAGGTGATCGCCAGCACCGGAGCCGTGTTCTCCATCGCGTCGATGAAGGCGAGCAGATAGGAGCCGAGGCCGAGCCCGACGATGTAGCTCATGTAGAAGGTGGCCGTGACCCGGCCACGAATCGCGTTGCCGACCACGTCGTTCAGCCAGCTCTGGGCGACGATGAACAGGCCGCAGATGGCGAAACCGTAGAGGGCGCGCGCGCCGATCCACAGCCAGGGGTCGATCCTCAGGCTGACCGCGACGTTGGAGAGGATGATCAGCGCCGAAAATGTCATGAAGGCACGTGCGTGACCGACGCGGCTGACGATGCGGCCGGTGAGAAAGCACCCCGCCATGCCGCCCGCCGACAGGCCGGTGAGGATGAGGCCCGCCCAGGTGGGGGGAAAACCCTCCGCGCCCAGCCGCACCGGAATGAAGGCGAACATCAATCCGTTGCCGACCGCCACCAGCGCCGACGACAGGATGACGCTCGTGATCGCGACGAACGGCGCGGAGATTGCCGCCGTCGCGTCGGCGCTGTCGGGATCAGGGGGCTGCGACGGGGCGGTCATGATGGGCGACAATGATCGATCCGCGCTGCCGCGAAGGCGACAAAAGCGGCAAAAACTGTCCGGATGAGGACGATGCTTCGGCGGCTTCGCGAATCGCTGCCGCCGGCGCGCGAAAAGGAGCCCACTTCGTTCTCCGGAGCCCGCGATCAGCCTTCGGCGCGCCCCTGCCGAAGCGCGGTGGAGGACAGCGAGGAACGCGGCCCGTGCACGAAGGTCCAGGCCGGCGCGCGCATCCGCGCCAGCCGTGCCGCGCCGTCCTCGTCGACCCGGGCGCGATCATAGGTCTTCGCCATGACCGAGGAGAGGAAGGCCAACGTCGAGCCCGGCCTGTCGACGACGGCGATCGGAAAGGTCGCGGCGATCTCGCGCCAGCGTTGCCAGCGGTGGAAGCTCGCCAGCGAATCGGCGCCCATGATCCAGACGAAGTCCACGCCCGGATTGCGGCGCTTCACCAGAGCGAGCGTGTCGGCCGTGTAGCGTATCCGATGGGCGGCCTCGAAGGCGGTGATCTTGACGCGGGGGTCGTGGATCAGCCTTTCGGAGCGTTCGATGCGCCTGGCGAGCGGGGCAAGTTGCGAGGTGCTCTTCAACGGGTTGCCGGGCGTGACGATCCACCACAGCTGGTCGAGCCGCAGCCGGCGCAGGGCGATCTCCGCCACCAGCGCGTGACCGGCATGGGGCGGGTTGAACGAGCCGCCGAACAGGCCGACGGCCATCCCCTTCTCGACATGCGGCATGCGCAGGTAACGCGCGGGGATATCATGTATCATCAAGCTTCGGCCGGCCAATCGCCTTCGGGCCATTCGCGACGGCCGTGAATCACCCGCAGGATGGTGATGCGGTCGTCGCTCATCGCATAGGCGAGGATGTAGGGCGTGCGTTGCACCACCTTCTCGTAGGTCTTCGCGACGCGACCCTGCCGACCTGTCGGGAAACTCGAGAGCCCGCTCGCGGCCTCGTCGATGCGATCGACGAGTGCGGATGCGGCCCTTGGATTGTCCTGTGCGACATAGCGCAGGACCGCGTCCAGAACGTCCAGTGCGTCATTCGACCAGACGATCGTCCTCATTTCCGCGGAGCGTCTGCAACGGTCCTTCTGAGCCTTGCCATGGCGTCGGCGTGAGATGTCACCCGTCCCGCCTCCATGTCAGCCAGGCCGCGCGTGATCCCCTCGATGACTGCCAGCTCACGTTCCACGTAGTCGGCGATCGCTTCCCCGGCCAGGAAGGACTTGGACCGCCGGGTATGGCGCGCAAGCTCCTCCAGGCGAGCCTTGGCCTCGGTCGGCACCCTGATCGTGATGGTCTCGGATTGTGCGCTCATGTGTACAACCTAGCACAACGGTCATGACCACGCTACGGCCGGACCTGGCCCGTTCCGCGAACCCGGTACTTGAAGGAGGTCAGCTGTTCGACGCCGACCGGACCGCGCGCATGCATGCGGCCCGTGGCGATGCCGATCTCCGCGCCCATCCCGAACTCGCCGCCGTCGGCGAACTGGGTCGAGGCATTGTGGAGCAGGATCGCCGAATCGATCTCGTTGAAGAAGCGTTCGACGGCCGTCGCATCCTCCGCCACGATCGCCTCGGTGTGGTGCGACGACCAGGTCTCGATGTGGTCGATCGCGCCCGAAACCCCGTCGACCAGCTTCACGGAGATGATCGCGTCGAGATATTCGGTCGACCAGTCCGCGTCGGTCGCGGGCTTCGCGGCGGGAAAGCGCGCGAGCACTTCGGCGTCCGCGCGAATCTCGCAGCCGGCGGCGGAGAGCGCGTCCAGAATGCGAACCAGATGCGTGTCGGCGCAGGCGCGATCCACCAGCAACGTCTCGGCCGCGCCGCAGATGCCGGTGCGCCGCATCTTGGCGTTGACCGCGATGCGGACCGCCATGTCGAGATCGGCCGACCGGTCGATGTAGAGATGGCAGATGCCCTCCAGATGCGCGAAGACCGGCACGCGTGCCTCGGTCTGGACGCGCTCGACGAGGCTGCGCCCGCCGCGCGGGATGATGACGTCGAGATTGCCCGACAGCCCCTTCAGCATCTCGCCTACGGCGGCGCGGTCGGTCACCGGCACGAGCTGGATCGCGTCGGCGGGCAGGCCCGCGGCTTCCAGCCCCTCTACCATGCAGGCATGGATCGCCCGCGAGGAGTTCACCGAATCCGAGCCGCCGCGCAGGATCACCGCATTGCCGGCCTTGATGCAGAGGGCGCCCGCGTCGGCCGTCACGTTCGGCCGGCTCTCGAAGATCACGCCGATGATGCCGAGCGGCGTGCGCACGCGCTCGATGTGCAGGCCGTTCGGCCGGTCGAACTCGGCAATGGTTTCGCCGACCGGATCCTTCAGCGCGGCGATCGAGCGGATGCCGTCCGCGATGCCCGAGATCCGTTCGGGCGTCAGCTTCAGCCGGTCGAGGAAGGAGGCGGCAAGACCGGCCTGGGCGCCGGCCGCCATGTCGATGGCGTTGGCGTCGAGGATCGCCGGGGCGCGGCGCTCGATCGCCTCGGCCATGGCGTCAAGCGCCGCGTTCTTTGTCGCCGTGCTGGCCAGCGCCAGTGGCCGGGCAGCCGCCCGCGCCTTGCGGCCCATCCCGGCCATCAGTTCGGCAATGTCGGTGCGGGTCTCGGGCTTGGTCAGCATCGTCCTCGTCCTAGTCCTGGATTTCCATATGCTTGTCGGCCATTCCCGTCACCACCATGTCGTCGCGGTGAATCATTGCCGCGCGCGCCTCGTGGCCGAGCACCCCGGCGATCGCGTCGCTGCGCAGCCCGGCGATCCTGACGGCATCCGACGCGTCGTAGGCGACGAGGCCGCGCGCCACCTCGCGGCCCTCGGGCGAAAGCACGGCCACAGTATCGCCGCGCGCGAAGTTCCCCTCCACCCGGCGCACCCCGGCCGGCAGCAGCGACTTGCCCTGCATGAGGGCGCCCACCGCGCCCGCATCGACGGTCAGTCGCCCCGCCGGTTCCAGATTGCCGGCGATCCAGGTCTTGTAGCCGCGCACGGGATTGTCGCTCGGCTTGAAGTACGTCGCGCGTTCGCCCCGGTCGATGGCCGACAGCGGGGAGAGCCGCGTGCCCGACGTGATGATCATCGCCGTTCCGGCCGTCGTCGCGATCTTTCCCGCGTCGAGCTTGGTGCGCATGCCGCCGCGCGACAGTTCGGAGGCGGCGGCGCCAGCCATGGCCTCGACCTGCGGCGTGATGCGGTCCACCACGGGAATGAACGTCGCATCGGGGTCGAGCGCGGGCGGCGCGGTGTAGAGCCCGTCGATGTCCGAGAGCAGCACCAGCAGGTCCGCCCCCATCATGGTCGCGACGCGCGCCGCCAGCCGGTCGTTGTCGCCGTAGCGGATCTCGCTCGTCGCCACCGTGTCGTTCTCGTTGATGACCGGGACCGCCTTCATCTTCAGGAGTGTCGACATGGTCGCGCGGGCATTGAGATAGCGACGTCTCTCCTCGGTGTCGCCCAGCGTCACCAGCACCTGGCCCGACTTGAGGCCATGGCGGCCGAGTTCCTCCGACCAGGCGCCGGCGAGCGCGATCTGGCCGACCGCGGCGGCGGCCTGGCTCTCCTCGAGCTTCAGCGCGCGGCGGCCAAGGCCGAGGATGGTCCGGCCGAGCGCGATGGCGCCCGACGAGACGACGCACATCTCGACGCCCTTACCCGCCAAGTCCGCAACGTCGGCGCAGAGCGACGACAGCCACTCCCGCTTCAGCCCGGTCTCGCGATCGACCAGCAGCGCCGAGCCGATCTTCACCACGATGCGTCGATGCGCGGAAAGGGGCCGTGTCATGCGCCTAGTCCTGCCACCGGGAATCTTGTTCGACGGGTGCTTCCTGCGCCCGCGCCTCCTCCACCACGGCCATCAGTCGGCGCAGGGCTTCCTCGACGCCCTCGCGGGTGGCCGAGGACAGCATCAGCGGTGCGACGCCGGCCGCGCGCTTCAGCGCCGCTGCCTTCTTCTTGCGCTCCGCCGCGTCGAGCGTATCGACCTGGCTCAGCGCCACGATCTCCGGCTTCTCGGCCAGGCCATGGCCATAGGCCGCGAGTTCCTTGCGGATCGTCTTGTAGGCCTTGCCGGGATGCTCCTCGCGCGCCGACACCAGGTGCAGGATCACGCGCGTGCGCTCGACATGCCCCAGGAACCGGTCGCCGATGCCGGCGCCCTCGTGCGCGCCCTCGATCAGGCCCGGAATGTCGGCGATGACGAACTCGCGCGCGTCGACGCGCGCGACGCCGAGGCCCGGATGCAGGGTCGTGAACGGATAGTCGGCGATCTTGGGCTTGGCGGCGGTCACCGAGGCGAGAAAGGTCGACTTGCCGGCGTTCGGCAGGCCGACGAGGCCCGCGTCGGCGATCAGCTTCAGCCGCAGCCAGATCGTCATCTCCTGGCCTTCCTGGCCGGGATTGGCCCGGCGCGGCGCCTGGTTCGTCGAGGTCTTGAAATGCGCGTTGCCGAAGCCGCCGTTTCCGCCCTTTGCGATGAGAAAACGCTGGCCGACCTCCGTCATGTCGGCGATCAGCGTCTCGTTGTCTTCCTCGTAGATCTGCGTTCCGGCCGGGACCTTCAGCACCACGTCGTTGCCCTTGCCGCCGGCACGGTTGCGGCCCATTCCGTGCATGCCGGTCTGGGCCTTGAAATGCTGTTGGTAGCGATAGTCGATCAGCGTGTTCAAACCGTTGACCGCCTCGATCCAGACGTCGCCGCCGCGGCCGCCGTCGCCGCCATCCGGGCCGCCGAACTCGATGAACTTTTCGCGGCGGAACGACACGGAGCCTGCGCCGCCGTCGCCGGAGCGGATGTAGACCTTGGCCTGGTCGAGGAACTTCATGACGGAAACTTTCGTCCTTGCTGTCACACGCCGGTTGCGGGCGCGAGCGACGACTGCTTTAGAGCATGCTTTGCCAGCGCGCGAGGGGCGCGGGCTGCTGAAATGGCCGATCCGGAGGCAATAGCCGATGAAATGCGTGACCTACAATATCCAGTACGGCATCGGCCTCGATGGAAACTACGATCTCGGCCGCATCGTCGATGCGGTGCGCGGCGCCGACCTTATCGCCCTGCAGGAGGTCTCGCGCAACAATCCGCGCAACGCCGGCCGCGACATGGTGGCGGAGCTGGCGGAACTCCTGCCGGACTACTTCTCCGTCTTCGGCGCGCCCTTCGGCGTCGACATGGGATCTGCGGTCGAGAACGGCAAGGCCGTCAGCCGGCATTTCCAGTTCGGCAACATGGTCCTGTCGAAGACCCCGATCCTCGCTTCGCGCAACCTCTTGTTGCCGCGCATGAGAACCTATGACCGTCTCAACCTGCAGCGCGGCGCGCTCGAGGCGATGGTCATGGCGCCCTTCGGCCCGCTGCGGATCTATTCCGTCCATCTCGACCACACCAGCCCGGTCGAGCGCATGGCCCAGTTGCGCGTCCTGATCGAAAAGGCGCTCTCCTATCCGCGCGAGGGCGGCGCGCTGACCGGAACGTCCGAGATGCATTTCCCCGAGCCGCCGCACCCCGAGGGCTTCATCCTGATGGGCGACTTCAACCTGGAGCCGGGCAAGGACGAATACCGGTCGATCACCGGTATTCCCGACGTCGAATTCGGCCTTGCGCGACGCGCGGACCTGCTCGTCGATGCCGCGACGCTCGTTCCGGGCGCTGGCGAGCGCATCACCTGGATCGATCCGCGCCACCCCGACGACGCGACGCGACAGCGCTGCCTCGACTATCACTTTGTCCACGCATCGCTCGTCCCTCGCGTAAAGGCGTGCTTCATCGACGAGGCGGCGGTCGGCTCCGACCATCGCCCCGTCTGGCTCGAACTGGCATAGGCGGGCGAGCATCGTCAGATCTGTCCCCAGCTCCGCAGGCTGACCCAGGTCCGCCGGTCGAGCCGGTAGCGCTCCACCGGGACCTGGCCCGCCACCAGCGAATCCAGCATGCCCTGGCCGGCATACTGGAAGCCACACTTGTGGATGACCCGCCGCGAGGCGGCGTTGGTCACCCGGCACGACACGTGCAAAACGTCGATCCGCGTCGCCCGGAAGGCGAGGTCGACCGCGGCATGGGCCGCCTCGGTGGCGTAGCCGCGGCCCCAGTAGGGCCGGCCGATCCAGTAGCCGAGCTCGAGCCCGTGCGCCCGTGCGTCGAGCCCGATGCAGCCGATGAAGGCGCCGTTGTGCGAATTGGTGATGGCGTAGACGCAGCCGCCATTCGTCCGCCGCTTGGCGTTGGCGATGAAGGCGCGGGCCTCGGTCTCGCCATAGGGGTGCGGCATGCGTCCGAGCATCTCCGCCACCCGGCGGTCGTTGGCCAGTTCGGCGAGTTCCTCGACGTCGTCCAGGTGGGGCGGCCGCAGCACCAGCCGCTCGGTGACGACAACCGGGCAGTCTATCCGCAGACTTTCGTCTTCGACGTCTTCCTTCTCGGCAACCATGGGTCGGTCCTTCGCGCAAAGAAAAAGGGGAGATGGCGACCCATCTCCCCTGATCCTCTTCTGGACTGACCAGACACCGGTTCCCGAGATGGGGCGCCGATGTTGGTGGTGCGGATATCGGCTACTCCGCGGCGTCCTGCATCGGGTTTACCGACACGTAGGTTCGGCCATTGGCTTTCTTCTGGAAGGCGACGGCGCCTGCCTCGAGTGCAAAGAGGGTGTGATCCTTGCCAATGCCGACATTGGTGCCGGGATGCCACTTGGTGCCGCGCTGGCGGATGATGATGTTGCCAGCGAGCACGGCTTCGCCGCCGAACTTCTTCACGCCAAGGCGCTTCGACTCCGAATCGCGACCGTTGCGCGAGGAACCGCCAGCTTTCTTGTGTGCCATTTTTCTACTCCTTTGCGCCGCCTGGGCGCTTCGAATGATGTATGGGCGCAAACGCGCCCGGTTTCAACCGGGTGCGGCTTACTTCGCCAGTTCCTTGGCCTGCTCGCGCCAGTCCGAGATCTGGTCGGCGCTGAACGGCATGTTCGCATCGATCCTCGCCACGTCGTCGTCGCCGAGCGCGGCGATCTGCGCGAAGGTGGTCACGCCCTGCTCCTTCAGTTGGCGCGCGGCGACCGGGCCGATGCCCTTGATCTTGGTCAGGTCGTCGTCCTTGCCTTCCGGCGCGGTGAAGAGCGGAGCCGGCTTGGCGGCGGCGGTCTTCGAGGGAGCCGCGCCATTCGTCAGGATCTCGGAGATCCGCACGGTGGTGAGCAGCTGGCGATGGCCGCGCTTGCGGCGCGAATTCTGGCGGCGGCGCTTCTTGAAGGCGATGACGGTGGGCGCGCGGCCCTGCTCGACGACCTCGGCCGCGACCGAGGCGCCGTCCACGAAAGGCGCGCCGATGGTCACGTTCTCGCCTTCGCCGAAGGCAAGCACCTGCCCGATGGTTACGATCTCGCCGACATCGCCGGCAATCCGCTCAATGGTGATCGTGTCTTCGGCGGCGACGCGATACTGCTTCCCGCCGGTCTTGATGACTGCGAACATGTTGAACCTTTCGTGTTCGGTCCGGCCTGAACGGAGTGCGCCCGGCCGTCTTTTTATCAGTCGTTGATGAAATCCCGGGCGCCTCGCGGCATCCGGGCGGTCTTCCGGTCCGAACGCCCGATCCCGGAGCCCGTGCAAGCCGTCACCAAAGGGTGGGCGCTCGCCGCGGCTGCCGCAAGTATGCGGCCCGTCCAAACGACAACCGGCGCGGAAGGACCCACGCCGGAAGTCCAGCCCCGTTACTGGAAGGGCGACGCAAAGTCAAGGCCGCCGGCCGGTCGCGCTGATTTAGGCCTTGTATCCGTCGCGTCGCTTCGCTATCAGTGCGCCGCGCTTGACCAGCGTCCACGGCCCCGCGGAGAGGTGGCAGAGTGGTCGAATGCACCGCACTCGAAATGCGGCATACTCGCAAGGGTATCGGGGGTTCGAATCCCCCCCTCTCCGCCAGTCTTCCATGGTTCGACCCGGAGACATGGGTAACAGTTTGTACCTAAGACATGGGTGACAACCTCGTGCCGAACGGGTTGTCGATGGTCTGCAAAGTCCTCTGTTCCAGGTCGATGTATCCCAGATCATAGTGC
>JBKBRJ010000029.1:0-49581 GCA_046292285.1 Mesorhizobium sp. | reverse complement strand
CCTGATGGCGATCCTCGTCTGGATCCAGACCGGCTTCGCCATGGTGATCCTGTCGGCTGCGTTGCGCGGCATTCCCGACGAGACGATCGAGGCCGCGGTGATCGATGGCGCCAACGGCTTCCAGATCTTCTGGAAGATCATGGTTCCGCAGATCTGGGGCACCATCGCCGTGGTCTGGACCACGATCACGATCCTGGTGCTGAAGGTCTTCGACATCGTGCTGACCATGACCAACGGCCAGTGGAACACGCAGGTGCTCGCCAACCTGATGTTCGACTGGATGTTCCGCGGCGGCGGCGACTTCGGCCGTGGTGCGACAATCGCGATCGTCATCATGCTGGCGGTGATCCCGATCATGGTCTGGAACATCCGCCAGGCCAACCGTGAAGCGGACGGAGGCTGAGATGGCGCGCAGGGCCGGCAAGTCCCGCCTCGGCCGCTGGGGCGTCCATCTGGCGGTGCTGGCCATCGTCGTCGTCTGGACGCTGCCGACGATGGGCATCCTCGTCAGTTCGCTGCGCGACCGCGACCAGATCATCGTCTCGGGCTGGTGGACCGCCCTCACCGGTTCGGAGCGGACCGAGGCCGGGCGCCTCGCCGAGCCCGCCACGCAGGTCGAGCGCGACGGCCGCTTCGTCATCGAGGGGCGGCTGTTCGAGGCGGACGATCCGCGCGAGGTGCGCGCCTTCGGCACCCGCGCCACCGCGCCAACGGCCAACGCGGCGGGCGAGACCGCCGATCTCGGCGACGGCGTGACGCTGACGGTCGAGGGCGATTCCGGCTACGTGCTGTCCTCGCCGGTGGCCTTCGAGGGCCGCGGGCAGCGCATCTATTTCTCCGCGCTATCGCCGCCGCGCTTCACCACCGAGAACTACGAGACGGTGCTCACGTCGGAGGGCATCGGCCGCTCCTTCGTCAACTCTCTGACCGTGACGATCCCGGCCACCATCATCCCCATCCTGATCGCCGCCTTCGCCGCCTATGCGCTGGCCTGGATGCGCTTTCCGGGCCGCGCCATCCTGATCGCGGTGATCATCGGCCTGCTGGTCGTGCCGTTGCAGATGTCGCTGATCCCGCTGCTCAAGCTCTACAACGGCGTCGGCGCCTTCTTCGGCGTGCCGGCCAAGACCTATCTCGGAATCTGGCTCGCCCACACCGGCTTCGGCCTGCCGTTTGCGATCTTCCTGCTGCGCAGCTACATCGCCGGCCTGCCGCGCGAAATCATGGAATCGGCGCGCATCGACGGCGCTTCGGATTTCGACATCTTCGTCCGGATCGTGCTGCCGCTCTCCTTCCCGGTGCTCGCCTCCTTCGCCATCTTCCAGTTCCTCTGGGTCTGGAACGACCTTCTGGTGGCGATGGTGTTCCTCGGCACCGGGCGGGACCAGCTCGTTCTGACCGGCAAGCTCAACGCGCTGCTCGGCTCGCGCGGCGGCGACTGGGAAATCCTCACCACGTCGGCCTTCGTCACCATCATCGTGCCGCTGATCGTGTTCTTCTCGCTGCAGCGCTACTTCGTGCGCGGCCTGCTGGCCGGATCGGTGAAGGGCGGATGAGGGGCTGGATGGCGAACGGCGCGACGGGACGGAAGGGAGGGAATGGTGGCTGATCTTCGGCTGAGCAGGGTTCGCAAGTCCTACGGCGCGATCGAGGTCCTGCACGGCGTCGACCTCGACGTCCGATCGGGTGAGTTCATCGTCTTCGTCGGCCCTTCCGGCTGCGGCAAGTCCACGCTGCTCAGGACCATCGCCGGGCTCGAGGACATCACGTCCGGCCGGCTGGAGATCGACGGCCAGCTCGTCAACGACGTGCCGCCGTCGCAGCGCGGCATTGCCATGGTGTTCCAGTCCTACGCGCTCTACCCGCACATGACGGTCTACGACAACATGGCCTTCAGCATGAAGATCGCCCGCGCCGGCCGGGACGAAATCGACCGGCGCGTGAGGAACGCCGCCGAGATCCTGCAACTGACCCCCTACCTCGACCGCCTGCCCAAGGCGCTGTCGGGCGGCCAGCGCCAGCGCGTCGCCATCGGCCGCGCCATCGTCCGCGATCCCAAGGTGTTCCTGTTCGACGAGCCGCTGTCGAACCTCGACGCCGCCCTGCGCGTCGCCACCCGCATCGAGATCGCCAAGCTCAAGGAGAGCATGCCGGCCACGACGATGATCTACGTCACCCACGACCAGGTGGAAGCGATGACGCTGGCCGACCGGATCGTGGTACTGAAGGACGGATACATCGAACAGGTCGGCTCGCCGCTGGAGCTGTACCGCCACCCGGGCAACCTCTTCGTCGCCCGGTTCATCGGCTCGCCGGCGATGAACATCGTGCCGGCGCGGGTTGAGAAGGCGGGTCCGGCGACGACCGTCTCCATCGCCGGCAATGGCGCGGTTTCGGTTCCGGTCGCCACGCCTGCCGATGCCGCGGGAGCGGAGATCTCCTTCGGCGTCCGCCCGGAGGACCTCGCGATCAGCACGGGCGACGATGTCCTGTTCGAGGGCACGATCGATTTCGTCGAGCAACTGGGCGAGGTGCAACTGGTCTATGTCGATCTCGGCCGCGGCGGCGAACCCCTGGTCGTCAAGATGCCGGGCGGGGCGGAGGTCAGGCGGCGCTCGACCATCCGGCTCACGGCCGCGCCGGAAAACCTGCACATCTTCGGGGCGGATGGACGGGCGTTTGCGCGGGCGCGGGTGGGCGGGGACTAGGCACGGTCATTCCGGCGTCGTGGGAAGCGGGACCCGTTGTCGCTTCACGATACCCCCCTTTGCCCTGCCGGGCATCTCCCCCTCAAGGGGAGATCGGCGGTCCCCAAGGCCTCGCGCCACTTGCGAATGGTGCAGAACAAGCGCCGGGTTCGCACCTGCCGATCTCCCCCCTTGAGGGGGAGATGTCCGACAGGACAAAGGGGGGTCGTCGAGCGCTAAGCTTCGCGACCCCGTAGCCCCTATACCTCTTCCCAGCCGCCGCTCTCGCCGGCGCGGAAGATGGCGTCGATGACCTTCTGGTTCTTCACCGAG
This sequence comes from Mesorhizobium sp., assembly GCA_046292285.1. Classification (GTDB taxonomy): domain Bacteria; phylum Pseudomonadota; class Alphaproteobacteria; order Rhizobiales; family Rhizobiaceae; genus Aquibium. The sequence continues at coordinate 46,561 of JBKBRJ010000029.1, read as the reverse complement.
CTCTCCAGCGGGAACACCTCGACCGCCTCGCCGCGCGCGGCTTTCACGAAGGCTTCCGCCTGGAGGCGGTACTGCCGCGTGTCGGGAAAGCGGTGGACGGTCGCGCTGGTATGGTTCTGGTTGAACAGCGTCACCGTGTCGTCGCCATAGATGCGCGCGTTGAAAGGCGTGGCGACCTCGATGAAGCCGGTCTCGCCGTGGAACACCATCGACTGCCGCGCCGCCATCTGCGTCGAGACGTAGAAGGTCATGTCGAAGTCGCCGCAGTCGGCCGTCACGTGCGAATAGATGTCGGTGCCGAAGGACGGGTCGCGCTCGACGCGGGCGCGGATCCTCAGCGGCTCCTTGCCGGTCGACAGGCGCGTGGCGACCGTCGGGTAGACGCCGATGTCGGGCAGGGCGCCGCCGCCGAGCTCGGGCCGGTTGCGCATGTTGACGGGGTCGACGTTGAAATAGGTGAAGGCGCCCTGCACGTGGCGCAGTCGGCCGATCGCGCCGTCGGCGATCAGCGCGCGCACCTTCAGCCACTGCGGGTGGTAGGCGACCATGAAGGCCTCGCAGACCAGCACGCGGTTGCGGTCGCGCGCGGCGATCACCTGCGCGATGTCGGCCGCCCTGAGCGCCAGCGGCTTTTCCACCAGCACGTGCTTGCCGGCATCCGCCGCCTTCACCGCCCATTCGACGTGATCGGAAGTCGGCAGGGGGATGTAGACGCCGTCGATCGCGTCAGAAGCCAGCATCTCCTCGTAGGAACCGAAGGCGTGCGGCGCACCGAGCCGGTCGGCCAGCGCCCTGGCGCGCGTGGCGTCGCGGCTGGCGATGGCGGCAACCAGCCCGTTCTCGCTGTCGTTCAGCGCCGGGATGACATGCTCGCGCGCGATCTTGGCGGTGGACAGGATACCCCAGCGGAACATTTTCTTTCCTCCTCGAAAAATATCGGCGCGACCCTACTGCGTCCGAAGCGGGGAGGAAACAGGGAAAGCGTTACCGCCGGGCGGGCGCGGGGTCGCCCCTACGCCTCCTGGATCGCCGACAGCTTCCACGCGCCGCCCTTCTCGCGCACGAAGGTCCACAGTTCGACCGTCTCGCTGGGCTCCTCCGAGCCGCCCGCCAGTTCACCCGTGGCGCGGTCGCGCAGGAGGTCGACGGCCTCGTAGCGTAGCGCCGCGGTGGCATAGTCGCGCTCGCCTTCGTTCCAGGCCTCGGCGATGTCGGCCTGGAGGAGGTGCACGCCCGACACCTCGTTGACCACGCCGCGCTTGGCGTTGTCGGCGAGTTCCTCGGAGAAGAACGACACCATCTCGGGCGTGGTAAGCCGGCGCAGCGCCGCGTGGTCCTCGCGCGCGAAGGCATCCTGCACCTCCGACAGCCGCCGCTCGAACGTGTCGAGGTCGGCCTGGTCGAGGCGGATATCCGTGGTGGAGGGCGCCTCATCTGGATAGGACGCGGCTCCGCCGCCGATCGAGGGAACGGTGAAGCCGTTCGCCTTGCGCGGGGCAGGCATAGCATCGCGGCCGAGGCCATCTCCACCCGAGGGCGCCGACGCGCCGCCGGCCATCGCCGGTGTCCGGCGCGAGCGCAGGAAGGCCATCGCGAGCCACACCAGCGCGCCGACCAGGAGAAGCTGGACGAGGAAGCCGAGCGCGCCCGCCATGCCGCCGAAGCCGTATCCGAGCAGCATCCCGAACAGGCCGCCGATCAGGATGCCGCGCATCAATGAGCCGCCGAGCCCGCCGCCGAACATCCCCTGACGCTGCGGGCTGGCCGCCTGCTGGGCGGCGGTCTGCTGCTGGCGCGCGCCCGGGGCCGGCGCCGGCGTCATGGAGCGTTCGACGGGGGCGGTCTGGGCGGGCGCGGTGCGGGTGGGAGGCGGCGCCTGGAAGGTGCGCGTGCCGCGGCTGCCGAAGCTGCCGCCGCGCCGGGCCTCGGCGAAATCGGTCGAGACCAGCGTGAAGGAAAAGAAGACCGCCGCAAAGAGGGCGAACAGACTGAGACCGCGCAGACGCAGCATGGGAAAGGATCCTCCATCTGCCCGCGCGTCCAGAACATGCTTGGCGGGCCCGTTACCAATGCGGTCCGACATCGCGACCGTCAAAACGATCGCCAGAGGGGCCCGGCCCGCAGGCGCGGATATGGGGCAGGTGCCAGGTGGATGCAAGGTGGAAACGGGAGCACCATCGCGTCCCGAATGCCGCGAAAGGGCCAGATGGATCATCCGCAAGGGGCAAGACCGGCGCCTACCGGCTGGAGACTGCAACGACGCGCAGGCCCCCGGAGAAATGCGAAGGCCGCTGCGCACGGGGATGCACGCAACGGCCTTCGTCGATCGGTGGACCCTTTAGGAGGTTCACTCGTCCTCGTCGTCGAATTCGTCGTCGAACTGGTCGACGACCACGAGGAACACGACGCTGGCGCCGTCTTCCTCGTCCTCTTCGTCCTCATCGTCGTCTTCATCCTCGTCGTCCATGTCGAGGCTGTCGTCGAAGAGGTCTTCCTCGTCCTCGGTCGCGGGGCGGATCGTGAAGGGAGTCTCGCCGTTCCACAGCGGCTTGCCGTCGCTGGTGAAGTCGCTGAGATCGGCCTTGAAGTCCTCGCTGTCGAAGATTTCGCGAGCCCCGGCCTCGTCGGCGTCCGTCATGGCGACGGCGACGCCATCGATTACAAGCGTGTACATGTCCTGAAGCTCCTGTTGGCTGCCTGCCAGCCTAACGCGCGGGAGCCCGTCTGGCTCCCTCTGGCGCAGGCTTCATCCGAAGCCCGCGCGATTGTCAATGGCTACTTCGCGTCTCGAACCGTCGACAGGAAGCCGGCGAATGGGATCGCGAAGGCGCGACGACCGCCGCCTCACCCCCGCAGCACGCCGCCGGTCTGCTTCCTGACGTTCTCGACGATCCGGCCGGCCAACGCTTCGAAATCCTCGTCGGTCAGCGTCTTGTCGATCGGCTGGATCGACACCTCGATGGCGATCGACTTGCGGCCTTCGCCGAGCGACGCGCCCTCGAACACGTCGAAGACGGTGACGCCGGTAATCAGCTTCCTGTCGGCGGCAAGCGCCGCCTTGGTCAGCGTGCCGGCCTCGACCGCCTTGTCGACCACGAAGGCGAAATCGCGCCGCACCGCCTGGAAGGGCGACAGGTCGAGGCGCGGCTTGGTACGCGTCGCCCGGGCCTTCGGCTCCGGCACGGCGTCGACATAGACCTCGAAGCCGCAGAGCGGACCCGACACGTCGAGGGCTTCCAGCGTGCGCGGGTGGAACTCGCCGAAGGTCGCGAGCACGACCTTGGGGCCGAGCTTGATGGTGCCCGAGCGGCCCGGGTGGTACCAGGCCGGACCGCCGGCCTCGACCTGCAGCTTGTCCACCGGCGCGCCGATCGCCTCGAGCGCCGCCAGCGCGTCGGCCTTGGCGTCGAACACGCCGACGGGCGCCGCGTTGCCCGACCAGGCGCGGCCCGCGCCGTCCATCCGCGCGGTGCCCCGGCGCACGCCCGCCGCCACGCGGCGCTGCTGGTGCGCGCCGTCGCCTTCGTAGGTGCCCGACACCTCGAACAGCGCGACGTCGGAAAAGCCGCGGTCGGCGTTGCGCTGCGCGGCCGCGATGAGCCCGGGCAGCAGCGAGGGCCGCATGTCGGACATGTCGGCGGCGATCGGGTTGGCGAGCTTCAGCGCCTCCTGCCCGCCCCCGAACAGTTCGGCGTGTTTCGCTGGAATGAAGGACCAGGTGACGGCCTCCATCATGCCGCGCACGGCGAGCGCCCGCCGCGCCGAGCGGGTGCGGATCTGCAGCGTCGTCAGGATGCGGCCGTTGACCGCGTCGTGCGAGACCATCGGCTGCGGCGCGATCTTCTCGACGCCATGGATGCGCATGATCTCCTCGACGAGGTCCGCCTTGCTGTCGATGTCCGGCCGCCAAGAGGGAACCGTCACCTCGAACACGCCCTTGCGGCGCACGTTGCGCATGTTGTCGGCCGACAGGTAGCTGAGCGTCGAGCCGGCGTTGCGCGGCCCGTCCGCGAGGTCCATGCCGAAGACGTCGGCGACGCCGAAGCCGAGCCGCTCCAGGATGCCGCGCGCCTCGTCGGCCGGCACCTCGATGCCCGTCAGGCGCGTCACCTCCGACACGGGGAACGCAATGGTCCTGTGCGCGTGGCCCTCGTAGCCGACGACCCGCTCGGACGAGGCTTCGCCGCCGCAGAGGTCCAGCACCATGCGGGTGGCGAGTTCCAGCCCCGGCGCCATGAACTCCGGATCGACGCCGCGCTCGAAACGGTAGCGCGCGTCGGTGATGATGCCCAGCTCGCGACCGGTGCGGGCGACGTTGAGCGGGTTCCACAGCGCCGATTCGATCAGCACGTCGGTGGTGTTTTCGTCGCAGCCGGAATGCTCGCCGCCCATGATGCCTGCGATGGATTCGACGCCGTTGCCGTCGGCGATGACGCACATCTCCGGCGTCAGCGTGTACTCGCGCCCGTCCAGCGCCAGCACCTTTTCGCCGTCCACCGCGCGGCGCACCACGAGGTCGCCTCTCACCTTGGCGGCGTCGAAGACGTGTAGCGGCCGGCCGCGATCGAAGGTGATGTAGTTGGTGATGTCGACCAGCGCGTTGATCGGGCGCAGGCCGATCGCCATCAGCCGCTGCTGCATCCATTTCGGCGACGGGCCGTTCCTCACCCCGCGCACGAGGCGCAGCGCGAAGCCGGGGCACAGGTCCGGCGCCTCGATCGACACCTTGACCGGGCAGTCGCCCGATCCGTCGACGGGCTCGACCGCGCCGGTCTTCAGCGTGCCGAGACCGGCGGCGGCCAGATCGCGCGCGATGCCGTGAACGCCTGTCGCGTCCGGCCTGTTCGGCGTCAGGTTGATCTCGATCACCGGGTCGTCCAGCTTGGCCCAGGCGGCGAAGGACTGTCCGACCGGCGCGTCGGCCGGCAGGTCGATGATGCCGTCATGCTCGTCCGACAGCATCAGCTCGCGCTCCGAGCACATCATGCCGCGGCTCTCGACGCCGCGGATCTTGCCGACGCCGAGCGTCACGTCGATGCCGGGCACGTAGGTGCCGGGCGCCGCGAAGGCGCCGACGAGCCCGGCCCGTGCGTTCGGCGCGCCGCACACCACCTGGATCGGCTGGCCGTCGCCGGTGTCGACCGACAGAACCCGCAGCCTGTCGGCCTCGGGGTGCTTTTCGGCCGTCAGCACCCTGGCGATGACGAAGGGCTTCAGCGCCGCCTTGTCGTCGACGTGCTCGACCTCGAGGCCGATCATCGTCAGCGTCTCGCAGATCTTTTCCAGCGAGGCGTCGGTGTCGAGGTGGTCCTTCAGCCAGGACAGGGTGAACTTCATGGGCTTGTTCCTGATCTCTCCACGCCAGGTGCAACGGGCCGGAGCAGGCCGTCGGGCGTGTACGCGCAGCGCGCGGCCTTGTAGCGTGCCGGGCACGCCGCTTCAAGCGAATGAGGGGTCGGGATCGTGCGCACGATCCCCCGCCAGGGCGAGGCGCGTGAGGGCGAGCAATCGACGCTCGACGCCGTTTCAGTCGGTAAGCATTCGCCAGGTCAGCGCCAGCCCGCCGGCGAGATAGGGAAGCCCTCCGAAAACGGCCATCAGCGCGCCGCCGAGCCGCTGGTCGTCGAGGGGTTCGAGCCCCCAGGCGCCGAGGCAGAAGGCCGGCGCATAGACGAGGTCGGGCGCCAGCGCCAGGAGCAGACCGAGCATCGCCATGTGCATGAAGGTGAACAGCATGGCGAAGACCCCGACGCCGGCCATGGTGCGCCCAGTTCCCGAATACGCCGCCGCCCAGATCAGGATGCCGGCCGCGAGAAAGCTCGCCTGCTGTGCCATGAAGGCCGGCAGCCGCGCGGCGGCCGCCTCGTGCAGCGTCGGCGCGTGCCAGCCCCACACGACCAGCATCTCGAAAAGCGAGGCCCCCAGCGCCAGCGCGACCGGATGCCGGACCGCGCGATCGCGCGCCAGCCCCACCAGCCCGAGCGCGATGAGCGGCGCGGCAACGACCGTCACGCCGAGGTGGAGGATCATGTGCGGGGAAAAGGCGCGCCTGGCCATGTCTGGCAAGGGTCCGAGCCAGAGCAGCGCGAGCAGGAGGACGCCGCTGGTGAACGCGGCGAGCGCCATGCGGCCTGAAAGGCGCGGGTTCCCTTCGAAAGGAGCGATCGAACCGGCCGGCCGGATTTCGCTCATGCCGGTAGCCCCGAGGTCCGCCCCGACGGGTCGCGCATGGGGTGCTCACTGGCCGGCCACCGCCGGGATGCCGGCGGTTCGATCCGCCGTCGCGCGGCGCCGACATCACCCCCTGATCCGAACCTCATGAAAGCGATCCGTTTCTCGATTGCATCCTTCCGGAATGATAAGACGGAAACCGAAGGAACGTTTTCCAAAAGGGGCGGCGCGCGATGACAGCAGCGGAGGAACGGCCGCAAGAACCCGCCTTGCCGGAGGAGCTTGGCGGCCTGCTGGACGAGATCGCGCGCGAGCCGGCGCCCGAGAAGCTGCTCGAACTGGCGATGCGCCTCCAGGAGGCACTGCGCAAGCAGCGTGCCGCGTCATCCGGGCGGATCGATTCCGAAGCCTGACCGGCTCTCCCGATCATCCGCCAGTTCTTCCCGCGCGCCGTCATCTTCTTCCGTCGCATCGTTCGTCGAGGCTTCGTCGGAGTTGGGATCTGGATCGTGATGCATGTCTTCGGTCGACATGGGGTCGCCCTCGTCCGCCGCGCTGTCGTCGGCAAGGCCAGTCTCGGGCTCCATGGTCGGGGCGTCCCGGACCTGCGCGGCCGCGGCGTGCAGGAGCATCACCTTGGCCTTGGCCACCAGTTCCTGGTCGATCGTGGACCCGCCTTCGAGGCGGTCCGAAATCGTGACTGCTACCTCGTCGCCGCCTTCGCCGACGAAACAGACGCGCGACACTGAGCTCGCGTCCGAAGCCGGCGTGATCCTGATATCGATGACCTGCATGTTCTGACCTCCAGGGGCCGCCCGCCTCGGCACGCAAACGCGCGCGGGGCGAAATGGTTCGACGGCGTGCGTGCTGGCCGCTTCCTGTCAGGCCCGCGCTTTCCGCATCATTGCCGGTCGCCGGCCGGCAGCGCCCAGGCGATCACGGCGTCGCCGATCGGGGTCTCCATGAAATGGTGCCCGCCCGCCATGATCGCGACGTACTGCCGGCCGTCGACCGCATAGGTGATCGGCGTGGCCTGCCCGCCGGCGGGCAGCACCGTCTGCCAAAGGGTTTCGCCGGTGTCGACGTCGATCGCCTTCAACAGGTCGTCGGTCGTCGCCGCGATGAAGACCAGGCCGCCGGCCGTCATCACGCCGCCGGCATTGTTGGGCGTTCCGATGACGAAGGGCAGGCGCGACGGAATGCCGAACGGCCCGTTTGCGCGCGCGGTCCCAAAAGGCCGGTCCCACAGGGTTTCGCCGGTGGCGAGTTCGATCGCCCGGATGCCGCCATAGGGCGGCTTCTTGCACATCAGGCCGGTGAAAGGCACGCGCCATCCGGCGTTGACGTCGATGCCGTAGGGAACGCCTTCCTGCGGCGACATGGTGTCCGGCGCGCTGGGGTCGCTGCCCTCGGGGCTGTCGATCGGCCGCACGCCGAGCCGGACGACCCGCTCGCGTTCAACGAGTTGGTTGTAGTTCGGCATGTCGTTGTAGTTGGCGATGATGATGCCGCGCACCGGATCGACGGCGATGCCGCCCCAGTCGGAACCGCCATTGTAGCCCGGATACTGGATCCAGGGCCGGTCCACGGTGGGTGGCGTATAGATGCCGTCATAGGTCGCCTGGCGGAACTGGATGCGGCACCAGAGCTGGTCGATCGGCGACATGCCCCACATGTCGCGCTCGGTGAGATCCGGCTTGGCGAGCGTATGAAAGGTCGAGAAGGGCTGCGTCGGCGAGAGGTTTTCGGGCTCGACGCCGCCGGAGGGCACCGGCCGCTCCTCGGCGGGGAAGAGCAGTTCCCCCGTCTCGCGGTTCAGCACGTAGATGTCGCCCTGCTTCGTGGGAAGCACGATCGCCGGGACTGTCCTGTCGCCCGCCGGCAGGTCGACCAGCGTGCCCTGCGAGCCGAGATCATAGTCCCAGATGTCGTAGCGGACGGTCTGGAAGTGCCAGGCCGGCCGCCCCGTCGTCACGTCCAGCGCCACCAGCGAGGTCGCGTACTCGTTCGAGAGCTCGCGCCGGTCCGCGCCGTAGTAATCGACGGCTGAATTGCCCATCGGCAGGTAGACCAGCCCGAGCTCGTCGTCGCCGCTGGCGATGGTCCACATGTTCGGCGTACCGCGCGTGTAGGTCTCTCCCCCCGGCGGCAGGCCGGTGATCTCCGGGTTGGCGAGATCCCACGCCCAGCGGAGTTCGCCGGTCACGGCGTCATAGCCGCGCACCACGCCGGACGGGGCGTCCCGGCGCTGGTTGTCGAGCACCTGGTGGCCGATCACCACGACGCCGCGCACGATGGTTGGCGGCGAGGTGACCGAGAAGAAGCCCGGCACAGAATCGCCGATGCCGTCGAGCAGGTTCACCTGGCCCTGCTCGCCAAAGTCTGCGCAGGGCAGGCCGGTCCGGGCATCGACCGCGATCAGCCGCGCGTCGAGCGTGCCTTCGATGATGCGCGTCGCGCAGGCCTGCTCGGGCCGCTCGCCGGGGGTCGCGTAGTAGGCGACGCCGCGGCAGGTCGCGCTGTAGGGGATGGCGTCGGTGGAGACGCCCGCATCGAACCGCCAGATCTCGCGGCCGGTGACGGCGTCGAGCGCGATCAGGTCGTTCATGGCGGAGCAGAGGTACATGGTCCCGTCGATCACAAGCGGCGTCGTCTCGGCGGCGTACTTGCCCTCGCTGCCGTCACCGTCTTCCGGCAAGTCCCCCGTGTTGAACTCCCAGACCTTTTCCAGCCGCGACACGTTCTCGCGCGTGATCTGGTCGAGCGGCGAATAGCGCTGTGCTTCGTAGGTGCCGCCATAAGCGGGCCAGTTTTCGCCCGCGGGCAGCATGGCCATTGGCTCTGCGTTCGCGGGCCGCGCGGCAGCCCCGTCTCCAGTCTCCGGCGCGATTTCCGTCGAAGCTTCGCGATCCGCCGGGGCGGTCATTCCGGGTTGCGTCTCGTCGGTGGCAGGAGGGGCGGTCGTCGCGTCCTGCGCCAGGGCGATCGGGGCGCCGCCGAACTGCCAGGCAGCGGCGGCGGAGAGAGCCAGCAGGAGGCCGGCGGCGGCGCCGGTGACGCCGGCGTGGTGGCGATGCCGGCGACGATCGCGACCGAAGAGCGCGGGCAGGCAGAGCAGGACGAGGACGAGCAGCACGGTCGGCGCGACCAGGCGCGGAACCTGCGCCCACCAGTCCAGGCCGACCTCCCAGAAGGCCCAGATCACGGTGCCCACCCAGGTGACGAGATAGGCCGAGACGCCGGAAAGCGACTGCCGCATCAGAAGAACGCCGGAAATGACGAGACCGATCCCGGCAAGGACGTAGTACCAGGAGCCGCCGAGCATCGCGAGCCAGACGCCGCCCGCGCCGAGCACCAGTCCGAGCAGAGCCAGCACGAGACCGACCGCGACGGTGAACCAGTCGCCCGCGCCGTGTCTGCTGGTCGTGTCGGTCGCCATGTCCGTTCCCTCTTCATCGGGGGGTAATCCTCGGCCAATGGCGAGGCCTCGCCTTGGCATGGCCGTTCAACACGTCGCGGGAGCGATGGTTCCGGAAATACTCAAGCCTGCGATCGGCTCGGGCGGTCAGCGCGCCAGCAGCGCGACGGGTCGGTCCGACAAGAGGTCACGGAGCAGCAGACCGTCACCGGTGTTGAAGCGCCGGCCCGAGAGGATGTCCTCCAACGGTCCTGCCGCCACCCCCGAAAGCAGCGCGACACGGGTGTCGTCCCACCACTGCGGCGGGATCCGGCCCGTCTCGACGTCGATGGCGCCCAGCACCAGGCGCGTCGCGATGGTGATCGAGAGGCCGTCGCTTGCCTGCCGCGCGAAGGCCACGGCGTGGCGGGCACGCTCGCCCTCGATGGCGAGCGGCAGGTACCCGCCGCTCGAGAAAAGGTCCGGCCGGGTCGTGCGAAAGGCGAGGAGCTTTGCGATCAGCGCCTGCTTCTCGCCGCTGAACTCCGCCAAGAGGTCTGCGCATGTGGAGCCGCGCGCTTCCGTCTTCCGCGCGTCAAGTCGTTCGGCCAGGGCGGCGAAATCGACCGGCTGCCGGTTGTCGGGGTCGACCAGGCTGAAGTCGCCGCCTTCGCTGCCCTGGTAGATGTCGGGAATGCCCGGCGCGGTGAGCTTGACCAGCGTCTGCGCGAGGCTGTTGATGCGGCCAGCCACGGCGAAAGGGTGCACGGTCGTGGAGAAATCCGTATGGAAATCCCGGTTGCCAGGGTCCAGCAGCCGTCGGGCATAGGCCGCCACCGCGGCCTCGTAGTCGGGCCGTTCGCGGGTCCAGCTGGTGCGCGTCTTGGCCTCGCGCAGCGCCTTTTCGAGATAGCGCAGGAAGCGGCATTCGAGACTTGCGAGCACGTCGGCCGCCGGGATCCGGCCATCGCCCGGCCAGATCCCGGCCAGCGCCTGGTAGAGCAGCCATTCGGTTGCGGGATCGGGCGCAGGGCCTTCGGGAAGCGCCACGACGCCATCATGGTGCATGCCGCGCCAGCGCTCCACCGCCCCACCCCATTTCGTCGGGGCTTCCGACAACGTGTAGAGCCGGGTGCGGGCATCCTCGCCGCGCTTGGTGTCGTGCGTCGCGGTGGCGAGCAGCGACTGGTCGCCGCTCGCCGCGGCGCGGCCGAGACGGGCATGGAACCGCTCCACCCGGCCCGCCGGCCGGGCCGGATCGCAGCCGACCTCGTTCAGTGCGATCAGGCGGTTGAAGCGGTAGAACACGGTATCCTCGACCGCCTTCGCCATGACCGGCCCGGACAATTGCTGCAGCTTTTCGCGGAAGGTCTGCGCGATATCGGTCATGCCGGGCGCGACGTCTCCGACGAGTAGCCGCCGGACGAACTCGACGGTCCCGAGCCTCTCTGGTCCTAGCCGCCGGGCCGCGATCCGGACGGCTTCGTCCACGATTTCGATGTCCCGCTCCGAGAGACCATCGCGCGTGCCGTAGGTGCGATAGACCGGGATGGCGACGATCACGGCGGCGATCGCCTCGCGCAAGGCATCCTCGGAAATCGGGTTGATAGTTTCCGCCGAGGTCTGGCAGGCAAGGCGGGCAAGCGTGGCGAGTTCTCCCTCGAAATTGTGTGCAAGAATACGCTCGCGAGCCTCGCGGATCATCGTCACGGCATCCTGATGCTCGCCCAGCGCGCCATCGTGCGCGCGGTCCATCTCGGCGGCCCTGGCGTCGTCGACGAACAGTTCGGCCAGGCTGTCGATGAACTCGTAGCCCGTCGTCCCGTCCACGGGCCAGTCTTCGGGCAGCGTCTCGTCGCCCTCCAGGATCTTCTCGACCACCAGAAAGGCATCGGGTCCGATTTCCGCGCGAAGTTGCTTCAGGTAGCCCGCCGGATCCGCCAGCCCGTCGACATGATCGATCCTGAGCCCGTCCACGGCGCCGTCGCGCACCAGTTCCAGCGCCAGCCGGTGGACGTCGTCGAACACCTCTTCGTTCTCCACCCGGACGCCGACGAGGCCGGTGATCTCGAAGAAGCGGCGGTAGCTCAGGCGGCGTCGAGCATCCTTCCAGTGGATGAGGGCGAAGGGTTGCTGGCCGTGCACCCAGTCGACGAACCCTGGATCGCGCGAGGCCTCCGCCATCTCCTCCGACAGCCCGCCCGCGTCGCGGATAAGCGGCCTCAGCCGCGCATGAAACCGGGCGCCGTCGGCCGGATCGGCGAGACCTGCCTCCGCGATGATCGCCTTCGCGGCCGGGGCGGCAAACCGCGCCAGCACGCTTTCGTAGCTGCCCGGATGCAGCGGGACCACCAGCGTGCCGAGCGCCAGCCCGATCCAGCCCCTGTCGCGGTCGAAAGCGAGCCGGACATCCCCGCCCTTAAGCGCTTCCGCGTAGGGTCGGCCGAGCAGGGGCAGCGTCAGCCGCTCGCTCCAGTCGATGTCGAAGTGGCCCGCGTAGGGCGACTGCCGGCCCCACTCCACGACGCTCCGCCACCAGGGGTTCGCCAGATCGGCCGCCATGTGGTTCGGCACGATGTCGAGGATGAGGCCGAGGCCCTGCGCCCGGAACGCGTCGACCATGCGATCGAGGCCGTCGCGGCCGCCGAGAGCGGGATCGATCTCGCCATGGTCCGCGACGTCGTAGCCATGCGTCGAGCCGGGCGGCGCGGTGAAGATCGGCGAGGCGTAGACATGGCTGATGCCGATCCGCGCCAGGTAAGGCGCGATCTCGGCGGCCCATGCGAAGCTCATGCCGTTGCGGAATTGCAGGCGATAGGTGGCGCGGGGCAGCGTCATGACTGTCGGAGCCGTTTCTCGGCCGCTGGCCGTCAGGGTTTCGGGCGGATGGCGGCGAGTGCACGGGTGATGCGCCCGAACCGCTCGTCGCGCGGCAGGTCCTCGAGCGGCACCGGGCACTTGAAGCGCCAGTTGGGATAGGCATCGACCGTTCCCGGCAGGTTGGTCGGGCGGTCGTCGCCCGCCAGATCGGCGAGCCGTGCCGCCGCCAGCTTGCAGGGCGTCAGCGCGATGAACCGGTGCATGGCCGCCGCGAAGCCGGCCGGCAGGTGCTCGGCGGGTTCTCGCTCCGCAGCCTCGTACCGCCGCGTCTCATCGGGCGACAGCGCGCCCGATCGCCCGAGTGCGTCGACCAGGGCCATGCGCTCGTAGGCCCGCTCCCGCGCCTGGCCATCGGCCATCGCGCCATCGATCGCGCCGATGCCGTGGCGCAGGCGGATGTCGTCGCCGCGCCACCACGCCCGCAGCGGGGCGAGATCATGGGTCGACAGGCAGGCGATGGCGAGTTCCGGATAGTCCTGCGCAGCACGGAAGCGAGGGCCGTCTTTCTCGAAATAGGCGATGCGGTAGGACAGGATGCGGCGGGCGGCCATCCGCTCGCGAAAGCCTTCCGGCACGACGCCCAGATCCTCGCCGATGACCAGCGTCGCGTGTTCGTTGGACAGCCGCGCCAGCGCGTCCATCAGCGCTTCGGCCGGATAGCCGACATAGCGGCCCTCGGCGGGCGAGCGGCCTTCGGGCACGAAGAACAGGCGCTCCAGCGCCATCACGTGGTCGATCCTGAGCGCGCCGGCAAAGCGCATGGCCGCCGCGACCGGCTCGGCAAAGGCCGCGCAACCCGTCCGCGCGAGGGCTTCCGGCGACAGCGGCGTCAGGCCCCACTCCTGCCCATGCGCGCTGAAGTAGTCGGGGGGCGCTCCGATGGACTGGCTCACCTCGTAGGCATCCGGCGCCATCCAGGTGGCCGAGCCGTCCGGCGCCTCGCCCACCGCGAAATCGAGATAGAGACCGATCCGCATGCCGGCGCCACGCGCGATCGCCGCGGCCTTTTCGAGTTGCGTCTCGCACAGCCATTGCAGCCAGCACTGGAAGCGGATCTCGTCGGCGTTCGCGCGGGCGAAATCCCTGACGGCGTCCGAATGCGGGTCGGCGAAGGTCTCCGGCCACTCGCGCCAGCCGCTGCCATGGCCGCGCGATGTCATCTCCTCCGAAAGCGACTCGAACAGCGCATGCATCCGCAGCGCCTCGCCGCGACGGGCGCAATAGAGGTCGAAGGCGGCTGCCGCCGCGCCATCCGCGCGCCATCGGTCCTGCGACCATATCTGCCGGAGAGCGGTGATCTTGAGCGCCGCCACCTCGGCATAGGCGACGGTCGGCAGGACGGACAGGTCGTGCGCCTTGGCGGCAACCGGGCCGGAGGGTTCGTAACCCGCGACGTCGTCGACGGCGATATAGAGGGGGTTGAGAAACCGTCGGTTCGAAGGCGAAAAAGGGCTGCACCGGTTGGGATCGGCGAGAAACAGGGCATGCAGCGGGTTGAGCCCGACGAAATCGGCGCCGGCTTCCGCTGCGATATCGCAGATCGTCGCGAGATCGGCGAAATCGCCGATACCCCAGTTCCGTCGCGAGCGGAGTTCGTAGAGCTGCAGCGAAATGCCCCAGACGCGGGTGTCCGCAAGCCAGTCGGGGATGTGACAGGTGTGAACCGCGTCCTGGGTCGTGGCGGACCTGCCGGGCTCGGGATTCATGCCGGTCGATGTCTCCTGCTGACTGGCCCCGCGTGAACGCGTCACGCTGCCAGTACGGGAATTCGGCCACCGGCAGAAGGTTCCCGTCCTCGTTCCCGCCCGCCGCGGGCGGCGCGGCCGTCGTCCGCCGGCAGCGGGAGGGTGGCTGCGCGTCCGCCCGACGGCTACATCCGCACCTTCGCATTGTCGCCGAGATCGGGCCGCCCGTCGCTCGCGGCGGCAACGAGCATCTTGACGAGGCTGACCACGCGACCGGGTCCGTCCCAGTACTGCGCGTCCATCGGCCGAACCTTGAGCACGCGGATCGACGGGTCCTCCGCATCGTCCCACCAGGCCTTGGCCGGCGTCGAGAACAACTCCCGGATCCGGGCGCGGTCGTTGCTGACCTCGGCATGGCCGCTGACCGAGACGTAGTTGTTCCCGGAAGGATCGGCGAAGGCGAGGCAGACGCCGGGATTTCGGGAAATCTCATTGTCTTTGTGGCTCGCAACGTCGGTGAGGAAATAGACCATGTCCTCCCCGCGATCGATGTAGGCCGCCATCGGCCGCGACCGTATGGCTTCCCCGTCCTCGGTCGCCAGCATGCAAAGCCCGATCTTTTCCATCATGTCCCAGACATGCTTCACGTCGCCCTGGTTGGCCATCTCGTCGTCTCCGTCCTCGGCTTGGTTGGGGGGTAGTGCCGCAAAACATCCTCGCGTCGGGATTGTTCCGGCTTCGCGTCTGCGGATCGGCGGGACGGCCCGGAAGCCGGGAACTTGGCTTGCTCGACGACGTTTGTGATCCCGACCCGCTCATCGCGCCGGATGGCTGCGGTCGCCTGAGAGCAATGGAGACTGCCCGTGAACACCAACATCCGAATGATCGGCGCCTCGCTCGCGCTCGCGCTAACGCTCCCGTTGGCGGCCTGCGGCGAGGACGCGCCGGCCGACGTGCCCGGCAGCGCTGTTCCAAGCCAGTCCGAAAACCGCCTCATCGACGACGTCACGCCCAGCGAGCAGGTCGAAACCGAAACCGATCCCACGCCGCAATCGTCGACGGGCGGGGGCATTCCGGGGCAGCAGGCGGCCCCGGCAGGCGAGGACGACGGCGGATCGGCGCGCGGGGATGTGGAGCGGCCGTCCGCGCAATAGGATCTCGGAATAGGCGGATTCAGGCCGCGCGCTACCGAGTCCAGGCAGCGCCTCGGAAGTCATGCGCCGAGAGCGGCGAAATTCAACCCCGATCCATCGCGAAAGGGAATCGAAGGCGGAAGGGCGTGCGCGGATCCGCCCTTTCGTCCTCGGTGTGAAAGGCCGCCGGCGGCGCCGGTGGCCTTTCGCGTGTCAAGCCACCGCCACGACCCGGACCCGGTTCAAATCACGCCCGGAAAGCGCGCGGAAATCTCGGCGCAGATCGCCGCGATCATGTCTGGCGTTCGGTCGGTCCGCGCAATGTCGATCACGTGCTCGCCCCGGACATGGCCAGGCCTGCCCGACAGCACGATGATGCGGTCGGCGAGCTGGACCGCCTCGCGCAGATTGTGCGTCACCATTAAAGCCGTCGTCGGCCGCGCCTGCCATACGTCGAGAAGCAGCGCGCGAAGGTCCGACGCCGTCGCCTCGTCGAGCGAGACGAAGGGTTCGTCCAGCAGCAGCAGGCCGGGCTCGACGGCGAAGGCCCGCGCCAGCGCGGCGCGGCGGGCGAGCCCGAGCGACAGTTCTCCGGGATAGAATCGCTCGAAGCCTGCGAGGCCGAGCCGCGCGAAGAGATCGCGCAGCGGACGGCCACGCAACGCGGGCGGTTGCGCCAGCCGTACGTTCTCCTCGACCGTCCGCCATGGCAGCAGCCGCGGCTCCTGGAAGGCGAAACCGATGCGCGGCTCTCCTCCGGGCAGCGAGAAACGTCCGTCGAAATCGCGCTCGAGCCCGGAGAGGATGCGCAGGCAGGTCGTCTTGCCGCAGCCCGACGGTCCGACGAGGCAGGCGAACGCGCCGTCGGGCACGGAGAAGCGCAGCCACTCGATCGCCAGCAGGGGCGGCCCGCCCGCCGTGGGATAGGATTTCGAGGCGATGTCGATCTCAAGCATGGCGCGGCCGCCAGCGGGTCGCGTGCCTGTCGTAGGGCCGCAGCAGCAGCATCTCGACCGCGAGCATCACCACCACGAAGGCCAGCGCGTAGGCGAGGATGGTCGCGACGTCGAACAGCTGGAAATGCAGGTGGATCTGGAAGCCGACGCCGTTCGAGCGCCCGAGCAGTTCCACCACCAGCACGATCTTCCAGATCAGCGCGATGCCGGAGCGGCTGGCCGCGGCGAGATAGGGCTGCAGCTGCGGCAGCACCACGTCGCGCATCCGGCTGGCGAAGGAAAAGCGGTAGACCTGCGCGAGTTCGGCATAGGCGCGGTCGAGCGCGCGCGCGCCCTCGCGCAGCGTGACGACCACGTTGGGAATCTTGTTGACGGCCACCGCGCCGACCGCCGCCGCCTCGTTCAGCCCGAACCAGACATAGGCAAGCACGATGACGACCAGTGCCGGCAGGTTCAGGAACAGCACCACCCAGAGATCGAACAGACGGTCGAGCCCGCGGTTCATGCCGAGCGCGATGCCGATAGCCGACCCGATGGTGATCGCGATCGCGAAGGCCGCCGCCACGCGCGTCAGCGTGATGCCGAGATGGTAGGCGAGATCGCCCGATGCCGCCTCTCGCCACAGCGCGTCCAGCACCGCGGGCGGGCCGGGAAAGACGCGCGGATCGGCCGCGAGCGCCAGCGTCCACCACAAGGCGAGCAGGCCAAGCAGGGAGGCGACGCTCCAGAGGATCGGAAGCCCGCGCCGCACCCGCGTTCAGAACCCGTCGGCGAGGCGCGGCCAGTAGGTCCCTGGCGCCATGACGGGCGATCGGCCGACCAGCTTCTCGCCGCCCAGCTCGGCGAGCGCGGCGTAGAGCCGGGCGGCGTCCGCCTCGTCCTCGGCGGCCGGCCGGGCGGGTATACCCTCGCGGTAGCGCTCGCGCAGCGCAAGCAGTTCCCCACCCTCCGCCCGCATCAGCGGCGCGAGCCGTTCCCATTCGGCGTCGGAGGAGGCGAGCAGCGTCTTGGTGGCGCGGGAGGCTTCCACGAAACCCCGCGCGGCCTCCGGATGCGCCTCGGCCCACCGCTCGGAGAACACGTATCCGAGCGCGGAAACGGGTCCCGTCGCGCCGAGCGCCATGGCCGCGTCCTCCGCCCCGACCAGCCTGCGGAAGCCGTTGGCCTCCAGCCGCGCGCAGAAATGCCAGAAGTTCAGCACGGCATCGAGTTCGCCCTGCCGCGCCTTCTCGGCGAGCAGCGGCGGCGCGCCGTAGACGATCTCGCTTTCCGCCGAGAGGTCGACGCCGTGGTCGCGCCTGGCCAGCCCCTGGATCAGCAGCCAGCTCTTGTCGAGCGGCCCGCCGGCGACGCCGACCTTGCGGCCCTTCAGGTCGCCAAGCCCGCGAACCGCCGAGTCCCGCGGCACCATGATCGCGCCGACCGAGGAAGAGTAGGGTACGTAGGTCAGGTCGGCGCCGTCGGCGCGCAGCCGTGACACCCACAGCCAGTCGGACACGATGACGTCGACGTCGCCAGCCTGCAGCGCGACGTTGCTCGCGTCCTCGCCGGCGAAGGGCACGATCTCGACGTCGATGCCGGCGGCGTGGTCGAGGCCGGCGTGCTTCATCGCATCGAGTTCCCAGTTCACGGTGCCGAACTTCAGCACGCCGACCCGCACCGTTTCCAGCGCCGCGGCCGCGCCCGATCCGGCCCAGAGCAGGAACAGCGACAGCAAGGCCGTTGCGATGCGGCGCATTCGCGTCTCATTCGACCGGATCATGTCACGACACTCCCTGAACATCTGCGCGAAGCCGCGCGGCTGGCCCGTCCCGAAGGTTCGTGCGCCTGCTGGCCACTCTCTATGCCCGCTTCCCTCGGGGCTCGGCAACACCGAACCGAAAGGCCCGCTGCAGGCCGGTCGGTCAGTCCGTCACGAGAGGCAGCAGGCGCTCGGCCTTCGCGAGATCATCGGGCGTGTTGACGTTGAAGAAGGGATCGACCGGCTCGGCCGGCCAGGCTGCTAGCGCGACGGAGTGCCTCGACGTCCAGGCGAAGACCTTGCGCACGCCTTCCTCCAGCAGTGCCCGCCGCAGCTCGGCGCGCAGCGTCACCGGCCACAACCCGGCGACCGGATGGCTCCGCCCGCCCGAGGATGCCACCGCGATCTCGGCCCCGTCCGACCGCCGCGCGGACGCCAGCCGGGCAACGAGGTCGCGCGGCAGGAAAGGACAGTCGCCCGGCACGGTGGCGATATGCGCCACGTCCGGCCGGTGCATGGCGGTCCAGTCGAGCACGGCGAGCAGCCCCGCCAGCGGACCCGCGAAGCCGTCGACCGGGTCGGCCACGACCGGCAGGCGGTAGCACGCCAGGCGGAGCGGGTCGCCGTTGGCGTTGAGCACCACCGTCTCGCATTGCGGCGCGAAGCGGCCGAGCACGTGGTCGAGGATGGCACGGCTGCCGAGCTGCCGCATCGGCTTGTCGCCGCCGCCCATCCGCAGAGACAGGCCGCCGGCAAGCACGGCGCCGACGATCGGGTCGCCGGCCATCAGTAGACGTAGATCTTCTGCAGCCCGTCGAAGCCCTTGAACGGGACTTCGGTGGCGACGCGGGGCTCGCAGCACAGGTGCTGCGCCACTTCCGCCGAGGCGACCCTGTGCAGCGACAGGTCGGACGCGCAGGTGAGCAGCCGGGCGGCATAGTTGATCGGCCGGCCGATGGCAGTGAAGTCGAGCCGGTTGGCGCCGCCGATGTTGCCGTAGTGGAACCGGCCGGCATGCAGCGCGGAGCGGAAGGAGATCGACTTGCCGAGTTCGGTCTCGGCCAGCCGCGCCTCGCCTTCCATGATGGTGCGGCTCGCCGCCTTCACCGCATCCTCCATCGTGCGGCCGCCCCCGTATGGAAAGATCGCGAAGAAGCCGTCGCCGAGGAATTTCAGGATCTCGCCGCCATTCTCTTCCACCGGCGGCACCATGATGTCGAACGCGTCGTTGAGGATCGCGACCATCTGCGGCCCCGACAGCGTGTTCGACAGCTGGGTGAAGTCCATCAGGTCGGTGAACAGGATCGCCGCGTCGATCTCCTCGCCATCGCCGCGGTGGACGCGACCCTGCAGGATCTGCTCGCCGCCGCCGCGCCCGACATAGGTCGACAGGATCGAGGCGGCGTTGAGCCGCAGCAGATAAGCTTCCGCCAGCCGGGCCAAGGGGCGGCGCAGCACGTCGAGCGCATCGATCTGCTCGAGCGAAAAGCCGTCGGGGTGCTTGGTCGACCAGGTCGCGGCGTGCGTTTCGCCGGTGGTGAAGATCAGCGGCTGCGCGAGATAGTCGGTGAAGCCCTCGGCCCTCAGCTCGCCGAGAATCATGTATTCGCTGAGCGCTTGCGGTTCGGTCAGCCGGCGCCGTATCGAAACGCCCTCGGACGTGACGCGTGGCAGCGGGTTTCGCTGATACTCCTGCTGCGACAGAATATCGAGCTCGACCTCGTTCACTTCGACGTCGCCCGCCGGCGTCCAGCGGAAACGCCGCGCCGCGATGTTGGGATGCAGCGTGTTCATGAACAGGGCAAAGCGATCGACCGGCACGCCCGCCGCCACGACCCGGCGGCAGATCGCGTCGATGATGCGGCTGGCGTCGGCGCTCGGCCGTGCGCCATCGATCATCCAGGCGACGAGGGCGTCGATCGCGAGATGGTCGACCTCGCCTGGAAGCAGGGCGGCTGTGTCGGCGGGGCGCACGCGCGTCGGAATGGTCATGCCTGGGTCTCGGGAACCGGTTCGTCGGCTGTTTAACATGGCTTGAGCTCGACCGAACAGCGGCGAAGGCGAAGCCTTGATCACGAAATAGAAATGCGACGCTGGAGGCCGGGATTCGCGGGAGGGCGGCCGGTCTGTCTCCGGAACCCGAACGCGGGGCCGCGAGTTCCCCGATTGAACCTCGCGGGCACGCCTGCCCGCTCCTGCCATCGACGGAGAATACAGTGACCCACGAACCCGAGACGGACATCAAGACCGAAACCACGGCGACGCGCGCCCGTCAGGGCCGCCGAGGGTTTCCCATCCTGCTGGTGCTCGTGATCGGCCTGGTGCTCGCGGTGGGCGCCTGGGGGATAGCCGAGATGTACGGCATGTGGATCGCGCCGGAGGATCCGGTGGCCGAGGCGGACCACACGATCGACTGACGCTGCGGCCCGCCGCCCGTGAGCAAGACCGGGCAGGAACAACTCCCCGCACGATGGGTTTCCCTCAGACACGACTGTTGAGGGACTCCACATGAACCGCGCCGAGAGCAGCCACGAAGCGGGAAGAGGACGCGGGGCCGACTGGCCATCCGAGATTCCCGCCCGGGGCTGGAGGGACATTCTCTGGCGCCTCTACCGCGAAGTCGTGCAGGACCGCGTGACGCTGGTGGCGGCGGGAGCGGCCTTCTACCTGATGCTGGCGATCTTTCCCGCGCTGGGCGCCTTCGTCTCGATCTACGGCTTCGTGGCCGATCCGACATCCATCGCAGGCCAGATCGCCTTTCTCCAGGGCGTACTGCCGTCCGGCGGGCTGGACCTGATCTCCAGCCAGTTGGAGAGCCTCGTCAGCCAGGATCCGAGCGCGCTCAGCCTCGGACTGGCGGTGACGCTCGCCATCTCGCTGTGGAGCGCCAACAACGGCGTCAAGATCCTCTTCGAGGCACTGAACATCGCCTACGAGGAAGAGGAGAAGCGGTCCTTCATCAAGCTCAACCTTGTCGCCCTGGCCTTTACCCTCGGCTTCATGGTGGCCTTCATCGCCATGATCGCCGTCATCGGCGTCATCCCGGCCATCCTCGCCGTGCTCAATCTCGGCGGCTTCTCCGAAACCCTGATCGCGGTCGGCCGCTGGGTCCTCATGCTGGCGCTGATGGTCGTGGGACTTTCGCTTCTGTATCGCTTCGGTCCCTGCCGCGCGCGCGCCAAGTGGCGCTGGATCAGCTGGGGCAGCGTGCTCGCCACGCTGGTTTGGCTCGCCGCCTCGATCGCCTTTTCCTTCTACCTGCAGAATTTCGCCGACTACAACGCGACCTATGGATCGCTGGGCGCCGCGGTCGGCTTCATGCTCTGGATCTGGCTCTCCGCGGTGATCCTGATCGTCGGGGCCGAGCTGAACGCCGAGATGGAGCGCCAGACGGCGCGGGATTCGACGACCGGCGAGCCCCGGCCGATGGGCGAACGGGGCGCGGTGGTTGCCGACACTCTGGGTGAGCCTGTGCCGGATTGAAGCTGGCGGTCGGGCCACCCGTCAAACCGAAAGGGCCCGGTCGAGACATCCCCGAAGGGAAGGAATGTCTCGACCGGGCCACGGGATCACCGCCGTCCGAACCGGCGCGAGCGGTGCGTCTCGGCGTGTTGGTGAAGATCAGCCAAGTCCGAAGAAGGAAAGGATGGCGACGACCACGACGACGAGACCGACGATGTAGATGATGGAATGCATGGTTCAGTACCTCCATTTGCCAGCACTTCGTGCTGTCACGGAAATGTGTGGACCGCGAACCTGTTCCATCCCCGCCAAAAAAATGCCTCTCTTTTGCACGTCCCCGATGGGGGGCTAATCCGTAAGTGAAGACGCACGGATTGCGATCGGAAACATTCGCAGCCGCAAGCCCCGACAACCCCGGCCGTGCCGTCAGGCCGCGGCGCTCTCCGGCCCGTCGGACGCCTCGAGTTCCGCGATGAAACTCTTCATCCAGAGGCCGACGTCGGTTTGCCTGACGCGTTCCAGAAGGCTGGCATGCCGCCGCTGCCGCTCCTCCAGCGGCATCCTGAGCGCCAGTTCCATGGTCTCGCCCATCTCCTCCGGATCGTGCGGATTGACGATCAGGGCGTCCTCCAGTTCCTCGGCGGCGCCTGCGAACTGCGACAGCACCAGCACCCCCGGATCGGCGGGGTCCTGCGCGGCGACATACTCCTTGGCGACGAGGTTCATGCCGTCGCGCAGCGGCGTCACCAGTCCCACCTCGCTCGACCTGAACATCGCCGCCAGCCTGGGGCGCGGCACGGGCCGGTGGATGTAGCGGATCGGCACCCAATCGATGTCGCCGAACTTGCCGTTGATCGAGCCGGACAGGCCTTCGAGCCTCATGCGAATCTCGGCATAGGCGGTCACGTCCTCGCGCGTGGGCG
Organism: Mesorhizobium sp.; assembly: GCA_046292285.1. Classification (GTDB taxonomy): domain Bacteria; phylum Pseudomonadota; class Alphaproteobacteria; order Rhizobiales; family Rhizobiaceae; genus Aquibium. The sequence goes on along the minus strand of JBKBRJ010000029.1, from coordinate 24,213 downwards.
GGGCGATTTGCAGGAATGTCACCGTCTTTTCGAGTTCCGGATGCAGGTGGAGCATGCGCGAAAAGGCCTCGAAGCGCTCCGGTATGCCTTTCGAGTAGTCCAGCCGGTCGACGCCCACGATCTGGCGTTGCCGCAGGATTTCCCGGCGCATGTGGTCGATGGAAATGTCCTCGTGGGTCTTCTCTGCCAGTTCCCTGAACCGGTCCACGTCGATGCCGATCGGCAGGCGGATCGCCCGCACCACGCGGCCGCCGTGCCGGATGACCCCGTCCGGTCCGATCGCGTCGGGCACGTTTTCCTCGAGGTAGCGGGTGAAGTTGTTGAGGTCCGTCGAGGTCTGGAAGCCCACGACGTCATAGCGCAGGAGCGCTTCGACCAGATAGGCGTGGTTCGGAAGGGCGGCGAGGATGTCGGCCGGCGGGAAGGGGATGTGCAGGAAGAAGCCCATCCTCTGGCGGCAGCCGAGAGCCCGAAGGCGCTCCGCGAACGGGATCAGGTGGTAGTCGTGCACCCACACCATGTCGCCCTGCTTCAGGAACGGCTTCAGCAGCGCGGCGAACTTGTCGTTGACGCGCATGTAGCCTTCGAACGACTGGGGACGATAGTCGACGAGGTCCGTGCGGTAGTGAAACAGCGGCCAGAGCACGCTGTTGGCATAGCCGATGTAGTATTGGCTGTAATCCTCCACCGTCAGCGGCGTGGAGATCACGTCGACGTCGCCGACCCGATCCACGCCGAGTTTCTCGGGCTCGTTCTCGAGCGTGTTGCCGTCCCAGCCGAACCACACGCCGCCCCTGGCCTTCAGCGCGTCCGCGATCGCGACCGCGAGGCCGCCCGACTGCGTGGTCTGTCGCAGGTCGGCCACGCGATTGGAGACGACCACGAGACGGCTCATTCTTCCCTGCTCCGCAAGATCGCTATCCTTTGCCCTCGAAGGTCTCCGCGCGCCAAACCCGATACCAACCGTTGGGTTCCGCTCGCCCGGCCGCGTTGGGGAGCCGCAGAAGCCAGGCGCGCAGGCTGGCCGGGTTGGCGATGCGGTGGGTCGCGGCGGTCGGGCCGTCCCCGACCTTGACGCCGACCCCGTTCCAGCGCGGCAGGGCGCGGAAGGCATCCTCGTCGGTGACGTCGTCGCCGAAGAAGATCGGTCGCCGACCCCGGAACGGCTCCTCGCCCATGAAGTCGGCGATCAGGTGGCCCTTGGTGCGATCGTTGAGTTTCAGTTCGACGACCATCTTCCCCTCGAGAAGCATGAGGCCGTCGCGGGAAGCCGAGAGGTCTCGCGCCGCCACTCGGCAGGCCGCTTGGAGGTCCGGGCGGCGACGATAGTGGAGCGCCACGGATGCGCGCTTGCGTTCGACCAGGATCCCGTCATGGGCCCGGGCGAAACGGTCCAGGGCCTCGACGAGGGTCTCGATCACCGACCCGTCGACGTCCGCCCGGTGAAGTTCACCCCTGGCATCGCGGCGCTCGGCTCCGTGCGCGCCCCCGAGAGGCAGGCGCAAGGGCGCAAGAAAGCCGTCGAGCACTGAAATCTCGCGGCCGGAGACGATCGCCAGCGCGCCTCCCGATGCACGGTGCAGGTGGGCCAGCCTTTCCAGCACGTCCGCGCCGAGCGTCACTGCCCGGGGATCCTCGACGATCTCCGCCAACGTGCCGTCGAAGTCGAAGAAAAACGCCATTCGGGCTGGCGAAAACGGAAGTTGCGAGAGATCGTCGTACAAAGCTCCGGGTTTCCTGTTGCACTGCTTTGGCGATTGTACCGCCGCCCGCCGACGCTGCCTCCTACGGCCGATAGGCCCATGAGCGGAACACAGCCCCTGCCTCGTCAGGCCTGGACGCGATGTGGCGCTCCGACCGCGCGAAGGCGTCGGCCAGGCACCGAACTGCATCCTTCGCCTTGACCAGCGCCTCGGTCGGGTTGGCGTTCGCCTGGGCGGGATCGAGCGTGATGGAGACGGTGGCGCCGTCTTCCGTCACGAAGCAGATCGGCCCGCCTTCCGGCTGTGCGTGGGACGATCCGGCTCCGGGAACAATCGAGGGTGTGATTTCAGGCATCGGCTTCCTCCTCCGGTTGCGCGAAAGGCGCCAACCTTTCTAACGCCGGAGGCGCCATTTCGTTCCATCGGTCGCCGATTTCATTCGTCTCGTGCCAACGCCTCACGGCTCGATCGGGTTGAAAGGGGGAACTTTTCTCTCCGCCTCGTGTTCCCGAAGGGACGATCGGACGGAGAAAGCGAAGATGCACGAACGGACACCGCGCAGGACCGCGCCCCCTCGGCTGACCGCTCCACTTGCCGGGAAAGGCGTGCTCCCCGCACGCGGCCTCCGCCCCGCGGGAACATGAAATCCATGGCCAGACCCGCGGAGAGATTGCCCGTCGTCGCGCGGCGTATCCAGCACGGCTCCGATACCAGCCTTCGAAGGCTTGCCGAACGCCGCATCGCCATCGAGGGCATCGACCCGGAGATCGACGGCGGCCGTTTTCCTGCCAAGACCGCGCAGGGCTATCCCTTCCCTGTGGAGGTCGACGTGTTCGGCGAGGGTCACGACGTCATCGACGCCGCCTTGCTGTGGCGTCGCAAGGGCTCCAACCAGTGGACGGAAGCGCCTCTCGAATTCGTCGTGAACGATCGCTGGCGCGCCGAGATCGTCTTTCCGACCATCGGCGACCATGAATACACCGTCATCGCCTGGCGCGACCTCTTCGCCGGCTGGCGGCGCGACATCGAGAAGAAGCTCGCGGCCGGGCAGCAAGTGAGCCTGGAGGTCGTGGAAGGCGCGACGCTCGTTCGCGATGCCGCGCGCGACCCGCGCGACCCTGACGGAGGCTCGGCGCTGGAGAGCCTCGTCCAGGCGCTGGAGGCGGAAGGAGAGGAGGAGCGCCGGCTGGCCTTGCTCCTGGGCGAAGAAGCCTCGGCCCTGATGAAGGCCTTCGCGCCGCGCAATGGGCTCACCTGGTACGAGCGGGTGCTCGACGTTATCGTCGATCGCGAGCGGGCGGTCTTCGGCGCCTGGTACGAGATGATGCCGCGCTCGCAGTCCTTCGAGCCGGGACGCCATGGCACGTTCGATGACGTCATCAAGCGCCTGCCCTACGTGAAGGAGCTTGGCTTCGACGTGCTCTACTTCACGCCGATCCACCCGATCGGCCGCATCAACCGCAAGGGCCGCAACAACACCCTGACGCCGACGGAGGATGATCCCGGCAGCCCGTACGCCATCGGCTCCGCCGAGGGCGGTCACGATGCCATCCATCCCGAACTCGGCACAATCGAGGATTTTGACCGGCTGGTGAAGGCGGCCGCGGATAACGGCCTGGAAATCGCGCTCGATTTCGCGATCCAGTGCGCGCCGGACCACCCCTGGATCAGAGAACACCCGGAATGGTTCGACTGGCGGCCGGACGGGACGATCCGCTTCGCCGAGAATCCGCCCAAGAAATACGAGGACATCGTCAACGTCCATTTCTATCGCGGCGCGATTCCCGGCCTCTGGCATGCGCTGCGCGACGTGCTGCTCTACTGGATCGGGCACGGCGTGAAGATCTTCCGCGTCGACAACCCGCACACCAAGCCGTTCCCCTTCTGGGAATGGGTGATCGGCGAGATCAGGGCCGAGCATCCCGACGTGATCTTCCTGTCGGAGGCCTTCACCCGCCCCAAGGTGATGAAACGGCTGGCCAAGGCGGGCTTCACGCAGTCCTATACCTATTACACCTGGCGCAATCTCGGCTGGGAACTGAAGCAGTACCTGACCGAGCTGACGCAGGAGGAATGCCGCCACTACATGCGGCCGAACTTCTTCGCCAACACGCCCGACATCAATCCCTTCTTTCTCCAGACCGCCGGCCGCCCCGGCTTTCGCACGCGGCTGCTCATGGCCGCGACGCTGGCCGGAAATTATGGCATCTACAACGGCTACGAGATTTGCGAGGCCGCCGCGTTGCCGGGCAAGGAGGAGTACCTGGATTCCGAGAAGTACCAGTTGCGCGCCTGGGATTTCGATCGCCCGGGCCATATCAAGGACGACATCCGCTTCGTCAACCGGCTGCGTCGCGAACATCCGGCGCTGCGGGACTTCACGTCTCTGCGCTTCCACAAGGCGTCGAGCGAGAACGTCCTCTACTACTCGAAGGGCTCGCCCGAATCCGGCAGCTATCTGCTGTTCCACGTCAACCTTGACCCGCACCACGGGCAGGACTTCGAATTCGAGGTGCCGCTCTGGGAATTCGGACTGCCGGACGACGGCGCCGTCGAGGTGCAGGATCTCGTGAACGGCAACACATTCGCATGGCACGGCAAGAACCATAGGCTGACCCTCGACCCCCAAGCCCGGCCCTACGCGGTCTGGCGGCTCCTAGGACCGGTGACGACCTGATGAACGACGGCAACAATTCGATGGATGGCGCGATCGATCGCAGCCAGACGGACTGGTATCGCGACGCGATCATCTACCAGGTCCACGTGAAGGCCTTCCAGGATTCCGACGGCGACGGCATGGGCGATTTCGCCGGCCTGATGCGGCGTCTGGACTACATCCAGGATCTCGGCGTCACCGCGATCTGGCTGTTGCCGTTCTATCCCTCGCCCCTGCGCGACGACGGCTACGACATCGCCGACTACCGCTCCATCAATCCGTCCTACGGCACGATGAAGGATTTCCGCGCCTTCGTGGCCGAGGCGCACCGGCGCGGCCTGCGGGTCATCACCGAACTCGTCATCAACCACACCTCCGACCAGCATCCCTGGTTCCAGAAGGCGCGCCTTGCCAAGCCCGGCTCGGCAGCGCGCGACTTCTACGTCTGGAGCGACACCGACGCGAAATTCCTCGAAACGCGGATCATCTTCCTCGACACCGAGAAGTCGAACTGGACATGGGACCCGGTCGCCGGCGCCTTCTACTGGCACCGCTTCTACTCGCACCAGCCCGACCTGAACTTCGACAATCCCCGGGTGCTGAAGGAAGTGCTGAAGGTCATGCACATGTGGCTCGACATGGGGGTCGACGGCCTGCGCCTCGATGCCATTCCCTATCTGGTCGAGCGCGAGGGCACCAACAACGAAAACCTGCCCGAGACCCACGCGGTCCTGAAGAAGATTCGCGCCGAGCTGGACGCCCACTACACCGACCGGATGCTTCTCGCCGAGGCCAACCAGTGGCCCGAGGATACCCGGCCCTATTTCGGCGACGGCGACGAGTGCCACATGGGCTTCCACTTCCCGCTGATGCCGCGCATCTACATGGCGCTGGCCCAGGAGGACCGCTACCCGATCTCCGACATCATCCGCCAGACGCCGGACATCCCGGAAGGCTGCCAGTGGGGCATCTTCCTGCGCAACCACGACGAACTGACGCTCGAGATGGTGAGCGACCAGGAGCGCGACTATCTCTGGCGCACCTATGCCGAGGACCGTCGCGCCCGCATCAACCTCGGCATCCGCCGTCGGCTCGCGCCGCTGATGCAGAACGACCGGCGCAAGATCGAGCTGATGAACTCGCTCCTGATGTCGATGCCGGGCACGCCGATCGTCTACTACGGCGACGAACTGGGCATGGGAGACAACTACTATCTCGGCGACCGCGATGGCGTGCGCACCCCGATGCAGTGGTCGCAGGACTTGAATGCCGGCTTCTCGCGCGCCAATCCGCAGCAGCTGTTCCTGCCGGTGATCATGGATCCGATCTACGGCTACCAGGCGGTCAATGCGGAAAGCCAGCAGCAGGACCCGTCCTCGCTGCTCAATTGGATGCGCAAGCTGATCCAGGTCCGCAAGCAGCACGCCGCCTTCGGTCGCGGCACGATGACGCTGCTCTATCCGCGCAACCGCAAGATCCTCGCCTATGTCCGCGAGCACGGGAACGACCGGATCCTGTGCGTCGCCAACCTGTCGCGACAGGCGCAGGCCGTGGAGCTCGATCTTTCGAGGTTCAGGGGCGCCGTGCCGATCGAACTCACGGGCCGCTCGCCCTTCCCGCCGATCGGCGACCTGCCCTATCTGTTCACGCTGCCGGCCTTCGGATTCTACTGGCTGCTGCTGGCCGACGAGGCGGAGGCCCCGCGCTGGCATCAGGCGGTGCCGGACATGCTGCCCGACTTCGTCACGCTGACCACGCGGGATGGCCGCGTCACCACGGCGCTGAGCGGTTCCGGCGGCAAGCTGCTCGAATCCGAGACGTTGCCGCAGTTCCTGCGCCTGCAGCGCTGGTTTTCGGGCAAGGACCGCGCGATCGGCTCGGCCACGATCAGGCCGCTTGCCGAGATCGACGGCGGCCGCCATCTGCTGGCGGAGTGCCATGTCGACCTCGGAGGCGAGGTTCACCGCTACTTCATGCCGCTTTCGGCCCGCTGGGGCGAGGAGAACATCGCCTTCGGCGCGCCGACGCTGTCCTTCACCCTGGCCAAGCTGCGCCAGGGACCCCGGCTCGGCGCGCTGGTCGATGCCGCCCAGGACGACGGCTTCGGCCAGGCCGTGATCGCGGCGTTGAGGGAGGGCAACGACATGCCGGTTCCGGGCGGCACCGTCCGCTTCGACAACAACGGCCGCGCGGACCTCTATGCCGAGGCCGGGGCCCCGCGCCCGCTCGGCGTCGAGCAGTCCAACGTCTCCATCGCCTTCGGCGACTCCATCATCTTCAAGATCTACAGGCGCCTGCGCGACGGCGTGCAGCCCGAGGTCGAGATGGCCCGCTTCCTGACCAATGTCGGCCATTTCAGCCATATGCCGGCCTACCTGGGTGCGATCGAGCACCAGGCCGACGGCGAGGAGCCGACGGTGCTTGCGACCGCCTTCGAGTTCGTCCGCAACCAGGGCGATGCCTGGGACATCCTGTCGGCGGCATTGCAGCGCGACCTGGAAAACGAGGACATGATCTCCAACGCGGTGGTTGACGCCGGGGGCGAGGGGGAGCCGTTCTTCTTTCCGCTCAATCTCGGCGGCCTGCTGGGACAGCGCACGGCCGAGCTCCACAAGGCGCTCGCCGCCGAGACCGATGACGAGGCCTTCCGCATCGAGCAAACGACCAGAGCCGACGTCGAGGGCTGGGTGGCCGCCGCGCGTGCGGACCTGGACGAGGCGCTGCGCGCGCTGGAGGGCGCAGACCGCAAGGGCGAGGCCGGCGCGATGATCGATCGGGTCCTGTCGCGCCGCAGCGATTTCGAGAAGCGCCTTGCGGCCTGCCTCGACCACGAACCGTCGGGCGCACGTTCGCGCGTCCACGGCGACTATCACCTCGGCCAGGTGCTGATCGCCGCGGACGACGTCGTCCTCATCGACTTCGAAGGCGAGCCGCATCGCACCATCGAGGAACGCCGCGCCAAGACCACGCCGCTGGTCGACGTGGCGGGCATGCTGCGTTCGATCGACTATCTCGCCGCGGATGTGTTACGACTGCGCGGGCCGCTGGCACTGCCGGCCGACGAACGTGCCGTCGCACGCGCCGCGCGGTGGCGGGGAGAGACGAGCCGTGCGTTCCTGGAGGCCTACCGAGAGATGATCGCCGGTTGCCCCACCCATTCCGCCGACACCCGCTTCGAACGCGACCTGCTTGACCTTTTCCAGATCCAGAAGGCCGCCTATGAGGTAGCCTACGAACTCGCCAACCGGCCGTCCTGGGTCGACATCCCGCTGCGCGGGCTCCTCGACCTGCTCGACAACAGCGGAGCCGAAGCATGAGCATGGCGAAAGCCAACACGTCCGCTGCCTCCGCCGCCGACGTCAGCGCCATCGTCGGCGCGCGCCACGGCAACCCCTTCGGCGTGCTCGGCATGCATGGCGGGGCGGGCAAGCCGGTGGTGGTGAACGTCTTCGCGCCCGAGGCCGGCGAGGTGGCCGTCCTCGATCGCGCCGGCGGCGGCGTGGCCGGCGCGTTGGAGCGCATCCATCCCGACGGCTTCTTTTCCGGCGTGATCGAAGGTCGCGCCGATCGCTTCGCCTATCGGTTGCGGCTTGGCGCCGGGGAACACCGCTGGACCATCGACGACCCCTATTCCTTCGGCCCGATCCTCGGCGAACTCGACGAGCACCTGATGGGCGAGGGCCGGCACGCCGAGCTCTACAAGCGCCTCGGCGCCCACCCGAGGGATGTCGGCGGCATCCGCGGTACCGTGTTCTGCGTCTGGGCGCCCAACGCGCGCCGGGTCAGCGTCGTGGGGTCGTTCAACAACTGGGACGGTCGGCGTCATCCGATGCGCAAGCGGCTCGGCATCGGCGTCTGGGAGCTCTTCATACCCGGGCTGGAAGCCGGCGCGACCTACAAGTACGAGGTGCTGGGCGTGCATGGCGAGGTGCTGCCGCTCAAGGCCGATCCTCTCGCCTTCGCGGCCGAGCAGCCCCCAGCCACGGCCTCCATCGTCAGTGGCCTTCTCCGTTACGAATGGAGCGACGGCGGCTGGATGAGCCAGCGCGAGGTTCGCCACGCGACGAGCCAGCCTATCTCCATCTACGAGGTCCATCTCGGCAGCTGGCGGCGCGGCGCGGCGGGCGAGACCCTCGACTACGACGCGCTGGCGGACCTGCTCATCCCTTATGTCCAGGAGATGGGCTTCACCCATGTCGAGTTCCTGCCCGTCACCGAGCATCCGTTCACCGGCTCCTGGGGTTACCAGCCGATCGGCCTGTTCGCCCCGACGAGCCGCTTCGGCTCCCCTATCGCCTTCGCGCGGATGGTCGACCGGCTGCACCAGGCCGGCATCGGCGTCATCGTCGACTGGGTTCCGGCGCATTTCCCCTCCGACGAGCACGGCCTTGCGCATTTCGACGGCACCGCGCTCTACGAGCACGAGGATCCGCGTCTCGGCTTCCACCAGGACTGGAACACGCTGATCTACAATTTCGGCCGCACGGAGGTGTCGAACTTCCTGCAGGCGAGCGCGCTCTACTGGCTCGACCAGTTCCACGTCGATGCGCTGCGCGTCGATGCCGTCGCGTCGATGCTCTACCTCGACTACAGCCGCAAGCCCGGCGAGTGGATTCCCAACCGCCATGGCGGCAACGAGAACCTCGACGCCATCGCCTTCCTGCGCGACACCAACCAGCGCATCCTCGAGCTGCACCCGGGCGCGCTGACCATCGCGGAGGAATCGACCGCATGGCCGGGCGTCAGCCGGCCGGTCTCCGAAGGCGGGCTGGGCTTCGACTACAAGTGGAACATGGGCTGGATGCACGACACGCTGGCCTACATGAGCCTCGACCCCGTGCACCGCAAGCACCATCATCACCAGATGACGTTCGGCATGGTCTATGCCTATTCCGAACGGTTCGTGCTGCCCGTCAGCCATGACGAGGTCGTACACGGCAAGGGCTCGCTTCTCGGTAAGATGCCGGGCGACCGATGGCAACGCTTCGCCAATCTGCGCGCCTATCTCGCCTTCATGTGGACCCATCCCGGCAAGAAGCTGCTCTTCATGGGCTGCGAGTTCGGCCAGGAGCGGGAATGGAACCACGACCAGTCGCTCGACTGGCACCTGCTCGACGATCCCATGCATGCCGGCGTGAAGGCGCTGGTGCGCGACCTGAACGCGCTCTACCGCACCAGCGCGGCGCTGCACGAACTCGACTGCGACCCCCGAGGCTTCGAGTGGCTGGGCGCCGACGATGCCGAAAACAGCGTCTACTCCTTCGTGCGCCGCGACGGCAACGGGGCCCCCGTCGTCGTCGTCTGCAACATGACCCCGGTGCCGCGCCCCGCCTACCGCATCGGCTCGCCGCAACCGGGGGCCTGGTCGGTGCGCCTCAACAGCGACGCGGCGGAATATGGCGGCTCCGGCGCGGGGCCGAGGGAACCCGTCGAGACCGTTCCCGTTTCATGGCACGGCAGGCCACATTCGCTGGAGCTCGACCTGCCCCCGCTCGCAGTGGTGATCCTCGCTCCGCACGGTTAGGAGCAGCATGCGCCGGAACGGACAGATCAAGCCGGGTTCGCCCTTCCCGCTCGGCGCCCACTGGGACGGTTCGGGCGTCAACTTCGCGCTCTTCTCCGCCAATGCCACCAGGGTGGAGCTCTGCCTCTTCGACGGCGCCGGCCGGCGCGAGATTGAACGCGTCGAGCTGCCGGAGTTCACCCACGAGGTCTGGCACGGCTATCTGCCCGACGTCAGGCCGGGTCAGCTCTACGGCTACCGCGTGCACGGCCCCTACGAGCCCTCGGCCGGCCACCGATTCAATCCCAACAAGCTGCTGCTCGACCCCTATGCGCTCGAACTGCGCGGCGAAATCCGCTGGCACGACGCGGTGTTCGGCTACCGCATCGGCCATCACCGCGACGACCTCTCCTTCGACCGGCGCGATTCCGCTTTCGTGATGCCGAAATGCGTCGTGGTCGATCCGGCCGTGACCTGGGGCAACGACATGCGCCCCGGTCGCCCCTGGGACGAGACGATCATCTACGAGGCGCACGTGAAGGGCATGACGGCGCTCAACCGCGACCTGCCCGAGCAGTATCGCGGCACGTTCGCCGGCCTCGCCGACCCCCGCGCGATCGACCATCTGGTCAAGCTTGGCGTCACCGCCATCGAGCTGATGCCCACCCAGGCCTTCTTCGACGATCGCCACCTGATCGAGCGCGGCCTGTCCAACTACTGGGGCTACAACACGATCGGCTTCTTCGCGCCGGCCACCCGCTACATCGCGCCCGGCGCCGGCATCCACGACTTCAAGCTGATGGTGCGCCGGCTGCACGAGGCAGGCATCGAGGTGATCCTCGACGTGGTCTATAACCACACCGCCGAAGGCAACCAGATGGGCCCGACGCTCTCCTTCCGGGGCATCGACAACGCCAGCTACTACCTGCTCGGCGACGATCCGCGCTACTACTTCGACACCACCGGCTGCGGCAACACGGTCAACCTGCGCCACCAGCGCGTCCTGCAGATGGTGATGGATTCGCTGCGCTACTGGGTCCAGGAGTGCCATGTCGACGGCTTCCGCTTCGACCTCGCGAGTTCGCTCGGCCGCGACCGCGACGTCTTCGACCAGAACGCGGTCTTCCTCGACGCCGTGCGGCAGGATCCCGTGCTGTCGATGGTCAAGCTGATCGCCGAGCCCTGGGACACCGGCAACGACGGCTACCAGCTCGGCAACTTCCCGCCGATGTGGGCGGAATGGAACGACCAGTACCGCGACACCACGCGCGCCTTCTGGAAGGGCGACGACGGCATCGCCCCGGACCTCGCCGGCCGCCTGCTCGGCTCAGCCGGATCCTTCGAGAAGCGCGGCCGCCGCCCGTGGGCCAGCGTCAACTTCGTCACCGCGCATGACGGTTTCACGCTGATGGACCTCGTCAGCTACAACGACAAGCACAACGAGGCGAACGGCGAGGAAAACCGCGACGGCCACTCGCACAACCTGTCCTGGAACTGCGGTGCCGAAGGCCCGACCGACGACACCGCGATCCTTGAACTGCGCGACCGGATGCGCCGCAACCTCGCTGCGACCGTGCTGTTGTCGCAGGGCACGCCGATGATCCTGATGGGCGATGAACTCGGCCGCAGCCAGCACGGCAACAACAACGCCTACTGCCAGGACAACGAGATGAACTGGCTTCGCTGGGGCGACGACGTCGACGAGCGTGACCGGGCCTTCTTCGACTTCATGCGCAAGATCATCGCCCTTCGACTAGACCAGCCGCTACTGCGACAGCGCTTCTTCCTGCATGGCGAGCCGCGGCCGAATGGGGCGAGCGGGGTGCGTTGGCTTCGCGCCGATGGCAAGGGAATGACCGACGAGGACTGGCTCCAGCCGCACACGCGGGCCTTCGCCATGCTCCTGTTCACCGACGGGCAGAAGCTGCTGATCGTCTTCAACGCCCACTACGAGGACATCGATTTCGCCCTTCCCGAGGGGTTGGCGTCCGGCTGGCGCGTCCTGCTCGATACCGCCGATCCCCTTGCGGCCGACGCCTCGGTCGAGGGACCGATCGTCGCGCGATGCCGGGCGCTGATGCTGCTGGAGACCAGGGCTTGAGCGAAGGCGGTGAGCGCCGGGCCTTTCCGCTCTCCTGGGGTACGCGGATCCTGGAGGAGGGCGGGGTGCGCTTTCGCATCTGGGCGCCGGGGCTGGAGACCCTGTCCTTGCGCCTTGCCGGCTGCGACATGGAAATGGCGCGAGACGGCGACGGCTGGTTCGAACGCGTCGTCCCCGGCGTCGCCCCGGGCACGCCATACGCCTTCATGCTGCCGGACGGCCGCGCCGTTCCCGATCCGGCGTCGCGCGCTCAGGCGGGCGACGTTCACGGACCCTCCCTCGTCGTCGATCCCACCTCATACCGCTGGCGGGTTCCCGACTGGACCGGCCGGCCCTGGGAAGAGGCGGTCATCTACGAACTCCACATCGGCGCCTTCACGGAGGAGGGCACTTTCGCCGCCGCCATCGGAAAACTCGACCACCTTGCCGAACTTGGCGTCACGGCCGTCGAGATCATGCCGGTGGCGCAGTTTTCCGGAAATCGCGGCTGGGGCTATGACGGCGTGCTGCCCTATGCGCCGCACCGGGCCTATGGTGGCCCTGACGGCTTCAAGGCCTTCGTCGACGCCGCCCATGCGCGCGGGCTGATGGTGCTGCTCGACGTCGTCTACAACCATTTCGGCCCCGACGGGAATTACCTTCCGCTCTATGCGCCGGACTTCTTCCGCCCCGACAGGCACACGCCCTGGGGCGGCGCGATCGCCTATGAGGCCGACCCGGTGCGGCGGTTCTTCGTCGAGAACGCGCTCTACTGGCTCGACGAATTCAATCTCGACGGCCTGCGGCTCGATGCCGTGGACCACATCGCCGACGATCTGCTCGAGGAGATCGCCCGGCGGGTGCGCGGGGCTTTTCCCGGCCGGCACATCCATCTGACGACCGAGGACAACCGCAACGTCACCGTCCTCCACGGTCGCGGCGAGAAGGGCGTGGTGACCGGCTTCACCGCCGAGTGGAACGACGATTTCCACAGCATCGCCCACGTCATCGCCACCGGCGAAACCGACGGGTACTTCGCCGACTTCGCCGACGATCCGACGGCCTTGCTCGCCCGCGCGCTGGCCGAGGGATTCGGCTACCAGGGCGAGATTTCGCCGCAATGGGGCCGTGCGCGCGGCGAGCCGAGCGCGCATCTGCCACCGACGGCCTTCATCGACTTCCTGCAGAACCACGACCAGGTCGGCAACCGCGCCTTCGGCGAGCGCCTGCCAGGCCTTGCCTCGCCCGACCTGCTGCGCGTGCTGACCGCCATGCTCCTCCTGTCGCCGCACATCCCGCTCCTGTTCATGGGCGAGGAATTCGCCGAGGACCGGCCGTTCCTGTTCTTCACCGATTTCCATGGCGACCTGGCGAGAGCGGTGACCGAGGGGCGTCGGCGCGAATTCTCGGGATTCCCGGCCTTCCGCGACGGCGACGCGGCTCGGCGCATTCCCGATCCGAACGATCCCGCGACATTCGCAGCCTCGAAGCTCGACTGGTCGAAGCCGGACCTCGGCAGCGGTCGGATCCGCTTCGATCATGTCCGCCGACTGCTGGCGATCCGCCGCGAGACGATCGTGCCGGCGCTGGCTGGGGCTGGCGGCGACGCTGGGACCGTCCGCGCCGCCGGCGACGGCGTGGTGGCGGTCGACTGGCGCCTCGGCGACGCGCTGCTGCGGATGCGCGCCAACCTCGCGGAGGCGCCGCGCCTCGCCCCGGCGCTCGGGATTCCGGTCATCTACGCCGAGCCGGCGGAAACGACCATGATGCTCGGTGATCGGGTCGAGATGCCGCCGCGTTCCATCGTCGCGGGCTTCATGGGTGGTGGAACGGGGCTTCGCGCGGTGGTAGTCTGACCACTGGAAAAGCCTCAGCGAAAATCCCCTTCGCCCGGCAGTTCGCAACGGGCGTCGTGGAACCGGACGAAAGAAAGGGATCCGCATCGATGAACACGACCCGTGACGAGCAACTGCGCCAGCGCGCCTACCGCATCTGGGAGAGCGAAGGTCGACCCGACGGCATGGACGCCGAGCACTGGGCTCGCGCGGAACGGGAATTGGCCGCCGAGGAGGCGGGGACTGCCGCGGCTCCGCCTGCCCGATCGCGGCGCAAGCCATCGATGGTCGAAAAGGCGGTGGGCGCCATCTCGCGCGCCACGGCGAAGAAAAAGGCCGACACATCCGCCCCGAAAACGTCACGGAGCAAAAAGAAGGACTGACACCCGGTTCGAAAGGTCGCCGGCCGGTCAGCCCAGCTTGTCCGATGTGTACATCGACGCGACGGGGTGCAGTTGCGCACGCTCGACGGTCGAACGACTGGACGTCTCGCCGAGCTCTTCCAGCAGGCGCAGGCGGGCGCGGTTGAGGCGGCTCTTGATGGTGCCCATCGCGCAGCCGCAGATCTCGGCGGCCTCCTCGTAGCTCATGCCGAGCACGCCGATCAGCACCAGCACCTCGCGCTGCTGGTCCGACAGGCGCGAGAGTGCGCCAGCGATTTCGTGCCGCCGCGCCGACCATTCCTGCGTGGCGTCGACCGCCGGCCGGGCCGCGGCGTCGTCGGCCGCGCCGGGCGCTTCGCGATTGGCGATCTTGATCCTGGTGTAGAAGGTGTTGCGCATGATCGTGAACAGCCACGACTTCATGCTGGTGCCTTCCTCGAACTGATGGATCTTGGCGAGCGCCTTCGTCAGCGTTTCCTGGACCAGGTCGTCGGCGTCGCTCGGGTCCCGGCAGAAAGTGCGGGCAAAGGCGCGCAAGGCGGGAATGAGACTGACGATCTCGTTGTCCGGTGACATTGCGCTCCACCCTGGAATGCCAGGCGCGCTCGGCGGCATGGCTCGGAAATCAAATGGTTCGGTGCTCCCCCACGCCCACGCCCTCAATGCAACCGGGGTGGGATGGTTCCTTGGAACGCTCGCGGCGCGTCCACGTTTCCCATGTCTCCAGGTCGGGATCGAGGGATGGGGTATGGCGCCGCGCAGCTTCTGGAAGGGCTATCTCAAGCTCTCGCTCGTCACCTGCCCGGTGGTGATGACGCCCGCCAACAGCGAGAGCGAGAAGGTCCGCTTCCACGCCATCAATCGCAAGACGGGAAACCGCATCCGC
Source organism: Mesorhizobium sp. (assembly GCA_046292285.1). Lineage (GTDB taxonomy): Bacteria > Pseudomonadota > Alphaproteobacteria > Rhizobiales > Rhizobiaceae > Aquibium. The sequence continues at coordinate 9,167 of JBKBRJ010000029.1, read as the reverse complement.
AATCGCTACGTCGATGCGGAGACGGGCAAGCCCGTGCGCGACGAGGACCAGGTGCATGGCTTCGCCGCGGGAGAGGACCGGTACGTCGTCGTAGAGGACGAGGAACTCGAGGCGATCGCGCTCGAAAGCACCCGCACGATCGATATCGAGACCTTCGTGCCCCGCGACTCCATCGGCTGGATCTGGCATGACAAGCCCCATTTCCTCGTGCCCGACGACAAGGTCGGCGAGGAGGCCTTCGCTGTCATCCGCGACGCCATGCGCGCCACCGGCATGGTCGGCATCTCGCGCGTCGTGCTGTTCCGGCGCGAGCGCGCGGTGATGCTGGAAGCCTACGGCAAGGGCATTCTCGCCTGGACGCTGCGCTTCGGCGACGAGGTGCGCGAGGCTGCCGACCATTTCGACGACATCGAGACGGACAAGCCGGAAGCCGGTCTCATGCGCCTTGTCAGGATGCTGATCGACGAGCGGACGAAGGACTGGGATCCGTCGATGGTGGAGGACCCCGTCCAGGACAAGCTGCTCGAGACCATCGAGGCGAAACGCAGGAAGAGGAAGCCTTCCAAGCCGAGGACGCCGAAGGAAGCCCCGCCGGAGACAGCCGGCAACGTCGTCTCGATCATGGACGCTCTGCGCCGCAGCGTGGAGCTGGAGAAGAAGGGCGGCAAGAAGGCGAGGTAGTGTCGGTGTGGGAAACCGGCCCGGTGATTCCATCGACTTGGAAGCAAAGGCCAGGCTTTGAAATTCATTCACACACGTCTTGTTAGCCGGCTTTCTTGCCCCGGAGACGCGCGGCCGCCTTGCGAAAATCCGCCCATGGATCGGCAGCGAGATTGGCCAGGCGCGTCGGCGCGTTCGCGACGGTGAAGGTGGCGGGGCCGATGTCCGGCCCGAGTTCCTCCCACTCGATCGGCATGGAGACCGGAGCGCCGGCGCGGGCGCGCGTGGAGTAGGGGGCGGGCGCGGGGGCGCCGCGGCGGGTGGGCCGGTAGTGGGCGAGGGGGCTGCCCTTCCGCTTCGCCTTGGAGACGGTGGAGACGAAGCGCTCCGGACTGTCTGCCGACATCTCGTCGGCGATGCGCTTCGCGAATCCCTTCACCTCATCCCAACCGGCGCGCGGCTCGAGCGGGCTGACGATGTGCAGCCCCTTGCCGCCGGAGGTCTTGAGGAAGCAGGCGAGGCCTTCCGCCTCCATCCGCTCGCGCACCTCGCGTGCCGCCGCGACGATCTCGTCCCATGTCACGCCCTCGCCGGGGTCGAGGTCCATCACGATCTGGTCCGGCTTTTCCAGATCGTCGAGCGAGGCCTGCCAGGGATGGATCTCCAGCACGCCGCCCTGCACCAGCCCGATCAGCCCGTCGAAGCCGTCGATGCCGACGATCGGCTCCCCCGACTTGTCCTTCGGATCGCGCAGCGTCAGGATTCTGGCGTTCATGCCTTTCCAGGCGTGCTTCTGGAAGAAGCACTGGCCGCCGACGCCGCCCGGGCAGCGCAGCAGCGCCAGCGGCCGGCGGACCACATGCGGCGCCATGAATCGCCAGGCTTCGCTGTAGTACTCCGCCAGCCCCTGCTTGGTGACGCCGGCGTCCGTCCAGTAGACGCGATCCGGATGCGTGAGTTTCACCGTCCAGCGGGGCAGCCTGTCGCCGGTGCCGGGCTTTCGCAAGCCGGCATCCTCGCGCGTGACCGCTTCGGCCGCCTTGTCCTCGCGCAGGCCCCGGAACGAGGCGTGGCGCAGGATGCCGTCGCCGGTCCAGCTCCGGAACTCGACCTCGGCCACGAGCTTCGGCTCGACGAAGCGTACGTTACGCCGCGCCTCGGCCGACAGCGATCGGGCAAAGGGCGAAGAGTCCCGCTGCAGGGGCTCGAGCCGCGCGTAAAGGTCTTCGGCAACCTTGCGCGAGAAACCGGTCCCGACGCGCCCGGCATGGACGAGATCGCGGCCATCATGGTGGCCGAGCACCAGCGAGCCGATCGCCTTCCCCGAGGTCGTCGAGGGCACGTAGCCGGCGATGACGAACTCCTGTCGCTCGGAGCATTTCGACTTGATCCAGTCGCGCCCGCGTCCCGGACGATACTTGCCGTTCCGCAGCTTCGAGACGACGCCTTCCAGGCTGAGTCGGCAGGCGTGTCGCAGGATCAGATCGCCGTCTTCGTCGAAATGTTCGCTGAAGCGCAGGACGGGCGAGGCGTCGGCGAGGATGCGGGCCAGCGCGGCCTTCCGGTCCACCAGGGCCGCGCCCGTCAGGTCGCGCCCGTCGAGATGCATCAGGTCGAAGGCGTAGAAGACGAAGCGGTCCGAGCGGCCGTCGGACAGGTCGGCTTGCAGGGCGGAAAAGTCCGAGGCGCCGCCGCCGCCTTCGACCACCAGTTCGCCATCGATTACCGCCTCGTCCACCGGCAAGGCCGCCAGCGCCTCGGCCACCGCCGCGCCGAACCGGTCGGTCCAGTCGTGCCCGCTGCGGGTCAGCAGCCGGGCCTTGCCCTTCGCCACATGCGCCTGGAGCCGGTAGCCGTCGAACTTGATCTCGTGGATCCAGCGCGCGCCGGAAGGCGCCTCGGCGCGCAGGGTCGCCAGTTGCGGCTCGATGAAGTCCGGCATGGCCGCCGCGCGGCTGCCCTTGATCGGGTTGGCCGCCGAGACGGGTTTTTTCGCGCCGCCGCTTGCCTTTCCGCCGGTCCGCTTCGGCTTCGTGTCCGCTGAATGCGGCGCGTTGTCGATCCGGCCGGTCCTCGACGACCAGCCGGGCGCCTCGCCTTCGACCCCGGCGACGACGCGCCCGGTCTTCACCGATTCCGGCCGCTCCTCCAGGATGTCGGGCTCGCCCTCGCCGCGCGCGAATTCGTCGTCGCCCTTGATCAGCAGCCAGTTCTCGCGCTTCTCGCGCGGCTTGCCCGCCATGCGCACCAGATGCCAGCGCCCTCGCAGCTTCTCGCCCTCCAGTTCGAACTCGAGGTGGCCCTTCGCGTAGCCCTTTCCGGCGTCGCCGATCGGCGCCCACGTGCCGCGATCCCAGACGATGACGGTTCCGCCGCCATACTCGCCCTTCGGGATCGTTCCCTCGAAATCGCGATACTCGAGCGGATGATCCTCGACATGCACCGCAAGCCGCTTCTCGCCCGGAAAGAGGCTCGGTCCGCGCGTCACCGCCCAGCTGCGCAGCACCCCGTCGACCTCCAGGCGGAAATCATAGTGCAGGCGCCGCGCGGCATGCTTCTGGATGACGAAGGAACGGCCGCCGGCTTTGGGCTTCGATCCGCCCCGCGGTTCGCTGGTCTTCTCGAAGTCGCGCTTCCGTTGATAGGTCTCGAGCGGCATATCAGCTCGCCTTCCGTGGCGGCATCGCCTTGGTTGAAGAGGCCTTGCGGGATTTCGCCGGCTTGCCTTTCGCGCCACTCGCCGCCGCGCTGCGCCGCAGCGCCTCCATGAGGTCGATCACCTTGTCCCGCGGCTTCGGCTTCGCGGGCTTGATCGTCCGGCCCTCCATCTTGGCCTTCACCAGGTCGGCCAGCGCGGCATCGTAGCGGTCGTCGTGATCGGACGGGTGGAAGGCGCCCTTCTTGGTCTCGATGATGTGCTTCGCCAGGTCGAGCATATCGTCCTTGATCCCGATGTCGGGAACCTCCGAAAAGGCTTCGCGGGCCGACCGCACTTCATAGTCGAACTTGAGCGTGTTGGCGATCAGGCCCGGACCGTGCGACCTGAGCAGGACCGTGCGCACGCGCCGGAACAGCACGGCTTGGGCCAGCGCCGCGACGTTCTTGTCGCGCATGCCTTCTCGAATGACCGCGAAGGCGGTCTGCGAAACCTTGTCGGCCGGCGCGACGTAGTAGGGCTTGTCGAAGTAGACCGTATCGATGTCGGCGCAGGCGAGGAAGGCCTCGATCCTCAAGGTCTTGTCGCCCTGAGGGACGGCCGCGGCGATCTCCTCGGGCTCCAGGATCACATACTGGCCGGAGCCAAGGTCGTAGCCCCTGACCTCGTCGTCGCGGTCGACGGGCTTGTCGGTCTCCTCGTCGACAAGCTGGCGCTGGACACGGTTGCCCGTCTTCCTGTTGAGAATATTGAAGGACACCCGTTCGGACGTCGACGCCGCCGCATGGAGCGTGACGCCGCAACTCAATTCGGCGACCTGCAGGTGACCTTTCCAGACGGCTCTCGATGCCACGGCGCTTCCCCTTACGACGCGGAGGAACGCCAGGCGGGTGGCGTGGTTCCGGTCCGCCGGAGAAAACCGGGCGGCGGCGGCTAGCGGCGAAACGGCCGCGACAGGAATCGCGAGCCGGCGAGGCCGAAGCGCCAGGGCGTGTCGGCCGCCTTGCTGATGCCGATGCGTGGCCCCGCGACGATCTGCGGCCGCGTGGACGCAACCGCGAGCCGCAACGCGCCCCTGCCGAGCGGCATGCCGTTCTGGGCCTGGGTGATCGCCAGCGCCTGGCAGAGCTTGCCCGGCCCCGAGCACAGCGCGCGCAGATCCTCCACGCCCCGCCGCCGGACCATGGCCGGAATGCCGGCCGTCGGTTCCAGCGCGCGCACGAGAACCGCCGAGCCCGACCGGCAGACCACGTTGAAGCACCAGTGCATGCCGTAGGAGCGATAGACATAGGCGTGTCCGGGCGGTCCGAACATGGCCGCGTTGCGCGCCGTCGGCCCGGAGAAACTGTGGGAGGCCGGATCGTCCGCCTCGTAGGCTTCCGTCTCGACGATCAGCCCGCCCACGCCCTCGAACGTCAGAAGCGCCCCGATCAGCCCGCCGGCGACCACGCTCGCGGGCCTGTCCAGGAAGCGCTTCAGTTCATCCGGCTCCAATACGGTCCCCTCATCCCGGCGGTCCGGCGCGGCTGCCGGGACATCGAGCCAAACAGGTAGCACCCGTCGCATCCCGCGAAAACGGGCCGGTTGCCGAACCGGACCGAACCACCTTCTTCGCGAAAGGTTCGCCGCCGCGACCCGATCGCTACGGAACCCGCGCGGTCCGGCGGCGTTCTCAGGCAGTCCTTTCAGGAGTTTCGTCATGCCGCCCGTCAGCCAGGTCAGCTTCCGCGCCACGCCCGCCGATTTCGCCATCCCGGACGGGACGGCGGAAACCCGAGACAGCGTGCCTCGCGGCGGCCCGATCCTTCGGCCCGGCCGCAACTGCTGGAAGATCGCCCGCGCCAGACGCGCGGCCGTTCTCGTCGACGGGGCGGAGTACTTCGCGGCGCTGGAGAAGGCGCTGCGGACGGCGAGCCGGTCCGTCATGATCCTCGGCTGGGATTTCGACGGCCGCATCCGACTCCGCCCCGATGTCGAGGAGGCCGAGTCCCCGCCGCTCGGGCAACTCCTACGCGCGCAGGTGGAGGCCAACCCGGACCTCGAGGTCAACATCCTCGTCTGGAGCGAATCGATCATCCACACGCCCGGCTCGACGAAGGAGATGCTGTTCGGCGCCGCGTGGCAGGATCATCCGCGCATCAGGGTCAAGCTGGACACCTACCATCCCATCTACGCCGCCCATCACCAGAAGATCGTGACCATCGACGACTGCGTCGCCTTCTCGGGCGGGATGGACCTGACCGTCGGGCGGTGGGACCGCACTCCGCATCTGGCGAACGACCCGCTGCGCGTCAATCCCGACGGCAAGGCCTATCCGGCGGTGCACGACGTGCAGATGCTGGTTGACGGCGACGCCGCCTGCGCGATCGCGGCGGTCGCGAAGGACCGCTGGCGCAACGCCACGGGCGGCGCCTCGCCGCTCGACTGCGAGTGCCGGCGCGACCATTGGCCGGAAGGCCTCGAGCCGGATTTCGCCGACATCGATGTCGCGGTGGCGCGCACGCTGCCCGAATACAACGATACGGAGCCGGCGCGCGAGGCGATGGACTTGACCATCGACGCCATCGAAAGCGCCCGCGATGCGATCTACATCGAGGCGCAGTACATGACCTCGTCCGTGCTCGGCGACGTCATCGAGCGTCGGCTGCGAGCGCTCGACGGTCCCGAGATCGTGGTGGTGATGGCGCATGAATGCCATGGCCTCATCGAGCAGTGGGTGATGGGCACCAACCGCGACCGGCTGATCCGCCGCCTCCGCAAGGCCGACCGCTACGGGCGGCTGCGCGTCCTTTATCCCTGCGTGACGGACGGGGAGGGCACGTGCCAGGTCTTCGTGCATTCGAAGGTCATCGCCGTCGACGACCGTTTCCTGCGGGTCGGCTCGTCCAATCTCAACAACCGCTCGATCGGGCTCGACACGGAGTGCGACGTTGCGGTCGAGGCGACGAACGAGGCTCAGAGCCGCGCCGTGGCGCGGGTTCGCGACAGGCTGATCGCCGAGCATCTAGGCGTCGAGCCCGCCCGCTTCGCCGCCGAAGTGCGGCGCTCAGGATCGCTCATCGCCGCCATCGAGGCCTTCGGCGGCGGAGAGCAGCGCCTGCTTCCCTTCGAAGCCATGTCGAACGACGGTCCGTCCCATCCGGTGCCGGGAACGCGGCTGCTCGATCCGAAGCGTCCCTTCCGGATCCTGCGCCTGTGGGACCGCTTCTGGCGCAAGCGCAAGCTGGGCCGCTGACTGGCCTGGCCGCGCCCGGATCGCCGGAAGCCGTTCTCCCCGAAGCGAAACGGCGGATCGGGTTTCTGCCCGGTCATCGCCGCCGCCGGACCAGGAACTCCGAGGCGATCAGGCTCGCGGCGCCGATCGGCAGCGGCAGCAGGAAGTAGACGAAGCGGAAGATCAGCACCGCGCCGATCAGGCCGTCCCCCGGAATCATGTGCAGCACGGTCGCCTCGATCACGCCGAGACCGCCAGGCACGTGCGACACGAGGGCCGCGGTGTTGGCGGTGACGTAGGCCGTCGCGACGGTTGCATAGGAGACGTCGGCAAATGCCGCGACGGCCTGGTGGAGGCATGCGGCGACCAGGGCGAAGTTCAGCGCCCCGATACCGACCTGGGCGGCCGCGAGCTTCAACCCGGGCATGCGAAACGTCCATTTGCGGATGGTGATCGGCGTCGTCACGAATGCCGAGGCCGCTACATACCCCGCCACGAGCAAAAGCAGGCCCGCGCCGATCGCGCGCACCACGCCCGTGCCCAGTCCCGTCAGATCCGCCGCCGCGCCCGGCAGGGCCAGCAGCGCGATCCCGCCGAGCGTCATCAGGCCGAGCGCCACTGTGAGGCCGGAAAACAGGACGACCTTCGCCACGTCCTCCATGCTCAATCCCCACCGCGCGTAGAAGCGGTAGCGGATCGCGCCGCTCGATACGCCGGCAAAGCCGATCGAATGGCCAAGCGACAGGGCGGTGAACGATGTCAGCGCCGCCTTGTGCCAGGGCAGGCGGTGCCCGGCATAGCGGAGCCCGAGCGTGTCGAACAGCGTCAGCGTCAGGTAGCTGGCCGCCATGAAGCCGGCCGCGCCGGCCAGGCGCCCGGTCGGTATGCTGGTCACGGAGCCGACGATTTCCGCGTAGCTGTAGCCGGACAGCGTCCGGTAGAGCAGGAAGTAGGCAAGGCCCACGGCGACGAGTGTGATCCACGTCGACCACGACAGGCCAAGCGGCTTTCGCCGGGCCTGCGTCGGGTCCGGAGTTGCATCGGTCGGATTCGCGGCAAGGGCCGTAGGGGCTGTCGTATCGGTCAAGGGCTTGGTTCCGTTGAATTCACGACAACGCCCGACGGTCCCGGGCGATCCCGTGGCGCAAGCGAAAAACGGACCAGTCGGGCTCGCCCGCCCGGTGCCCGGAAATCGCCTCACCTCCCGATGGCGAGGTCGGCCACAAGCGGGAGATGGTCGGAGGCCACCCGGCTGAGCGGACTGCGATGCGTGTCGGCCGAAACGACTGAAATCCCCTCGCTGACGAAGACATGGTCGATGCGGAACACGGGAAATCTGGATGGGAAGGTTCTGCGCGGGCGCGGCCGGTTTGGCGAGCCGAGTTGGTGCGCGTCGCGAAAATGCTGGCGGAACATGCCGCACACCTTGCCGTGCGGAAACGAATTGAAGTCGCCGGCCAGCACCAGCGGTATTGCGGGGTCGGCCCGCCCGAGCCATTCGGGACCCAGGAGGGCATGCGCCTGGGCGCGCCGCTCCCATCGCCGGAGCCCGAAATGCGTGTTGACCAACCCCATTGGCACGCCTCCGACCTCGATTTGCGCCCAGATCGCGCCGCGCGGTTCGATCCATGGCCTGTGCGCGCTTCCCGGTAACGCGCCGGCCTTGACCACGCGCGAGGGCAGCGCCGTGATGATCGCGTCGCCATACTCCTCCTCCATCACCTTGACCGCGGGATGGAAGTGGACGTTGCCCATGCCCAGTTCTCGGGCGATGGCCTCGGCCTGGTCGATCCCGCCGCTTCGCTGCCGGCGCACGTCCAGTTCCTGCAGCGCGACCACGTCCGCGCCCGTTTCCGCGATCACCTCGGCGATGCGTCCGGGCGACAGCCTTCCGTCGATGCCGAGACAGCGATGGACATTGTAGGTGAGGATCCTGAGCCGGCGAAAGGTCTCGGTCGAGCCGCTCATTCCGCCTCCGGAACGGCGGGTGGCGGAATGATGGGCGTGACGCCTTCGCCGGGCGGCGGCGTGATGATGTCCGCGTCTCCGGCTGGCGGTGGCACGAGCACGCTGCCGCAACGGTCGAGCGTCTCGGACAGCGTGGCGTCGCTGCCGCCCAGGCCGGGTCCCGCGCCGTTCGTGGTCCAGTCCGGCGCCTCGTCGGGGGTCAATTCGCACGCCTCGCCAGGCGAGACCTCGGGCATCGGCGCCTGCTGGGCGTGGGCGAGGGGCATCGAAGCCAGGGCGGCTGCGAAGCCCCCCGCGAGAAGCGATCGGATGCAGGTCATGGCCGTTCTCCTTTCCTGGTCGAAGGCTTAACGGCTTCGTCCCGGCCATGTTCCGGCCAGGCGGCGCCCCGGCGATGGGTCTTCGGCGCCACGGAACGATTCGCCGCCGGCCCGGTTTGGAGGAGCCGGAACGCAAGCCGGACAACATCAAGAGGATTTCACGACATGGCGAAAGAAAAGACGTTGCACGATCTCTTCCATGACACGCTCAAGGACATCTACTATGCCGAGCGCAAAATCCTGAAGACTCTGCCGAAGATGGCCCGCGCCGCGGGATCCGACCAACTGAAGCAGGCCTTCCAGAAGCACAAGGACGAGACCGAGGGCCAGGTCGAGCGCCTGCAGAAGG
>JBKBRJ010000028.1:0-51957 GCA_046292285.1 Mesorhizobium sp. | reverse complement strand
CGAGGACATCTTCGGCGACCTGTTCGGCCAGGCCTTTTCGCGCGGCGGCGCGGCGGGCGCGGCGGGCGCGTCGGCGCGCGGCGCGCGCCCGGCCGACACGGCGGCCAATCTCGACATCACGGTGGAGGAAGCGGCGACCGGCGCCCACGTGTCCGTCGTCTTTCCGACTGGCCGCAAGCTCGCGGTCAAGCTGCCGACCTATGTCGAGGATGGCCAGACGATCCGGCTCAAGGGCCAGGGCGAGAACGGCGGCGACGCGCTGGTCAAGCTGCGCATCCGCCCCCACCCGCGCTACCGGATCGAGGGGCGCGACCTGCATGTCGATCTTTTCGTCGACCTGAAGGACGCCGTGCTCGGCGCCAAGCTGCCGGTCGAGACGGTCAAGGGCCGCATCGCCGTCACGGTGCCGCCCTGGTCGGGATCCGACAAGGTGCTGCGGCTCAAGGAGCGCGGCCTGCCGCTCAAGACCGGCGGCCACGGCGATCTCTACGTCCACGTCCGCATCATGCTGCCGCAGGACGGGCGCGCGGAACTCGAATCGCTGTTGCGTCGCGCCGCGCATTGAGGCGGCCCGTCGCGTCTTGTCGGGCGCGGGCGGCTGTGCGATAGGGCAATCCGTCGCAAGCCGGTGCAGGAGAGGACGAGAATGGCGAACGGAACGGGCCTGATGGCCGGCAAGCGCGGCCTGATCATGGGCATCGCCAACAACAGGTCCATCGCCTGGGGCATCGCGAAGTCCTGCGTGGCGCAGGGCGCCGAACTGGCGCTCACCTACCAGGGCGACGCCTTCAGGAAGCGCGTCGCGCCGCTTGCAGAGGAACTCGGCGCCCATCTCGCCGGCCATTGCGACGTCACCGACATGGCCACGCTTGACGCCGTCTTCGACGGATTGAAGGAGCGCTGGGGCAAGCTCGACTTCGTCGTCCACGCCATCGCCTTCTCCGACAAGGAGGAGCTCGACGGCCGCTACGTCGACACGACGCGCGACAACTTCCTGCGCACCATGGACATTTCCGCCTATTCGCTGACCGCGGTCGCCAAGCGCGCCGAACCGCTGATGACCGATGGCGGCTCGATCCTGACGCTCACCTATTACGGCGCCGAGAAGGTGATGCCGCACTACAACGTCATGGGCGTCGCCAAGGCCGCGCTCGAGGCGAGCGTGCGCTATCTCGCCGTCGATCTCGGCGGCAGCGGCATCCGCGTCAACGCCATCTCGGCCGGCCCGATCAAGACGCTCGCCGCCTCCGGCATCGGCGACTTCCGCTACATCCTGAAATGGAACGAGTACAACGCGCCGCTGAAGCGCACCGTGTCGATCGACGAGGTCGGCGATTCGGGCCTCTATTTCCTGTCCGACCTGTCGCGCGGCGTCACCGGCGAGATCCACCACGTCGATTCGGGCTATCACGTCGTCGGCATGAAGTCGGTCGACGCGCCCGACATCTCGACCGTCAAGGACTGAGACCGCCGCTCCGTTTTCAGCCCGGCCACCGCGCAGGAATGCGATGACCCCGCTCGTCTATTTCGTCCGGCACGGCCAGACCGACTGGAACGCCGCGCTGCGCTTCCAGGGCCAGCACGATGTCGACGTCAACGATCTCGGCCGCGAACAGGCCCACCGCAACGGCCGTCGCCTGGCCGGACTGCTGGGCGACCCGGCGCGCTTCGACTTCGTCGCAAGCCCGTTGCGCCGCACCCGCGAGACCATGGAGATCATCCGCGCCGAACTCGGCCTGCCGCCGGAGGAGTACCGGCTCGAACCGCGCCTGGTCGAGGTGCATTTCGGCGACTGGCAGGGCCTGACGGTGCACGAGGTGGAGACCGCCTTTCCGGGCGTGGCGGCCGAGCGCGAAGCCGACAAGTGGACGTTCCTGCCGCCAGGCGAGGGCGCCGAAAGCTACGTCATGCTGTCGCAACGGGTCGCGCCATGGCTGGCCGCGCTCGACCGCGACACGGTCTGCGTTACCCATGGCGGCGTCATCCGCTGCATCTTCATGCTGGCGGGCGCGGTGGACCGCGCCGAGGCGGCCTCGCTGGACGTCCCGCAGGATCGCGTCCTGCGGTGGCGCGACGGGCGGCTGGACTGGCTCTGAGCCGGTCCCTACTCGTAGACCGCCATGTCGGTGATCTGGTTCACGTCGCCGACCGTGTCGAAATTGATGACGATCTCGGCGCCGGGCTCGATGCCGGCCATGTCGACCTCTCCGGGAAGCTTGTAGGACTTGCCGTCCTCGAGGGTGATCGTCAGCTTCTCCTGGTCGACGCTCTTGATGCGCCCTTCCGTCTGCCCCGCCAGCGCGGGCATGGAGGCGAACAGCATGAGGCTGAGGGCGGATACGGCAATACGCATGGAATGTCCTTTGGGCTGCGATCCGGCCTCCCGCCGGATCATCTCGGTGATCCGATCCGCCTCGGTCGTCCCGCGTCCGGGCCGATCCCTTCGACCATGGCGCGACGGGCGGGACGTCCCGGATCGTCGGATCGTTTTCTAGGACACCAAAACGGAGGGATTGTGTCAAAGACAATCCGGAGGTCGGAGACGCGAGCGTCGCCGCCGGCCTGCGATCGCCCGACGCCCGCCCGTCGTCGCGGAGAATGCGCGGCCTGGGCTCTCCCGTCTCCGCCGCCGCGCGGCCGTTTGACCGGCTTTCCAAAGCCCAATAGAAGGCAGCCAGTCCACTCCGCTCGCGGGCAAGCCGCCCGCCGGCCAGCCTGTCGCACGGTCCATGTCGCACAACACCTTCGGCCACCTCTTCCGCGTGACCACCTGGGGCGAAAGCCACGGCCCGGCGCTTGGCTGCGTCGTCGATGGCTGTCCGCCCGGCATCCGCTTCACGCTGGCCGACATCCAGGCCCATCTCGACCGCCGCCGCCCGGGCCAGTCGCGCTTCGTCACCCAGCGCCAGGAGCCCGACGCGGTCAGGATCCTGTCCGGCGTCCTGCCGGACGAGGCCGATCCGGAGACGCTGGTGACCACCGGCACGCCGGTCTCGATGATAATCGAGAACGTCGACCAGCGTTCCAAGGACTATGGCGAGATCGCCCGCCAGTTCCGGCCGGGCCACGCCGACTACACCTACCAGATGAAATATGGCATCCGCGACCATCGCGGCGGCGGCCGGTCCTCGGCGCGCGAGACGGCGGCGCGCGTGGCGGCCGGCGCGCTCGCCCGCAAGGTGGTGCCGGGCCTCGTCGTGCGCGGCGCGCTGGTTTCGATGGGCGAGAAGTCCATCGACCGCGCCAACTGGGACTGGGATTTCGTCGACGACGCCGAGAACCCGTTCTTCACCCCCGACCGGGCTTCCGTGCCCGTCTTCGCCGACTATCTCGACGGGATCCGCAAGGCAGGCTCCTCGGTCGGCGCCGTCATCGAGATCGTCGCCGAGGGCGTGCCGCCCGGCCTTGGCGCGCCGATCTACGGCAAGCTCGACCAGGACATCGCCTCGCTCCTGATGTCCATCAACGCGGTCAAGGGCGTCGAGATCGGCAACGGTTTCGAGGCCGCGCGCATCACCGGCGAACAGAACGCCGACGAGATGCGCATGGGCAACGACGGCACGCCGTTGTTTTTGTCCAACAAGGCCGGCGGCATCCTCGGCGGCATCTCCACCGGGCAGCCGGTGGTGGCGCGCTTCGCCGTCAAGCCCACCTCCTCGATCCTGACCGAGCGCCAGTCGATCGACCTCGACGGCAACAACGTCCAGGTCCGCACCAGGGGGCGGCACGACCCCTGCGTCGGCATCCGCGCCGTGCCGATCGGCGAAGCCATGGTCGCCTGCGCCATCGCCGACCACTATCTGCGCCACCGGGGGCAGACGGGGCGGTGATGGCGGGCGGAACGCGGGCCTCCTTGCCGGCGACGTAAGAAATACGTATATTACGTCGATTGAAAACAGGGAGATCGCCCATGCGCGCTTTCAGTTCCGTCGACCTGCAGAAGCAGACCGGGGACGTTCAGCGGGCGGCTGATCGGGAAGGCGCGGTCATCACGTCCCACGGCAAGCCCCGGACCGTGATGCTGTCCGTCGAGGAATTCTGCCGGTTGAAGGGCATCGCGGGAGAAGCTGTGGAACCCGAGTTGCAGCAGTCGCGTCAGGCGCGGACGCTTCGTCCGACGCCTGATCCGCTCGGTTATGACGTCCGGCACTTCGAGATCGCCGCCCGAAGGATGGCGCAGGATGCGCTGTCCGGTAATGCGGAAGACGCGGTCGAAGCCGAACTCTTGGCCGTGCGGCGGAAGTTCGGCCGAACGGCCCCATGATCGAGCGGCCCGAAGGCGCGGATCGACGCACCCTGCGCTTCCTGATCATGGACAGCACGCCGATATCCCTGCTCGGTTGCATCGAGGCGCTGGACTGGTTGTTCCTGCCCGGCTGCCCCGTGATGATGACGGACATGGTTGTAGCCGAGGTGCTCCGTGAGCCCGGCGAGGGGAGGGACCGGCGACGCCGCGCCAGGGAATACATCCGCGGCTGGATGGACCGGAATGCGCACCGGGTCACCATCCTCGTCACCTCGGAAGGAACCCGCTACGAGCGGGAAATGGAACTCTGGGAACTCGCCTCGAGGCCCGAGATCTTGAAACCCTCCTGGAGCGATCGCGGTGAGCGGAGCCTCCTGTCCGCCGTTCAGGATCTGAAGCAGGCGCTCTTGCTGGGAGAGGAAATCGTCGTCATCGTCGATGACAGGAATGCGCGAGACGCCGTTCGGGCGGTACGTGCGGACCTGACCATGATGGGCACGCGCACGTTCATCCGCTGGATGGACGAGGATTTCGGCGCTGCCGGTGCCGACACCGCCTGGCAAGCCATTCGGATCGCCACCGCTCACGCGGCCGATGAAGGCGAGGCGGACGACCCGATCTTCATCCGGCCGTGAGCACGGTGCCGTCGTCGCACCGAACCGCCAAATCCTCTTGCGTTATCCGGCAACGGGTTTATTCCCCACTGCCGAAGGCCTGCCCCATTGCCCTGACGAGCGAAGCGAGTTCCATGCCCTACGACCAGAAGAAGATCGTCGAAGCCCTGCGCGCCTTCGAGCGCGGCGAGATCGTCGTCGTCATGGACGATGACGGGCGCGAGAACGAGGGCGACCTGATCGTCGCCGCGGTCCACTGCACGCCCGAGAAGATGGCCTTCATCGTCCGTCACACCTCCGGCATCGTCTGCGCGCCAATGACGCGCGAGGAGGCCCGCCGGCTGAACCTGACGCCGATGGTCGCCGACAACGACGCCCCGCACTCGACCGCCTTCACCGTCAGCGTCGACTTCAAGCACGGCACGACGACCGGCATCTCGGCCGATGACCGCACGCTCACCGTGCGCAACCTCGCCAACGGCAACGTCGGCGCCTCCGATTTCGTCCGCCCCGGCCACATCTTCCCGCTGGTCGCGCGCGAGGGCGGCGTCCTCATGCGCTCGGGCCACACCGAGGCCGCGGTCGACCTGTGCAAGCTTTCCGGCCTGCCGCCGGTCGGCGTCATCTGCGAACTCGTCAACGACGACGGCACCGTCATGCGCGGCCCGCAGGTCTCCGGCTTCGCCGAGACGCACGGGCTGAAGCAGGTCTCGGTCGCCGACCTCATCGCCTATCGCCAGCGCCAGGAAACGCTGGTCGAGCGCATCGATTCCTTCGACATCGAGACCCCCGGCGGCAAGGCCCGCGCCCACACCTACACGCTGCCCTGGGACACCATGCACCACCTCGCCATCGTCTTCGGCGACATCCGCGACGGCGAGGACGTGCCGGTCCGGCTGCATCCCGAGGACGTCGTGTCCGACGTGTTCGGCACCTCGGACCGGCTGCCGCGCATCATGCGCGAGATGGGCGAGAAGCAGCGCGGCGTCATCGTCTACCTGCGCGAGGGCTCCGTCGGCGTCGCCCACCAGCGCCGCATCCGTCCGGTCCACGGCACGGATGAAAGCCACGACGAGGCGCTGCGGCGCGAGAACGAATGGCGCGAGATCGGCCTCGGCGCGCAGATCCTGCGCGATCTCGGCATCTCCTCCATCGAACTCGTCACCTCGCGCGAGCGCCACTATGTCGGCCTCGAAGGCTTCGGCATCCGCATCGCCCGCACGCAGATCATGGAGAAGGACTGATCCCGGCATCCCCTCGCGCATGCGGGGCTCTGTGGAAGACTTCATAGTCACGGCGAGCGAAAGGCTAAATCTGCTGGTCGATCGGCGGGACCGGTAAGGCCCTGCAAATCGGCACCGGACGGGGAGTTCGCCTCATGTGGGATTTCGACATCGGCCGCACGCTGGCCATCCTGGTTCGCACCTGGCCCTTCCTCGCTTTGCGGCTTGTGGTCTATTTCGGCATCACCATGGCCTACATCCTCGCCACCGGCGCGGGCGCGGGCGTCGGCTATGGTGTCGGCCATATCGCCACCGATCCCGACGGCCCGATGAGCTTTGCGCTGTGGGGCGGCATCGCCGGCTTCGGCCTCGTCTCGGTGGTGCTCTACTGGCTGCGCGAATACATCCTCTACATCGTCAAGGCCGGCCACATCGCCGTCCTGGTCCACCTGATCGACGGCCGCGAGGTTCCGGAAGGGCAGGGCCAGATCGCCTATGCGCAGCGCGTCGTCCGCGAGCGTTTCCTCGAGGCCAACGCGCTCTTCGTCCTCGACCAGCTCGTCAAGGGCGCCATCCGCGCAATCACCGGCCTCGTCGGCGGCGTCGCCATGGTGCTGCCGATTCCCGGCCTCCAGGCCATCGCCAATTTCGTCAACACCGTCATCCGCCTGTCGCTGACCTATGTCGACGAGATCATTCTCGGTTACAACATTCGCATCGGCAGCGACCAGCCCTTCGAGACCGCGCGCCAGGGCGTCGTGCTCTATGCCCAGAACGGCGGCGCGATGATCCGCAACGCCGTCTGGCTGTCGGTCTTCCTGTGGCTGTTCTCCTTCGTCGTCTTTCTGGTGATGCTGGCGCCGGCCGCCGCAGTACTCTACGCCATGCCCGGCCAGCTCGCCGGCTGGTCCTTCGTCTTCGCCATCGTCTTTGCCTGGGCCCTGAAAGCCGCGCTGCTCGAGCCCTTCGCCATCGCCGCGCTGATGTCGGTCTATTTCCGCACCATCGAGGGCCAGGTCCCGAACCCCGAGTGGGACGCTCGCCTGGCGGGCGCGTCGCGGCACTTCCAGGAGCTGAGGGACAAGGCCGTTGGCGCCTTCTCCGGCCGCGGCCGCGCCGGCCCGCAGCCGGTCTGAACCGGTGCCGGTCGGGCACGGGGCAGCCATCCGTTCCCGCGATCGGGCCACGAAGCGGGATTGCGGCGGACAAGGCTGTTGACGGTCCCCTCGAACCTTGCCACGCCTGTGGCAAATCGGCTCGAAAGTGCCTAGGTTCCGGCCATGACAACGCGCCTCTACACCCACCCCATCTATCTCGAGCACCTGACGCCGTCGGGCCATCCCGAGCGGCCGGATCGGCTGCGCGCCATCGGCCGGGCGCTGGAGCACGAGAGCTTCGACGATCTCGACCGGGTGGAATCCCCGCAGGCCGATCCCTCCGCCGTGCTTCTCGCCCATCCGGAGGAGTACCTGGAGCGCATCCGCCAGGCCATGCCCGGGGAAGGGCAGGGGCTCGTGCGCGTCGACGCCGACACCTCCGCCAGCCCCAGGACCTGGGAAGCCGCGCTCACCGCCATCGGCGCGGCCAACGCCGCCGTCGACGACGTGTTCACCGGGAAGGCCGACAACGTCTTCGTCGCCGCCCGCCCGCCCGGCCACCATGCCGAGCGTGCGACCGCCATGGGCTTCTGCCTGTTCAACAACGCCGCCATCGCCGCCCGCCACGCGCAGAAGGTCCACGGCGCCGAGCGCGTCGCCATCGTCGACTGGGACGTCCACCACGGCAACGGCACCCAGGACATCTTCTGGAACGACCGGTCCGTGCTCTACTGCTCGAGCCACCAGATGCCGCTCTATCCCGGCACCGGCGGCAAGGACGAGACCGGCGCCGGCAACATCGTCAACGCGCCGCTGTCGCCGCATTCGGGCTCGGACGTCTTCCGCGACGCCTTCCGCTCGCGCATCCTGCCGGCGATCGACGATTTCCGCCCCGACCTGATCATCATCTCCGCCGGCTTCGACGCCCACCACCGCGACCCGCTGGCCGAGATCAACCTCGACGAGGCCGATTTCGACTGGGCGACCGCCGAGCTCATGGACCGCGCCGACCGCTACTGTTCCAACAGGCTCGTCAGCCTGCTGGAGGGCGGCTACGACCTCCAGGGCCTGGCCATGTCGGTGGCCGTGCATGTCCGCCGGCTGATGAAGGGATAGCGATCGATGACCGACAAGGCCAACGACGACGTTCAGGCGATGAGCTTCGAGCAGGCGCTGGAAGCGCTGGAGCGCATCGTCGATGATCTGGAGAAGGGCGACGTCCCGCTCGAGACGTCGATCGCCATCTACGAACGCGGCGAAGCCCTCAAGCGCCATTGCGACAAGTTGCTCAGGGCCGCCGAAGCCAAGGTCGAGAAGATCCGCCTCTCCCGCGACGGCCAGCCGACGGGCGTCGAGCCGCTCGACGGGGAGTAGGCGGAGGGGACACACCGTTCACCGATCGATTTTACCTGTTCAGACGATCTTGCACGCTTTACCTTCGCGGGAACCTCGTCGGAGACATCCGCCATGAGCTTCTTCCCCGGCCGCGACCCCGAACCCGGCGATGCCTTCGCCTGCGACGCCATCGAACTGATGGTGATCCCCAACGCGAAGGACATCGGCGGCTTCGAGGTGCGCCGCGCGCTGCCGACGGCCAAGCGCCGCCTCGTCGGGCCCTTCATCTTCTTCGACCGCATGGGCCCGGCGATCCTGCGCCCCGGCACCGCCATGGACGTGCGGCCGCACCCGCATATCGGGCTTTCCACCGTCACATATCTCTTCGACGGAAAGATCCGCCACCGCGATTCGCTCGGCACCGAGATGGTCATCGCGCCCGGCGACGTGAACCTGATGACGGCCGGGCGCGGCATCGTCCATTCCGAGCGCACGCCGGAGGAACTGCGCGGCGCGCCGATGTCGATCTCGGGCCTGCAGACCTGGATCGCGCTGCCCGACCACAAGGAGGAGATCGACCCGCTGTTCGAGAACACCGGCGCCGCGTCGCTTCCCCTGTTTTCCGACGACGGCGCCTCGGGCCGCGTCGTCATCGGCGACCTCGAAGGCGTCCGCTCGCCCGTCCGCGCCCATTCCGACACGCTCTACGTCGACATCACGATCGCGCCCGGCGGCCGCGTCCGCATCCCCGCCGATGCCGAGGAGCGCGCCGTCTATCTGCTCGACGGCCGCGTCACCATCGCCGGCGACGGTTTCGGCCCAGACCGGCTGCTCGTCTTCCGTCCCGGCGACGAGATCGTCGTGTCGTCGCAGGCCGGCGCCCACATGATGCTGTTCGGCGGCGCGTCGCTGGGTTCGCCGCGCCACATCTGGTGGAACTTCGTGTCCTCGTCGAAGGAGCGCATCGAGCAGGCCAAGGAGGAATGGCGCACCGGCCGCTTCGACATCGTCCCGGGCGACGCCGAGGAGTTCATCCCGCTGCCCGAATAGCAACCGCCGTTGCGGTCGGCGCGTCAATGTGAGCTTTGCCGGCTCGGCTTGCCACCCATCGCCATCTCGCGCGTTTACTTTCATCGGCCCAGCGCCTATTTCCCGATGATCGGCAAATGCGAAACACTCCAATGACCGTCAAATCGCCGCCCGCGACCCCTCTCCTGGATCGGGTCAAGGTTCCCGCTGACCTCAAGACCCTGCCCGAGTCCGACCTTCCGCAGCTCGCGGCGGAACTGCGCGCGGAGATGATCGACGCCGTCTCGCAGACCGGCGGCCATCTCGGCGCCGGCCTCGGCGTGGTCGAGCTGACGGTCGCGCTGCATTACGTCTTCGACACGCCGGCCGACCGGCTGATCTGGGACGTCGGGCACCAGGCCTATCCGCACAAGATCCTCACCGGCCGGCGCGACCGCATCCGCACGCTGCGCCAGGAGGGCGGCCTGTCCGGCTTTACCAAGCGCGACGAGAGCGAATACGATCCCTTCGGCGCGGCGCATTCCTCGACGTCGATCTCCGCCGGGCTCGGCATGGCCGTCGGCCGCGATCTCAAGGGCGGGAAGAACCACGTCATCGCCGTCATCGGCGACGGCGCCATGTCGGCCGGCATGGCCTACGAGGCGTTGAACAATGCCGGCGCGCTGGATGCCCGGCTGATCGTCATCCTCAACGACAACGACATGTCGATCGCCCAGCCCTCCGGCGCCATGAGCGCCTACCTGGCGCGCCTCGCCTCGGGCCGCACCTACCAGGGCTTCCGCGATCTCGGCAAGAAGCTCACCTCCTACCTCGGCAAGAGCGTCGACCGCGCCATCACGCGCGCCGTGGAGCACGCCCGCGGCTACGTCACCGGCGGCACGCTGTTCGAGGAACTGGGCTTCTTCCACATCGGCCCGATCGACGGCCACAATCTCGATCACCTGATCCCGGTGCTGCGCAACGTGCGCGACAATGGCGCCGGCCCGGTCCTGATCCATGTGGTCACCCAGAAGGGCAAGGGCTACGCCCCCGCCGAGGCCGCCTTCGACAAGTATCACGGCGTCAACAAGTTCGACGTCATCACCGGCGCGCAAGCCAAGCCGCCGGCCAATGCGCCCGCCTACACCAGGGTCTTCGCCGAGACGCTGGTCCAGGAAGCCCATGACGACGACAGGATCGTCGCCATCACCGCGGCCATGCCGAGCGGCACCGGGCTCGACCTGTTCGGCGAGGTTTTCCCGAAGCGCACCTTCGACGTCGGCATCGCCGAGCAGCACGCCGTCACCTTCGCCGCCGGCCTCGCCACCGAGGGCTTCAAGCCGTTCTGCGCCATCTACTCCACCTTCCTGCAACGCGCCTACGACCAGGTCGTCCACGACGTTGCGCTGCAGCACCTCCCCGTCCGCTTCGCCATCGACCGCGCCGGCTATGTCGGCGCCGACGGCGCCACCCATTGCGGCGCCTTCGACGTCGGCTACCTCGCCATGCTGCCGGGCTTCACCGTCATGGCCGCCGCCGACGAGGCGGAGCTTCGCCACATGATCCGCACCGCCGTCGAGCACGATGCCGGCCCGATCGCCTTCCGCTATCCGCGCGGCAACGGCGTCGGCGTCGACATGCCCGAGCGCGGCGTCGCCCTGCCGATCGGCAGGGGCCGCGTGCTGCGCGAGGGCACCAAGGTCGCGCTGCTCTCCTTCGGCACGCGCCTGGCCGACTGCCTCGCCGCGGCCGAGGAACTCGACGCCGCCGGCCTCTCCACCACCGTCGCCGACGCCCGCTTCGCCAAGCCGCTCGACACCGACCTTGTCGCCCGGCTGTCGCGCGAGCACGAGGTTCTCGTCACCGTCGAGGAGGGCTCGATCGGCGGCTTCGGCACGCAGGTGCTGCACCACCTCGCCCAGGCCGGCCTGCTCGAAACCGGCGCGCGCGTGCGCCCGCTCGTCCTCCCCGACGCCTTCACCGACCAGGCCAGGCCCGAGCGCATGTACGAACTCGCCGGCCTCGACGCCTCCGGCATCGTCCGCACCGTCTTTTCGGCGCTTGGAACCGGGGCGCGGGCGGTCAGGGCTTAGCGGGGCGGCGAGCCTCCGCGCCGACCTCCGTCGAGATGCGGCGTTCAGCGCGAAGTCCGAAGAGTCGCGCTTCGTCGCGCCTCCCTCTGCCTGCCGGCATCTCCCCCACGCGGGGGGAGATCGGCTGGTCCGGCGTCGGTGCTTCTCCCGCTACGCTGGCGATTGGCGAAGGCGGCGAAGCGAATGATCTCCCCCCTCGTGGGGGAGATGCCGGCAGGCAGAGGGGGGCGCCGAAGGACGCAACCCCTGAATGCCAGTGGACAAGCCTCACGCCACCCCCAGCAGAATCAACCCCTTCCACGATTTCCACCCGCCACCGGTCCACGACCTCAACCACCCGCCCCACAATGGGCGCTGGTATTGGAGCGTCAGGCATGGACGCAGCAGGGAACGATCGGACGCTTCGGTGCATCATAGCCACGCTCGGCGCGCCGGGCGTTGCCGTCGCGCGGCCAGGATCGCCACAACGCCCGAAGCCCCCTTTGGCCCTGCGATCCTCATTCCGAGGGGCGAGGCGAAGCCGAGCCTAGAAGGACGCACGGCGCCCCCCGCAACCCCCCGTTTACGCTGCCGCTTTGCCTCCCGCTTACCCTTTCTCTTGGGTCGATCTTAGGATGGATGCGCTAGAACCGCTGCCGGGACTGGGAGCACGACATCATGAAGACGATCATCGCGGCCGCGGCGTTCATCGCCGCGCTGAACGGCGCCGCTTTCGCCGATGGCAAGGTCGATCGTTCGATCGACCAGGCGGCGGCGCGCATCGTCGCCGGCCGCATCGGCGACATCCGCGGCGGTTTCGCGCCCGGCGTCGCGCCGACCTTCGTTCGCACCGTCAGCGCCGAGACCACGGCCTCGACGAAACGCGTCGAGCCGGTTCCCGCCCGGCGCGGCCCCTGGATCGATGGCCTCGCACGCGCCCGCGACCCGCTCGCCGGCCGAAGCATCGTCGGTCTCTGAACCAGGGCCTGTCCCCCGGAAGCGGCCCCCGCTTCGGGACAAGGACATGCCAGGGAACGGATGCCCCAAGCGCAAGGCGCGAATCTGAAAGATCGCGGCGCGCTTTCGGGCCGCTTGCGCTTGGGCCGCGCATTCGCCAATGAGTGGCGGATGCGGCCAGATCAACACGGTTCCGGAAAGATGCGCCTCGACGAGGCGCTGGTGGCGCGCGGCCTGTTCGCCTCGCGCTCGCGGGCCCGCGACGCGATCCTGCGCGGCACGGTGACCGTCGACGGCCTGGCCGAAACGAAACCGGCCCATCCGGTCGCGCCGACGGCCGGGATCGCCGTCGCCGACCCGGCGCGCGGCTACGTCTCGCGCGCCGCGCTGAAGCTCGTCGCTGCGCTCGACGCCTTCGGCCTCGATCCCGCGGGCCGCATCGCGCTCGACATCGGCGCCTCGACCGGCGGCTTCACCCAGGTGCTGCTCGAACGCGGGGCAGGGCACGTCGTCGCTTTCGACGTCGGCCACGGTCAGTTGCACGAGAGTCTCCGCGCCGATCCGCGCGTCACCGTGATCGAGGGCCTCAACGCCCGCGATCTCGCCGCCGCCCATCTGGGCGATCGCCGGATCGACATGATCGTCTCCGACGTCTCCTTCATCTCGCTCAGGCTCGCCCTGCCGCCCGCCCTTGCGCTCGCCGTCCCCGGCGCGCTCGGCGTCTTCCTGGTCAAGCCGCAGTTCGAGGCAGGCCGCGAGGCGATCGGCAAGGGTGGCCTGCTGCGCGATCCGCAAGACGGCCCCCGTGTCGCGCGGGAGCTTGCCGATTGGCTTGCGGAACAATCCGGCTGGCGCACCATCGGCGTCGTGCCGTCGCCGATTGCCGGCGGCGACGGCAACCACGAGTTCCTGCTGGCCGGAGTGAAGGACGCATGAACGCCGAATCGACCCGCCTCGTCATCGAACGCCTCGGCGCGCAGGGCGACGGCATCGCCCGCACCGCGCGCGGCCATGCCTACGTCCCCTTCGCGCTGCCCGGCGAGACCGTCACCGCTGCCGTCGTCGGCGAGCGCGGCACCCTGATGGCGCTGATCGAGCGCTCGCCCGAGCGCGTCGAGCCGCCCTGCCGCCATTTCGGCACATGCGGCGGCTGCGCGCTGCAGCATCTCGAAGCCTCCGCCTACCATGCCTGGAAGCGCGAGAAGGTGGTGCAGGCGCTGGCCGGGCGCGGCCTCGACGTCCCGGTCGATCCGCTGGTGGCCTGCGCCCCCGAAAGCCGCCGCCGCGCCGCCTTCACGGCCAGGCGCACCGATCGCGGCATCGTGCTCGGCTACAACCAGGCGCAGTCCAACGACCTCGTCGACATCGAGGAGTGCCCGATCCTGGTTCCCGAGATCGTCGCCGCGCTGCCGGCGCTGCGCGAACTCGCCGGCATCATCGCGGCCACCGGCCAGCCTTTCCGCCTGCTCGTCACCGCCACCGATTCGGGCCTCGACATCGCCGCGAGCGATTCGGGTCCGCTGTCCGAGCACGCCCGCCACGCGGCCGGCCGCTACGTGCTCAAGGCCGGCTTCGCCCGGCTGTCGGTGGACGGCGAGATCGTCATCGAACCGAGGAAGCCGATGGTGAAGGCGGGCGACGTGGCGCTCGAACCGCAGCCGGGCGGGTTCCTCCAGGCCGTTTCCTCCGCCGAGGACGCCATGGCGGCGCTGGCCGTCGAGCATCTCGGCAGGTCGAGGAAGGTCGCCGACCTGTTTTCCGGCGCCGGCGCCTTTGCGCTCCGCCTCGCCCGCCATGCCGACGTGCATGCCGTGGAGGCCGAGGCCGCCGCGCTCGGTGCGCTCGACCGCGCCTTCCGCTTCGCCACCGGCCTGAAGCGCGTCACCCTGGAGCGGCGCGACCTCTTCCGCCGGCCCCTGACCTTCAAGGAACTGAACGCCTTCGGCGGCGTGATCTTCGATCCGCCGCGCGCCGGCGCCGAGGATCAGGCGAGGCAGATCGCCCGCAGCGACGTGCAGAGGGTCGTCGCCGTTTCCTGCAACCCTGTCACCTTCGCCCGCGACGTCGCGATCCTGGTCGAGGGTGGCTACGTGGTGAAGCGCGTCGTGCCGATCGACCAGTTCCTCTGGTCGCCACATGTCGAGGCCGTCGCCCTGCTGGAGAAGCCGGGGAAGCGCCGGTGAGGCGGCGCTGACGCCCTACCGCCCGGCGAGCAGCCGCTCCACGAAGGCCGGCACGATCTCCGTCGCCTTGCCGTGCTCCGCCTCCGCGAACAGCGAGAAGCCTTCCGACGGCTCCAGGTTCAGTTCCACCGTGTGGGCCCGGTGCCGTCGTGCCTCCTCCACGAAGCCGGCGGCCGGATAGACGCTGCCGCTGGTGCCGATCGAGACGAACAGGTCGCAGGTCTCCAGCGCCCGTTCGATCCGGCCCATGTGGTAGGGCATCTCGCCGAACCACACGACGTCGGGCCTGATGGTGCCTGTCGAATGGCAGGCCGGGCACATCGTGTCGACGTCCATGTCGCCCGGCCAGTGCAGCCGGTTGCCGCAATTGGTGCACAGCGCCTGGCCGAGCTCGCCGTGCATGTGAATCAGCCGGGAAGACCCTGCCCGCTCGTGCAGGTCGTCGATGTTCTGCGTCACCAGCAGGAGATCGCCGGGAAAGGCGCGCTCCAGCCTCGCCAGCGCGAAGTGCGCGGCATTCGGCGCCACCCCCGCCATCCCGCGCCGGCGCTGGTTGTAGAACGCGTGCACCAGCCGCGGATTGCGCGCGAAGCCCTGCGGCGTCGCCACGTCGCGATAGTCCACCTTCGACCAGATCCCGCCCGCGTCGCGAAACGTGTCGACGCCCGATTCGGCCGAGATTCCCGCGCCGGTGAGAATGACGATGGAGGAGGGGTTGCGCACGAACGACCGTATGGAGGAGCTAGCTAAGTTTCATGTCCAATCAAAGATGACCCAATCGCCACTCTGGTATCACGCCTGGGTGCCGCCCACCGTCATCTGGTCCATCCGCAGGTGCGGCTGGCCGACGCCCACCGGCACGCCCTGGCCGGCCTTGCCGCACATGCCGATGCCGGTGTCGAGCTTCATGTCGTTGCCGATCATCGAGACCCTGTGCATGGCGTCCGGCCCGTTCCCGATCAGCATCGCGCCCTTGATCGGCCGCGTCACCTTGCCGTCCTCGATCATGTAGGCCTCGGTGCAGCCGAACACGAACTTGCCTGATGTGATGTCCACCTGCCCGCCGCCGAACGAGACCGCGTAGATGCCCTTCTTCACCGAGGCGATGATCTCGGCCGGCTCCATGTCGCCGCCGGTCATGAAGGTGTTGGTCATGCGCGGCATCGGCTGGTGGGCGTAGCCCTCGCGCCGGCCGTTGCCGGTGGCGCGCATGCCCATCAGGCGCGCGTTCTGCCGGTCCTGCATGTAGCCGACCAGCCTGCCGTCCTCGATAAGCACGTTGCGGGCGCTGGGCGTGCCCTCGTCGTCGATGGTCAGCGATCCGCGCCGCTCGGCGATGGTGCCGTCGTCCACCACGGTCACGCCCTTGGCCGCCACCTGCTGCCCCAGCAGGCCGGAGAAGGCCGAGGTCTTCTTGCGGTTGAAGTCGCCTTCCAGCCCGTGCCCCACCGCCTCGTGCAACATCACGCCCGGCCAGCCCGACGAAAGCACGATGTCGAAGGTGCCGGCCGGCGCCGGCACCGCCTCGAGATTGACCAGCGCCTGCCGCAGCGCTTCCTCCGCCGCGTGCTTCCAGCTCTGCTCGGCCACGAACTCGCCGAAGCCCTTGCGGCCGCCCATGCCGTAGGAGCCGCTCTCCTGCCGGTCGCCCTCGCCGACGACCACCGACACGTTCATCCGCACGAGCGGGCGGATGTCGCGCACCAGATGGCCGTCCGCCCGCAGGATCTCCACATGCTGCCAAGACGCCGTCAGCGCCGCCGTCACCTGTCGCACGCGCGGGTCTCTCGCGCGCAGCCAGCCGTCGATTTCCTGCAGCAGGCGGGCTTTCTCCGCGAAACCGGGCGCGGCGATCGGATTGACGTCGTCGTAGAGCTTCACGTTGGTGCCCGCCGGGGCAGGCGCCAGCGTACCGGAATAGCCGGCCTTCACCGCCGAGACCGCATCGGCGGCGCGTCGCAGCGCGGCCCCCGACATCTCGCTCGCATGCGCGAAGCCGGTCGCCTCTCCCGCCACCGCGCGCAGGCCGAACCCCTGGTCGGTGTTGAAGCTCGCCGTCTTCAGCCGGCCGTTGTCGAACATGAGGGCCTCGCCCTCGCTGTATTCGAGGAACAACTCGCCGTCGTCGGCGCCGTCGATGGCATCGCCGACGATTCGCCGGACGGCGCCGTCGTCGATGTCGAAGCGGGAAATCAGGTCCATCGGAAGCTCCTTGCTGTGGAATCGGATGTAGGGCGTTCCCGCCGGACCCGCAACGCCGCGCGGGCGGCCATGCGCACGGAAGTTGGCCTCGGAGAGCGCAGAAGTAGAAACATTGAAGAATACTCGCAAAAAGTGTATAGGACGCGTCCGGGCAGGAGAATGGGGGAGTTCGATGACGCAGTACGTATTCATTCCCGATGCAGGCGCCGATCCGGCGATAGCGTTGGCAAGTCTCGGAACCGCGGCAACCGATTCCGGCACGGCGATGTTCCGGACCGTTGTCGCCGGTGCCGTGCTGGCCGAATCGCGTGACCCGTCTCCGGGAATCGTGCGCGGGTCTGGCCCAACTGCGCCGGCCAGGGTGCGCAAGCGGCCGCTGAGGATCTTGGATGTATTCGAGCCGACCGGCGTCGCTCTGGTCGCAGCCACCGGAAACCGCGGGAAACCGGAAAAGGTGCCGGGAGGCACATTGCACCCTGTCGTGAACTACCGCATGGCCATCGCCGAGCCCCGCGCCGGCAGGCTGCGTCTCGCACGAAGCCTCGGGCCGGCGGGCGGCGCCATGTTCAGCCTGCGGCTTCGGTCGTCGAGGGATGGCTCCCCGGTCGCGGGCGTGGTGGCGCAACTCCGCTTGAAGGGCAGTGGGCAGGAAATCGTCGCGGTTTCGGATGCGGCCGGCGTCGTCGTCTTCGGCCTGCGCGCGCCCGCCATATCCGGCGCGGTACTTCTGGTCGAGCCCGGGCTGCGGGCCATGTGGGGCTATTTCGACCAGCGCGCCGATCTCGCGAGCGGGGACTTCGTCGATCTCGATCCGATCGACCTGGCGCTGGGGCCGGACGTGCTGCGCGCGTTCCTGCGGCCGGGAGCGGCGACTGATGGCGCCGGTGTCCGCATCGGCGTCATCGACAGCGGCGTGGGGCCGCACCGCGACCTGCCCAACGCCAGCGGCGACACCGATACGACCCACGGCCATGGCACCCATGTGGCCGGCATAATCGCCAGCCAAGGGCCCGGCCCCTACGCGGGTATTGCGCCAGGCGCGGAGATCCGCAGCTACCGAGTGTTCGGCGACGCCGCGGCGGGCATCGCCAGGAATTACGACATCCACAAGGCGATCGAGACGGCGGCGTCGGACGGTTGCCATCTGATCAATCTCAGCCTGAAGAGCGAACGCGAGATGGACCCGCGCTTCGATGACCGCGTCATTTCCCGGGCGATCGAGGACGCGGCGGAGCGCGGCGTCCTGGCGATCGGCGCGGCGGGCAACGACTTCCGGCGCTTCGTCGCTTTTCCGGCGCGGCATCCAGACGTGCTGTCCGTCTCGGCTTTCGGCAGCGAACCGAACCTGCCGCCGCATGCCTACGACCGCTGGACGCTGTCGCGGGACCGGGCTTCGGCGAACCGGGACCTCTATTTCGCGAATTTTTCAAACCAGGGCGTCGACGGCACCCAGGTCGACCTGACAGGCCCCGGCGCGGGCATCGTCTCGACCGTTCCGGGCGACGGCTATGCGCCGATGAGCGGCACGTCGATGGCCTGTCCGGCCGCCACGGGCGCCATCGCGCGGTTGCTGTCGCGCCGGCCGGCCATCCTCGCCATGCCGGCGAATCGGGCCAGGACCCAGGCCATGCGCGCCGCGGCACTCGCGACCCTGTCGCCGATGGGGTTCTCCGCCGACTTCGAAGGGCAGGGGATGGTCGCCTGAGGATCCAGGCGACCGGGTTCAATCTGGCGCGCGGATATCGCGAGCCATTCGCGCATTGCGTGCAATGATGCGTGGATACGCGCCGGCCTTGATGCGGCACGGCCTTCGCCCTATTGTTTCACCTTCAACGACACGGGACCACTGACATGGAACGGCTGGTTATTATTTCCGACAAGCCATTGTCGGACGAAACCTCCATCATTCGTCAGATCGAGGCCATGCCGGGCATTTCCGTCACGTCCTTTTCGCCCTCCTTCATCGACGTGGAGGTGACGCAACCGCGATTCGGTGCGACGCTGCGCGCCTTCGCGCGCGAGCACGGCCTGTCCGTTGAAACCACGCCGGACGCACAATTGATGGAACCCATCTCGCCGTTTCGAGCCTTGCGACGAGGCTGAAGCGGAACTTTACGCGCAACATCCCGCGCTGCGGGCGTCGGGCGCGGCTAGGGCAGCGCCGCGAACCCGTCCGAGAATCCGGTCAGGTCGACCGGGATCCCGATGCCTTCCTCGGGTGTCTGGAACACGATGAAGGTCGCCGATGTCCCCGCCTTCAGGGTGTCGAGCAGCGAGGGTTCGAGAATCACCTCGGCGTAGCAGCCATCCTGGAAGCAGCGCACGAAATAGGCGCGGCCGATGTCCTTGCCGTCTACATTCAGGCCAAGGCCGTTCGGCAGCAGCACACCAAGCGGCGCCAGCACGCGCAGGATCTCGGCCTTGTTGTCGGCGGTGCGCAGCACCACGACCGACAGGCCCACCTCCGGGCGGTCTTCGGCGACGACGTTCTGCATCAGCGCGCATTGCTCGCCCGACGCGCCGGCCGGCACGTCGCAGATCACCGACCACGCGCCGTGCGTGCCGCGGACGGTGCCGCTCTGCTGTGCGGCGGCCGGAAGTCCGGCGACCGCGAGAGCCGATCCGGCGAGCGCACCGGCGATGAGGCGTGCGGGGTTCGCGATCATGGGGACTCCGTTGCGAATCACTTCAATCTAACGTGGAGGCGGACGCTTTTCAAAGGAGCGACCCGGAATGAACGGCCGAACATGGGTTCCAAAGAGCACTGCCGCGCGATTTGGCCCGAATTGCGGCCTCGCTCCGGCAACAGTGGCGCCCGGCCGCCAAATGGCGCATCATAGGTTTATTCGAACCCCGCAATTTGATCTCGCGCAAAAATGCCGCATGAAATGAACCGGGGCGTTTGTTGCGGTCGGGACCAGGATATGATTTTAACGGCCCAAACAGTGACCGGGGAGTCTCCCCCGGCGAAGAGAGCGTGACGGCCAGGCGGCCGTTCGCGCGGCGATCGAGGAGAATCCGAGCGTGACCAACAAGTTCCTGACCATGCTGTCCGGTACGATTGCGCTTCTGGCCGCTGGACCGGCCTGGGCCGACAAGCCTGTCGACTGGCAGGTCGGCATGCAGCCGGCCGCCACGCCCATCATGGAGGCCATCCGCTGGTTCGAGCAGTACACGCTGTGGTTCATCGTGCCCATCACGCTGCTTGTGCTGTTCCTGCTGGCCTGGGTCATCATCCGCTATCGCGCGAGCGCCAATCCGGTTCCGTCACGCACGAGCCACAACACGCTGATCGAGGTCGTCTGGACGGTCGGTCCGGTCGTTGTGCTTCTGTTCCTGGCCATTCCCTCCTTCCAGTTGCTGACCGCGCAGTACACGCCCACCGACGAGCCGTCGCTGACGATCAAGGCGACCGGCAACCAGTGGAACTGGGACTACGAGTACCAGATCGAGGAGCCGTTCTCCTTCAACGCGGCGATGCTGCAGGAAGGCCAGCGCGCCGACTTCGGCAAGGAAGACGTCGCGGCCTATCCGCGGCTCCTCGCTGTGGACAACGAGATCGTGGTCCCTGTCGACGCGACCGTGCGCGTCCTCGTCACCGCCAGCGACGTGATCCATGCCTTCGCCATGCCGGCCTTCGGCATCAAGGTCGACGCCGTCCCGGGCCGCATCAACGAGACCTGGTTCAAGGCGACCCGCGAGGGCCTCTACTACGGCCAGTGCTCCGAATTGTGCGGCAAGGACCACGCCTTCATGCCGATCGCGATCCGCGTCGTCAGCCCCGAGCTCTACGAGACTTGGGTCGCCGCCGCCGGTGCCGATCTGTCGGGCGCAAACCGCGCCCTGATGGCCGCGGTCGACGCGAAGTCGAAGATGGCGTCCGCCGCCGAGTAAGGCCGGCGACCCGAGATAAGATGATAATGGAGCGGTGAACATGGCAGGCGCTGCAGCTCACGACGACCACCACGACCACAAGCCCTATGGCTGGACGCGCTGGGTCTATTCGACGAACCACAAGGACATCGGCACGCTGTACCTGATCTTCGCCATCACGGCGGGCATCGTCGGCGGCTTCCTGTCCGTCATGATGCGCTGGGAGCTCGCCGAACCGGGCATCCAGATCTTCCACGGACTGGCGTCAATGGTCTACGGCGTGGAGGGCGACGCCGCCATCGATGCCGGCAAGCACATGTACAACGCCTTCACCACCGCCCACGGCCTCGTCATGATCTTCTTCATGGTCATGCCGGCGCTGATCGGCGGCTTCGCCAACTGGATGGTGCCGATCATGATCGGTGCGCCGGACATGGCGTTCCCGCGCATGAACAACATCTCGTTCTGGCTGCTCCCGCCCGCCTTCATCCTGCTCATCCTCTCGGCCTTCGTGCCGGCCGGACCGGGTGCCTACGGCGTCGGCGGCGGCTGGACGATCTATCCGCCGCTGTCGACCTCCGGCCAGCCGGGACCGGCCATGGATCTGGCGATCCTGTCGCTGCACATCGCCGGCGCGTCGTCGATCCTCGGCGCGATCAACTTCATCACCACCATCTTCAACATGCGCGCCCCGGGCATGACGCTGCACAAGATGCCGCTGTTTGCCTGGTCGGTGCTGATCACCGCCTTCCTGCTCCTGCTGTCGCTCCCGGTTCTGGCCGGCGGCATCACCATGCTGCTCACGGACCGCAACTTCGGCACGACCTTCTTCGCGCCCGAAGGCGGCGGTGATCCGATCCTGTTCCAGCATCTGTTCTGGTTCTTCGGCCACCCCGAGGTCTACATCCTGATCCTGCCGGGCTTCGGCATCATCAGCCACATCGTGTCGACCTTCTCGAAGAAGCCCATCTTCGGCTATCTCGGCATGGCCTACGCCATGGTCGCGATCGGCGTCGTCGGCTTCGTCGTGTGGGCGCACCACATGTACACCACCGGCCTGTCGCTGGAGACGCAGCGCTACTTCGTCTTCGCCACGATGGTCATCGCGGTGCCGACCGGCGTGAAGATCTTCTCCTGGATCGCCACCATGTGGGGCGGCTCGATCTCCATGCGCACGCCGATGCTGTGGGCGATCGGGTTCATCTTCCTGTTCACGGTCGGCGGCGTCACGGGCGTCCAGCTCGCCAATGCCGGCCTCGACCGCGCCATGCACGACACCTACTACGTGGTCGCGCACTTCCACTACGTGCTGTCGCTCGGCGCCGTCTTCGCCATCTTTGCGGCCTGGTACTACTGGTTCCCGAAGATGACCGGCTACATGTACTCGCCGTTGATCGCCCGCACCCACTTCTGGGTGACGTTCGTCGGCGTGAACCTGGTGTTCTTCCCGCAGCACTTCCTCGGCCTCGCCGGCATGCCGCGCCGCTACATCGACTATCCGGATGCCTATGCCGGATGGAACATGGTGTCGTCCTACGGCTCCTACCTGTCGGCGATCGGCGTGCTGATCTTCCTCTACGGCGTCTTCGAGGCCTTCTCGAAGAAGCGCGAGGCGGGCGCCAATCCGTGGGGCGAGGGTGCCACCACGCTCGAGTGGCAGCTGCCTTCGCCGCCGCCCTTCCACCAGTGGGAACAGCTGCCCAAGATCAAGTAGGGCGGCCGCGGAATTCGAAGCCGCCGATCCGTCGGCGGCTTCGCACCAAGAACAACAAGAACCGGATACGTAAGGCATGGCCCTGGCCACCACCAACCGCGAGATCGAAGCCGGCGTTCACCTCTCCGAGGCGACGCCGGGCGACTATTTCGCGCTGCTCAAGCCGCGCGTCATGGCGCTCGTCGTCTTCACGGCCGTGGTCGGCCTCGTCGCCGCGCCTGTGTCGGTCAATCCGTTCATCGCCCTGATCGCCATCCTGTCGATCGCGGTCGGCGCGGGCGCGTCGGGTGCGCTCAACATGTGGTACGACGCCGACATCGACGCGGTCATGTCGCGCACCGCCACCCGGCCGGTGCCCAGCGGTCGCGTCCTGCCTGGTGAGGCGCTCGCCTTCGGCCTCGTCCTGTCGGCGCTGTCGGTGATGACGCTTGGCGTGCTGGTCAACTGGCTGGCCGCTTCCCTGCTCGCCTTCACCATCTTCTTCTATGCCGTCGTCTACACGATGTGGCTGAAGCGCTGGACGCCCCAGAACATCGTCATCGGCGGTGCCGCCGGCGCCTTTCCGCCGATGATCGGCTGGGCCGCCGCCACCGGCCAGGTTAGCCTTGAGAGCGTCATCCTCTTCGCGATCATCTTCCTCTGGACACCGCCGCATTTCTGGGCGCTGGCGCTTTTCAAGGCCGCCGACTACGGCCGCGCGGGCGTGCCGATGATGCCCAACGTCGCGGGCCATGCCGCGACGCGCCGGCAGATCTTCACCTATTCGATCATCATCGCGCCGGTTGGCGTGCTGCCGGCCCTGCTCGGCTACGCGAGCCTGGGCTACGGCATATGCGCCGCGGCGCTCGGCGTCGGCTTTGTCTGGTATGCCTTCCAGGTCCTGCGCATGCGCGACGAGGACCAGGTGATGAAGCCGGCCAAGGCGCTCTTCGCCTATTCGATCCTCTATCTCTTCGCGATCTTCGCGGCCTATCTGGTCGACACCATCGTCGCCCGGGCGCTGGCGGGATGACGGCGATGAAGGAAGAGAACGAGGGTATCAGCCTGACGCCTTCCCAGAAGAAGGCCCGCCGTTCCCGCAACGTCGCGATCGCGATCGGGCTGGCGTTGCTCGTGGTGATCTTCTACGTCGCCACGATCGCGAAGTTCGGCCCCGCGATCCTGAACCGGCCCTTGTGAGGAGAGCGATGAGCGACCGCGTCACGTCTGCCGACACCGCACGCGCCAACCGGTCGAACCTCGTGGTCGCTGGCGCCTGCGCGGCGACATTCGTCGGCATGATCGGCATGGCCTACGCCGCCGTGCCGCTGTACCAGCTGTTCTGCCAGGTCACGGGCTATGGCGGCACCACGCAGCGCGTCGAACAGTATTCCGACACGGTGATCGACCGGACCGTGACGGTCCGCTTCGATGCCAACGTGGCGTCCGGCCTGCCGTGGGAGTTCAAGCCCGAACAGCGTTCGGTCACCATGAAGATGGGCGAGACGGTCCAGGTCGCCTACCGCGCCACCAACCCGTTCGACCGGCCGACGCGGGGCCGCGCGAGCTTCAATGTCGCCCCCGCGATGGCGGGGGCCTACTTCAACAAGGTCGAGTGCTTCTGCTTCACCGACACGGAGTTGAAGCCGGGCGAGACGCTCGAGATGCCGGTCGTCTTCTTCGTCGATCCGGCGATCGACGATGTTCCCGAACTGCGGAACATGACGACCATCACATTGTCCTATACGTTCTTCGGCATCGACGGGGAGACGGCCGAGTCCGTCTCCGTGCGGGAAAGCACCCCCGTCGATACCCGGACCACGACCAGCAACTTTGGGGGCTGAAATGGCTGACGCGCACGCCAAACCGCAACACGACTACCACATCATCGACCCGAGCCCCTGGCCGTTCCTCGCCTCGATCGGCGCCCTCGTCATGGCGATCGGCGGCGTCGCCTGGATGCAGGCGATGAAGAGCGGCTCGCTCCATCTGTTCGGGCTGGACTTCTCCGCCGCCAACTACTGGATCTTCGTGATCGGCCTCGCGATCGTGCTCTACACGATGTACGCGTGGTGGTCCGACACGATCAAGGAAGGCAACGAGGGCCATCATACCCGCGTGGTGTCGCTGCACCTGCGCTACGGCATGATCATGTTCATCGCCTCGGAGGTGATGTTCTTCGTGGCCTGGTTCTGGGCGTTCTTCGATGCGTCCCTCTTCCCTGGCGACGCGGCGCAGGTGCTGCGCAACGACTACACGGGCGGGCAGTGGCCGCCGGCGGGCATCGAGGTCCTCGACCCGTTCCACCTGCCGCTTTACAACACGATCATCCTGCTTCTGTCGGGCACCACAGTGACGTGGGCGCACCACGCCCTGCTGCACGACGATCGCAAGGGTCTCGTCTGGGGACTGGCGATGACCGTCGCTCTCGGCGTCCTGTTCTCCATCGTCCAGGTCTACGAGTACATGCACGCCCCGTTCGCGTTCAGCGATTCGATCTACGGCGCGACCTTCTTCATGGCCACCGGCTTCCACGGTTTCCACGTGTTCGTCGGCACCATCTTCCTGCTGGTCTGCCTGTTCCGCGCGATGGCCGGCGGCTTCACGCCCAAGCAGCATTTCGGCTTCGAGGCGGCTGCCTGGTACTGGCACTTCGTCGACGTGGTCTGGCTCTTCCTCTTTGCGGCGGTTTATGTCTGGGCTTCGGCGGGCGCGACCATCGCCGAGATGCACTGACGGCATCGCCGCCGCGACGGGTTCGAACGGCCGCCGCGAGGCGGCCGTTTGCATTGGAGCCTGCATCGCGCATGCGGCATCCGGTGGCGTCGACCCGCGGCGGCCATTGCTCTATACCGCCTCGATCGCGGAAACACGGGAAAGGATCGGTGGAATGCGCAAGGACACGGCCTTCTACCCGCCCGTCGATCCCGTCCAGGCCGGCCTAAAGGGCCGTTGCCCCCGATGCGGCGAAGGGCGGCTCTTCAAGGGCTTCCTGGCGGTCGGCGACCACTGCGGCAATTGCGGCCTCGACTATTCCTACGCCGATGCAGGCGACGGGCCGGCGGTCTTCGTCATCCTCATCATCGGCTTCATCGTGGTTGGCCTGGCGCTCTGGATGGAGATCAGCTACGGCCCGCCGCTCTGGCTCCAGTTCCTGCTGTGGACGCCGCTGACGCTGGTCCTCTCCCTCACGTCGCTTCGGCTGATAAAGGGCGTGCTGCTGACGCTGCAATACGCCAACAAGGCGCGCGAGGGGCGGGTGGACAGTCCCGAATGAGCGTCGAACAAGCCGTTCCGCGCCGCGGTCGCCTGTCGGTCGTCCTGGCGCTGGTGCTTGGCCTGGCGGCGCTGGCCATCCTCCTCGCGCTCGGCACCTGGCAGGTGCAGCGCCTGCAGTGGAAGGAGGCGCTGCTCGCCACCATCGAGGCGCGGGTCCACGCCGAGCCGCGTCCGCTCGACGAAGTGCTGGGCTCGGGGCCGGCCGTCGCGGATCTCGAGTACACGCCGGTGCGGCTCGAGGGCGTCTTCGTCCATTCCGCCGAGCGCCATTTCTTCGCCACCTGGAACGGCGCCTCCGGCTTCTTCGTGTACACGCCTCTGCTGCGGCCGACGGGCGATCACGTCTTCGTCAACCGCGGCTTTGTGCCCTACGACCGCAAGGAGCCGGCAACCCGGCCACAAAGCCTCGTCGAGGGGCCGGTCGAGGTCGCCGGTCTCCTGCGTGCTCCGCTGGTCGAGAAGCCGTCCTCGATCCTGCCCGACAACGATCCGGCGAAGAACCTGTTCTACTGGAAGGACATCCGCGCCATGGCCGAATCGTCCGGCCTGCCGGCCGATGCCTCCGTCCTCGGCGTCTTCGTCGATGCCGACGACGCGCCAAACGCGGGCGGACTGCCTGTCGGAGGCGTCACGATCGTCGATCTGCCCAACAACCATCTCCAATACGCGGTCACCTGGTACGGGCTCGCCGCGGCGCTGGCGGCCGTGCTCGGGGCCTGGCTCTGGCGCAATTTACGGCGATAAGTGTCTGAATCAAAAAGCGCCAGGCCGAGGCGAAAATGGCGATTTCGAGAACCGGAGCGCAGCGTACATTCGGGTACGTGAGCACCGGAAGCGCAGAAATTGCCATTTGCAGCCCGGCATGGCGACTTTTGGATCAGACACTAAGGGAAGCGCGTTTGTCCGCCCGCCCTTGACAGGGCAGGGTGGCCGACATCATGTCCGCGGCAAGGATATCCCCACGATGAACGAGACGACCAAGCCGCTCCTGACGATCCGACTCTGCCAGCCGCGCGGCTTCTGCGCGGGGGTGGACCGCGCCATCCAGATCGTCGTCCTGGCGCTGAAGAAGTACGGCGCGCCGGTCTATGTCCGTCACGAGATCGTCCACAACCGCTACGTGGTCGAGGGGCTGGAGGCCAAGGGCGCCGTCTTCGTCGAGGAACTCGACGAAATCCCGCCCGAGCATCGCGGCCAGCCGGTCGTCTTTTCCGCCCATGGCGTGCCGAAATCCGTGCCCGCCGACGCGAAGGCGCGCGATCTGTTCTATCTCGACGCGACCTGCCCGCTGGTCTCCAAGGTCCACAAGCAGGCCATGCGCCACCAGCGGCTCGGACGCCACGTCGTCCTGATCGGACATGCCGGCCATCCTGAGGTGATCGGCACCATGGGCCAGCTGCCCGAAGGCGCCGTGTCGCTGGTCGAGACGGTCGAGGACGCCGACCGCTACGAGCCCGCCGATCCCGAAAATCTCGGTTTCGTCACGCAGACGACGCTGTCGGTCGAGGACACGGCCGGGGTGATCGCCAGGCTGCGCGAGCGCTTCCCGAACCTCAAGGCGCCGGCTGCCGACTCGATCTGCTATGCCACCACCAACCGGCAGGACGCGGTCAAGGAGACGGCCGACGGCGCCGATCTGTACCTGATAGTCGGCGCGCCCAATTCGTCGAACTCCCGCCGTCTGGTCGAGGTCGCGGAACGCGCGGGCGCCGCGCGCGCCCTGCTCGTCCAGCGAGCCTCCGAAATCCCCTGGGACACGGTCGGCGGCATCCGCACGCTCGGCCTCTCGGCGGGCGCGTCGGCGCCCGAAATCATCGTCGACGAGATCATCGAGGCCTTCAAGGCGCGCTTCGACGTGCGGGTGGAACTCGCCGTGACGGCGACGGAGACCGAGGAATTCCCGGTCATGCGCGACCTGCGCGACGTCGAACTCACAAGGGCCGACATGGCCTTCGTCAATGGCTGATCGACGGGGCTGACGGGCGGGGAACGATGGCGGTCTACACGGACATCTCGGAAGAGGAACTTTCCGTCTATCTGAAGCACTACGAGATCGGCGAGGCGCTGTCCTACAAGGGCATCGCGGAAGGGTCGGAGAACTCCAATTTCCTTTTGCACACCACCGAGGGCGTCTACATCCTGACGCTCTACGAGAAGCGCGTCGACCGCGCCGAACTTCCGTTCTTCCTCGGCCTGATGCAGCATTTGGCGCAAAGGGGCATCAACTGTCCGTTGCCCGTGATGCGTCGCGACGGCGAACTGATCGGCGAACTGACGGGCCGCCCGGCGGCCATCATCACCTTCCTCGAAGGCGTCTGGATGCGGCGTCCCACGGCCACCCATTGCCGCGAGGTCGGGCGCGCGCTGGCCGAAATGCACGTTGCCGGTGCGGACTTTCCGATGCACAGGAAAAACCGTTTGTCCGTCGATGGCTGGAAGGAGCTCTGGGAAAAGGCGCGCCCGATGGCCGATAGCTACGAGCGCGGTCTCGTCGACGAGATCGACGCCGAGTTCGCCGCCTTCGAGCGGGGCTGGCCGGCCGACCTGCCGACGGGCGTCATCCACGCCGATCTGTTTCCCGACAACGTCTTCTTCCTCGGCAATCGCCTGTCCGGGCTGATCGACTTCTACTTCGCTTGCAACGATCTCTTCGCCTACGATCTCGCCACCTGCCTAAACGCCTGGTGCTTCGAAAAGGATCATTCCTTCAACCAGACCAAGGCGCGCGCACTGCTGTCGGGCTACCAGTCCGTCCGCCCGCTCGATGAGGCCGAGCGCCTTGCGCTTCCGCTGCTCGCCCGCGGCTCGGCCCTGCGCTTCATGCTCACCCGCCTCTACGACTGGCTGACCATTCCGGAGGGAGCCCTGGTCCAGAAGCGTGATCCGATGGAATTCATTCGCCGTCTGCGATTCCATCGCCACATCGGCTCGGCGGCGGAGTATGGTCTGGCTGACGCATGAAGACGGTGGAAGTGTTTACCGACGGGGCCTGCTCGGGCAATCCCGGACCCGGCGGATGGGGCGCCTTCATGCGCTTCAAGGGCAAGGTCAAGGAACTGTCCGGCGGCGAGGCCGACACCACCAACAACCGCATGGAGCTGATGGCGGCGATCGAGGCGCTCAATGCGCTGAAGGAGCCCTGCCACGTCGTGCTGACCACCGACTCGAACTATGTCCGCGACGGCATTTCGAGCTGGATCGACGGCTGGAAACGCAACGGCTGGAGGACGGCCTCGAAGCAGCCGGTCAAGAATGTCGAACTCTGGCAGGCGCTCGACCAGGCCCGGCAGCGCCACAAGGTCGACTGGCACTGGGTGAAGGGCCATGCCGGCCATCCGGAAAACGAGCGCGCCGACGAACTCGCCCGCATGGGCATGGCGCCCTTCAAGCGACAGCTGTGAAGCGCCGCCGATGCTGAAACGAAATCAGCCGCCCGGAGGCGGCTGACGTGTGGCCAAACGGGGCGAATGGCTCCCCGCTCTCAGAGCTGCTCGAGAATCTTCGCCGCTCCCGAATCGATCGCCCTGCCAGGCGCACCCTCGATGTTGAGGGTGGTCACCACGCCGTCCTCGACGATCATCGAAAAACGCTTGCTGCGCATGCCGAGTCCGCCCATCGACAGGTCCGCGTCCATGCCGATGGCCTTCGTGAACGCGCCGTTTCCGTCGGCGAGGAACAGCAGCCGGCCCTCGCCGCCGGTGAAGCGCGCCCAGGCGCCCATCACGTGGTGGTCGTTGACGGAAACGACGGCGATGGTGTCGACGCCTTTCGCAAGGATCGCGTCGTGGTTTTCGAGATAGCCCGGCAGATGGTTGTTGCTGCAGGTCGGCGTGAACGCGCCCGGCACGCCGAACAGCACCACCTTCTTGCCGGCGAAGACATCCGCGACGGTCACGTCCTTCGCGCCCTCTTCGGTCAGCGTCTTGAAACTCGCGTCGGGCAGTTTTTCGCCCACGGAAATCGTCATCGAAGTGTCTCCACAGATTGGAATGGCGCGCCGGGAATCGGGATGATCTTCAATAGCGGGCAGGTTGATTTTGTCCAGCGTCGCATCAGGGCAGCGTGAAGACTCCCGTCACCGCGGCTGCTCCAGCCGTCAGCGTGTAGGAGACCTCGGCATCGACCGCGCCGTCCGCGGGGCCGGACAGGATCGGCACCTCGAATGTCACCTCCGCCGGGTCCGTGGCGACCGCCTTCGGCATCCCGAAGACATAGCCCTTGCCCGGCGCCAGAAACAGCGCGGCCTTCCCTGGCTCGGCACTCTGTGTCGCGACCTTGACGAGAAGTCTGTCGCCCGACACCGTGGCAGCCGTCACCCCGAAACGTTCGTCCGCTTCGTCCGGCAGCGCCGCGAAGGCTGCAGCCACCAGCATGGCGTCGGCTGAATCCTCGGGCGCGCCACCTGGCTCGACGCTCAGCCGCGCCTGCACGGGAACGCAGATCGTCTCGCAGATGCCGAGGAAGAGATCGGCCTCGACGACGGAGAAGCGTTCGGGATCCTCGACGGTGAAGGTGACCGGCAGGACGACCGGTCCGCCATAGCCGGCCCAGGATCCGTAGCGGTCCTCGTGCCATTCGGGCGCGGGGAAATGGAGCATCGCGGCCGACACGTTGATGCTGGCGCCGACATCGACCTGCGGCGGAACGCCGGACGCGCCCGGTTCTTTCCAGTAGGTCTTCCAGCCGGGTTCCAGGCGGATCTCGATCGCGCCGCGCAGTCGTCCCGTCTCGTCGGGAAGCCCGGTCGTCACCAGTCGCAAGGTCGCGCCATCGGTGACGAAGGGATCGCTCGACGAGGCATCGGCGACGGCGGTCGTCGCCAGGGCGGCGGTTACGGCGACGGAAAGGCGTGCAAGGAACATGCGTGGCATTAGGCCCGGCAACGGCCGCGATGCAAGCGCGCGACACCGGCGGTCGCTTCATTTCTGCGTGACGTTGCTCCTCCCGGCCGCGCCGCACGCTTCGAAGCGTCTTTCAAGATCGCCGAAAACAGGCTAGCTTTCCCTGCATGGACATCCTGCGTCAGAAGCGAGAGCTCGCGCAAAGCGGGTTTCTGGACGACCAGTTCCTCATCGCCATGCCCGGCATGCAGGACGAGAACTTCGCGCGCGCGGTGATCTATGTCTGCGCCCATTCGGAAGAAGGCGCGATGGGCATCGTCATCAACAGGGTGCAGCCCCTTCGCTTCCCCGATCTGCTCGTGCAACTGGGCGTGGTCGACGAGAAGCAGGCCATCCGCCTTCCGCCCACCGCTCGCGACCTGCTCGTGAGGAACGGCGGTCCCGTCGACCGCAGCCGCGGTTTCGTGCTGCATTCCGACGACTACATCGTGGATTCGTCCCTGCCGGTGTCGGAAGACATCTGCCTGACGGCGACGATCGACATCCTGCGGGCCATTTCCAGGGGAAACGGTCCGCGTCACGCCCTGATGGCGCTCGGCTATGCGGGCTGGGGCGCCGGCCAGCTGGAACGCGAGATCGTCGACAATGGCTGGCTGACCTGCCCTGCCTCGCAGGACATGCTGTTCGACGGCGACATCGACCGCAAGTACGACAGGCTGCTCGCCTCGCTCGGCATCGACATGGCGCATCTGAGCCCCCTGGCCGGACACGCCTGAGCCCTCAGGCCTGCGTCAGCGGGAACTGCTCCTTCAGCATCTTGGTCACCGCGTCCGACGTCATCGGCTGCCCGAACATGAAGCTCTGAACGTATTCGCAGCCCATCTGCCTGAGCTGCAGCGCATCGTCCTCGGTCGATACGCCCTCGGCGACGACCGACAGGCCGAGATCATGCGCCATGGCGACGATCGACTTCAGCAGCATGGGCTTCTTGGGGCTCTGGTCGTCGATGAAGCTCTTGTCGATCTTGATCGTGTCGAAGGGGAAGCGGGTCAGGTAGGACAGCGACGAATAGCCGGTGCCGAAATCGTCGAGCGACAGGCCGATCCCGGTCTCGCGCAGCTTGTCGAGCACGTAGACCGAACGCTCCGGGTTTTCCATCACCAGCGATTCCGTCATCTCGAGCCGGAAATAGAGCGGGTTGAGATTGGCGCGGGCGAGCGCGGACCGCACGTCGGCGACGAGATCCTGGCGGATCAGCTGCCGGCTCGACAGGTTGACCGACACCGACAGCGGCGTCTCGCCGATCTGCTTGTGCCAGGACGACAGGTCCTCGGCGGCCGTCTGCATGGCGTAGAGGCCGAGCTGGACGATCAGTTCGCAGCTCTCCGCAATCGGGATGAACTCCGACGGCGGGATCATGCCGCGCCGCGGGTGCTCCCACCGCAACAGCGCCTCGAACCCGGCGACCGAATTGTCCTCCAGCCGGATGATCGGCTGGTAGGCCAGCCGGAACTCGCCGCGTTCCAGCGCGCGCCGCAGGTCGGATTCGAGCTGCAGGCGGTCGCTGCCGAAGGAACGGAAGGCCGGCCGGAACGGCTCGATGCGATCGCCGCCGAACCGCTTGGCCTGCTGCATGGCGAGTTCGGCATCCTTGACCAGTTCCTCGGCGGAGGTCTGCGGCGAGGTCCATGAGATGAGTCCGACCGACGCGGTCAGGACGATGTCGCGCTTGGCGTAGTTGATCGGCGAGCGGATCGCCTGGCGCATGGCGTCGGCGAAGGCGGCGATCCGGGCCGGGTTTGGCTCCGACAGCAGGATCAGGCCGAACTGGTCGCCGGAAAGGCGGGACAATGAGTCGCCGGTCTTCATCAGCCGATGCAGGCGGCGCGCGATGGTCAGCAGGATCGTGTCCCCGGCCGACATGCCGAGCGCCTCGTTCACCTGCTTGAACCGGTCGATGTCGATGACGAAGACCGTCGGGCGAACCGTTTCCTGCGTCTGGGCGATCGAGATCACCGTGTCGAGGCGATTGAGGAAGAGGCCGCGGTTCGGCAGCCCGGTCAGGTTGTCGTGCACGGCGTCGTGCAGCAGCCGCTCCTCGGCCTTCTTCTGCTCGGTCACGTCGATCATCGTGCCGACGCAGCGGATGATCTCGCCGTCGGAGCCGATCACGGGCCGCGCCCGCATCATGAACCAGCGATAGTGACCGTCGGCGCCGCGCAGGCGGAAGTCGATCGAGATGCGGCCGCGCCGATGCTCGAGCACGATGTCGAGCGTGGTGCGGAAATTGTCCCGGTCTTCGGGGTGCAGCGCCGGCAGCCAGCTGCGCGCCGGGCCTTGCAGGCTGTTTGCCGGCAGGCCGACCATCTCGGCGACGTCGGGTCGCGTCACGATCCGGTCCCGCATCACGTCCCAGTCGACGACGATGTCGCCGGAACCGGTGATCGCCAGCGCCTGCCGTTCCATGTCGCTGAACAGACCCTGGTGCAGCGCGCCGCCGGAGAACGCGTGCTGCATGACCGTGAAGCCGATCAGCAGGATGATCAGGATCAGGCCCCCGCCGAGCGCGGGCTGCACGATGTCGTTGTCGAGCGCGCCGGTGATCGTCATCCATCCGGCAAACAGCCAGACCAGCACCATGATCCAGCTCGGCACGAGCATGATTGCACGGTCGTAGCCTTGCAGGCCGAGATAGATGACCAGCCCGACGCCGATCAGCGCCGTCGCCGCAAACGACATGCGCGCGATGCCGGCCGCGACCGGCGGGTCGATGAGGGCGACGCCCGCGATCAGGGCAAGGCCGAGAATCCAGGCTATCGCGCCATAGCTGAAATGGCCGTGCCATCGATTGAGGTTGAGATAGGCGAACAGAAAGACGACGAACGTGCCCGCGAGCGCGATCTCGGTGCTGGCGCGCCAGAACTGCTCGTTGCCGGGCGCGATCTCGATGACTTTCGTCAGGAATCCGAAGTCGACGCAGATATAGGCAAGCACCGCCCAGGCGAGCGCGGCGGTGGCCGGAAACATCGACGTTCCCTTGACGACGAACAGGATCGTCAGGAACAGCGCGAGGAGTCCGGCGATGCCGATGACGATGCCCCGGTAGAGCGTGTAGGAGTTGACCGTGTCCTTGTAGGCTTCCGGCTCCCACAGATAGACCTGCGGCACGCGGGGCGAGGCGAGGTCGGCCACGAACGTCACCACGACGCCGGGATTGAGCGTCAGCAGGAACACGTCGGCATCCGGCGCCTCCTGCCGGTCGAGCGCGAAGCCCTCGCTCGGCGTGATGGCGGCGATGCGGCGCGAACCCAGGTCGGGCCAGATGAGACCCGAGCCGACGAGGCGGAAATGCGGCGCCACGATCAGCCGGTCGATCTGCTGCTCGGTGGTGTTGGCGAGCGCGAAGACGGCCCAGTCGCCGGTCGATTGCTGGTCCTTGGCCTCCACCTCGATGCGGCGCACGATGCCATCGATGCCGGGCGCGGTGGAGACCTGGAAGTTGGAACCGCGGTTGCGGTAGATTTCGACCGCCTTCGACAGGTCGAGCGCGACGTCGTCGCGCGAGATCTTGATGGGCTCGATGGCCTGCGCGGTCGTGGTCAGCGCAGACAGCGCGATCAGCAGCGCCACCAACAGGCCCGCGAAGCCGCATGTCCCGTCCCTGAAGAATGAATCAGCTCTCAACCGCTGCGCCCCGCGAACCCTGTTCGTGATACTCCCCGGCCAGGAGAGCGTAAAGGTAATGGTCCTGCCAGTCCCCGTTGATCCTCAGGTAGGACCGGAGCAGTCCTTCGCGGGTAAATCCGGCTTTTTCAAGCACGCGAATGGAACGCAGGTTGTCAGGAATACAGGCGGCTTCGATACGGTGCAGCCTTAGCGATTCGAAGCAGTATCGCGAAAGAACGCCGACCGCTTCCCCCATCAGCCCCTTCCCGGCATAGGGCTCTCCCATCCAGTAGCCTATCTGCCCGCTTTGGGCGACGCCGCGTCGGATGTTGCCGACCGAAATCCCGCCGACGATCGAACCGGTGTCGTTGAGTTCGATCAGGAACGGCACCCCGGTTCCGCGGCTGTACTCGTCGCGGTAGCGGCGTACGCGCAGGCGCCAGGCCGCGCGATCGAGTTCGTCGCTGGCCCAGCGCGGCTCCCATTTCTCCAGGAAGTCGCGGCTTCGGCGGCGCAGGCTCGACCATTCCTCGTAATCGGACGTCGTGGGGATTCGAAGCGTCACCCGGCACCCTGGAAGCCGCAGGCGATCCCTGCCGAGAAAGGACAGGCCCAGCATGGCCCCGGGTCGAGGGTCAGCCCGCCATCTTGCGGACGAGCGGCGGCGCCGAAGCCAGCAGGCCGTTGATGTCCTCGAAGGGGGCGAGAGTTCCGACCGGGCCGACGGCGGCGATCGTTGGGCGGGTCGAGAAGAGGCGTGTCGAGAGGTCGGTGAGCCGTTCGATGGTGATCCCGGCCAGCCGGTCCATCAGTTCCTCCTTGGTGATCGGGCGGCCGAACAGCATGATCTGGCGTGCGATCTGCGAGGCGCGGCTGGCCGCGCTCTCGCTCGACATCATCAGGCCGGCGCGATACTGCGCCCGGGCGCGGTTGAGTTCCTCGATCTTGATGTGCTCGCCCGTCTTCTGGAGTTCCGACAGGAGCACGGGCACGAGTTCGGCGATGTCCTCGCGGCCCGTCGCGGCATGGACGCCGAAGACGCCAGTGTCCGAGAATCCCCAATGGAAGGCATAGACCGAATAGCACAGTCCGCGC
Source organism: Mesorhizobium sp. (assembly GCA_046292285.1). Taxonomy (GTDB): domain Bacteria; phylum Pseudomonadota; class Alphaproteobacteria; order Rhizobiales; family Rhizobiaceae; genus Aquibium. The sequence goes on along the minus strand of JBKBRJ010000028.1, from coordinate 16,573 downwards.
TTCTCGCGGACTTCCTGGAACAGGCGGGACGACATGCCGCCGCCAAGGATCATCGACAGCAGTTGCGAGGCGTAGAAGTCGCGGACGTGATAGGCGCGGCCTTCGAACCCGAGCACGATCTGGGCGTCCATCAGGTCGCGATCCTCGCGGAAGTCGCCGCCGACATAGTTCGCGCTCGCCGGCGGCAGGCCGGGCGCCTTGGCGCGGAACGCCCCGAGCCGCTTCTCGACCTCGCGGACGAACTGATCGTGCGAAACTGCGCCCGCGGCCACCACCACCATCCTGTCGGCGCCGTATTGCCGCGCCATGAAATCGTGGATCTGCTGCGCGGTGAACGATTTGACCGTCTCGGGCGTGCCGAGGATCGAGCGGCCGATGGTCTGGTGGCGGAACGCGGTTTCCGTGAAGCGGTCGAACACGATGTCGTCGGGCGTGTCGTGCGCGGCGCCGATCTCCTGCATGATCACATGCTGCTCGCGTTCCAGTTCCTCGGCGTCGAACTTGGAATCCGTCAGGATGTCGGCGAGCAGGTCGATCGCCAACGGCATGTCGTCCTGAAGCACGCGGGCGTAGAACGACGTCGTCTCGACGCTGGTGGCGGCGTTGATCTCGCCGCCGACGTCCTCGATCTGCGAGGCGATGTCCCAGGCGGACCGGCTGCCCGTTCCCTTGAACGCCATGTGCTCGAGCAGGTGGGCGATGCCGTGCTCGTCCTCGCGCTCGTTGCGTGAACCGGACTTGACCCAGACACCCAGGGCGACGGTCTCGATGTGGGGAAGGGTTTCGGTCGCAACCGTCAGGCCGTTCGACAGACGGCTTACCTCAACACCCATGTAAGGCGAACTCCTCGAACTCGCTAGCCGATCACCCTGGCATGATGGCTGATGTGATCTTCCACCATTTTGACGTCCGATGGAAGCACGCTGTAGGTTTCCGTCCGTTCCATAAGGCCCGCCAGCCACGAAGGCAAGTTCGGCCGGATTCCGACCGCGGCCTCGACCGAATCCGGGAACTTGGCGGGATGCGCCGTCGCCAGCACGATCATGGGCGAGGCGTCGGCAGGCTGGGCCCGGGCCACGTGCAGACCGGTCGCGGTGTGCGGGTCGGCGAGATAGCCGCTCGCCCGAAGCGTCGCCGCGATCGTGGCCGCGGTTTCCGCCATGGTCGAGCGTCCCGCGGCGAATTCGTCGCGGATCGCCGCGAGCGTCGACCCCTCCACCGTGAAGGCGCCGGATTGCCTGAGGCTCTCCATCGCCGATACGGTTGCCGGCGCATCGCGGTTCGAGGCCTCGAACAGGAGCCGCTCGAAATTCGACGAGACCTGGATGTCCATCGAGGGCGAAGTCGTCGCAATGACGCCGCGCATCTCGTAGCGACCGCTCGCGAGCGTGCGCGCGAGGATGTCGTTGTCGTTGGTCGCGATGACCAGCCGGTCGACCGGCAGTCCCATCCGCTTGGCCGCGTAGCCAGCGAAAATGTCGCCGAAATTGCCGGTCGGCACGGTGAAGGACACCGTCCGATCCGGCGCCCCCAGGCTGATCGCCGACGAGAAGTAGTAGACGATCTGGGCCATGATGCGGGCCCAGTTGATCGAATTGACGCCCGAAAGACGCACCGTATCGCGGAAGCGGTGGTCGTTGAACATGGCCTTCACGATCGACTGGCAGTCGTCGAAATTGCCCTGTATCGCCAGCGCGTGCACATTGGCCGCCGTCGAGGTGGTCATCTGGCGCTGCTGCACCGGCGAAACCTTGCCCTCGGGAAACAGGACGAACATGTCGGTCCGGTCGCGGCCCGCGAAGGCGTCGATCGCCGCGCCGCCGGTGTCGCCCGAAGTCGCGCCGACGATCGTGGCGCGCTCGCCCCGCTCGGCCAGCGCATGGTCCATCAGGCGCGCCAGCAGTTGCATCGCCACGTCCTTGAAGGCGAGCGTCGGGCCGTGGAAGAGTTCGAGGACGAATTCGTTGGAGCCGGTCTGCACGATGGGGCATGTCGCGGGATGGCGGAACGTCGCATAGGCTTCGCGGACGATGCGCGCGAAGGTCTCCTCGTCGATTTCGCCGCCCACGAACGGCGTCAGGATGCGCACGGCGAGATCGGGATAGGGAAGGCCGCGCATGGCCCGGACGTCGGCGGCCGAGAAATGCGGCCATGCCTCCGGCAGGTAGAGGCCGCCGTCGCGGGCGAGTCCCGCCAGGAGAACGTCGCCGAAGCCGAGGATCGGGGCCGTGCCCCTGGTGCTGATGTAGCGCATGGTGTCCCTGTAGCCTGCTTCCGACGGGCCCGCCGTCGAAAAACCGCATTCGATCGGTCGCATTTCGGTTGCGGCGTTGGTATAGAACGTCCGCTTTGTGAAGGGGAAGTCCGGTTCATGGCGTTTGTTGCAGGGAAGATGCGGATTGCGGCTGGGACCGCGGCCATTGGCGGGCTCCTGGCTCTGGCCGGATGCCAGTCCGGCGGTGGTCTCGGTGGTCTCGGCCTTGGCGGTTGGGGCAGTGAGAAGACGCAACCCGCCGCGCCGCCGGCCGACAAGATCACCGCCGACGAACTGCGCGCCTATTGCCCGCGCGTGACGCTGCGGTCGGGCACCGCCTTCTACAACACCTACGAGCGCGGCGGCGACGGCGACAAGGACAAGATCATCTACCAGGCTTCCATGGCGGAGGTTACGCGCAGCTGCGACTACTCCACTGGCATGCTCAACATGGCCGTCGCGGTCGCCGGCCGCGTGGTTCCGGGCCCGGTCGCGAAGGACGGGACGATCACGATGCCGATCCGCGTCGCCGTGGTGCGCGGCGAGGAAGTCCTCTATTCCAAGCTGCACCAGTACCAGACGTCGATCGCCGCGCTGTCCCCGGCCACGCAGTTCGTGTTCAAGGACCCGGCCGTATCGATCCCGATACCAACCGCCCGCAACATCGAGATTTATGTCGGCTTCGACGAGACGCCGCAGAAGAAGCGCTGACGTACGTCTTCCGAAGGTGGGAACCGGAGTCGGGCCAGAGACACGCGTCGGATCCGAGACCCGGGGCGGACGGAGCGATCTGAAAGATCGCGACACGCTCTGGGCGCGGGCGGCGTCGCTCAGGCATCCGACCATTCCGACAGGGCAGCCACGACGGCGGCGAAGTCGGACCAGCGGCTGATCACCGTCTCCGCGCCCGCTTCGGTGAGCGCGTCGGCATGGCCGGGCCAGCTGTGGCTCCCGCCCGTAAACCCGATCACCCGCATGCCGGCGGCCCTGGCCCCTGCGATGCCGTGCACGGAGTCCTCCACGACGAAGCATTTCCCCGGGTCGGCTGACATCTGCGCGGCTCCGTGCAGGAAGACGTCGGGCGCGGGCTTGGTGCGCTTGGACGGAATCTCGCGCGCCGAGAAGATGCGCTGCTTGTCGAACAGTCCGAGCATGCCGGCGCGAGCGAGCATCGCCTCGATGCGCTCGGTCGCCGAGTTCGAGCAGATGCAGTAGGGGATCGTCGTGCCGCGAACGGCTGCCGCCGCTCCGTCGATCGCCTTGACGTCTCGGGCCAGCCGCTTGTCGAGTTCCACCCTGATCCGATCGATCAGGCTCGCCTGGAAAGGAACCTGCGAGACAGTTTCGAGCCTGAGCAGGACGTCGCGCGTCGTCAGGCCGGCGAAGCGTTCCATCATTTCCTCGGCGGTGATCGGGAAGCCCGCCTCCGTGATCATGTCGGCCTCGACCCGCGCGGCGATGATCTCGGAATCGACCAGCACGCCGTCGCAGTCGAAGATGATGAGGTCGGGTCGCATGGCAAGGCTCCGGGGGAGGGGAGATGAGAACGCGCCGCCCCGATAGCCCAGCCGGGTCCGCGAGGCAAACCGCGCGGGCTTCACCAAATGTTTACGCTGACGGGTAACCATAACGGGGCGTAAACAGTGTCCAGCGTTCCAGGTGTTCCGAATGTCCGCCATCCGTCTCGTCGACGACCTTTCGCCGTCCGCCAACAGGGCCGAATGGCTGGACACCATCATCAGGGGAGACTGCGTCGCGGCGCTGAACCGGCTTCCGGCCAGGTCCGTCGACGTGGTCTTCGCCGACCCGCCCTACAACCTCCAGCTCGAAGGCGACCTGCATCGTCCCGACCAGTCGAAGGTCGACGCCGTCGACGACGCCTGGGACCAGTTCGACAGCTTCGCCGCCTACGACGCCTTCACCCGCGCCTGGCTGCTCGCCGTGCGTCGCGTGCTGAAGCCGAACGGCACGATCTGGGTGATCGGCTCCTATCACAACATCTTCCGCGTCGGCGCCCTGATGCAGGACCTCGGCTTCTGGATCCTGAACGACATCGTCTGGCGCAAGACCAACCCGATGCCGAATTTCCGCGGCCGCCGCTTCCAGAACGCGCACGAGACGCTGATCTGGGCTTCCCGCGACCAGTCCGCCAAGGGCTATACCTTCAACTACGACGCCATGAAGGCGGCCAATGACGATGTGCAGATGCGCACCGACTGGCTGTTCCCGATCTGCACCGGCGCCGAGCGGCTGAAGACGGCCGACGGCGACAAGGTCCATCCGACCCAGAAGCCGGAAGCCCTGCTCGCCCGCGTGATGATGGCCTCCACCCGGCCGGGCGACGTGGTCCTCGATCCCTTCTTCGGCACGGGAACCACCGGCGCGGTGGCCAGGCGTCTCGGCCGCCACTTCGTCGGCTGCGAGCGCGAGCAGGACTACATCGACGCCGCGACCGCCCGCATCGCCGCCGTCGAGCCGCTCGGCGCCGCCGAGATCGCGCTGATGACCGGCAAGCGCGCCGAGCCGCGCGTCGCCTTCGGCAGCCTGGTCGAGGCGGGACTTGTCGCGCCCGGCGCGCTGCTCACCGACGCCCGCAGGCGCTGGACCGCCAGCGTCCGCGCCGACGGCACCCTTGCCATCGGCTCCGAGGCGGGTTCCATCCACCGCATGGGCGCCCGCGTCCAGGGCCTCGACGCCTGCAACGGCTGGACCTTCTGGCACTACGAGGAGGCCGGCGCGCTGAAGCCGATCGACCACCTGCGCGGCCTCGTCCGCGAGGGCATGCGCGCGGCGGGGGGCTGAGAGGAACGCTTGAATCGAATTCCCCGCGGTATTACCTACTCCCTGACGAGTAATACCGAGGTCGGTCATGAGCACGACGGTCACGACGAAAGGGCAGGTCACGATCCCGAAGGACGTTCGCGATCGACTGGGGCTGATCCCGGGCTCGAAAGTGCGTTTCCAGCAGAATTCCGACGGAGACTACATTCTCCTGCCCGCCGACGAAAGTGACGGTCGTGGGCGCTTCGCCAGATGGCGCGGGCATGCCGGCCCGGGACTGGACACCGACAGCATCATGCGCCTTACGAGGGGTGAACCCGGCGAATGATGCTGGTCGATTCCAACGTCCTCCTGGACCTGATCACCGGCGATCCGGTCTGGGCCGAGTGGTCGGTGGATCGCCTGGACGTAGCGGCCCGGTCAGGTCCGCTTGTCATCAACGATGTGATCTTCGCTGAACTGTCAGTTCGCTATGCGCGGATCGAGGCGCTGGAACTGTTCCTCTCGGAAGCGGGCCTGGAACTCGTTCCGATCCCACGGCCCGCACTTTTCCTCGCCGCGAAGGCCTTCCAGAACTATCGCAAGGCGGGCGGACAGCGCTCGGGTGTGCTGCCTGATTTCTTCATTGGTGCTCACGCCGCCGTCAGCAACATTACGCTGCTCACGCGCGACGCACGGCGGTACCGGACATATTTTCCAACCGTGAAACTGGTCGCCCCCGACTCCGTCGGCGAATGACCCTCAGGCCCCGAGCCCCAACGCCTCCAGGTCCCGCCTCAGCCTCTCCGCCCCGGTGAAATGGATGCCCTGCCAGCCGGCCGCCCGCGCGCCCTCGACGTTCTTCGCGCTGTCGTCGATGAAGACGCTGGCCGCCGGGTCGAGCCCGAAATCGCGGGCGTGCCGCTCGTAGATGGCGACGTCCGGCTTGATCAGGCCGATCTCGCCCGAAACGGTCACGCCGCGCGGCCGGTTGAGGAAGTCGAACCGTTCCCGCGCCTCGCGGAACGTGTCGGCGGCGAAGTTGGTCAGCATCGTCACGTCGTGGCCCGCGTCGATCAGTCCGGTCATGATCGCGACCGAGTCCTCGTAGGCGTGCGGCACCATCTCGTACCAGTGCTTCCGGAAGGCGCGGATGTTGTCGGCCTCTTCCGGATGGCTCGCGATCAGCAGCGCCTCGGCGTCCGCCCAGCTCCGGCCCCGGTCCTGCTCGAGGTTCCAGTCATGCGTGCACACCGTCTCGAAGAACCAGCGGCGGCGCTCCGCGTCCGGGATGATGCGCTGGTACGGCAGGTCGGGATCGTAGTGGATCAGCACCTTGCCGATGTCGAAGACGATATGGCGGATCTGCGGCATTCATTGCTCCTTGCGACGCGTGGCTCGGCCTTTGGGCGCGGCCGATCTGCGGGTGATGCCCGGTATCGCAGTCTCGATTGCATGTTTCATGACGGTCGGCAGCGCCTCGCTCGCAACGTCCTCGCGCGGCGACCACCATGCGCCGGCCGGCGCCGGCCTGTCGACCAGGGCATGGAAGATTTTGAGCCGCAGCTCGAAATGGGTGAACACGTGCGTCACCATCCCTGCCTGGCGCCATTCGGCGGCAAACGGCGCGGCGCCCACGCCGGTCGCACCGTCCACGCGCGCCGTCCAGCCGCTCGTCGGCGGTTCGCTCATGCCGCCGAGCAGGCCCTTCTCCGCCCGCTTGCGCAGCAGCACCGCGCCGTCGCCGTTCTCCGCCACGAAGGCCGCGCCAACGCGAAGCGGCTTTGCCACCTTGGGCGCCTTGACGGGAAAGCGCTCCTGCGTGCCGGCCAGAAAGGCCGCGCAGCCCTCGTAGATCGGGCAGAGCGGGCAGGCCGGCCGCCGGGGTGTGCAGATCGTCGCCCCGAGATCCATCGTCGCCTGGGCGAAGTCGCCGGGCCGGTCGGCGGGCAGCAACGCCTGCACCAGCGCCCTGATTTCCGGCTTGGCCGCCGGGAGGGGCGTTTCGATGGCGAAAAGCCGGGTCACCACCCGCTCGACGTTTCCGTCCACCACCGCCGCCGGCCGGCCGAAGGCGATCGAGGCGATGGCGGCTGCCGTGTAGTCGCCGATGCCGGGCAGCGACTTCAGGCCGTCCACGTCGTCGGGAAAGCGTCCGCCATGCCGTTCGGCCACCACCTCGGCACATGTCTTCAGGTTTCGCGCCCGCGAGTAGTAGCCGAGCCCGGCCCAAGCCTTCATGATGTCGTCGGTGGCGGCGGCCGCAAGGTCCTCGACCGTCGGCCACCGGGCGGTGAAGGCCTCGAAATAGGGCTTAACGGCCTGCACCGTCGTCTGCTGCAGCATGATCTCCGACAGCCAGACCCGGTAGGGATCGGCGCGCTGCCCGCCGCGCGCCTCCGCCGGCCCGATCCGCCATGGCAGGCGTCGGTGATGCCGGTCGTACCAGTCGAGCAGCGCGGCGGCGATCGGCGGCAGGCCGTCCTTCGTCCTTATCGTCGGGGCGTTCATGCGCTACTGTGCGCTCCTGGCAGCGGCTCTCGTCCGGGCCATAGCAGACGCATCGGCCATGAGGAAACGCCATCCATGACAGCAAAGCCAGGCCGGGCCGGCGCCGTGCCCGTCAGCGACCTGGCGACGGCGCTGCTCGATCCCGTCTTGCGCAAGCGCGCCGGCATGACCGTCGGCCTCGTCCAGTCATGGGACGAGATCGTCGGTACGCGGCTTGCCTCCGCCACGCGTCCCGAGCGCATCGCCTGGCCGCGTCGCATGCATGAGGACGACCCCTTCGAGCCCGCCACGCTCATCGTCGCCTGCGAGGGCGCGATGGCGCTGCGTCTCCAGCACGAGACCGGCGAGATCATCGCCCGCGTCAACGCCTTCCTCGGCTTCCAGGCGATCGGCCGCGTCAGGATCGTCCAGAAGCCCGTGACCGCCCCGCAACGCGACGTTCCCCGGCCGCCGCGGGCGCTGCGCCCCGACGAGGCGAAGCGGCTCGCCCGCACGGTCGGCGAGATCGAGGACGACGGCCTGCGCGCCGCGCTCGAGCGCCTCGGACGGTCCGTCATCGGCTCGAAAGGCTGACGCGGCCGGTCATCGAATTCGCACGTTCGTGATTTCATCGCGATATTTGGGGCTGTGATCGGGGCCGTGACTGCCTTAAATAGCGCGCACTATCGTCCTTGATTGACGAATGTCACATTGTCGAAAGCGCATTGGGTGATTCGAATGGTACACAAGGTTTCGCGTCGTCAGATCGTCGGAACGCTGGCGCTGCTGCCGGCGGCGGCCCTGCTGGCATCCTGCAGCGACGCGTCGGGGCCGGCCGAGGTGCAGGCCCAGGCCCCGGCCGACACGACCACGACCGGCGCAACCACGGCCGCGCCGGAATCGCGCGGCACGGTCGACATGGCCAAGCTGCTGCAGGAAGGGGCGCTGCCGGAGAAGGTCTATGGCCAGGCCGACGCGCCCGTCACCATCGTTGAATATGCGTCGATGACCTGTGGGCACTGCGCGACCTTCCACAACACGACCTTCCCGGAACTCAAGGCGAAGTACATCGACACCGGCAAGGCCCGGCTCGTCCTGCGCGAGTTTCCGTTCGATCCCCGCGCCGAGGCCGGCTTCATGCTGGCCCGCTGCTCGCAGGACAAGTATTTCGCGATGGTGGAAGTGCTCTTCAAGCAGCAGGATGCTTGGGTCCGCGTCCAGGATGCGCGCGCCGCACTGCTTCAGATCGCGCGGCTGGCCGGTTTCTCACAGGAGTCCTTCGAGGCCTGCTTGACCGACCAGCAGCTTCTGTTGGATGTCAGGGCGGTGAAGGATCGCGGCGAGAAGGATTTCGGCGTGGACGCGACGCCGACCTTCTTCATCAACGGCAAGAAATACGCGGGGGCGATGTCGATTGGCGAGTTTTCGGCCATCATTGACCCATTGCTCTGATCCTGCCCTGATCGGCGGGCGCGGCGCGGCTGCGCCCCCCATCCGGCGGGGAGCGTCCTGATGCGCTTTTCCCGCCTCCGTCTCCTCGGTTTCAAGTCCTTCGTCGAGCCCGCCGATTTCGTCATCGAGGGCGGGCTGACGGGCGTCGTGGGTCCGAACGGCTGCGGGAAGTCCAATCTCGTCGAGGCCCTGCGCTGGGTCATGGGCGAGAACTCCTACAAGAACATGCGCGCGTCCGGCATGGACGACGTCATCTTCTCCGGCTCCGGCACGCGGCCCGCCCGCAACACCGCCGAGGTCACGCTCTTCCTCGACAATTCCAGCCGCACCGCGCCCGCCGCCTACAACGACGCCGACGAGTTGCAGGTCTCGCGCCGCATCGAGCGCGAGGCGGGCTCCGTCTACCGGATCAACGGCAAGGAGGCGCGCGCGCGCGACGTGCAGCTTCTCTTCGCCGACCAGTCCACCGGCGCGCGCTCGCCGTCGATGGTTGGCCAGGGCCGCATCGGCGAGCTGATCCAGGCCAAGCCGCAGGCGCGCCGGGCGCTGCTGGAGGAAGCGGCCGGCATATCCGGCCTGCACACCCGCCGCCACGAGGCCGAGCTTCGCCTGCGCGCCGCCGAGCAGAATCTGGAGCGGCTGGACGACGTCACGCGCGAACTCGAGAGCCAGATCGAGAGCCTGAGGCGCCAGGCCCGCCAGGCGTCGCGCTTCCGCGCCCTGTCGGCCGACATCCGCCAGGCCGAGGCGACGCTCCTGCATCTGCGCTGGACGCAGGCGAAGGTGCAGGAAACCGAGGCGCAGCAGGCGCTGACGGCGGCGACGGCCCATGTCGCCGAGCAGGCGCAGGCGCAGATGAACGCCGTCAAGGACCAGGCGGTCGGCGCCATGAAGCTGCCCGAATTGCGCGATGCCGAGGCGGCCGCCGCCGCCGCCTTGCAGCGCCTGACGATCGCCCGCACCCAGCTCGACGATGAGGCTCAGCGTCTGCGCACCCGCACCGGCGAACTGGAAAAGCGCCTCGTCCAGTTCGACGCCGACATCGCCCGCGAGGAGCAGATGGTGCGCGACAACGCCGAGACGCTGTCGCGCCTCGATGCCGAGACCGCGACGCTGGAAGGGGAACGGGCGGGGTCCGGCGAACGCGAGGCCGCGGCTCGGCAGGCCTACGAGGCCGCGACCGCCCGGCTCGCCGCGAGCGAGGCGGCGTTGGCGCGGATCACCGCCGAGCGCGCCGAGGCCAACGCCCAGCGCATGCAGCTCGAACGGTCGATGCGCGAGCACGCCGAACGCAAGGCCAGGCTCGATCGCCAACTCGCCGATGCCGCGCGCGAAGCCGAGCAGGTCGCGGCCCGCCTGGCCGCGCTGCCGGACCCGGCGGAAAAGAAGCGGCTCGCCGACGAAGCGGAGGCCCGTTCGGTGGCGGCCGAGGCCGCCGCCATGTCTGCCGAGAAGAAGGTCGCCGAGGCGCGTGTTCGCGAAGGATCCTTGCGGCCCGCCGTCCAGGAGGCCCGCGCCGCGCAGCAGCGCATCGAGACCGAAGCGCGCACGCTGGCGAAGGTTCTGAGCGCGGGCGGTGCCGGCCGCTGGCCGGCCGCGCTGGAATCGATCAAGGTCGCCCGCGGCTTCGAAACCGCCTTGGGTGCCGCGCTTGGCGAGGATCTCGACGCGCCGCTCGATCCCAGGGCTCCGGCTCACTGGGGCGGCGCGGCGATCGCGCCCGGCGATCCGGCCCTGCCCGAAGGCATCGAGCCGCTGGCGTCGAAGGTCGAGGCGCCGGCCGCTCTTGCCCGCCGGCTCTCTCAGGTCGGCATCGTCGACAAGGCCGATGGTCCGCGCCTCCAGGCCCTGCTCGCGCCCGGCCAGCGGCTCGTCAGCCGCGACGGCGCGGTCTGGCGCTGGGACGGGTTCCTCGCCGGGGCCGACGCGCCCACCGCCGCCGCGCAGCGGCTGGCGCAGAAGAACCGGCTTGCCGAACTGCAGCAGGAGGCAACCGCCGCCAGCGACAAGGCCCGGCAGGCCGAGACCGTGTTCGCCGAAGCGGAAGCCTCGGTGCGCGCCTTCGTCGAAGCCGAGAAGGCCGCCCGCGAGGCCTGGCGCGCCAGCCAGCGCGGCCTGGGCGAAGCCCGCGAGGAGCTTGCCCGCGCCGAGCGCGCCGCCGGAGAACTGTCGTCCCGCCGCGCCGCACTCGCCGAAGCGCTGGCGCGCGTCGCGGAAAGCCGCGACGAGACGGCGCGTCTGCTGGCGGATGCCGAGGCGGCGCATGCGGACGCGCCCGACCCGCGCGCCCTTCAGTCGACCTTCGAGGCCCAATCGGGGGTGGTGGCGCGCGACCGTGCCATGGTCGCCGACGCGCGCGCGGCGGCGGAGGGGCTGAAACGCGAGGCCGAGGCGCGCGAACGTCGCCTTGCCGCGATCGCCGCGGAGCGCGAGCGCTGGATCGCGCGCGCCGAGAATGCCGATCGCCAGATCGCGGCGCTGACCGACCGGAGAGCCGAGGCAGCGGCGGAGCTTTCTGCCATGGCCGGAGCGCCCGACGAACTGGACGAGCGCCGGCGCGCATTGCTGACCGAACTTTCCGCCGCCGAGAAGAAGCGCAGGGACGCCGCCGACCGGCTGGCCGACGCCGAGGCGAAGCAGACGGTGCTCGACAAGGCCGCCAACGGCGCCATCCAGGCGCTGTCGTCCGCGCGCGAGGCCCGCGCCCGCGCCGAGGAGCGGCTGACGGCGGCCGACGATCGCCGTCGCGAGGCCGAGGCGCGCATCCAGGAGGCGCTCGGCGTCGCGCCGCATCTCGTCATCCGCCAGACCGGCCTGCAGCCCGGCGATGCCGTGCCCGACATGGCCGAGGTTGAGCACCGTGTCGATCGCCTGAAGATCGAGCGCGAGCGCCTGGGCGCGGTCAACCTCCGGGCCGAGGAAGAGCAGCGCGAGCTCTCCGGCCGGCTCGAATTGATCGTCTCGGAGCGCGAGGACGTCATCGAAGCGATCAAGAAGCTGCGCCAGGCCATCCAGAGCCTGAACCGCGAGGGCCGCGAGCGGCTGCTCGCCGCCTTCGACGTCGTCAATGGCCAGTTCCAGCGGCTGTTCACCCATCTCTTCGGCGGCGGCACCGCCGAGTTGCAACTGATCGAGTCCGAGGATCCGCTCGAGGCGGGCCTGGAGATCCTCGCCCGCCCGCCGGGCAAGAAGCCGCAGACCATGACGCTGCTGTCGGGCGGCGAGCAGGCGCTGACGGCCATGGCGCTGATCTTTGCCGTCTTCCTCACCAATCCCGCGCCGATCTGCGTCCTCGACGAGGTCGACGCGCCCCTCGACGATCATAACGTTGAGCGGTTCTGCAACCTGATGGACGAGATGGCGCGAACGACGCAGACCCGCTTCGTCATCATCACCCACAACCCCATCACCATGGCGCGCATGGACCGGCTGTTCGGCGTCACCATGGCCGAGCAGGGCGTCAGCCAGCTCGTCTCCGTCGACCTCCAGACCGCCGAGCGCATCCGCGAGGCGAGCTGAGCATGTCCCCCGAAGTCGCTTTCGCTTTGGGGGCGAGGACATTCGATCGCAACACGCTTCGACCGGCCATCGACACGGGATTCGAACATGACCGACGACCACGCCGCCCGCGCCACGCAACTGTCGCTGGCGCTCCAGGCCTTCCACCGCGCCCTGCTGCACGCCGAGATCGGCGGCGATCCGGCCTATGACAGCCCCTACACGAAGCTGTTCGCGCTGATCGGCGAGCCGCGCTTCGCCTGGATGAAGGCCGTGCCGGAACTGATCGCCCGGATCGACCAGCATCGCGACGACGGCACCATCGGCGAGCCTGGCCAGCTGGACGCGTTGCGCGAGGAGGCCCGCGCACTCCTCGGCGAGGGCAAGCTCAAACCCGACGAGACCTTCCGCCTTCGCCATCTGATGGCGCTGCAGAAGGAACCGGACGTTGGCCTCGCCACCGGCCGCTTGCGCAAGGTGCTCGCGGGGCGGGCCTAGCCTTCTTTCGTCGACGGTCCCCAGACCGCCAGTTCGTTGCCGGCCGGGTCGGCGAAGTGGAAGCGTCGTCCGCCTGGAAACGCGAAGATCCCGCGCAGGATCGTCCCGCCGGCGGCCTGCACCTGCGCCAGCGTCTCCTCGATCTCGTCGGAATAGAGCACCGGCAAGGGCTTGGAGACAGCTGCCGCGTCGGCATCGAAGCCGCCATCGAGCCCCTCCTCGAAAGCTGAATAGGTCGGCCCGTAGTCGGTGAACGACCATCCGAAGGCAGCTGCGTAGAACGACTTGACGCTGTCCAGCGTGCCGCCCCTGGCGGGCATTTCGATGTAGTCCAGCTTTCCGGTGGTCCGCATGGCTTCCTCCGAATGTTCTTGTTATGTTCTTTATCGCCCCTGGGTCATTTGATCAACCCCCGTTCTAGATCAACCCGGACTTGGCGGACCCAAGGCGTACACGCTCGTCCGTGCATCACGCGTCGCGGCATTTGCGCCGGTTGATCGAGCCGTCCATCGCCTTGACCTCCCCGATCGCGCGGCTTCGTTCGCGGGTCCAGGGCGTGCGCATGTCGGGCACCACGGGCCCGGCGCCCGGAAGGACGTAGAACGGCCGGCGCCCCGGCACGAGCGGGTCCGTGTCCCTGGGGAGCCCATGAGCGCCGGCAAGGGCATCGCGCCGCGCGACGAGTTCGGGACAGGGCATCGTGTCGAAATTCATCGACGAGACCATTTCGTCGTCAAGGACCGGCGCCACGCCGGTGCAGCCCGCGACCAGAAGCAACGGCAGGACGAGAAGGGTGCGTGGCGTCATGGCGTCAGTCTCGAAGGCGGGAAGTCTAAGAAGTCGTGGCGAGGTGCACGGTTTAGGCCGGAAGCATGTACCCGGCCCTCTTCGAAAACTCTAGTCCGGCAGCACCGCCACGTCGAGCAGCGCGGGGCGTTTCTGGAAGCGCACGACGTTCAGCGCGCTTGCGATCGCGCCGGGCAGGTCGGCTGGATCCGTTACACGACGGCTCCAGCAGCGGCTGGCCTCGGCGGTTCGGGTGAAGCTGGGAGAGGGCTTCAGCGCCGTCAGCGGCATCCGGTTCGAGCGAGATGCGAAACCGTTCGGGTAGAGCCCCGCGACCGACGCGCGCACCGCGCCCCATTCCTCGTTGTTGACGATGACGATGAGCACCGGCAGGGCGAGCGCCTCGGCGATCTGGTGGCACGCGGTCGGGTTGGCGAACATGTAGGAGCCGTCGCCCATCACGGCCACGCAGACCCGCTCCGGATCGGCGAGCTGCGCGCCCATGGCGCAGGGAAAGCTCCAGCCGAGGCCGCCCGAATGCGGTTCCTGGAACCACGAATTGCGCTCCATGCGGCTGATGACGCCGAGCTGTACGCCAAGTTCGGAGAAGACGCTGGAGCGGATGCCATTCAGGGCCTGCCCGAGGCACAGGCTGACATAGTGCTTCGTGATGCCGCGCGCCGTCTCGGCGGCCTTCTCGCGCAGCGTCCGGCGCGTGCGGTCGGAGGTCTCGGCGAGCCGCGCCCGCCGCGCGGTAATCGCCGCGTCGTCGAAGGGTAGTGTGTCCATCGCCCGGAAGAGTGCCGGCAGCGTCTCCGCGTTCTCCCCTGCGATTGACACGTCGGAGCGGAAGTTGCGCACCGGAAACCGGCTGAACAGCGGGTCGGGACCGATGTTGATCACCTTGGCATCGTCGCGCAACGCGTGCCTGTCTGGCCACCACGGCGCCAGGCTGTCGAGAACCAAGACGACATCGGCATCGGCGAGCGCCGCGCCCGGATCCCAGCCGACATGGCAGGGATGCTCTGTCGAGATCGCCAGGTGCGTCGCCCACCAGGACGACACCGCGATGCCCCAGCGCTCCGCCCAGGCGCCGAAGGCGGCGAAGCTCGCATCGTCGCCCGCCCCGCGCTGCGCGATCACCAGCGGCCTTTCGGCACCGGCGATCAGCTCGGCCGCCGCCCGCACCGCGGCCGGGTTCGGCGCGCCGGTGACGGGCGCCATCGAGCGAGGGCCGCCGATCGCCCCCGCCGGCAAGGGTTCGCACAGCGTCTCGCGCGGCAGCGACAGGTAGACCGGCCCCTTCGGCGTCGATTCCGCGATTGCAGCGGCGCGGTCGAGCAGCTCGACGATCTGCTCGGGGAAGCGCAGCTCGTATTCCCATTTGCAGGCCTCGCGCACCAGCGCCGCCTGGTCGCGCATCTCCTGGCCCCAGCCGATCGGCACGGTGCGCGCGCCGAAGCGGTCCTTCTCGGTGATCGGCGTGCGGCCTGACATGATCAGCATCGGTACGTGCTCGCAGGCGGCGTTGATCGCTCCGGTCGCGCCGTTGGAAAGCCCGACATTGGTGTGCAGCATCACCGCCTGCGGCCGGCCCGTGATCAGGTAATAGCCATGCGCCATGCCCATGGCGGCGTGCTCGTGCGGGATCACCAGCGCCTGCGGAAGGTCGATCCCCTTGGCCTGCGCCTCCGCCAGCCCTTCGATGATGGGCGGGAAGTCGGTGCCGGAATTGGCGAAGACATACTCGACGCCGAGCGCCTTCAACCGCGTGAAGATCGCGGCGCCGGCTGTCATCTGGTTGTGTTCGAGCATGCGCGTCCTCCCGTGCCGTCTCCTGATACGACGCCGGTGGCGGCGCGTGAAGCCCTCGGACCTGTCGGCGGCCGGGCGATCTGCCTGCGATATGGGCGACGCGGTGCCGAAACCCCGTGCAAATCCGCCTTTGTCGGCGCGATGCGCGGCCAAAATCCCGTACTCCCGTTTGGCACGGCGCTTGCTGGATGTATCCCGCCATATCGACCAGGGAAACACGCCATGAGTGCAAGTTCGGCCGCATCCGGCCTGCCGATCGTCGACGTCTCCGGCCTGTCGTCCTCCGATCCGGGCAAGCGCCGCGCGGTCGGTCAGGCCCTGCGCGCGGCCTGCCTCGACAAGGGCTTTTTCTATTGCGTCGGGCACGGTGTTCCGGCCGGCCTCATCGAGGCGGTGTTCGCCGAGACAAGGCGCTTCTTCGACCTGCCGATGGAGGACAAGCTCGCGGTAGACAAGGCGAAGTCCTTCTGCAACCGGGGCTACGAGCCGCTTGGCGGACAGACCCTGCAAGCCGGCGCGAAGCCCGACCGAAAGGAGGGCTTCTACATCGGCCTCGAACTGCCCGACGACGATCCGCGCGTCGTGGCGCGCAAGTTCAATCACGGCCCGAACCAGTGGCCACGGGACCTCCCAGGCTTCCGCCCGGTCATGCGCGCCTATCATGCCGCCATGCTCGATCTTGCCGAACGGCTGATGCGCGGCATGGCGCTGTCGCTCGATCTCGACGAGAACCACTTCGCCGGCTTCGTGCGCGATCCGCTGGCGATCCTGCGCCTGCTCCACTATCCGCCCCAGCCGGCGCAGGCCGCGGCCGACGATTTCGGCGCCGGCGCGCACACCGATTTCGGCGGGCTCACCCTGCTCCTGCAGGACGACGTCGGCGGTCTCCAGGTCTTCGACAACGCCAACGGCGGCTGGATCGCCGCGCAGCCGATCCCCGGCGCGTTCGTCATCAAACTCGGCGATATTATCGCCCGCTGGACCAACGACCGCTACCGCTCCACGCTGCACCGCGTCGTC
>JBKBRJ010000027.1:0-54709 GCA_046292285.1 Mesorhizobium sp. | reverse complement strand
CGAGGAAGCCGCAGCCCACCCGCCGCGCCACGTGGGGGCGCGCGGGGATGGACGGGAAGGCCCGCGTGTCGTCGTTGAAGCCGACGGTGTTGTAGAAGCCGGCCGTCTCGGTGGAGGCGGAGCGGAAGCGCTTCATGCCTTCCACGCTGTCGAAGAACCACCACGCCGGGCCGAGCCGCAGGCAGGGGTAGACGCCGGCCAGCGGCGCCAGCTCGCGCGAGTAGGTGGTCTCGTCGAGCGTGAACAGGATGACGGTCAGCGCGGGCTCCATGCCGACGACGTCCAGCATCGGCTTGAGCGCGTCGACGTAGGACGTGGGGCGCGGGATGTCGAACCCCTTGTCGCGGCCGTGACTGGCGAAGACCGACGGCGAATGGTTGCGCCAGGATCCGGCATGGATCTGCATGACCATGCCGTCCTCGACGCTCATTTTCGCCATCTCGGTCAGCATCTGGGCGCGAAACAGGTTGGCGTCGGCAGCGCTCGCGCCGCCCTTCGCCACGCGGGCAAAGAGCGCGGCGGCCTCGGCCCGCGAGAGGTTGGCGGTGTCGGCGGTCGGGTGCCCGTGGTCGGTGGCCGTCGCGCCGAGGCTCCGGAAGAAGGCGCGCCGGCGCCTGTGCGCCTCCAGATAGCCGCTCCACTCGCCGGTGTCGCAGCCTGTGAGTTCGCCGAGCCGGACGAGATTGCCGGTGAAGCCTTCGAATTCGGGATCGACGACGGCATCCGGGCGATAGGTCGTGACCACACGTCCCGCCCAGCCGGACTCGCGGATCCGGCTATGCCATTGCAACGGGTCGAGGGCGCCCTCGGTGGTGGCGATCACCTCGATGTTGAAGCGCTCGTACAGCGCGCGCGGCCGGTAGGCCTCCGTCGCAAGGCACTCCGCGATACGGTCGTAGTAGAGATCGGCCGTTTTCGCGGAAAGCCGGACCTCCATCCCGAACAGGTTCTCGAAGGTGTGGTCGAGCCACAGCCGCGTCGGCGTGCCCCGGAACAGGTGATAGTTTTCCGCGAAGAGGCGCCAGATCGCCCGCCCGTCGGTCTGCGCCACGCTGCCGTCGGCGCGCGGCACGCCCAGCGCGTCGAGCCCGACGCCCTGGCTCACGAGCATGCGGAAGATGTAGTGGTCCGGAACGACGATCAGCTGCGCGGGGTCCGGAAAGGCGGCGTTCTCGGCGAACCAGCGCGGATCCGTGTGGCCGTGCGGGCTGACGATCGGCAGATCGCGGACGTCGCGGTACAGCGAGCGTGCCAGATCCCGCGCCGCCGGATCGAGCGGAAACAGCCGATCGTCGTCGAGCAGCGCTGCCACCTTGACTTCTCCTCCCTCGCCCCCCGGGCGCCTGTCGCCGACGCCTCGTGCCGCCTTGGTAGGGCAGCGGCGCGCGAGCTGTCAATACAAGTTACGAAAGTCATATGATGAATTAGCGCCGGCTTGGAGACCCCCGGCGACTGGCGCTGGTCGACCAATCCGGGCGCGTCAAAGCTCTTCGTCCCGCGCCTGATGATCGATCTGGCGCATCCGAAAATCCCGGAGTCTCGAACCGTAGTATTTCGTGAAGAATCCAAGAGTGACCCGGATCGCCGGATCAAAGGGTATCGAAGGACACAATGTGGCTATAGCGAGCCCTCCGATCGAAACAATCGGAGCATCCCCACCGCATGGGACATCGACTGAACGCCGCCGCAGCCATGATTGCGGCAACGCTTGCCTTTTCTTTCTCGACCGGAACCGCCTCCGCCCAGTGTGGCGCCGCTTCCTGGTACGCGCTCACCTCGAAGACTGCTTCGGGCGAACGCATGAACCCCGCGGCCATGACCGCCGCCCACCGCTCCCTCCCATTCGGCACCAAGATCAAGGTCGTGAACAAGGCGAACGGCAAGTCCGTCGTCGTGCGCATCAACGACCGCGGTCCCTTCGCCAAGGGACGCGTGCTCGACCTGTCGAAGGCGGCCGCCCAGCAGCTCGGCTTCATCCGCTCCGGCCACACGCCGGTCTGCATCGACAAGGTCAGCTGAGTCGGCGCGCGGCCGTCTCCGCGATCGCCTCGGGCAGCGACAGGCTCCACTGGCGGCGGCAATAATCCCGGAAGTCGAAACAGGGCAGGCCGGGACAGACCTCGAATTCCAGCAGGTGGACGGTGTCGTCCGCCTCGACGCGGAAATCGGCCGAAAACACGTCGCGCAGCCCCAGGTGCCCCATCAACCGGTCGCAAACGGCGCGGATCGCCGCGTCGGCCGCCGGCTGGCGACAGGCCACGGCCATGAGTTCCGGCTCGGCGTAGCGCCCCTCCGCCCGCGCCGCGCTGCCGGTGTCGCCATAGAGCGCCAGGCTGTCGGCCATCGTCTGGAAGTCGCCGCCGGAATCGACGAAGACCACGCCGACCGCCTCCGGACCGCAATCGGGATCGACCGCCAGGAAGCTCGCCCGCACGTTGCGTCCCGCCACGTAGCGCTGCGCGATCGCGTCGTCGCGGTAGTGGGAATGGATGCGGCGGCTGATCGCCAGCGCCTCCTCGGCCGTCCGGCAATGCGAATCCGGCCAGATCCCGATCTTGGCGCCGAGCCGGTTCGGCTTGACGAAATAGCCGTTCTCGGCGGCCGGCGGCGGCACGATCCACGCGCCGTCGCGGGCCAGGCCGGCTTCGGGCACGGGCAAGCCCAGCGCCCGCAGCACCGCGCCGGAGCGGAACTTGTCCTGGCACAGGCCAAACAGGGAATCGTCCGAGCCCAGGACCGGCAGGCCTTCCAGCCGCGCCAGGGCCGGCGCGGCGCCGCCCCGGAAGTAGGAAATGCCATCGGTCATGGTCCAGATCAGCACGCCCTGGCCGTAGGCCGTCATCAGCCGCGGCAGGTCGTCGAGCGCCACCGGTACGAAGCCGATGCCGCGCCGCGCGCATTCCTGCGCGATCCGCTCGAACTCCGGCGCGATGTCGGTCGCCTGGGCGAGATAGGAGCTGATCTCGCCTGCGCGGTCGCGGGGGAACCCGTCGGCGAGGAGCCGCGCCTGGCACGCTCGTTCGGGCTCGTAGACGAGGATCAGGATCGGTGAGTCCAGCATTGCCACCCGGCCGGACGCGTTGTTCGGCGCCCGGTCTCTTCAATTCGCTCGTTTGATCGACTGTTCGCGTAGCCCCCCGCGCGGCCGTCACGCATACAATAGCGGCAAAGTTCCGGCAGGCGCAATTCCGGCCTTACCTTAACGTAAGGTGTTCCCCCGGAATTTTCCGGGCAATGTTTTGCACGCCCTGGATGTCGCGTCGTCCTCAGGCCAGCGCGACGCGGGCGTCGAAGCGTCCGCGCATCGGCAGATCGACCAGGAAGGTCTGTCCGGCCAGGGGTTCGCGGGCGAGATCGCGGCCTCGCGCCGCCGACGTGACGATCATGCGCTCGGCCTTCGGACCGGCGAAGGCCGGGCAGGTCGTCTGCTTCGCCGGCAGGGCGATGGTCCTCAGCCGCTCGCCGCGCGGGCTCCAGGCGTCGACCGCCCCGCCCGCCCAGCGCGCGTTCCACAAGACGCCGTCGGCATCGACCACCGAGCCGTCGATGTATCCATCCTGGCCCCGCCAGTCGAGAAAGACTTCCGGTTCGCCGGCCGGCAGGCCGGTTGCAGGATCGCAGGCCACCTTCATCAGGAGGCCGGTCGGCGTGTCGGTGAAATGGGCGATCGTCCCGTCGGGCGAGAAGCAGATGGAGTTGGGCACGGTGATGCCGCCGTAAAGCTTGCGCACCTCGCCCCTGAAGAACCAGTAGATTGAACCGGCGGCCTTTTCCTCCGTCTTCGACATGGTGCCGATCCAGAAGGCGCCGCAGGGATGGACGCGCGAATCGTTCGACCGCGTCGTCTCGTCCCCGGCCTCCAGCGGCGTGTGGAGGGTCAGTGCCCCGCTCTCTGCGTCGCGCAGGTGGAGACCGTTCTCGGCTACGACGAACTGCGTCCGGTCGTCGACGAATCCGATCGCGCTCGCCATGAAGGGTAATTCGTGGACCACGGTCCCGCCGTCCGGGAAGGCCCTCTCCATGAGCCTGCGCCCCTCGATATCGAACCAGAACAGCCTGCCGCTGGCCGGGTCGTAGGATGGACCCTCGCCCAGTATGCAGCCGATGTCGCACAGGACCGTGTAGCCGTCGCCGCCCATCGATGTCTCTCCTGCTTCCCGGGTCATTGCTTGTTTGGCCGCCCCGGCCGTCAGACGCTGCCGGCGTCGACAATCAGGGTCTGAGCCGTCATGGCGCGCGAGGTTTCCGACGCCAGGAACAGGCATGGTCCCACCATGTCGCGGGGTTCGATCTCGATTTTCAGGCACTGGCGGTCGATGTGGGCCTTCAAGGCCTCTTCGGTCACCCACAGCGCGCGCTGGCGCTCGGTCAGCACCCAGCCCGGCGCGATGGCGTTCACACGGATGCCGAACGGGCCGAGCGCGCCGGCCAGACCCTTGGTCAGCCCGACCACGCCGCCCTTCGCCGCGGTGTAGGAGGGAAACCCACCGCCGTTGATCATGAACGCGGTCGAGGTGAAGTTGACGATCGAGCCCTTGCCGGCGGCCTTCATGCCCGGTGTCACCGCCTGGATGGCGAAGAACTGGTGGCGCAGGTTGATGGCCTGGTTGTCGTCCCAGTAGTCGGGCGTCACGTCCTCGATCGCGTGGCGGGTGTCGAGAGCGGCGTTGTTGACGAGCACGCCGACCGGCCCGTTGCGATGCACGGCGGCGGCCACCGCCGCCTTCAGGGCATCGACGTCGCGCAGGTCGGCGCGCAGGAACAGCGCCTCGCGGCCGGTCTCCGCCGCGAGCCTCTCGCAGAGTTTCCGGCTGGCGCCGTCGGCGATGTCGATGAAGGCGACGCGGGCGCCCTGCCGCAGGAAACCCTCCGTCAGGCAGGCGCCGATGCCGGTTCCGCCGCCGGTGATCAGCACGGAGACGCCCTCGAGATCCGGATAGCGCACGTCGGTCGTCATGCCGGCTTTCCTCCGCCTGCTTGGCCTTCATCGTATGGGAGATTCCGCGCCGGGCGGCAAGACCCGTTGCCGGGTGCGCGGTGCAGGGCGCGCGACCTACGCCCTGGCCGATCGCGCGCTCGCAACATAGCCGTGCACATGCACGGCGGTCGCATCGGCCCGCATCGGCCGGCCGAAGAAATAGCCCTGGCCTTTCTGGCAGCCGAAGGCGGCAAGCCGCGCCGCCTGCTCCTCGCACTCGATGCCCTCGGCGACGACGTCCTTCTCCAGCCCGTGGCACATCGCCAGGACGGCGCGCAGGATGTGCTCCGTCGGCGGATCGGCCAGCATGGTCGCCACGAAGGCCTGGTCGATCTTGATCGTGTCGAAGTGCAGTTGCCGCAGCCGCCCGAGGCTCGATTGCCCGGTGCCGAAATCGTCGAGCGCGATGCGGATGCCGGCTGCCCGCAGATCCTCCACGATCCTCTCGGCCGAGGCCGGTTCGCACATCATGCCGGTCTCGGTGATCTCGATCTGCAGGCGGCCGGGCGGCAGGCCGGTTTCCTCCAGGATCGCGAGCACCTGGTCGCTGGTGTTCTGGTCGACCAGTTGCGAGGGCGACAGGTTGAACGACAGGAAGACTTCCTCCGGCCAGTCGACCGCCGCGCGCGCGGCCTTGCGCAGCAGCACCTGGGAGAGTTGTCCGATGATGCCGCGCTCCTCGGCGATCGGGATGAATTCGGCCGGCGAGACGACGCCGAGGTCGCGGTCGGTCCAGCGCGCCAGCGCCTCGCAGCCGAGAACCCGCCGGGTCGACAGGCTGACGATCGGCTGGAACCAGGGTTCGACTTCGCCCGCCGCCACCGCGCGACGCAGCGCCTGCTCGATGCCGGTGACGCGCCTGGCCTTGTCCTCGATCTCCTGCGAATACACCACGACCTTGCCGCGGCCCGCGCGCTTGGCGTCGTAGAGCGCGGTCTCGGCCTTGCGGATCAGGTCTTCGGCGGATTCGGCGGCGCTGAAGTAAAGCGCGCAGCCGACCGAGGCCGACAGGCGCGCGCTGCGCTCGCCGAGGTCGTAGGGCGCCGAAAGCACCTCGACCAGGATTCGCGCCTGCTCGTTGGCCGCCGCCTCGCTGAAGGTCAGCGGCAACAGGAACCCGAACTCGTCGGCCCCCAGCCGCACGATGGTGCAGCGTTCGTCCAATGCCGCCCTCAATCGCATCGCCGCCTGGCGCAGGATCTCGTCGCCGCAGGCCATGCCGAAGAGGTCGTTGATCGGCTTGAAGCCGTCGAGATCGACGATCCCGACGACGAAGGGAGCCGGATCCGCCGCCCGGTCGGCGAGGAGACGGCGAATCCTCGCGAGGAAGCGACGGTCGTTGCCAAGGCCGGTCAACTGGTCCGTCAGACCGACGTCGGCCGTCTCGTCCGGTCGTTCGATGCCAAGCGCTGCCGTTCTCATCCGATCAAGGGCCATTCCCGCAATTGAGGACGCACCATGCACGACCAACGGTTTAGGAAGCGTGTAACGGGGAGTGACCGGGACCGCGCGCCAAGCCGGCATCCTTCCCGTTGGACCAGCGATGCGCGAGCATTGGCATTTTCGCCGCTTGCGTCTACATGCGGTGGCCTCAAGACTGGCTCCGGAGAACGCCCATGCCGCTCAGAATCGCCGTGCAGATGGACCATGTCGCCACCGTCTCGATCGCCGGCGACACCACCTTCGCGCTGTCGCTGGAAGCGCAGCGGCGTGGCCACGAGCTCTTTCACTACACACCCGACAAGCTCTCGCTCCGCGACGGCAAGGCTTTCGCCTGGGCCGAGCCGATGCAGGTGCGCGATGTCCGCGGCGACCACTACACGCTGGGCGAACAGGAAAGGCTCGACCTGACGGAGGTCGATGTCGTGCTTCTGCGGCAGGACCCGCCCTTCGACATGAATTACATCACCACCACCCATATCCTGGAGCGCATCCACCCGAAGACGCTGGTCGTCAACGATCCGGCCTGGGTGCGCAACAGCCCGGAGAAGATCTTCGTCACCGAATTCCCGGACCTGATGCCGGAGACGCTGATCACCAAGGACCCGCGCGAGGTGGCCGCCTTTCGCAGGGAGTTCGGCGACATCATCGTCAAGCCGCTCTATGGCAATGGCGGCGCCGGCATCTTCCATCTGGCCGAGGCCGACCGCAACCTGGCTTCGCTGCTCGAGATGTTCGGCCAGATGTTCCGCGAGCCCTACATCGTGCAGCGCTACCTGAAGGACGTGCGCAAGGGTGATAAGCGCATCATCCTGATCGACGGCGAGCCGGTGGGCGCCATCAACCGGGTGCCGTCCGAGACCGATTCCCGGTCCAACATGCATGTCGGCGGACGCGCCGAGGCGACCGAACTCACCGACCGCGAGCGCGAGATCTGCGCCCGCATCGGCCCCGCCCTGCGCGAGCGCGGCTTCCTGCTGGTCGGCATCGACGTCATCGGCGGCTATCTCACCGAAATCAACGTCACCTCGCCGACCGGCGTGCGCGAGGTGAAAAAGTTCGGCGGCGCCGACATCGCCGCGCTGTTCTGGGATTCGGTGGAGGGGAAGCTAGCGAAGTAGACTTCGCCAATATCGCGCGTCCCGCACGGCGAGCTCGCGGGTATATGGTGCCGGACGAATGAACTCGCGGATGAGGTGCAGAACGTTCTTGTAATGTTCTTTGGTCTGTGCATGAATGCTCCATCGCCGGCGGGGCGGTGAGGGTCTCGTCTCCGCTGAGGCCAGCGTGCGGGGATGGTCCCATGGTTTCACGCGTCAGCACGGTCGCCTTCCAGGGCATCGAGGCGGTGCCGGTGGACGTGCAGGTGATGATCGCGCCCGGCAAGGTGGGCATGCAAATCGTCGGCCTGCCCGACAAGGCGGTGGCCGAGAGCCGCGAGCGCGTCCAGGCGGCGCTGCACGCGTCCGGCCTGTCGCTGCCGGCCAAGAGGGTCACCGTCAACCTCGCCCCCGCCGATCTGCCGAAGGAAGGCAGCCACTACGACCTGCCGATCGCGCTCGGGCTGATGGCGGCGCTCGGCGCCGTGCCAGGGGATGCGCTGGCCGGCTTCGTCGTGCTCGGCGAACTCTCGCTCGACGGCACGACGACGCCCGTCGACGGCGCGCTGCCGGCGGCGATCGGGGCGAACGCGCTCGGCAAGGGGCTGATCTGCCCGCACGCCTCTGGCCCGGAAGCCGCCTGGGCGGGGGCGGAGGTGGAGATCCTCGCCCCCCGAAGCCTGATCGCCATCGCCAACCATTTCCGCGGCACGCAGGTCCTGTCGCGGCCGCAGGCGCAGATCCGCCCGCCGGCCACCAACATGCCCGACCTCGCCGACATCAAGGGCCAGGAGAGCGCCAAGCGCGCGCTCGAGGTCGCAGCCGCCGGCGGCCACAACCTCCTGATGAGCGGTCCTCCCGGCTCCGGCAAGTCGATGCTCGCGCAGCGCCTGCCGTCGATCCTGCCGCCGCTGTCGCCGCGCGAACTGCTCGAGGTGTCGATGATCGCCTCGATCGCCGGGGAACTGGCCGGCGGCAAGCTGTCCGACCGCCGCCCGTTCCGCGCGCCGCATCACTCCGCCTCGATGGCCGCCATG
This sequence comes from Mesorhizobium sp., assembly GCA_046292285.1. GTDB lineage: Bacteria > Pseudomonadota > Alphaproteobacteria > Rhizobiales > Rhizobiaceae > Aquibium. The sequence continues at coordinate 46,154 of JBKBRJ010000027.1, read as the reverse complement.
GTCGGCGGCGGCCTGCGCGTGAAGCCTGGCGAGGCCTCGCTCGCCCATCACGGCGTGCTCTTCCTCGACGAGTTGCCGGAGTTCGCCGCCCCGGTGCTCGATTCGCTGCGCCAGCCGCTCGAAACCGGCGAATGCGTGATCGCGCGGGCCAATGCCCGCGTCTCCTATCCGGCGCGCGTCCAGCTGGTCGCGGCCATGAATCCCTGCCGCTGCGGCATGGCGGGCGAGCCGGGCCATCGCTGCGCCCGCGGCCCGCGCTGCCAGGCCGACTACCAGGCGCGCATCTCAGGCCCGCTGCTCGATCGCATCGACCTGCGCATCGAGGTGCCGGCCGTCTCCGCCGCCGACCTGATCCGCCCCGGCCGCTCCGAAACCAGCGCCGAGGTCGCCGCGCGCGTCGCGGCTGCCCGCCGCATCCAGCGCGAGCGTTTCGACGCGCGCGGCATGCCGGGCATCGGCACCAACGCGCAATGCGGTCCCGCGCTGATCGAGGAGATCGCGGCGCCGGATGCCGCGGGCCTGGCCCTGCTGCGCGAGGCGTCCGAGAAGATGGGCTTTTCGGCGCGTGCCTATCACCGCGTGCTCAAGGTCGCCCGTACGCTGGCCGACCTCGACGGCGCCGAGACGGTCGGCCGCATCCACCTGGCGGAGGCGATCTCCTACCGCGTCGGCGCGGACATGCAGGCGCGCCAGGCGGCGTGACCGGTTGCGGGAGCGGCGTTGCTGGCCGGCGGGACCGTCCGGAATCCAGCGGTCGCGGCGCGTCGTCGCGCCGGAGCCGCCGCGAACGCCGCTACTTGCGGACCGAGCCGACCATCATGTTCTGGTCGTCGACGAGGCTCACCCAGCGGCCGGTATGGCTGCTGGCCTGGCGCTTCAGGTAGCGGTAGCCGGTCTTGTCCCAGGTCTTCACCTCGTCGGTGAGATTGTCGAGGATGAAGTCGCCCTGGTCGGAGCGCACGGTCAGCACCGCGTGGCCTTCGCCGTTCTTCTTGCGCACCACGGTGATCAGCAGGTTGGAGAGCGGGATCGAGCGCGAGAGTTGCCGCCGCTTCTCCAGCACGTAGTCCTCGCAGTCTCCGACGCCGTCGTCCGGATAGGCCCAGACCTCGTCCTTGCCGAAGATGTCGATGTCCGACATCGGACGCACCGCCGCGTTCACCTCGACATTGACGCTGGCGATCCGGTTCCAGAGGGCGCTGGTCATCCGCACCGGCCCGCGGTCGGGCGTGGCGACGGCGCATTCGGACGGGTTGGCCTTGCAGAACTCGTAATGGCCGATCGGCTGCGATGTCAGTCCGCCGGTGCCGAGCGACTGCGCGGCGGCGGTGCCGAAGAAGGGGCCGCCGAGGCTCGCGAACGCTGCGAGTGCGACCGTGGCGCACGCCAGCCTGTACTTGGAACCCATCCGCAAAAACCCCACCCAGCGTCACGTCGTTAACAAAAAGTTAAAGGGCGTTGCCGATTCGTGTCAATCTGCAATACCGGTGTCGAGGGTTTATGGTTACCGCCGTGCCGTTTGTGACACATCGCCGGATGGACGGCGGCGCGCGCGGCTTCTTGCGCAAAGCCTTGCGCGGCGGCCCTTTCGGCCTGGCTCAGTCGCCGTCGATCCTGCCGCGCATCTTCTTGATCGTCGACCGGCCGGATTTTTCCTTCAGCCGCCGTTCCACGGCGCCGCGCGACGGCTTCGTCTTCTTGCGCGGCGGCGGCGGCGGCTCGGCGGCCTTGGCCACCAGCGCAAACAGGCGCGCCCGGGCGTCCTCGCGGTTGCGCTCCTGCGTGCGGAAACGGCCGGCCTCGATGACGATCGCGCCGTCCTTGGTCGCGCGCTGCCCGGCCAGTTTGATCGTGCGTTCGCGCACGCGCTCCGACAGGCCGGGCGAATTCGCCGCGTCGAAGCGCAACTGAACCGCGGTCGCAACCTTGTTGACGTTCTGCCCGCCGGGTCCCGAGGCGCGGATGAAGCTCTCCTCGAGTTCGTCCTCGTTGATTCGCGCGCCCGGCGCGATGTCGAAGGTTGAGCCGCCCATCAGATCCACACCGAGACGTCGCCAAGCGCCTTGCGCCGGATGTCCGGCACCTTCGCGCCCTCGGCAGGGTAGCCCGCCACCAGCAGGATCAGCGCCTTCTCGTTGTCGGGCCGGCCGCAGATGGCGTTCAGGAAGCCCATGGGAGATGGCGTGTGGGTCAGCGTGGCGAGGCCGGCGCCATGCAGCGCCGCGATCAAGAGCCCGGTGGCGATGCCGACCGATTCGGGCATGTAGTAGTGCCTCACGCGGCCGCCGTCGGGCGCCACGCCCCAGCGCTGGCCGAAGATGGCGATCAGCCAGGGCGCGGTTTCCAGGAACGGCTTGTCGGCGTCGGTGCCGAGCGGCGCCAGCGCGCGCAGCCATTCCTCGGAGGCGCGGCCGGCATAGAAGCTGCGTTCCTCCTCCTCGGCCGCCGCGCGGATGCGCCGCTTGACGTCGGGGTCGGAAATGCAGGCGAAGGTCCAGGGCTGCTGGTTGGCGCCCGACGGCGCGCTCGCCGCCGTCATCACGCATTCCTCGATCAGGTCGCGCGGCACCGGCCGGTCGGAAAAGTCGCGCACCGTGCGCCGCCGCGCCATCAGCGCGCGGAAATCCCGCGCGCGGGCCCGCATCGCGTCCTCGTCCATGGGGGCGAAGGCAAGCGGGATCTCGGCTCGCTGGTCCATCGCATGCTCCTCCGTCCCTTGTCCCCGCGATGCCGGCGGCCCTGGCCGCCCGGCGCCCTTCCCGGTGCCGAACGAAAAGGCCCGGCGGGATGCGCCGGGCCTCAACATATCGTCTCGACGGTGAAGCGGGAAGCTTACTCGGCGGCTTCCTGCACCCGCGGCGCCGCGCCCATGACGCTGGCGTCGACATGCGTTTCGAACTTGCCGAAATTGTCGACGAACATGTTGACCAGGCGGCGCGCCTGCAGGTCATAGGCGGCCTTGTCGGCCCAGGTCGAGCGCGGGTCCAGGATCGAGGCGTCGACACCCGGCACCGCCACCGGCACCGCGAAGCCGAAGTTCGCGTCGGTGCGGAACTCCACCTTGTTGAGCGAGCCGTCCAGCGCGGCCGTCAGCAGCGCCCGCGTCGCCTTGATCGGCATGCGCCGGCCCGTGCCGTAGGCGCCGCCGGTCCAGCCGGTGTTGACCAGCCAGCAGTCGACGCCATGGCGGGCGATCAACTCGCGCAGCAGGTTGCCGTATTCCGAAGGGTGCCTTGGCATGAACGGCGCGCCGAAGCAGGTCGAGAACGTGGCCTCGGGCTCGGTCACGCCCTTTTCCGTGCCGGCCACCTTCGCGGTGTAGCCGGACAGGAAGTGGTACATGGCCTGCGCCGGCGTCAGCTTGGCGATCGGGGGCATCACGCCGAAGGCGTCGGCGGTCAGCATGATGATGTTCTTCGGATGCGGGGCCCGGCCCGTGTCGCTGGCATTGGGAATGAAGTGCAGCGGGTAGGCGCAGCGCGTGTTCTCCGTCAGCGATCCGTCGTCGAAGTCGGGCACGCGGTTCTCGTCGAGAACGACGTTCTCCAGCACCGTGCCGAAGCGCTGCGTGGTGGCGAAGATCTCGGGTTCGGCCTCGGCCGACAGGCGGATCGTCTTGGCGTAGCAGCCGCCCTCGAAGTTGAAGATGCCGTCCTCGCCCCAACCATGCTCGTCGTCGCCCACCAGCGTGCGCGACGGGTCGGCAGACAGGGTGGTCTTTCCGGTTCCCGACAGGCCGAAGAACACGGCGGCGTCGCCGGCCGGGCCGACATTGGCCGAGCAGTGCATCGGCATCACGTCGCGCTCCGGCAGCAGGTAGTTCAGCGCCGTGAACACGGATTTCTTCATTTCGCCGGCATAGGAGGTGCCGCCGATCAGCACGATCATGCGGGTGAAGTCGACGGCGATGATCGTCTCGGTGCGCGCGCCGTGCCGGCCGACGTCGGCCTTGAACGACGGCAGGTCGATGATCGTCAGCTTCGGCACGAAGCCCGTGAGTTCGCTGCGCGCCGGGCGGATCAGCAGGTTGCGGATGAACAGCGAGTGCCAGGCATACTCGGTGATGATGCGCGACGGCAGGCTGTTCTCCGGATCGGCGCCGCCGACCAGGTCCTGCACGAAGAGTTCGCGGTCCTTGGCGTGGTCGATGAAGTCGGCCAGAAGCGTCTCGAAATGCTGCGGCGTCATCGGCTTGTTGTTGTCCCACCAGACATGGCTGTCGGTGGCGGCGTCGCGCACGATGAACTTGTCCTTGGGCGAGCGGCCGGTGTGCTGGCCCGTCAGCGCCACCAGCGCGCCATGCGCGGTCAGCCTGGCCTCGCCGCGCCGAATCGACTCCTCGTAGAGATCGGCCTCGCCGAGGTTGTAGAACACCTTGCCGGTGCCCCTCAGTCCCGCAACCTCGATCCCGCAGGCGGGATTCCGCTCGCCGATTTCCTGCATTCCACTCACTCCCTGCATCTCGAGACACGCTCGTGCGACCGACGGCACGCGGGATCGGAATGACCGTCGCTGACGTCCTGAAACGGGAGAAACAGAAAAGGCCTTTGATTTCAAATCATTAATCGATTTAAAGATTTGAAATCCGTTTAAATCGTTTAAAGCTGACCACTCGAAAATCAAACGAACCTCATCCGCGCCCGCCAATCCGGACCGCCGCGCAGGACCGGTTTCGGCCCCGTGGCGGTGTCATGAGGGGCGCAAGTGTGCTATGGCCGGGTGGCTGTGCCACATTTTGTACCCAATTTGTCCGCCTATACCCTTCTCTCGCAGCAGGAAGGGACGCCCGCTCATGAGGGATACGCTTGATATGGCAACCATTGCGCTTGTCGACGATGACCGGAACATCCTGACCTCGGTGTCCATCGCGCTCGAGTCGGAAGGCTACCGGGTCGAGACCTACACGGACGGGGCGTCCGCGCTCGAGGGCTTCGCCGCCCGTCCGCCCACGCTCGCCGTGCTCGACATCAAGATGCCGCGCATGGACGGCATGGAACTGCTGCGCCGCCTGCGCCAGAAGAGCGACCTGCCGGTCATCTTCCTGACCTCCAAGGACGACGAGATCGACGAACTCTTCGGCCTCAAGATGGGCGCCGACGATTTCATCCGCAAGCCGTTCTCCCAGCGCCTGCTGGTCGAGCGGGTCAAGGCGGTGCTGCGCCGGGCCAATGCCCGCGAGGCGGCCGCCAAGTCGCCCACGCCGCAGACGAAGTCGCTCGAGCGCGGCCAGCTGGTCATGGACCAGGAGCGCCACACCTGCACCTGGAAGGGTGAGCCGGTCACGCTCACGGTCACCGAATTCCTGATCCTGCACTCGCTCGCGCAGCGCCCGGGCGTCGTGAAAAGCCGTGATTCGCTGATGGATTCGGCCTATGACGAGCAGGTCTACGTTGACGATCGCACGATTGACAGCCACATCAAGCGGCTGAGGAAGAAGTTCAAGGCCGTCGATGACGACTTCGACATGATCGAAACGCTCTACGGGGTGGGCTATCGCTTCCGCGAGATCTAGGGGCCCGATGCTTCTGCCTCGTGACGGAGCGGAACCCGGCAGGACATGACAGCCGAGACGACACCCGCTGAGACGAGGATGACGAACGGACGACGCGTGCCGGCGGTCCTGAGCTGGTTCACGCTGCCCCTGCGCCGGTTCTTCGGCCATCACGTCTTCTCGTCGCTGACCCGCCGCATCCTCTATCTCAACCTGGCGGGTCTCGGCGTGCTGGTGCTCGGCATCCTGTACCTGAACCAGTTTCGCGACGGACTGATCGAAGCGCGGGTCGAAAGCCTGATGACGCAAGGCGAGATCATCGCCGCCGCCATTGCGGCATCGGCCACCGTCGAGACCGACACGCTCACCATCGACCCCGAGAAACTGCTCGAGTTGCAGGCCGGCGAAAGCCTCGCGCCCGGGACGGACCAGCTCGACAGTCTCGACTTCCCGATCAATCCGGAGCGCGTTGCGCCGGTGCTGCGCCGGCTGATCTCGCCGACGCGCACCCGCGCCCGCATCTATGATCGGGACGCCAACCTGCTGCTCGATTCGCGCCACCTCTATTCGCGCGGCCAGATCCTGCGCTACGACCTGCCGCCTCTGGACGACAACGAGGTCGACTTCATCGACCGCGTCGAGGACTTCGTCTACGGCTTCTTCCAGCGCAAGGACCTGCCGCTGTACCGCGAGCTTCCCGGTGGCAATGGAGCGGCCTATCCCGAAGTCGTCAACGCGCTGATCGGCAGTCCCGGCTTCGTGGTCCGCATCAGCGAGAAAGGCGAGATGATCGTCTCCGTCGCCGTGCCGGTCCAGCGCTTCCGCGCTGTGCTCGGCGTGCTGCTCCTTTCCACCCAGGGCGGCGACATCGACAAGATCGTCGCCGACGAGCGCAAGGCGATCTTTCGCGTCTTCGGCGTCGCCGCGCTGGTCACGGCCACCCTGTCGCTGCTGCTTGCCTCGACCATCGCCAATCCGCTGCGCCGGCTGTCGGCCGCGGCCGTTCGCGTTCGCCATGGCGTTCGCAGCCGCGAGGAAATCCCTGATTTCTCCGACCGCCAGGACGAGATCGGCAACCTGTCGGTTGCCCTGCGCGATATGACCAATGCGCTCTATGCCCGCATCGACGCCATCGAGAGCTTCGCGGCCGACGTCTCGCACGAGTTGAAGAACCCGCTCACCTCGCTGCGCAGCGCGGTGGAGACGCTGCCGCTCGCCCGCAACGAGACGAACCGCGCGCGCCTGCTCGAGATCATCATGCACGACGTGCACCGCCTCGACCGGCTGATCACCGACATTTCCGACGCCTCGCGCCTCGACGCCGAGTTGGCCCGCGAGGATGCCTCGCCGGTCGATCTCCGGAAGCTGGTCTCCGACATCGTCGACCTGTCGCGCCAGCAGACGCGCTACAAGAAGACGGTCGCCATCGAGATGAAGGTCGGCAAGGACAATGGCCGCGGCTTCCGCGTCTCGGGCCATGACCTGCGCCTGGGCCAGGTCATCACCAATCTCGTCGACAATGCGCGCTCATTCGTTCCCGACGAGAGCGGGCGCATCGTCGTCGGCATCTCCCGCACCACCAACCATGTGCTGGTGACGGTGGAGGATAACGGCCCGGGCATTCGCGCGGAGAACATCGACCGCATCTTCGAACGGTTCTACACCGACCGGCCGTCGTCCGAGGCCTTCGGCCAGAACTCCGGGCTCGGCCTGTCGATCAGCCGACAGATCGTCGAGGCGCATGGCGGCGAGCTCACCGCCGAGAACATCGTCGGCGGCAAGCCCGGCGACGTGCGCGGCGCCCGCTTCATCATGAAGCTGCCGGCCGAGGCCTGAGGCGGGTGCGCAATCTCCACGCCACCGGGGTGATCCTCGGCGACCGCGGCGTGCTGGTCACAGGCCCGTCCGGCAGCGGCAAGTCGACGCTTGCGCTCGAACTCCTCGTTCGCGTCCGCGCGGCGGGCGGATTCGCACGCCTGGTCTGCGACGACCAGGTCTTCGTTGAGGCGCGGGCCGGACGACTGCTCGCCCGCGCCGCGCCTGCGATCCACGGCTTGGTCGAGGTCCGCGGGCTCGGTCCATGTCCGGTCTCGGCCGAGCCGGCGATGCCGGTCGACCTGCTGGTTCGGCTCGTGCCGGGCGGCGAAGCGCCGCGAATCGATGGCGGCGAAACCGTTTCGATCGAGGCGATCGCCGTGCCGCGGCTCGACCTTGCGGAGCGCAGCGCCCATGCGGTCGTTCACGCGGTTCTTGCCCGGCTCGGCCTGCCGGGCGCTGCGTGCGGTCCGGCCCCGCGCGGCGAAATGACCGGGGCACGGTTCGATTTGGGCTTGTCAATGGCAGCCGGCTCGACAAGATAGCGCTCCTGCCGAACGGGGCCTTCGCGGCAGGATCGAACAGAGCGCCGAGCCACGCGGTGACGGGAGTAAGTCATTCATGATCGGACTCGTGCTCGTGACGCACGGTCGGCTGGCCGAGGAGTTCCGCCACGCGGTGGAGCATGTCGTCGGCGCCCAGCAGAGCTTTGAGACCGTATCCATCGGCGCCGACGACGACATGGAGGACCGCCGGCAGGAGATCGTCGATGCGGTGGCGCGCGCCGATGGCGGCGCGGGCGTCATCATCCTGACTGACATGTTCGGTGGCACGCCCTCCAATCTCGCCATATCGGTGATGGAGACGGGACGGGTCGAGGTGATCGCCGGCATGAATCTGCCGATGCTGATCAAGCTCACCAGCGTGCGCGCCGGCGACGACATGGCCGCCGCTCTCGAAGGCGCCCAGACCGCCGGCCGCAAGTACATCAACGTCGCCAGCCAGGTCCTGTCCGCCAAATGAGCAGCGACGGCAACGCCGCCGGCGCGGTGGTTCGCGACCTCGAGATCGTCAACCAGCGCGGCCTTCATGCGCGCGCCTCGGCGCGCTTCGTCCAGGTCGCGGGCGCCTTCGAGGCCGCCATCACGGTCGAGAAGGACGGCATCTCGGTCGGTGGGACGTCCATCATGGGCCTGATGATGCTGGCGGCGAGCCCTGGCTGCTGCATTCGTGTCTCCGCCATCGGATCCGACGCCGAGGAGGCCGTTTCCGCTCTCGCCGCGCTTGTCGCGGATCGGTTCGGCGAGGACATGTGACGGCCGACTGAGGCTGCGCACATAGACGAATAAAGATTTCCTTATATTCCATTGTCGCTGCTGCCGCGATCTGCTAGGGACGCACCAATCGGATCGGTGCGCCAAGTGGCCGCGCCGATCTCTTCGCGTTGAATGGAGATGAGCAATGGCTGCCAGCCAGGATTACGTCGTCAAGGACATCTCGCTTGCGGACTGGGGCCGCAAGGAAATCGAGATCGCGGAAACCGAGATGCCCGGCCTGATGGCCTGCCGCGAGGAATTCGGCGCCTCGAAGCCGCTGAAGGGTGCGCGCATCACCGGCTCGCTGCACATGACCATCCAGACCGCCGTGCTGATCGAGACGCTCAAGGCTCTTGGCGCCGACGTGCGCTGGGCCTCCTGCAACATCTTCTCGACCCAGGACCATGCCGCCGCAGCGATCGCCGCCGCCGGCACCGCCGTCTACGCCGTCAAGGGCGAGACGCTGGAGGACTACTGGGACTACACCGACCGCATCTTCCAGTGGCCGGACGGCCAGCCTTCCAACATGATCCTCGACGACGGCGGCGACGCGACCATGTACATCCTGATTGGCGCGCGCGCCGAGGCGGGCGAGGACGTGCTGTCCAACCCCGGCAGCGAGGAGGAGGAGATCCTCTTCGCCCAGATCCGGAAGCGTCTCGCCGCGACGCCGGGCTTCTTCAAGCGCCAGAAGGATGCCATCCGCGGCGTCTCCGAGGAAACGACCACCGGCGTAAACCGTCTCTACCAGCTGCAGAAGAAGGGGCTGCTGCCCTTCCCGGCGATCAACGTCAACGACAGCGTCACCAAGTCGAAGTTCGACAACAAGTACGGCTGCAAGGAATCGCTCGTCGACGGCATCCGCCGCGCCACCGACGTCATGATGGCCGGCAAGGTCGCCGTCATCTGCGGCTATGGCGACGTCGGCAAGGGCTCGGCCGCCTCGCTCGCCGGCGCGGGCGCCCGCGTCAAGGTCACCGAGGCGGATCCGATCTGCGCGCTGCAGGCCGCCATGGACGGCTTCGAGGTCGTGACGCTCGACGAGGCGGCGCCGACCGCCGACATCATCATCACCGCCACCGGCAACAAGGATGTGGTCACGCTCGACCACATGCGCGCCATGAAGGACATGGTGATCCTCGGCAACATCGGCCACTTCGACAACGAGATCCAGGTCGCGGCGATGCGCAACCTGAAATGGACCAACGTCAAGCCGCAGGTCGACATGGTCCAGTTCCCGGATGGCAAGCGCATCCTGCTCCTGTCGGAAGGGCGCCTGCTCAACCTCGGTAATGCGACGGGTCACCCGAGCTTCGTCATGTCGGCCTCCTTCACCAATCAGGTCCTGGCCCAGATCGAGCTCTACACGAAGGGCTCGAACTACAAGAACGAGGTCTACGTCCTGCCCAAGCATCTCGATGAGAAGGTCGCGCGGCTGCACCTTGCGAAGCTCAATGCGCGGCTCACGGAACTGTCTTCCGAACAGGCCGCGTACATCGGCGTCACGCCGCAGGGTCCGTTCAAGCCGGAACACTACCGGTACTGATTTTTCTACTGTCGGACACAACATCTGGATGCCGGGTGGAGCCAGCTCCGCCCGGCTTCTTTTTTGTCCCGCAAGCTTCTTCACGGCGATTCCCTCGACCGGTACAGTGACGTGATTCGCCATGGGATGCGGTCTCGGAGCGGGGATGCGTAGGCGGGAGCGCGGCCGGGGTGGCCGGCTGTCGAGCGGCGGAGAGGACGGACGGATGCAGGTTGTGCGCCCGCGATATTCGGGGGTAGGCGGGTCGTATTCGGCGACGGGCGCCGCGCGGACCAAGGTCGTCCGCGATGCTATGCGCGCGGGCGCGGCCGGCTTCGCCTCGCTGGCCGGCGTGGTCTGCGTGGAGACGCCCGCCGCCGCGCAGGAGCGGATCGGCGTGGCCGGCGCCCGCGTCTTCGGCGGTTTCGGCGCCTTCGAGGTCATCCAGTTCGCGACCTTCGCCGGAGTGCTCGGAGCCGCCCTCGTCTCGGCCATCTGGCTGATCCGCGAGCGTGGCCGGATCGCCTCGGAGAACCTCGAACTGCGCGAGCGCATCGCCGAGCTGAACGCCGCCGTACAGCGCTCCGACGCGCTTGCCAGCGTGCGCGACCAGCGCACCGTCGTCTGGTCGAGCGAGCACCGGCGGCCGGAGATTCTCGGCTCGCTGCCCGCCGCCCCCGGCGTGCCCGACGAGCGCGGCGCGTTCCTGGCTTTCGGCCGCTGGCTCACCCCCGCCTCCGCCACGGCGCTCGAGAACGCCATCTCTTCCCTGCGCAACAACGGCGAGCCGTTCGATCTGGTTGCCGAGACGCAGAGCGGCATCGTCCTGGAAGTTCAGGGACGCAAGGCGGCCAGCCATTCCATCGTGCGCTTCCAGTCGCTCACCGAGCGCCAGCGCGAACACGCGCGGCTGCGCGCCGAGCACGCGGCGGTCGCGGCCGAGCACGACCTCGTGCTGAAACTCCTCGATTCGCTCGAAATGCCGTTCTGGCTGCGCGATTCGGCCGGTCGCCTGCGCCATGCCAACGAAGCCTTCGCGATCGCGGTCGAGGCCGAGACGCCCGGCCAGGCCGTGGCGGAGGGCCGCGAACTGCTCGGCACCCAGGCGCGAGAAGCCGTCAATCGCCATCACGCGTCCGATCCGGTGTACCAGCAGACCATATCGGCGGTGATCGGCGGCGACCGCCGGCTCTTCGCCGTCACCGATGTCGCGACCAGTCACGGTTCGTCAGGCCTTGCCATCGACCGCAGCGACATCGACGCGCTGCGCGGCGAGTTCGAGCGCATGATGCGCAGCCATTCCGAAACGCTCGACCAGCTGAACACCGCGGTCGCGATCTTCGATGCCGACCAGAAGCTGCGCTTCTTCAACCAGGCCTTCCAGAAGCTCTGGGAGTTGGAACCCGGCTTCCTCGAGAGCGCGCCCGACAACACGCTGTTGCTCGACCGGCTGCGCAGCGCCGGCAAGCTTGCCGAGCAGCCGCAATGGCGTCCCTGGAAGGAAAACCTCCTGTCGGCCTACCGCTCCGTCGATCCGCAGGAGCACTGGTGGCACCTGCCGGACGGGCGCACGATCCGCGTGGTCGCCAATCCGAGCCCGCGCGGCGGCGTCACCTGGGTCTTCGAGAACCTGACCGAGCGCTTCGACCTGGAAAGCCGCTACAACACGGCGGTCCGCGTCCAGGGCGAGACGCTGGACAATCTGGCCGAAGGCGTGGCCGTGTTCGGCCCCGACGGCCGGGTGCGGCTGTTCAATCCGGCCTTCGCCCGGCTCTGGCGTCTCGGCAATGACGAGATCGGCGTCGGCATCCACATCGCCGTCATCCGCAAGGCCTGCGAGCGCGCCTGCGCGCAAAGCCCCTGGCCGGATTTCGTCGCCGCCGTCACCGGCTTCGACGAGGAGCGCCGCGAGACGCATGGCAAGGTCGAACTCGTCGAAGGTTCGATCCTCAGCTACGCGGTCATTCCGCTGCCGAACGGCCAGGTGATGACCACCTTCGTCGATGTCACCGACAGCGTGAACTTCGAGCGCGCCCTGCAGGAGAAGAACGAGGCCCTGCAGAAGGCCGACCAGCTGAAGAACGATTTCGTCCAGCACGTGTCCTACGAATTGCGCTCGCCGCTCACCAACATCATCGGCTTCACCGAACTGCTGCAGCAGCCCGAGACCGGCCCGATGAGCCCCCGCCAGCAGGAGTATCTCGACCACATCGCCTCCTCCTCGTCGGTGCTGCTCACGATCGTCAACGACATCCTCGACCTCGCGACCGTCGACGCCGGCATCATGGAGCTCGAGATCGGCGAGGTGCCGGTGGCCCGCACCGTCCACGAGACCGCCGAACTCGTCGCCGAGAAGCTGCGCGAGCACGACATCGCGCTGAAACTGGACCTCGCGGCCGCGCCGGCCGCCTTCCAGGCCGACGAGCAGCGGCTGCGGCAGATCCTGTTCAATCTCCTCAGCAACGCGGCCAACTACGCGCCCGAGCACTCGACGATCGTCCTGTCCTGCCGCCGGGTGGACGATCGCATCGAGTTCGTCGTGCATGACGACGGACCGGGCATGCCGCCCGAGATCCTCGACGCCGCCTTCAAGCGCTTCGAGCCACGCGCCAATGGCGGGCGCAAGCGGGGCGCGGGCCTCGGCCTCGCCATCGTCAAGAGCTTCGTGGAACTGCATGGCGGAACGGTCGAGATCGACAGCGGCCGCTCGCGCGGCACCACCGTGACCTGCCGCTTCCCTGCCGCCCCGCGCGAGGCCAAGGCGGCCGAGTAGGAAAAGCCTCTATGCGCGACGGTTCCTTCGACATCGGTCTGGCCGACGAAGCCGCCACGCGGCGGCTGGGCGAAGACCTGGCGTTGGCGCTCAGGCCCGGCGACCTCGTGCGGCTGGAAGGCGACCTCGGGGCCGGCAAGACGACGCTCGCCCGCGCGCTGCTGCGCGCGATGGCCGGCGATCCGGAGCTCGAGGTGCCGAGCCCCACCTTCACGCTCGTCCAGAGCTACGATCTGCGCATCCCGGTCCATCATCTCGACCTCTATCGCCTGGGCGCGGCCGACGAAATCGACGAACTCGGTATCGATGAACTGGCGGCCGGTGGCATCGTGCTCGTCGAATGGCCGGAACGGGGTGGAGACCGCCTGCCGCCCGCCGCGCTGACGATCCGGCTGGAACACGAGGGCGCCGGCCGTCGCGCGCATGTCTCGGGCGTGGCGCCGGCGCTTGCGCGCCTCCATCGCTCGCTGGCCATCCGCGCCTTCCTGGCCGGGGCAGGGTGGGGCGGGGCCACGCGCCGCTTCATGTTCGGCGACGCGTCGACCCGCGCCTACGAGATCGTCGAGCAGGCCGGCGTCATGCGCGTCCTGATGAACGCGCCGCGCCAGCCGGATGGTCCGGTGATCCGCGACGGCAAGCCATACAGCCAGATCGCGCACCTGGCCGAGGACGTGCTGCCCTTCGTGGCGGTCGGCGAGGCGCTGAGACACGCCGGCTTCGCCGCGCCCGAGATCCATGCCGCCGACATCGAGGCCGGCCTGCTTTTGGTCGAGCATCTCGGCAGCGGCAATTTTCTCGCCGACGACGGCTCGCCGGTCGGCGACCGCTACGCCGAGGCGGGCCGCCTGCTTGCCGCGCTGCACGGCAAGGCCTGGCCGGACACGATCACCACGAGCCAGGGCGTCGTGCACCACGTGCCGGCCTACGATCGCGGTGCGATGACGATCGAGGTCGAACTGCTGACCGACTGGTACATGCCCTACGTGACCGGACATCCCGTGCCGGCGCAGGTCAAGGCCGCCTATGTCGCGGCCTGGAACGAGGTGTTCGACCGGCTGGAAAGCGCCGAGAAGAGCCTCGTCCTGCGCGACTATCACTCGCCCAACATCGTCTGGCGCGGCGACAGGCAGGGGCTCGACCGCCTCGGCCTCGTCGACTTCCAGGACGCGATGATCGGTCCCGCAGCCTACGACCTCGCCTCGCTGGCCATGGACGCCCGCGTGACGATCCCGGTGGAGATGGAGCGCGCGACGATCGAGGCCTATGCATCTGCCCGGGCCGCCGCGGGCGGTTTCGACCGCGCCGCCTTCGACGAGGCCTACGCCATCATGGCGGCGCAGCGGAACGCCAAGATCCTCGGCATCTTCGTGCGGCTCGACCGTCGCGACGGCAAGCCGGTCTATCTCCGGCACCTGCCGCGCATCCGTGCCTATTTCGCCCGCGCGCTCGCCCATCCGGCGCTGGAGCCGGTCGCGGCCTTCTGCCGAAGCGCGGGGCTGCTGGACGAAAGGGCGCCATGAGCGGCGTCCCGGAAACCGCCATGGTGCTCGCCGCCGGGCTCGGCACGCGCATGCGGCCGATCACCGACACGATTCCCAAGCCGCTGGTGGCGATTTCGGGCCGCACCCTGCTCGACCGCGGCCTCGACACGCTGGAACGCGCCGGCGTGCGGCGCGCCATCGTCAACGTGCACTACCTGGCGGACCAGATCGTGCGCCACGTCGCCGCGCGCGATCGCCCCGCGATCACGATCTCCGACGAGACGGCGGGCCTGCTCGATTCGGCCGGCGGCATCGTCAAGGCGCTGCCGTTGCTTGGCAACGAGCCCTTCCTCGTGCTCAACGCCGACACGTTCTGGATCGACGCGGAAGGCACGCACAACCTTGCCGAAATGGCCGACGCGTGGGACCCTGCGGCCATGGACATGCTGCTGCTCACCGCCGACATGGCCGACGCCACCGGGCATAGCGGCGGCGTCGATTTCATCGTCGACGAGCAGGGCCGGCTCGCCCGTGCCAGGGGGGCCGCCGAGGGCGTGATCTATGCCGGCGCGATCATCCTGGACCCGCGCATCTTCGCCGGCGCCAAGCCCGAGCCGCATTCGCTGAACCTCTATTTCGACCGCGCCATCGCCGCCGGCCGGCTGTTCGGCCACCGCATGCGCGGCTCCTGGATCACCGTCGGCACGCCCGATGCGATCGCCGCCGCCGAGGACGCCGTCGCGAGGGCCGCGGCAGGCCTGCCATGAGCGCCCGCGCCGCGCCCCGGGTTCTCTCGATCCCGCCTGGCGTTCCCTTCCTCGAAACGCTGGCCGACGCGCTGCTAGCCGGTCGCCTCGTGCCCGGCTACGCCTGGGACGGCGATCCGCTGACGCTCGCCGACGCCACCATCTACGTGCCGACGCGCCGCGCCGCGCGCGAGTTGCGCGCCGTCTTCGCCGCTCGCGTCGGCGGCATGACTGGCGCCGCCTCGGCGATCCTCCCGGTGATTCGGCCGCTGGGCGATTTCGACGAGGACGCGGCGCTGTTCGAGGACGGAGCGCCCGCGGCGCTCGATCTCGCGCCGCCGATCGCGCCGATGGAACGGCTGCTGGCGCTGGCGCCGCTCGTGCAGGCCTGGAAACGGCGGTTGCCGGCCCATGTCGCGCAGCTCTTTGCCGAGGAGGTCGTCGTGCCGTCCTCGCTCGCGGACGCGATCTGGCTTGCCCGCGACCTCGCCGCGCTGATGGACGAGATCGAGACCGAGGGCGCCGGCTGGGCGGGCCTCAAGGATCTCGTCAAGGACGACCTCGCCAACTGGTGGCAGGTGACGCTGGAGTTCCTGTCGATCGTCACCACCGCCTGGCCGCAAGTGCTGGAGGCGATCGACCGCTCCAACCCCGCCGCCCACCGCTCCGCGATGATCGACGCCGAGGCGGCGCGTCTGGCCCGCAACCCGCCGGCCGGGCCGGTGGTCGCGGCGGGTTCGACCGGTTCGATCCCCGCCACCGCGCGGCTGCTCGCGGCCATTTCGCGGCTGCCCAAGGGCGCGGTCGTGCTGCCCGGTCTCGACCGGCGGCTCGACGAGGCGTCATGGAAGCTGATCGGCCACTCGTCGCAGCCCGCCTCCGCCTTCGGCCATCCGCAGTACGGCCTCAAGAAGCTCCTCGCCACCATCGGCATCGCCCGTGACGACGTGGTGGACCTGGAGCGTCCGGAGCCCTCGCTCGCCGCGAGGGGCCTCGTCGTGTCGGAGGCGCTGCGTCCGGCCGAGACCACAGAGCGCTGGGTGGACGCCGCTGCGGACGTGACGCAGGCGCTTGCCGAAGGCGCGCTCGACGGCGTGTCCCTGGTGGAGGCGGCCAACGAGCGCGAGGAGGCGATCGCCATCGCGGTGGCGCTGCGCGACGCGATCGAGGGCGAAGGCAGCCACGTCGCGCTGGTCACCTCCGATCGCGAGCTTGCCCGCCGGGTGGCGTCCGAACTCCTGCGCTTCGGCATCCAGGCCGACGATTCCGGCGGCACGCCGCTCGCCCGGACCCGGCCGGGGCTGTTGCTCGTCCAACTGCTCGCCGCCGTCTTCACGCCCGGCGATCCCGTCCCGCTGCTGGCGTTGCTCAAGCATCCGCTGTTCAGGGTAGGCCGCAAGCGCGGCGTGGTGCGCGGCGCGGTCGAGTGGATCGAACTCGTCGCCCTTCGCGGCGGCACCGGGCGGCCCGACATCGCCACGCTTGCCCCGGAGTTCGAACGCCGGTTGCGTGAATTCGAAGCCGCGCAACGCAAGCCCTTCTGGCTGACGCGCCTGTCCGACGCCGACAGGATGGCCTGCCGCGACCTGATGGCCGGGCTCGCGGACGCGATCGCGCCCCTGCTGGCCCTGCGCGACCGCGCCGAGGCGCCGACGTCCGATCTCGTTGCGGCCACCGTCTCTGCGCTGGAGGCGATCGGGCGGGCCGACGATGGCGGACTGGGCAAGCTCTACGAGGGCGATGCAGGGGAGGGGCTGGTCGGCTTCCTGCGCAATCTCGCCTCGGCGGCCGGGGACATGGTCGTCGAGCCACGCGAATGGGCGGACATCGTCGCCGCGCTCCTTTCGGGCGAGACGGTCAAGCCGTCCGCCGGCAGCGACCCGCGCGTCTCGATCTGGGGCGCGCTGGAGGCCCGCCTGCTGAGCGCCGACCTGCTCGTCGTCGGCGGCCTCAACGAGGGCACGTGGCCGCGCAAGGCGGAGGCCGACCGCTTCATGTCGCGCATGATGAAGACAGGCATCGATCTCGAACCGCCCGAGCGACGCATCGGGCAGGCCGCGCATGATTTCATGATGGCGATGGGTGCGCCGCGCCTCGTGCTCACCCGCGCCGCGCGGGCGGGCGACGCGCCGGCCGTGCCGTCGCGCTGGCTGCAGCGGCTCACCACGCTGGTGGGCGAGGCGCCGGCGAAAGCCATGCGCGCGCGCGGCGACCGCTACCTCGCCTGGGCGCGCCAGCTCGACGCGGGTCCCGACGTGCCCTTCGTCGAGCGGCCCTATCCCACGCCGCCGGTCGAGGCGCGGCCCGAGAGCTTCTCGGTCACCGAGGTCGAGACGCTGCGCCGCGACCCCTACGCGGTCTACGCGCGCCGCATCCTCGACCTGAAGCCGCTCGACCCACTGGTGCGCGATCCGGGCGCGGCCGAGCGCGGCACGCTGTTCCACGCGATCCTGCACCGCTTCACCGTCTCGGGCATCGACCCGTCGTCCGACGATGCGCAGGCTTCGCTGGTCGACATCGCCCGCGCCGAATTCGACGCGCTGGCATTGCCGGCCGACGTCGAGGCGGTCTGGTGGCCGCGCTTCATGGCGATGGCGCCGCACGTCATCACGTTCGAGCGCGAGCGCGCGCCGGGCATCCGCTCCCGCCATGCCGAGGATCGCGCCGCCGCGACGCGGATCGGGGCCACGGGCGTCACCCTGTCGGGCTATGCCGACCGCATCGACCTGCATGGCGGCGGGCTCGCCGACATCCTCGACTACAAGACCGGCTCCTCGCCCTCGAAGGGCCAGGCGCACACACTGCTGTCGCCGCAACTGGCGCTGGAGGGCGCGCTGTTGAAGCGCGGTGCGTTCGCGGGCGCCGGAACGGCCGAGCCGGCCGATCTGCTCTACGTGCGCCTGAAGCCGGACGGCCGGGTCGTTCCCGAATCGATTCTCGAGTTCAAGAACGAGATCCGCGCGGCCTCCGACCTCTCCGAGGAGGCCTGGGCAAGGCTCGAGAAGCTGGTCGCGCACTACCAGAGGCCGTCCACCGGCTACCTGTCGCGCGCGCTGCCCTTCCGCGAGGGCGACACCGACGGCGACTACGACCATCTCGCCCGCGTGCTCGAGTGGTCGGCCGGGGCCGACGAGGCCGGCGGCGGGGAGGACGAGGCATGAAGAAGGCCTTCCGCGTCCCCGAGGAAACGCTGCGGCGGCAGGCGCGGGCCTCCGACCCCGCGATCTCGGCCTGGGTGTCGGCCAATGCCGGCTCGGGCAAGACGCACGTGCTGTCGTTGCGCGTCGTGCGCCTGCTGCTCGACGGCGCCGATCCCGCCCGTATCCTCTGCCTCACCTACACCAAGGCGGCCGCCGCCAACATGGCGACCCGGGTGTTCCGCGACCTCGGCCGCTGGGCGACGCTGGACGACGCGACGCTGTCCGCCGAAATCGAGAAGATCGAGGGCAGCCGGCCCTCCCGCGCCAAGCGCGAACTCGCCCGCCGGCTCTTCGCCCGCGCGCTGGAGACGCCTGGCGGGCTGAAGATCCAGACGATCCACGCCTTTTGCGAGGCGGTGCTGCACCGATTTCCTCTGGAGGCCAACATCGCCGGCCATTTCGAGATGCTCGACGGCCAGATGGAGCAGGCGCTCGTCGCCGAGGCACGCCGCGACCTGCTGTCGGGCGCCTCGGAAGGGCGCGACGCCATCCTCGCCGATGCCTTCGCCACCGTTCTGCAGGCGGGCGGCGAGGCGGGCCTGGATGCGCTCCTGTCGGAGATCGTCGGCAAGCGCGACAGGCTGCGCGCCTTCATCGACCATATCGGCGGCGCCCCCTCGGGCTTCGCCGACCTGTTCGAGGAGTTCGGATTTTCGGGCGACGAGACCGAGGCGGCCCTCGCGTCGGTTGCCTGGCCCGATGCCTATTTCGACGCGGCCCTCGCGCGTGCCTTCGGCGAACGCGCCAACGAAGCCGGCAAGGCCAAGGCGGGGGACTTCGCCGCCGGTCTCGCGACGGCTTGCGCGCAAACCGACAAGGTGGCGGGCCTCTTCGCCGCGCGCGATCTGTTCCTGAAGAAGGGCAAGCCCGACTGGGAGCCGAGATCGGTGAAGCCGTTGCTTTCGCGGGGCGTCGCGGAGTACTTCCCCGTCTTCGCGGATGAGTACGCCCGCGCCTGCGCGGCCCTGCTCGACGCCTGCGACCGGCTCGCGGCCTTCCGGATGCTGCGGGCCACCCGCGCCGCGCTGGTCATCGCCGACTGGCTGATCGCCCGCTACGAGCGGCTGAAAAGCGCGCGCGGCTTCCTCGATTTCAACGACCTGATCACGCGCACCGTGCGGCTCCTGTCGCGCGCCGACGTGGGGCCGTGGATCCAGTACAAGCTCGACCAGGGCATCGATCACATTCTCCTCGACGAGGCGCAGGACACCAGTCCCGACCAGTGGCGCGTCGTCGAGCGCCTGGCGGAGGAGTTTTTCACCGGCGCCGGCGCCCGCGACAACGTCCACCGGACCATCTTCGCGGTCGGCGACGAGAAGCAGTCGATCTATTCCTTCCAGGGCGCCGAGCCGGAGGCCTTCGCCGACCATGGCCATCTCTTCCGCGAGAAGGTCGAGGCGGCTCGCGCAAGCTTCGAGCGCGTCCGGCTTACCCATTCCTTCCGGTCGACCGAGGACGTGCTCCAGGCCGTGGACATTGTCTTCTCGCGGGAGGAAGCCCGCGCCGGCCTGACCGCCGACCCCGAGGGCATCGAACACAAGGCGATCCGCGCCGGCGATCCCGGCCTGGTCGAGATCTGGGACCAGTTCGCGCCCGAACCCGTCGATCCGCCCGACGACTGGGCCGAACCGGTCGACCATGCCTCTGCGCCCGCAGTGCGGCTGGCCGAGACCATCGCCCGCACCATCGACGGCTGGCTGAAGGGAGGCGAGCCGCTGCCGGGCCAGGGCAGGCAGGTGCGGCCGGGCGACGTGCTGGTGCTGGTGCGCAAGCGCGACCGCTTCATCCACGCGCTGGCGCGCGGACTGAAGAACCGCGGCATCCCGGTCGCGGGCGCGGATCGGCTGAACCTGCGCGCCCATATCGCGGTGAAGGACCTGATCGCGCTCGGCCGCTTCGTGCTCCAGCCCAACGACGACCTGTCGCTGGCCGCTCTCCTCAAGAGTCCCGTCTTCGGAGTGAGCGAGGACGACCTGTTACACGTCGCCTACGATCGCGGCCGCGCCTCGCTGTGGGACGCGCTGAAATCCCGCGCCGCGACGGACCAGACGTGGCATCCCGTTGCGGAGGCCCTGCGGCGCTGGCGCGACGAGGCCGACGGCCGGCCGGTCTTCGAGTTCTATTCCGCGATCCTCGGCCGCGACGGCGTGCGCCGCAAGATGATCGCCCGCCTCGGCCATGAGGCCGGCGAGATCCTCGACGAATTCCTGGGCTTCTGCCTCGCCGCCGAGAAATCGGGGTTGGCCGGGCTCGAATCCTTCCTCGCGGCGCTCGAGAACGCCGGTCCCGACATCAAGCGCGAGATGGACCAGACCCGCGACGAGGTGCGGATCATGACGGTGCATGCCTCCAAGGGGCTGGAAGCGCCGGTGGTCTTCCTGGTCGACAATGGCAGCGCGCCGTTTTCCGAAACGCACCTGCCGCGCCTGTTGCCCGTACCTTCGACGAAGGGGCTGTGGCCGGGCGTTGGCTATGTCTGGCGGTCCTCTTCCGACGTCCAGAACCGCGTCTCGCGCGGCATCGGCCGGGCGCTCGGCGAGAAGGCGAAGGAAGAGTATCGCCGCCTGCTCTATGTCGGCATGACCCGCGCCGAGGACCGGCTGATCGTCTGCGGCTATCGCGGCGTGCGCGGCCCGCAGGACGGCATCTGGCACAAGCTCGTCGAGACCGGATTCCCGCCCGGCTCGGCCGAGGAGACGCGACATCCGCTCGCGGACCTGCGCGTGCGCCGCTTCCGCGTGACGCCCGATCGGCCGCTGCCGGCGGCCGAGGCGGGACGGACATCTCCGCACGCGCCGGAAGCCCTGCCGCCGCGCCTGAGCGAGATCCTGCCGCGCTTGCGAGCGTTTCCACGTCCACTGGCGCCGTCGGGTGCGGGCGCGCTGATCGGCGAGGGCGAGGAGATCGCGCCGCTGGCGACCTCGCCGGTGCTCGCCGCCGCGTCCGGACCCTCCTTCGCGGCTGCGCGCGGCACCGCCGTCCACCGGCTGCTGCAGAGCCTGCCCGACATCGCGCCGGCCGCGCGCGAAGCCGCCGCCCGCCGCTATCTCGACCGCGCCGGCAATGGCTGGAGCGCCGCCGAGCGCGAGGGCCTGTGGCGCTCGGTCGAGGCCGTGCTGGCGCAGCCCGGCTTCGCGCCTGTCTTCTCGCCCGGTTCGCGCGCGGAGGTTTCGGTCATGGGCACGCTGGAGGTGGCGGGTCGCCCGCGCGCCGTCTCGGGCAAGATCGACCGCCTCGCGGTGACCGACGACGCCGTGCTGATCGTCGACTACAAGACCAACCGGCCGCCGCCGCTCGACATCAATGCCGTGCCCGAGACCTACGTGTCGCAGCTCGCGCTCTACCGCGCGCTGCTCGCCCCACTCTATCCCGGAAAGCGGGTGGAAGCCGCACTGCTCTTCACCGAAGGACCGCATCTGATCGCGCTGCCCGCCGCACTTCTTTCCGCCGCCCTTGTCCGACTCACGGCGGCGTGACAAAACGCATCTTGAACGAGGCCGGCCGACCGCCCACATATGCACGGATCGTAATCTGTTTTGGGCGCGGCGGTTCGCCATAGCCCCTGTCAAGGAGACACCGGATGTCCACCGTCAAAGCCGACAAGAACAGCTTCAAGGCCGAAGTGCTCGACGCAGCCGAGCCGGTGGTCGTCGATTTCTGGGCCGAATGGTGCGGCCCCTGTAAGATGATCGCCCCCTCGCTCGAGGAGATCTCGAAGGAGATGGCCGGCAAGGTGAAGATCGCCAAGGTCAACATCGACGAGAACCCCGAGATCGCCGCGCAGTACGGCATCCGCTCGATCCCGACGCTGATGCTCTTCAAGGGCGGCCAGGTCGCCGACATGAAGGTCGGCGCATCGCCCAAGACCGCGCTGTCGGCCTGGATCGGCGGCAACGTCTGATCGGCCCGACCGTCGTACCGAAAGAGCCCGGCCCCGCGCCGGGCTTTTTCGTGGGTGAGCCCGCCTCGAATCGTCTATCCTCGCAACCCATGCTGCCCGGCTTCCTCAAGCGACCGATCCGACTGCCGCAACCTTCCGCCGAGCCGGAGGAGCGCACGCATGTCGTGGCCGGCCGCGAACTGCCGCTGCGCGTCGTGGAGAACGCCCGCGCGCGACGGCTGACGCTCAGGATCGATGCCGGCGGGCGCGGGTTGCGCGTCACGGTTCCGCCCGGCCTGTCCGAGCGCGAGGTCGACCGCTTCCTCGACCGTCACCACGGCTGGCTTGAAGACCGGCTGGGCAAGCTGCCAGACCGGCCGCAACTGCGGCCCGGCGCGAAACTGCCGCTGCGCGGCGTTCCCCACCGGATCGTCCACGAGCCGTCCGCGCGCGGCAGCGTGTCGGTGGAAATGATCGACGGCGCGCTAGCACTGGTCGTCCATGGCGACCGCGCCCACCTGCCGCGCCGCCTCGCCGACTTCCTCAAGCGCGAGGCGAAACGCGACATCGAGCCGCTGGTGGCGAAACACGCCGCCGCCGTCGGCCGCAAGGCCAAGGCCATCCGCTTTAGGGACACCACCAGCCGCTGGGGCTCCTGCTCGTCGGACGGCAACCTGTCCTTCTCCTGGCGAATCATGATGGCTCCGCCGGTAGTGATCGACTACCTCGTCGCCCACGAGGTCGCGCACCTCAGGGAGATGAACCACGGCCCGAAATTCTGGAAGCTCTGCCGGGAACTCAGCCCCCGCACCGACGAGGCCAAGGCGTGGCTGAAGCGCAACGGCGCGGCGCTGCACGCGATTGGGTTCGGGTGAGGGCCCATCTTCCGGACCAGTCGACTTTCAGGACATCACGGGATATGTCCCGCCCATGCCTCTCGCGATAAAGATCTGCGGGCTTTCCACGCCCGATACGCTGGCCGCCGCGCTCGACGGCGGCGCCAGCCATGTCGGCTTCATCTTCTTCCCAAAAAGCCCGCGCAACGTGACGCCGGAAAAGGCCGCTGAGCTGCGCAAGGCGGCGAAGGGGAGGGCGATGGCGGTGGCGGTCACGGTCGATGCCGACGACACCTTTCTCGACGCGATCGTCGCCGACATGGCCCCCGACATGCTGCAGCTGCACGGCAAGGAGACGCCGGGGCGCGTGGCCGAGGTCAAGGCGCGCCATGGCCTGCCGGTGATGAAGGCGTTTTCGGTCGCCGAGAAGGCCGACCTGGACAAGATCGCGGCGTTTCGCGGCGTGGCCGACCGGTTCCTGTTCGACGCCAAGCCGCCGAAGGGCGCGGAGCTTCCCGGCGGCAACGGCGTGCCCTTCGACTGGACGGTGCTCGCCGGGCTCGACCCGTCGATCGACTACATGCTGTCGGGCGGGCTGACGCCGGGAAACGTCGCCGAGGCCATCCGCCTCGTTTCGCCGCCCGGACTCGACGTCTCGTCAGGTGTCGAAAGCGCGCCGGGCGTCAAGGATGTCGGGCTGATCGCCGATTTCTTCCGCGCGGTGCGCGGCGCCTGAACGCTTCCCCGTTGCCTTTCGGCCCTTCGACGCGATATGCGAGACCCAACGAAAGCCGTCGGCGAGGCCCGGCAGGCGAGGAGAATGCCATGAACAAGCCGGTCGCACCGAATTCCTTCCGCACGGGTCCCGACGAGCAGGGCATGTTCGGCATCTTCGGCGGACGCTTCGTCGCCGAGACGCTGATGCCGCTGATCCTCGACCTGGAGAAGCACTGGACCGAAGCCCGCAACGACCCGGCCTTCAAGGCCGAGCTGGAAAACCTGAACACCCACTACACCGGGCGCCCGTCGCCGCTCTATTTCGCCGAGCGGCTGACCCAGCATCTCGGCGGCGCGAAGATCTATTTCAAGCGCGACGAGCTGAACCACACCGGCTCGCACAAGATCAACAACTGCCTCGGCCAGATCCTGCTCGCCAAGCGCATGGGCAAGAAGCGCATCATCGCCGAGACGGGCGCGGGCCAGCACGGCGTGGCCTCGGCCACGGTCGCGGCACGGTTCGGCTTTCCCTGCATCGTCTACATGGGCGCCACCGACGTGCAGCGCCAGGCCCCGAACGTGTTCCGCATGAAGCTGCTCGGCGCCGAGGTGCGGCCCGTCACGTCGGGCCACGGCACGCTCAAGGACGCCATGAACGAGGCGCTTCGCGACTGGGTCACCAATGTCGAGGACACCTACTACATCATCGGCACCGCCGCCGGCCCGCATCCGTATCCCGAACTGGTGCGCGAGTTCCAGTCGGTGATCGGCCGCGAGACGAAGGAGCAGATGCTGGCCGCCGAGGGCCGCCTTCCGGACCTGCTGGTGGCGGCCGTCGGCGGCGGCTCGAACGCCATCGGCCTTTTCCACCCCTTCCTCGACGACAAGGACGTGCGGATCGTCGGCGTCGAGGCCGGCGGCAAGGGCCTGTCCGGCGACGAGCACTGCGCCTCGCTGACGGCCGGCTCGCCGGGCGTGCTGCACGGCAACCGCACCTACCTGCTGCAGGACGCGGACGGCCAGATCAAGGACGGCCACTCCATCTCCGCCGGCCTCGACTATCCCGGCATCGGCCCGGAACATTCCTGGCTCAAGGACAGCGGCCGCGTCGAATACGTGCCGATCATGGACCAGGAGGCGCTGGAGGCCTTCCAGCTCCTGACGAAGCTCGAGGGCATCATCCCCGCGCTGGAGCCCTCGCACGCGCTGGCCGAGGTCATCAAGCGCGCCCCGTCGATGGGCAAGGACCAGATCATCGTGATGAACCTGTGCGGCCGCGGCGACAAGGACATCTTCACCGTAGGGAAGATACTCGGGGTGGAGCTGTAGGCATCGATCAAGCCAATCCTTTCGGGAGGCAGGCACGCCATGTTTGAAATCTACCGATCGAAGCAGAATGCGCAGCACTACGTCGCGATCAGGGCGGACGATACGCGCGAAAGTCCGAGAGGTATCCGCGAGAGCCGCAACCTGATGCTGGTGACCACCATCCCCGACGACGACGCCAGACGTATCGCATTCGACGGCGGTGAAGCGATGAGCCGGATTGCCCGCGACGGCTTCTACGCCTTCGCCGTGACAATTCAGGTGCGCGAGCACGTGGACTGATCGAATTGCAACCTGTCGAGTCGCGCGTCGAAAGCGACCTCTGGAAAAAGAAACCATGACCAACACCCGCATCGACCGCCGCATGGCCAAGCTCAAGGCCGAAGGCCGCCCCGCCCTCGTCACCTATTTCATGGGCGGCGATCCGGATTACGAGACCTCGCTGTCGATCATGAAGGCGCTGCCGAAGGCCGGCAGCGACGTCATCGAGCTCGGCATGCCGTTCTCCGATCCCATGGCCGACGGCCCGGCGATCCAGGCGGCCGGCCTGCGCGCGCTCAGATCGGGCCAGACCCTGAAGAAGACGCTCGCCATGGCGGCCGAGTTTCGCAAGGGCGACGACGAGACCCCGATCGTGATGATGGGCTACTACAATCCGATCTACGTCTACGGCGTCGAGCGCTTCCTTGCCGACGCCATCGCATCGGGTATCGACGGGCTGATCGTGGTCGACCTGCCGCCCGAGATGGACGAGGAGCTATGCATCCCCGCCGTGCGCGCCGGCATCAATTTCATCCGCCTCGCCACGCCTACCACCGACGACAAGCGCCTGCCCAAGGTGCTCGAGAACACGTCGGGCTTCGTCTACTACGTCTCGATGACCGGCATCACCGGATCGGCGCTGGCTGACACCGGCAAGGTCGGCGAGGCGGTGCGCCGCATCAAGGGCCACACCGACCTGCCGGTCTGCGTCGGCTTCGGCGTCAAGACCGCCGAGCAGGCGCGCGCGATCGGCGCGTCGGCCGACGGCGTCGTGGTCGGCACCGCGATCGTCAACGCCGTCGCCAACGTGCTGGGGCCGAAGGGCGAGATGACCGCCGATCCGGCCGAAGCCGTCGCCACCCTGGTTGCCGGCCTCGCCCAGGGCGTGCGCCAGGCCCGGCTTGCCGCCGCCGAATAACCGTCCCATCTAGGGGATACGGGCCGCGCCGATGGCCCCGCGGAAGGAGACCTTTCGATGAACTGGATCACGAACTACGTTCGCCCCAAGATCAATTCCATGCTCGGCCGGCGCGACATGCCGGAGAATCTCTGGATCAAGTGTCCCGAGACGGGCGAGATGGTGTTCCACAAGGATCTCGAGGAGAACCAGTGGGTCATTCCCGCGTCGGGCCACCACATGCGCATTTCCGGCAAGGACCGGCTGCGCTTCTTCTTCGACGAGGGCCGTTTCGAGCTTCTGGAAAATCCGAAGGTCGCCGTCGATCCGCTGAAGTTCCGCGACGAGAAGCGCTATACCGACCGTCTGCGGGACGCGCGTACCAAGACCGGCATGGAGGACGCGATCCTCAACGCCGTCGGCAGGATCGAGGGGCTTGAGATCATGGCCACCGTGCAGGATTTCGCCTTCATGGGCGGCTCGCTGGGGCTGGCCGCCGGCGAGGCGATCGTGCACGCCTTCGAAACGGCGCTGAAGCGGCGCCTGCCGCTCGTCCTCTTCGCCGCGTCCGGCGGCGCGCGCATGCAGGAGGGCATCCTGTCGCTGATGCAACTGCCACGCACCACGGTCGGGGTCGACCGGCTGAAAGAGGCCGGCCTGCCCTACATCGTCGTTCTGACCAATCCCACCACCGGCGGTGTGACGGCCTCCTATGCCATGCTGGGCGACGTCCACATCGCCGAGCCCGGCGCGCTGATCGGCTTCGCCGGCCCGCGCGTCATCGAGCAGACCATCCGTGAGAAGCTGCCGGAAGGCTTCCAGCGCGCCGAGTACCTGATGGAGCACGGCATGGTCGACATGGTGGTGCCGCGCACCGAACTGAAAGCCACGATCGCCCGTCTCCTGAAGATATTCCTGAACACTCCGCTGCCGGTGACGGTCGAGGCGCAAACGGAAACGCCGGAGACGCAGGCCGAAGCGGCCGAGGCGCACCAGCCGGCGTAGAAGGCCGGGCTCCGACAGGCAAGAACGGCGCCGCGAAGGGCGCAAGGGCATTTTCGTGACCATATCCAGGGCCGACCGCGAGATCGCGCGGTTGATGACGCTTCATCCCAAGGGATTCGACCTGTCGCTGGACCGCATCCGGCGGCTGCTCGCCCGGCTGGGCAACCCGCAGGACCGGCTGCCGCCGGTCATCCACATCGCCGGCACCAACGGCAAGGGCTCGACGGCTGCCTTCTCGCGGGCGCTGCTCGAGGCTTCCGGCCATGCGGTCCACGTCCACACCTCGCCGCACCTCGTGTCCTGGAACGAGCGCTACCGCATGGCGGCGCCCGGCGGCGGGCGCTTCGTCTCCGACGACGTCTTCGCCGAGGCGATCGGCCGTGTCGCGGAGGCCAACCGGGGCGAGACGATCACCGTCTTCGAAATCCTGACGACGGT
Source organism: Mesorhizobium sp. (assembly GCA_046292285.1). Lineage (GTDB taxonomy): Bacteria > Pseudomonadota > Alphaproteobacteria > Rhizobiales > Rhizobiaceae > Aquibium. Next base: position 18,446 of record JBKBRJ010000027.1, on the reverse strand, counting down.
CGGGTTCGTGCTGTTTTCCGAGCATCCCGCCGACGCGGTGATCCTCGAGGTCGGCCTCGGCGGTCGGTTCGACGCGACCAACGTCGTCGCCCGGCCCGCCGTCACCATCGTCATGCCGATCTCGCTCGACCACCAGGCCTATCTCGGCGATCGCGTCGAACTCATCGCCGCCGAAAAGGCCGGCATCATGAAGCGCGGGGTGCCGGTCGTGATCGGCCAGCAGGAATCGGACGTCGCGCGCGACGTGCTGATCGATACTGCAGAACGGCTCGATTGCCCGACGCTCGTCTATGGCCAGGACTTCCTTTCCTTCTCGGAGAACGGCCGCCTGACCTACCAGGACGACGACGGCCTGCTCGACCTTCCCCTGCCGCGCCTGCCCGGGCGCCACCAGTTCGCCAACGCCGCGGCCGCGATCGCGGGGGTCAAGGCGGCGGGATTCATTCTTCCCTTGCAGTCGGTCGAGAAGGCGATGACCACGGTGGACTGGCCCGGCCGCATGCAGCGTCTGACGAGCGGCCGGCTCGTCGAAATGGCCCCGGAGGGCGCGGAAATCTGGATCGACGGCGGTCACAATCCGGGCGCCGGGGCCGTCATCGCGGAGGCGCTGGGCGAGCAGGAGGAGCGCTTCGCGCGTCCGCTCTTCCTCATCTGCGGCATGATTTCCACCAAGGACCAGACCGGCTTCTTCGCGGCATTCGAGGGTATGGCGCGGCATGTCTTCACCGTGCCGGTGCCTGGAAGCGAGGCCGGTGTCCCCAACGACCAGCTTGCCGTGCGCGCCGCCGAGGCGGGACTATCGGCCGAGCCGATCAGTTCGGTCGCCGACGCACTGGCGCTCCTGCGCGACAACTGGGAAAACGACGAACCTGCTCCGCGCATCCTGATCTGCGGCTCGCTCTACCTGATGGGCGACGTACTGAGGGAAAACGGCACGCCGCCGGTCTGACGACGCCCGACACCGGTCCTGGAAACGGAAGCGGCGCCGTGTTGCCACGGCGCCGCCGGTTTGACCCCTGGGAGCGGTCGCGTTAGTCGTCGAGCAGGGTTGGTCCGCTCTTCGGCTCGCCATTCCTCGGCTCGCCGGCATCGCGCTGGCGCTTGCGCTCGGCCATGAAGCGGTCGAACTCTTCCTGGTCCTTGGCGCGGCGCAGTTCGCGCATGTAGCCGTCGAACTCTTCGCGCATCTCGTCGAGCTTGCGGCGCTCTTCCTCGATGCGGGCCAGTTCGGCGTCGCGCCAGTCGTCGAAGGCGACGTTGCCGGTGCGGCCGTGACCGCCATGGCGGCGCGCATGGCGACCACGGCCCTTGCACGAGGCGAAGAAGCCGTCGGTCGCCTGGTTGACCTCGCGCTTGAACCCGTCAAGCCGGTCGCCCCAGATGATGTAGGCGAGCATGGCGAGGCCGAGCGGCCAGAACACCATGAAGCCGATCACCATCAGCGCAATCGTCGCCGGCGTCCATGCCGGACGGATCAGTGCAGTCGTGTTCATCGTTTCCCGTTCCTTCCGTAGGGGCGCAGCCGAACCGGGCTGCATGGTTTCGAAATGGGAACCGGATTCAGGCGATTCAAGCGTCGGGATTGTAAAGTTGCGCAAACCGGTCATCCGTGGCGGGCCACCCGCTATCGTGCCCTCGCAACCAGTTCCTCCACCGCCTTCAGGATCAGCGCGATGTCCTCCTCGCGCGACAGGCGGTGGTCTCCGTCCCTGATGAGCGTCAGCGTCACGTCGTCGGCGGGCAGGTGGTCGACCAGCTTTTGCGCATGCGAATAGGGCACGTCGGGATCCTTCATGCCCTGCAGGATGATGACCGGACAGTGGGTCTCGATCACGCCCGTCATGACGCGGTTGGCCCGACCGTCCTCGAACAGCGCGCGGGTGTAGACGTTCGGCTCGGGGCTGTAGTCCGATCGCTCCTCGAAATAGCCCTTCGTCTCGAGGTCGCGCTTCTGCGCCGCGGTCAGCGCCGGCTCCATCAGTTCGGTCGTGAAGTCGGGGGCCGGCGCGATCAGCACCATGCCGGCGATTCGTCCGCGCGTTCCTTTCCGGGCCAGTTCCTGCGCCATCCGCAGCGCGATCCAGGCGCCCATCGATGAGCCGACGAGGATCTGCGGCCCCGCGCTGAAACGGTCGAACACGGCAAGGCTCTGCGCCAGCCAGCGCGAGATGGTGCCGTCGGCGAAGGCACCGCCTGACGAACCGTGGCCGGAATAATCGTGCCGGACGCAGGCATGGCCATGGTCCCGGGCCCAGGCGGCGAGCCGCTCCGCCTTGGTGCCGGTCATGTCGGATCGATAGCCGCCGAGCCAGACGATGCCCGGCGCGCGGCCAGCCTGCCGCCTTACGGCGATCCGAACACCATCGACGTCGATGAAGTCCATCGGGGTCTGCCCCTCCATGCCAAGCTCCTTCCGCGACCGGCCGCGCATTGTACGCCAACAAAATGGAACCCTCCGGGGCTCTTCGCGTAAACCCCTTCGTATGGCGTGATTTCCGTGCACGGTCGTGCTATTGACAGATTTCCTGCCGTCCCGACATAGGCGGCCGGGAGGAGCCACGCAAATCGCCCCGAACGACATCGGAACAAGGAGTACACGACCATTCGCAGACCGTTCAAAGCCGCAGCGCCCGTCAAGGATGGGCCGCGCGCAAACAGTGAGATCCGGGCGCCCCGGGTACAGCTGATCGATTTCGACGGCTCGAACCGCGGCGTCGTCGCCATCCAGGAAGCCTTGCAGATCGCGGAGGACAAGGGCCTCGACCTCGTCGAGATTTCGCCCAACGCCGAGCCGCCCGTCTGCAAGATCACCGACCTGGGCAAGCTCAAGTACCAGAGCCAGAAGAAGGCGGCCGAGGCGCGCAAGAATCAGAAGGTCATCGAGATCAAGGAGATCAAGATGCGCCCGAACATCGACACGCACGACTACGAGACCAAGATGAAGGCCGTGCGCCGCTTCTTCGAGGAAGGCGACAAGGTCAAGCTGACGCTTCGTTTCCGCGGCCGCGAGATGGCGCACATGGAACTCGGCATGGCGCTGTTGAACCGCGTGCGCGAGGAAGTGGCGACGATCGCCAAGGTCGAGGCCGAGCCGAAGCTCGAGGGCCGACAGATGATGATGGTGCTGGCGCCCCGCTGAGGCGCTGGCCGTCGACCTTCGCCGGTATCCGGACACGCCAGCGGGCAGGCAGGCATCGGGAACCCTCGAGCGGCGACGCTCGGGGGTCTTCCCTGTCGGGGACTTGCGGGTTCACGCGGAATCGCCGCCGTCGAACGCCGCATCGCCTGACCCGCCCCCTGACCTCGCTCCCCGATTCGAAATCACCCGTTGCGCCGGCGGGGCATCGGATGTATAGACGCCGCGTTCAGAGAACCGCCCGGCAGGGCATGCCGTGGCGGTTTCTTATGCTGACAGCTCACTCGAATGGTCTTCGAGAATGAGCGGGGCGCGGCCCTCCGGCCGTGATGTCGGGAACCCGACGACCTCGCCAGGCCGGCCGTGAAGACGGTCCGGCGCGAGCGCAACGACAAAAGGAGAAGCAAAATGCCCAAGATGAAGACCAAGTCGGCCGCCAAGAAGCGGTTCAAGATCACCGCGACGGGCAAGGTCCTGTCGGCTGCGGCCGGCAAGCGCCACGGCATGATCAAGCGCTCCAACAAGTTCATCCGCGATGCCCGCGGCACCATGGTCCTCCACGAGGCCGATGCCAAGAAGGTCATCAAGAACTTCCTGCCGAACGGCGGCGGCCTCTGAGCCTCGCCCGACGACAAGCGCCCGACAATTAAGGAGATCATGACATGGCACGCGTCAAGAGAGGCGTCACCTCGCACGCCAAGCACAAGAAGGTCCTGAAGGCCGCCAAGGGCTTCTACGGCCGCCGCAAGAACACCATCCGCATCGCCAAGCAGGCGGTCGAGAAGTCGCTGCAGTACGCCTACCGCGACCGCAAGAACCGCAAGCGCAACTTCCGCGCCCTGTGGGTCCAGCGCATCAACGCCGCCGTTCGCGAGCACGGCCTGACCTACGGCCGCTTCATCGACGGCCTGAACAAGTCGGGCATCGAGATCGACCGCAAGGTGCTGTCCGACATGGCCATCCACGAGCCGCAGGCCTTCGCCGTGCTGGTCGCCAAGGCCAAGGACGCGCTCGTCTATCTCAAGGACGGTATGCCGAACGAATACGAAGCCGCCGTGGCCTGAGGCCGGCGCTTCCCAATCGTTCGAATTTCTGATTTGGGAAACCCGCGCCGGTCTTGCTGGCGCGGGTTTTTCTTTGGCATCACGAACGGCCGCGAACGCGAAGATCGGTGATTTGACATGACGGAACTGACCACGCTGGAAAGCGCACTCCTCGCCGACATCGCGGCGGCGGGCGACGAGGCCGCCCTGGAGGCCGTGCGCATCGCGGCGCTGGGCAAGAAGGGCTCCGTTTCGGAACTCCTCAAGACGCTGGGTTCGATGTCGCCCGGGGAACGCCAGACGATGGGCCCCGCCATCAACGGCCTGAAGGCCCGCGTCACCGATGCGCTTGCGGCCCGCCGCGCCGAATTGCGCGACGCCGCGATCGACGCCCGCCTCGCCGCCGAAACGCTCGACGTGACGCTGCCGGTGCGGTCCTCGCCGGCCGAGCGGGGCCGCATCCACCCGATCAGCCAGGTCATCGACGAGATCGCGGCGATCTTCGGCGACCTCGGCTTCGCCATCGCCGAGGGGCCGGATATCGAGACCGACTACTACAATTTCACTGCTCTCAATTTCCCGGTCGGCCACCCCGCCCGCGAGATGCACGACACCTTCTTCTTCCGTCCGGACGCGGCCGGCGAGCGCAAGCTTTTGCGCACCCACACCTCGCCGGTGCAGATCCGCACCATGGAAGGGCAGAAGCCGCCGATCCGCATCGTCATCCCCGGCAAGACCTATCGCCAGGATTCCGACGCCACCCATTCGCCGATGTTCCACCAGCTCGAGGGGCTGGTCATCGACAAGACCGCCAACGTCGCCAACATGAAGTGGGTTCTGGAGGAGTTCTGCAAGGCGTTCTTCGAGGTGCCGAAGGTCGACATGCGCTTCCGCCCGTCCTTCTTCCCCTTCACCGAGCCGAGCCTCGAGGTCGACATCCAGTGCGACCGCTCGCGGCCGGGCGAGGTGCGCTTCGGCGAAGGCAAGGACTGGATGGAGATCCTCGGCTGCGGCATGGTGCATCCGAACGTGCTGCGCATGTCCGGCCTCGATCCCGACGAATACCAGGGCTTCGCCTGGGGCATGGGCATCGACCGCATCGCCATGCTGAAATACGGCATGCCCGACCTGCGCGCCTTCTTCGACGCCGACGTCCGCTGGCTGCAGCACTACGGCTTCCGCCCGCTCGACCTTCCGACATTGTTCGGGGGGCTGAGCGCGTGAGGCGATGCCGACGCTTCTGATCTGGCGAGGGCACAGGTTCCGCTTCTATGCCTTGGACATGGACGAACCGCCCCATGTCCACGTCGTCAAGGATGGAAAGTCGCTAAAGGTTTGGCTGCGCAGTCTGGAGATAGGGCGGAACAGGGTACACTGAGGTGGAGACGGCGAGGCTGCTTGCGATCGTCGCCGAGCGTCGGGACGAGTGGACGGGTGTCTGGAATGACTTCTTTGGTCTTTGAAACCGAGGACATGCGGCCCGTGCGCGCCTGGTGCACGTCGACCGATGTTCACGTCGCACTCGCGGATGGCCGGACCTTGGCCGCACCGATCTGGTGGTATCCCTTCCTCACGGGTCTCGGCGAGGCCGAGTTGAACGACATCGAACTGATGTACGAAGGCATCTGGTGGCCCGCAGTCGACGAAGGCATCCCGATCAAGAGCATGTTTCTCGGAAAGAAGGCCTCCGGCGCCAAGGAACCTCGGGCGGCCGCCGAATAGCAGATCCGACGCTGCCGACCGTCCTGAGAGAAGCAGACCTTCGCTTTCACTTATTCCCGTCGGATGGCCATGAAACCCGCATGACCATGTCGACGCGGAGGGCGCGAGGCCAAGGTCGGGATCGCGAAGTACGGCGGCTTCAACGATCCGGAACTCCGCCGTATCGTGCGGGTCGTCGCGGACCATCGCGGCCGTTTCCTGGAGGCATGGAATGACCACTTCGCCTGACTATCCGGAGAAGGACCGGCCGATCGAGGCGTGGTGCGATCCGCATCGCCTGCATGTGGTTCTGACCGATGGCCGCCGGATCGCCGTTCCGCTGTGGTGGTATCCACGCCCGCTTGGTGCTTCGCCGGCTGAAAGAAACACGGTCGAACTGATGCTCGATGGAGTCCACTGGCCGCAAATCGACGACGACATTTCCGTCGAAGGGCTCCTGGCCAGCCGCAAGGCGCCCGGCGCCGTCGAGACGTCGCTGGCGGCCGAGTAACAGCCGCGCCGCCTACCCCGCCGCCACAAGCTCCCGCGCGTCGGCCAGCGTGCCTGCGTATTCCACTTCGGGCACCTTGACACCGTGGCTGATCAGGGTGCGGCGCACCTCCATCGACGCGCCCGCGATGACGAAGCGCACGCCGGCGCGGTGCGCCTTGCGGGCCGCGCCCTCGATGACGTTGGCGGCGGTGGAATCGAGGAAGGGAACGGCCGAACAGTCGAGGATGAAGTTTTTCCTCTGGTCGGCGATGCGGTCGAGCACAGCGCCCACAGTCGCCGCCGTTCCGAAGAAGAAGGCGCCCGAAATGCGGTAGATCACCGTGTCGGGATCGCTGGCCATCGACGCGTCGTAGGCCTTGCCGCCGACCGTGTCGGCCACGTCCTCCTGCACCAGCGGCGCGTGCGCCTCGCTGGAGACGGCTTTCGCCATGCGGTCGATGAACAGGATCGAGCCCAGCAGGAAACCCACCACGATGCCATCCGTCAGGTCGCGGAAGATCACCAGTAGCAGCGTCACGACGAGCACGGCCGTGTCGGCGCGCGAGGTGCGCAGGATCGCGGCGAAGGCCGGCTTCTCGATCATGTTCCATGCGACCGTGGCGAGCACGCCGGCCAGCGCGGCGAGCGGGATGTAGGCCGCCAGCGGTGCGGCCACCAGCATGAAGGCGAGGATGAACAGCGCGTGCAGCATGCCGGCGACCGGGCCGCGCGCGCCGGCCCGCACGTTGGTCGCGGTGCGGGCGATCGTGCCCGTCACGCAGAAGCCGCCGAACAGCGCGGAGCCGATGTTGGCGAAGCCCTGGGCCACCAGTTCGCAGTTGGAACGGTGCCGCCGCCCGGTCATGCCGTCGGCCACGACCGCCGAAAGGAGCGATTCGATCGAGCCCAGCAGCGCAAAGGCGATGGCGTCGGGCAGCACGGCCATCGCCAGATCCCAGCTGACCGCCGGCAGGGCAGGCAGGGGCAGGGTGCGCGGAATGCCGCCGAAGCGCGTACCGATGGTCTCGACGGGGAGTTGCAGCGCCACCACCAACGCGGAGGTGACGACGACGGCGAACAGCATGCCCGGCCAGCCGGGCCGGAAACGCTTCAGCCCCACGATCAACCCGATCGTCAACGCGGCGATGGCGATCGCCGCAGGGCTCGCGGTACCGGCGGCCGCCCAGAGCGCCGGCAGCTTTTCCAGGATTTCGCCCGGTTCCGGTCCGGTCAGCGTCAGCCCGAACAGGTCGCGGATCTGGCTGGCGAAGATGATGACGCCGATGCCCGCCGTGAAGCCGACGGTGACCGGAAAGGGGATGTACTTGATGTAGGTGCCGAGCCGGAGATAGCCGATCGCCAGAAGGAAGACGCCCGACATCATGGTGGCGAGCAGGAGACCGTCGATCCCGTGCCGGGCAACGGTGGCGGCCACCAGCACGATGAAGGCCCCCGCCGGCCCGCCCACCTGGAAGCGGCTGCCGCCGAGCAGCGAGACGAGGAACCCGCCGATGACGGCCGTATACAGCCCGCGCTCGGGCGACACGCCCGACGCGATGGCGATCGCCATCGACAGGGGAAGCGCCACGATCGCCACGGTCAGCCCGGCGATCGCGTCGGCCTTGAGGCCGGATAGCCCGTAGCCCTCGCGCAGCACCGTCACGAGCTTGGGCGTGAAGAGCTCGGCGAAGTCGGGCGCCGGCGTCGCCCGGCTGGTGGATTTCGTCTGCATTCTGGCCTTGCCTCCTGGGGACTTGTCCCCTCTGCGAAGGCGGCGGGATCGTCGGCGGGACCGCGCCCGGGGAGGCGGGCGGGGTCCGAAGGTCGGCGGTCGCCGTCGCGACACGGTTCTTGCTCGCGCCCGCGGCATCCAGTGTGCCGCCGGGCGCGCTCGTCTCTGTTTGCGCGGTGCCGGACGGCGCCGCGGCCCTGTCAGCCGCCCGAAGCCTTCAGCCGCACCCCGCGGCCGCCACGCTCGCTCGGCTGGTCCTCGCCGATCACCTCGACGCCGGACTGCTCCAGCGCCTGGATGACCTTGACCAGCGTGTCGACCATGCCGCGCACCTGTCCGTCGCTCGCCTCCATCCGCTGGATGGTGGGAAGCGAAACGCCCGCGCGTTCGGCCAGGGTCTTCTGGTCGATACCGGCGAGCGCGCGCGCGGCGCGCATCTGTGCGGCTGTGATCAAGGAAAACTCGCTTCAGAGGACGGAATGAACGTATAAACCATCGATACTAATGTTTCAAGCATCATATTTGATGGATTCTCGCCTTGAGCCCATGAGCCAGCGCTCGGCTGGCTTGCGTCATTCGCCCTCGTCGGGGATCTTGAGCAAATAGCCACAGGCCTTGCAGTGGACGGCATCCGGATCGTGCCTCTGAAGCGCGCAGCGCGGGCACGGGAAAAAAACCTTGTGCTGCCTGAACAGTGCCTGCGCCAGCTTCACGAACAGCGAGATGCCGACGATCATGATCGCGATCGAGGTGAGCTTGCCCCACAGGCCCGGCAGCACGATGTCGCCGAAGCCGGTCGTCGTCACCGTGGTCACGGTAAAGTAGAACGCGTCGACATAGCCTTCGATGCCCGAACCGGTGCGGAAGAAGAAGGTGTAGACGAAGCCGGTGGTGACCAGCAGGAAGGTCACCAGGTTGACGATGTCCTCCAGCACCTCGCGCCATGCGCCCTGGCCGCGCCGCTCCAGCGGCTGCCAGATGAAGCCGCTGCGCGACAGCGACCAGAGTCGCAGGATGCGCAGGAAGCCGAGGTTCGCCAGCCAGAGCGGGAAAAGCAGCGTCGCGAGGATGAAGATGTCCACCCACACAGTGGGCCGTCGCGCCCAGCCCGCGAAGCTGGTGCTGGCAAGCCCGCGCGCGGCGATATCCGCCGCCAGCACCGCCGCGATCCCGTAGTCCAGCCACAGGAAACCCGGCCGCTCGCGCAGCACCGGCGAGGCCACGAAGAAGGCTATGATCGCGAGGTCGACCGCCAGCACCGAGATCTGGAAGCGCAGCGCCGCCCGCGAGCGCCCGTAATAGAGTCCCCGCAGCCGCGCTCGCAGCCCGTCGAAGCCCTGAATCCCGCCGGGTTTGGTCGCATTCATCCGCTTGGGATAGGGCGCGGGTCACGCCGCGTCCAGAGCGGTCGTCACCATGAAGTTTCGCGGGGACGTCCCGCTCGGCCTCGCCTTAGCCTCGGACCGGGCGTAAATCCGGATCACGGGACGGCGCCGGGCTCCCGATGGACATCGCCATGGACACCCAACTCGCCCTGATCCTCCTCTTCACCTTCGTCATCCATCTGATCGGGACGCTGGCCTACGCCTTTCGCATCGCCGGCATCCGCACCGGAAACGTCGCCATCGCCTTTTCGCTCTTCAACGTGCTCGTGCTCGTGTCGCGAATTTCGAACGCCTTCCAGGGACCGTTCCTCGCCAAGCGCGTCGAGACCGCGATCCTCGAGCCCGCGCTTTTTCATCTGGCGCGCGATTTCTCGCTGGTGCTGTTAACCGCGTCGCTGGCGACACTGGTCGGCGGCCTGCTGATCCCAACCTTCCAGCGCTATTCGACGGTGGCGGTCGCCGCCTTCCGCCGCACGCGATCGGTGCCGCGGCTGATGCTGCGCGCGGCCACGCCGCGCGGCCTATCGGTCCTGGTCGAATCGGTCTCTGCGCCGCGCTACGCCAACGTCACGCAATTGCGGCTCGGCGGAGCGGTGCCGGCGAGCATCGTCATTCTCAACGTCGCCGCGACCGCGCTCTGGACGGTGGGCGTGCTGGCCTCGATCTATGCAGGTTCGCTGGAGCCCGACTTCCGCGTCACCGCCGCGACGCTGTCGGCGATCGTCAACGGTGTCGCGACGATCCTCATGTTCGTCGTCATCGACCCGTATTTGTCGGGGTTGACCGACGACGTTGTGGACGGCCGCGCCAGCGAGGTCGATTTCCGCCGCGCGGTGATCTGGATGGTCGTCAGCCGCCTTGCCGGCACGATGCTCGCCCAGGTACTGCTTCTGCCCTCTGCCTGGTTGATCGTCTGGGCCGCCCGCGCGATCTGAGGCATGCAGGATGGCGCCGTCGACACGACCGGCGCCCGCAAGTCGGGGCGCCGGGGCCGGACGCGCGCTGGTCCCGGCGCGGCCTCAGCACTGGCCGATGTTGGGCACGCAGATCCCCGCGCATCCGCCGCCGAAGGGCAGGCATGCGCCCACGCAACATTTGCCGGCGCCGCAGCAGTCCGACGGGGCGAGCGTGGCGCTGCGGTCGAGCGCGGTTCCGCCACGGCGGGCGACGGGAGAAGACTGGGATGGAAGTCTCATGGTCGGTTCCTTTTCAGAAGACCGGCCCGGGACGCGCGGTCGCTGTTGAGCCGTCTCACTCGAGCCGGCGTGATCGCGCCGCTCCCGCGGCGGCGCGGCTGGTACGTCGGACGCGGTCTCCGCACCGGCGGCGCCGAGTTCCGCAAACCACGAAGCACGGGCGGCGCCGACGCCTCTCACGCCCATGGCTTCCCAAAGCACCGGAGCGGTCGCGTGGGCGACGTCTCCGAATGCGCCGTCTAGGATCAGAGGGCGAAGGGCAGGCATACCCCCACGCAGCCGACGATCGGGAGACACGCTCCAATGCAGGTGCCGCCAGGGCAGCAGTCCGAGGGGGTGAGCGCGGCGCTGCGGTCGAGGGCCCTGGCCTGGCCGCGGGCGACGGGGGTGGACTGTGACGGAAGTCTCATCTTCGCTTTCCTTTCGTGCGACCGGCCCGGGACGCGCGGTCTTGAAGCGGCCGGTCGAGCCGCCGGCCATGGCCTCGCCGCCTCCGAGGCGGCGCGGTCTCTTACAGGCAGTCGATGCAGGAACTGGCGCCCAGCGCGCCGAAACACGAGACGCATGCGGCGGGTCCCGCAAGACAGGTTGTCGCGCAGGCTGCCACCGCCGCCGCGCAGGCGATCTTCTTGAAGACGTTGCAGCCCGACGGTGTCACGCCAACTGCGAGGGTCGCGGTGCTCTCCCGTCTCGCGACGGCTTGGCTTTGGAGTGGCGGTCTCATGGCTTTGTCCTCCCGTTGATGATGTGGCTGCGACCCCTGGCCGAAACGGCGTCCGGCGGTCAGCCGCCGCAAACCTGGCGGCAAAGGCCGCGGCAGGCATCCTGAAGGGGGCCGCTCAGCCGGTCGCACGCCGTGTGGCAGCTTGCGCAATCCTGCTGCGAAAGGCCTGGCCGAAGCCGCATGCGGCTGGTCGAGACCCGGCGGGGCAGGGGATCGGCAAGCAGCGGCAGTCGAAGCAGGCTGCGGCGCTCGCGGGGCTTCCCGCGCTTTGCCTTCGCGGCCATGGTCATGCCCTCCTGGTCCAGCTGCGCACCGTGCCGATGGTGACGGGCACGACGTCGCTGACGTCGACCGTGAAGCGATAGATCCGGCTGGCGACATTGGTGTTGTCGGGATTGAAGAAGGCGATCTCGACGTCGTAACAGTCCGAATCCGGGCGGCAGACCGGGCTCTTCTTCACCATGATGGTGTCGAGATCCAACGCCTGCCGCGTCGTGCTCTCGATCACGTTGGCGATCTGGACGGCATTGGTCGCCGAGTAGTTCAGCGCGCGCTCCTCGCCGGTCACGCCGAGGTTGCGCAGGTCGTAGTAGACCCGGCTGAGGAAATTGCCGAGGCCGCTCGAGAACCGGTCGTAGGTCGCCTGTTCGGCCGCCGCCTGCGGTCGCGCGCCGAGCACGTTTTCCACCAGCGCGGCCGGCTTCCAGCAATAGAGACCACGCAGCGCGGGCACGATCAGCGGCACCACCTGGCCGGACTCCAGCGTCCTGGTGCCGGCGATCAGGCCGGGCACCGACACGAGGTCGGCGCCTTCGTGCTCCTGGGCCGCAAGCGCCTCGCGCAGCATCTCGTATCCTCGCTCGGCATAGGGACCGGCGGGCTGGATGGCATAGATCGGCGTGGCGTCGAGATTGAGCGTCCAGATCGCGGACGTCGCGTCGAAAGGCGCACCGTCGAGATAGGCGAGCCACTGGTCTACCGCCAGCGGATTTCCGCCCCCCATCGCCTGCGTGATCGAGTCCCGACGGGCCTCGGCGCCGAAGTCGTAACCGATGCGGCCGAGCGCGTAGACGAGTCGCGGCTTGGCCGGCTCTGCGCCGCCGCCGCACTTGCCGCCGCAACCACAGCCTCCCTCCGCCTTGCCCTTGCCGCCGCATCCACACCCGCAGTCGGACGGCGTGAGGGCGTCGGCCAAGGCGGGCCGGCTGGACATGTCGGCTTGGCCCGCGGCTTCCGTGATGCCGTCCCCGGATGGCCAGACGGATGCTTTCGCCGCTTGCGGCGGTCGAGCCGAAAGGGCGTGGCCTTCGGCCCCGGTCGCGAAACCGGTTGGCGGCGCCGCGTGGGCGATGGCGTGCGGGCTGAGTGCTTCGAGGCATTCCGACATGACAAGACCCCCTTGGACCTTTGCGGTTGCTGCGTTGATGTCGATGCGTCCGGCGAGGAAGCGCGGACAGTCGCCCTCCGCCTCGTCCGGACACGGGATGGCGCTCGCGAGAAGCACGTCGCGGATGGCGCGCGGATCGGCGGCGCGCCCGGCCTGGACCTGCAGCGCCGCCAGCCGGGCCGCATGGCCGGTCACGAAAGGCGCGGCATAGCTGGTGCCGCTGCGCTGGATGGTTCCTCCGCCCGCGCGCGCGCCGAGAATGTCCTTGCCCGGAGCGAGCAGGCCCTGCTCGCCGTAGCGGGAGCCCCAGTTGCTGGAGGGCAGCGGGTTGCCGGCCTCGTCCATCGCGCCGACGGCCAGCACGGTGGGCGCCGCCGCGGGCACATGCAGGCAGGCGCAGCCGTCGTTCCCGGCCGCCGCCACGATCAGCACGTTGCGCGCCGCGCAGCGGGCGATCGCGTCGGCGAGAAACGGGTCCGGCGCGCCCGACGGCGACAGCTGCCCGCCGCTGATGTTGATGAAGTCCGCGCCGTTTTCCACCGCGACCAGGATCGCGCGGGCGAGATCGAGTTGCGAGGCCGCGAGGGTCCCGCCGCGATCGTGGAAGATGGGCACGATCAATCCACGACAACCCGCCGCAAGGCCCTCGACGGCGCTGCCGGGCTGTCCGAACAGCAGGCTCGCCACATGCGTGCCATGCTGGGTGGCCGGCGAAGCAGGGTCGGGCGCCGGCTGACCGAGCGGCAGTTCAAGCAGCGCGCCCTGGAAGCACGGGTGGAGGAGGTTCACCGGCCCATCGAGAACCGCCACGGTCACCAGGCGGGAAAAGTCTCTCTGGGGAGCCTCTGGGAACATCTGCAACCTCCGAGAGCATCATGACGCAATGACTCGACGGAAGTCAACCTTAAAGAGAACAAGATGTCAAACTACAACTAAAAATAGAAATCGCCGCGATCAAGCACGCCCGCGGCACCCGCGGTCGGTCGCGGGTGGCCGCGGGGACAGGGGTCAGTCGCCGCCGAATTCGGCCTTGAAGGCCTCGAAGTCGACCTGCATGCCGTTGAGGATCGCGCTCCAGTGGCGGGTCAGGCAGGCCTGGGCCACGGCTTCGGCGATCTCATCGTCGGTCGCGCCGAGTTCCCGCGCCATCTTCGTGTCGAGCCAGATGCAGTAGCGACATGGGATCTGGGCCGCGACAGCGATGTTGATCAGCGACTTCACTTTCGGATCGAGGGCGCCCATTTCCACCTCGAGGCTCTTCGTCAGGGCCCAGGCGCCGGCGATGCCCTGCCTGGGATAGACCTTCATGAAAGTGGGCAGCACGCCGTAGGTCGCCTCGATGTCCTTGTAGGTGGCGTCGAGGTCCGCGGGTTCCTGTGCGCCTGCGGAGCCCGGTCCGAAGGCGAGGGCAGCGGCGACCGGGATTGCGGTCAGGTGCCTGGCCAGTGTCATTGTTTCGTCCTTTCATCTCGAAGGCATGGGGGATCGATCCCGGGCCGCCTTCAGGCCCGGATTGGGGTCTCGTCTCGTCTTGCGTCGGGGAGCCGTGACGGGGAATCGGTCGGCGGGGAAGAATGCCGACCGATGGTTCCACTTGCGGCTACATCCGGTCGGGGGTGAACCGGGAGCCGGTCGGTCGGTTGCGGCGCATGCCGATGTCGCGCAGGAGGTGGTCGTTGAGCTGATCCAGCGCCGTCAGGATGTCGATCGCCTCGCGCCGTTCCTTCCGGGCGGCGGTCCAGCGTCTGAGGCGCGCCGCCAGCCCGTCGTTCTGGCCTCGCAGTGTCATGGTCTTGCTCCTTCGTGTGCTCTCGTCATCGTCAGGCTGCCTGGGCAGGCAGGCAGGCCTCGCAGATCATGCCCAAGTGGTGATGGTCGGTGCCGCAGCACCCGCCGAGGACCCGCAGGCGCGGCATCAGCCGGCTCATGTCGCGATAGCGGCGGCCGAGGTCGGCGGCGTCGCCCTCGTCGAGCTCGGTCGAATCATCGAGCTCGGCATGGCTCTTTTCCGAGGCGTTCGCCCGGATGCCCCAGACGCGGTCGAGCCAGCGCTCGCCGGACCGGATGGCGCCCTCGAAATGGGTCGGGTGCGCGCAGTTGATCATGTAATAGACCGGCGCGCCGCCCGTCGCCTCGTCGGTGCGCTCCACCGCCTGCCGCAGGCTCGCGCCGTCGGCCAGGCGCCCGTCCGTCTCGACGGTGAAGGAAATGACGCAGGGCATCGCCACGGACTTGGCGGCGCGCGCGATGCCGATCGCCTCGTTCACCGTGTTCATCGTGATGGCCGAGATCATGTCGACCGTCGACTTCGCGAAGATCTCGGCCTGGAAGGCGTGGTAGTCCTGCGCCTCGTCGGCCTCCATCCGGCCGGCCTTGTAGCCATCGCCGCGCGGACCGATCACGCCATTGGTGACGACGGGCGTCCCGGGCGTATCCCAGCGGGCGCGCAACTCCTCGACATAGGCGACCGACGCCTCGTTCACCGCCCGCAGCCGCATCTCGTCGTAGCCGAGTTCGCGGCCCCAGTCCCTGCTCGCGCGCCATGTCGGCGTGTCCAGGACGAAGCCGAGCCGCCGCCGCCGGGCGAGCGACAGGAATCGCTCGAAATAGACCGTCATCCGGGCCCGGCCGTCGTCCTGCTCGATGAGCGGAAAGGACGCGAAGCAGGGCAGGTCGATCCCGTCCTTGAAGAGGAGTGTGGTCTCCAGTCCGCCGTCGGTCAGAAACATGCCGCCCTTCGTCTGCGGCAGGCTGTTGCGATACTTGCTCATGGTGTCATCCCTTTCATCCAGTCGTTGCGCATGCCGATCGGCCGCTCGGGACCGATCCGCGATGGGACGAGATGTGCCGGATGGGGCGCTTCCAGACTAGAAAACTCGCGGTCCAGTGAGGCAGCGAGCCTGTATTCCCAAGGTTCTTCAGATGGTTGCCGGAAGTTGTAGCGCCAACGTCGTCGAGCGTGTATGGAGGCGCCCATGCAAAACCGTACCGTCGGTCAAGTCTTTGTGAGAGGTGCTTCACATGGGAAAGGGATCCGATACGCGCGAACGCATCCTGGAGATCGCCGAGGCCTCGGTTCTCGCCAAGGGATTTGCCGCCACGTCGATCGACGAGATCATCGCCGAGGCCGGCCTGACCAAGAGCGGGTTCTTCTACCACTTCCGTGACAAGAACGAACTGGCGCGCGACATGCTGCGGCGCTACGTGGCGGAGGACAACCGCATCCTCGACGAGATCTTCGCCCGCGCCGCCGATCTCTCCGACGATCCGCTGCAGATCTTCCTGATCGGGCTGAAGCTCTTGGCCGAGACGCTGTCCGATTTGCCCAACGGGCATCCCGGCTGCATGATCGCGTCGGTCTGCTATCAGGAGCGGCTGTTCGACCGCGAGGTGATCGAGATCAACCGCCAGGCGATCGAAGGCCTCAACCGGCGATTCCGCGGCTATCTCGATGACGTCGCGGCGGTCTACGCGCAACGCGAGCCTGTCGATCTCGACGTCCTGGCCGAACTGGTGCCCTCGATCATCGACGGGGGCATCATCATGGCCAAGGCGACGAGCGATCCGCAGCGCCTGCCGCGCCAGATCCTGGCCTTCCGCTCGCTTGTCAAGCTGCTTTATTCCGAACCCGTCGCTGCCACCGCGCAACCGCCGGCAAGGGAGCGGCCGTCGGCCTTCGCGGCCGAGTAGCCGCGCGACCCGCCCGCCGCCGCCGCCGCTTGAAACCCGCGACGCGCGCGGCATCTTCCGCGCTGAAATCCGGTTTCCGTTTTGATCCGGAATGCTCTATACGCCCGGCCCATGACCCCTTTGAAGAACATCCGAAACTTCTCGATCGTCGCCCACATCGACCATGGCAAGTCGACGCTCGCCGATCGCCTGATCCAGATGACCGGCTCCCTGGAGGAGCGCGAGATGAAGGAGCAGGTGCTCGATTCCATGGACATCGAGCGCGAGCGCGGGATTACCATCAAGGCCAACACGGTGCGCCTCGAATACAAGGCGAAGGACGGCCAGGACTACGTGCTGAACCTGATCGACACGCCCGGCCACGTCGACTTCGCCTACGAGGTGTCGCGGTCGTTGCGCGCCTGCGAGGGCTCGCTGCTGGTGGTCGACGCCTCCCAGGGCGTCGAGGCGCAGACGCTGGCCAACGTCTACCAGGCGCTCGATGCCGACCACGAGATCGTGGTCGTGCTGAACAAGGTCGACCTTCCCGCCGCCGAACCCGACCGCATCCGTGAGCAGGTGGAGGAGGTGATCGGCCTCGACGCCTCCGACGCCGTGCTGATCTCGGCCAAGACGGGCCTCGGCGTCGACCAGGTGCTGGAGGCGATCGTCACCCGCCTGCCGCCGCCCAAGGAAGGCGACCGCGACGCGCCGTTGAAGGCGATGCTCGTCGACAGCTGGTACGACGCCTATCTCGGCGTCATCGTGCTGGTGCGCGTCATCGACGGCGAACTCCGGAAGGGGCAGAACATCCGGATGATGGGTACCGGCGCGAAGTATTCCGTCGACCGCGTCGGCGTCATCACGCCGAAGATGGTGACGGTCGAGGCGCTCGGCCCCGGCGAGATCGGCTTCCTGACCGGCTCGATCAAGGAGGTGGCCGACACCCGCGTCGGCGATACCATCACCGAGGACAAGCGCCCGACCGCGCAGATGCTGCCGGGCTTCAAGCCGGCGCAGCCGGTGGTGTTCTGCGGCCTGTTCCCGGTCGACGCCGCCGACTTCGAGGACCTGCGCGCCGCCATGGGGAAACTCCGCCTCAACGACGCGTCGTTCTCCTTCGAGATGGAGACGAGCGCGGCGCTGGGCTTCGGCTTCCGCTGCGGCTTCCTCGGCCTGCTGCACCTGGAGATCATCCAGGAACGGCTGGAGCGCGAGTTCGACCTCGACCTGATCGCCACCGCGCCCTCCGTCGTCTACCACCTGAAGATGACGGACGGCACGACGCGCGAACTGCACAACCCCGCCGACATGCCCGACGTGGTCAAGATAGCAGAGATCGAGGAGCCGTGGATACGCGCCACCATCCTCACCCCCGACGACTATCTCGGCGCGATCCTCAAGCTCTGCCAGGAGCGGCGCGGCGTGCAGGTCGACCTGTCCTACGTCGGCAAGCGCGCCATGGCGACCTACGATCTGCCGCTGAACGAGGTGGTGTTCGACTTCTACGACCGGCTGAAGTCGATCTCGAAGGGCTATGCCTCCTTCGACTACCAGCTGACCGACTACAAGGAGGGCGACCTCGTCAAGATGTCGATCCTCGTCAACGACGAGCCGGTCGACGCGCTGTCGATGCTGGTCCACCGCTCGGCGGCCGAGAAGCGCGGCCGCGCCATGTGCGAGAAGCTGAAGGACCTGATCCCCAAGCACATGTTCAAGATCCCGATCCAGGCCGCGATCGGAGGCAAGGTCATCGCCCGCGAGACCATCTCGGCGCTGCGCAAGGACGTCACCGCCAAGTGCTACGGCGGCGACGCCACCCGCAAGCGCAAGCTCCTGGAGAAGCAGAAGGAAGGCAAGAAGCGCATGCGGCAGTTCGGCAAGGTCGAAATCCCGCAGGCCGCCTTCATCGAGGCGCTGAAGATGGGTGAAGGCTGAGGGGGCTTATCCTCCCCTGCGAAGCGGGGGGAGGGGGACCATG
>JBKBRJ010000026.1:0-55073 GCA_046292285.1 Mesorhizobium sp. | reverse complement strand
CGGCCGACAAAACGAACCCGCTCGTCCATTACCGAACTCTCCTTCCACGGCATCAACACCTCCCGCAAAGCGAAAAGCGTTACCCATGTGGCCGGTACAAAACGTCACCTATGTCTCAGGTCATTCACACGGTACAAAACGTCACCTATGTCTCAGGTCATTCACACCGCAATATCAACAGCGCGAACGCCGCCCTCCGGGGCGGCGTTCGCGTTCGGGCCCCGCACAGCCACGCATAGCGCCGGCATCGTCGCCGTTGCGACGCCTGCCATCCAGACAGAGCCGGAAACCCCTTTGGTCGGCCGCAGCGCGGAGAACGCCCCGATCCCGCCCTTCCGCGACATCCCTTCGCCTGCTACCAAGCGCCATCGGAAACACAATGAGAGGCGCGCGTCGAGGGCCGTGAGCGACGAAGTCCACGATATGGAGCCGGCGGGGACCCGGCCGAGGCGCGGCAGCGGTGTGGCGACCGTCTATGCCGCGCTGAAGCGGGAAGTTCTCGACCTCACCATTCCGCCGGGCGGCGCGATCGACGAAGTCGCGCTCACCGAGCGCTTCGGCATGTCCCGCACGCCGATCCGCGAAGCGCTCGTCAAGCTCGCGGGCGAGGGGCTGGTCGTCACGCTGCCGAACCGGGGCACCGTCGCCGCGCCGATCGAAATCCAGGCGCTGCCGCAGTTCTTCGACGCGCTGACCCTGATGTATCGCGTCACAACGCGGCTTGCCGCCGCCAACCGGTCGGATGCCGACCTGGCGTCGATCCGGGCGCTCCAGGCGGCCTATGTCAACGCCGTGGCCGCGCGCGACGTCGCCGCCATGATCGAGGTCAACCGCGAATTCCACGCCGCGATCGCCCGCGCCGGCCGCAACGTCTACTACACGGACCTGTTCGAACGCCTGCTCGACGAAGGCCGGCGGCTGCTGCGCTTCTACTATTCCTCGCTCGATGACGACGTGCCGCGCCCCTATCTCGATGAGCATGTGGAGATGGTCGCGGCGATTGAGGCACGGGACGTCGAGCGCGCCGATCGCGTCGCCCGGGCTCATGCGGACCAGATCGTGCGGCAGATCCAGGCCTATATCGCCAACGATTCGCGGGTGAATGCCGGCATCCCGCTCTGAGGCGCGCGGGTGGCTTTTGCGCTTTGTATATTCGTTGTCGACAAGGAGGGCGAGATCGCGTACAAGGCGGCGAGGCTTTCGAGTGTCCGCCAGGAGGGACCATCATGACGAGCAGCATCTTCACCGGCACCATCCCCGCGCTGATGACGCCGTGCACGGCCGATCGCCAGCCCGACTTCGATGCGCTCGTGCGCAAGGGCGAGCAGCTGATCGCGGCCGGCATGTCGGCGGTCGTCTATTGCGGCTCGATGGGAGACTGGCCGCTTCTGACCGACGAACAGCGCATGGAAGGCGTCGCCCGACTGGTGAAGGCCGGCATCCCGACCGTGGTCGGCACCGGCGCGGTCAACACGAAGCAGGCGGTCGCTCACGCCGCGCACGCCGCCGCGGTCGGCGCGAACGGCCTGATGGTGATCCCGCGCGTGTTGTCGCGCGGCAGTTCGGCGATCGCCCAGAAGGCCCACTTCAAGGCCATCCTTGCGGCGGCGCCCGAGCTGCCGGCCGTCATCTACAACAGCCCGTATTACGGCTTCGCCACCCGCGCCGACCTGTTTTTCGCGCTGCGCGCCGAGCACCCGAACCTGATCGGCTTCAAGGAGTTCGGCGGCGCGGCCGACCTGCGCTACGCGGCCGAGAACATCACCTCGCAGAGCCCGGACGTGACGCTGATGGTCGGCGTCGACACCAACGTCTTCCACGGCTACGTCAATTGCGGCGCCACCGGCGCGATCACCGGCATCGGCAACGCGCTGCCGCGCGAGGTGCTGCACCTGGTCTCGCTCTGCCAGAAGGCGGCGAAGGGCGATGCCCGCGCCCGCGCGCTGGCGCTGGAACTGGAGCAGGCGCTGGCCGTCCTGTCGTCCTTCGACGAGGGGCCGGACCTGGTGCTCTACTACAAGCACCTGATGGTGCTGAACGGCGACGCCGAGTACACGCTGCACTTCAACGAGACCGACGCGCTGACCGATTCCCAGCGCAATTACGCCGAGACACAGTATGCGCTCTTCCGCGCCTGGTACGCGGACTGGGCGAAGTCGGCGGGCGCCTGAACGCATCCGGATCGCCAGGCGAAAGGGAGCGCGGCTGCCGGCCGCGCTCCCTTTCGCGTTGAAGCGGAGGTGCGTTCAGTTGCCGAGCGGCATGCGCAGCGTGAGACCGAAGGCGACATCCGTCTCGCCGTCGGCGTGGCTCGCCTCGATGTTGGCGTCGAACGTCATGCCGGACGCCGTCTTGCGGGTGAAGGAGGCGCCGAGGCCGAAAGCCGTCCGGTCGAGATCGGCGCCGGAGGCGAAGGCCATTGACTGGCCTTCGAACGATGCCGCGATCAGGTCGGCCGATCCGGCATGGTGCGTGACGTGGGCGAAGCCGCGCAGCGTCGTGTCCGCGTCGAAGGAATAGGGCAGGCCGATTTCGATGCGCGCATAGCCGGCGTCGGAATCGCGGTCGCCGATCGATGTGTCGAGGTCCGACATGGTGTAACCGTCGACCGCATGGCGGCTGAGGCCGCCCTCGGCGGCGAGGTCGAGGCCGAAACCGCCGGGCGAAGCCTGCAGCACGGTGTAAGACGCGCGCGCGGCGAAGCCCAGCAGCGTCCCGTCCGCTCCGTCCGACCCGGCGAGGTCGTCGCCATCGGTCACGCCGGCGAAGGCCGTCGCCTGAAAGTCAAAGGGGCCGCCGTCGGCGAGATCGAAGCGCAGGCCGGCGAGCCAGGCCTGGAGGTCACCGGCCTTGGCGCCACCGCCAAAGACGCCGAGGGCATGGCCGCCGAGGTCGATGTCGTAGCCCACGACGCCGCCGAGATAGGTACGATCTCCGTCGCCGAGCGATGCCCCGCGCCCGGCGGTCCAGAGGCCGTTTCCGCCGGGGGCCGTCAGCACCGTGCGCGACATGTTGAAAGCGAGGTCCTGCGCATCGCGGTCGCCCGCGCCGAGCGCGACCGGATCGAGCAGGATGATGGCCGAGGTGCCGACGAAGGAGGGGCCGGCGGTGGCGACGGTCTCGATCGCCGAACCGACGTGGAGACGTTCCAGCCTGACGTAGTTGACGATCAGCGTGTCGTCGCCGCCGCCCATTTCGATCAGGCCGACGATGCGGGAGCCTTTATCCAGGATCAGCGTGTCGTCGCCCATGCCGAGATTGAGCGCGGTCCCGCCAAAGCCGATCAGGGTGCCGGAATTGATGACGGTCTGCGCTCCGGTATCGGCGTCGTCGGTGTTGATCGCGATATTGCCGCGTATGATGCCGCTGTTGATGACCAGCGAAGCATCGGTGCTCGGGTCGAAGTCGATGCCGTCCTCGGCGCGCAGTGACTCGATCAGGCCGGAATTGATGATTGTGCCCGAGTCGAGATCGATGCCGTCCTGGTCGCCGGTGGAGGTGATCCGGCCCGTGTTGATGATGTAGGCATCGACGCCGGCATTGATGCCGTCGTCGCCCGCCTCGATGATGCCGTGGTTCTCGATGTAGGCATTGGGCTGATTGGCGTTGATGCCCTCGCCGTTGGCCGTGATGATGCCGGTCGCGTAGTTGATGACGGTGCCGTTCGCCTCGACCTGCACGCCATCGTCGCCGCCGGAGATGGTGCCGCTGTTCTCGACGCGGCCATTGTCATCGATGTTGACGCCGTCGCCGGCTTCGCCGGTGATCGTTCCGGTGTTGACGACGGTCACGCCGTTCGCCCCTGAAACGCCATGGTCGTTGCCGGTGATGGTTCCGCTGTTCTCGACGCTGGAGTTGTTCCCCACCTGGACGCCCTTGTCGCCGCCGGTGACGGAACCGTTGTTCTCCACCATGCCGTTGTCCCCGACCTGGACGCCTTCGTCGCTGCCGGTGATGGCGCCGTTGTTGGTGACCAGCGCGTTGCTTCCAAGATTGATGCCGTCGTCGTCCGACGCGCCGCCGGTGATCGTGCCATTGTTGATGATCGTCGCGTTGGCGCCGCCCTGGATCGCGTGCTGGCTGTCCGAACGGATCGTTCCGTCATTGGTGATCGTCACGCCGTCGCGGAAGCGGAAAGCCCGTCCGGAGCCGCCATTCACGTCGGCCCCGTCCTCGACGGTGATCGTCGCGTCGTCGAGGCTGGTGTCCTGGATGCCCGCGCCGGAGCCGGCGCATGTCACGGTCGCGCCGCTCGAAGGGCTCGACGGCGAACAGGCTTGCGCGGCGGCAGACCCGGAATACGACGCGCCCAGGGCGAGCGTCGCGGCGGCGGAGCCGAGGAGCAGAAAGCGGGTAACAGCCTTGCGTGACACGAGAATTCCCTTTTCGTCAGGTCAATCGCGTGTGGACTATCGGCTCCTTGTGACACTCATGTGAAATCGCCTGTTGGTTGCATCGCGGGTCGCCTGGTTCACTGAACCTTCTTGCCGATGACGAATTTCCGCTTCTCGAGTTCCGCGAAGTAGGTCGGCACGTCGAAATAGGATTCCGGCGCGAAGACGCCTGGCTTCATCGGCCGCGACAGGATCAGTTGCGCGGCGATCGAGCCATTCATCGAGGTGCAGGCGTCGACATAGGGCGCGTAGAGCGGGTCGGGCTCCACGATCACCTCGACCGTGACCGTCCGCTCCCGACCATCCTTGCGGCCCTTACCGATGGCGAAGTGGATCTCGTGGCTGTCCTGGGCCGGAATTCGGTGCTGGTTCTCGCGCATGTTGCGCTCGATCACCTTGTTCAGCACGTCGAGTGGGCGGACCTGCTGGCCGCCGATTTCGACGGGACGGTCGAAGTCGCCGAAGCCGGCCTTGACCAGCCCGACCCAGGCCTCGTGCTCGCGATGCGGCAGATGGAGCTTCCAGGAGAATTCCCTGATGCCCTTCTCGCGGATGCCGTCGGCCAGCGGCACGGTCAGCTGTTCCGAATGCGGTGAATGCATGAAATCGCAGCGACCCCAGGGTTCCGGCAAGTCGAGGACCTCGCGGCCGCTCATCGGCGGGCAGGTGACGTGCCGGCCGTCGTAGAACTGGGTGCTCTCGTGCGCATATTCGGCCAGCACGGTCGAGACGCTGTAGGGCGGCACCAGGATCGGGTTCTCCTCGCCCACCAGTTCGGCGGCCCAGTAGAGCTTGATCGAATCGATCTCGTCGAGTTCGTCGGCGACGGCGCGGCAGATCACGTTCGACATGCCCGGATCGGCGCCGGCGCCGATGACGGCCGTCACGCCCGCCGCCCTGAAGCGCTCGTGCTCGGCCAGTTGCTTCACGGTATAGGTGCCGAGCCCGCCGAGATCGACATAGGCGACCCGGGCGGCGAGCGCCGCCTCGAAGATGCGCATCTGGAAGCCGAGCAGGGTCGGCACGCAGTTGATGCAGATGCCGGATCCTTCGATCGCCGCCCGCAGCGCCTCCGGCGTCGCCACGTCGAGGTCGACCAGTTCGATGCGCGGGTCGCCGAGGTCCGCGGCCAGCGCCTGCATCCTGTCGCGCGAGGCGTCGCAGACGCGTATCCTCGTGATGTCGATGATGGCGCGGTTGGAGACCAGGTCGCGGACGATGCCCGCGCCCATGTAGCCGGCGCCGCCCAGAAGCGTGATGATCATGCTTTCGATCCTGCCTGTTCGTGGAGTCTTGTGAGGTTCAGACGTGCTTGCGCCCGCCGGCCTCGTGGAACCAGTCG
Source organism: Mesorhizobium sp. (assembly GCA_046292285.1). GTDB lineage: Bacteria > Pseudomonadota > Alphaproteobacteria > Rhizobiales > Rhizobiaceae > Aquibium. The sequence continues at coordinate 49,337 of JBKBRJ010000026.1, read as the reverse complement.
TCGGGATAGGGGTACCACCAGCCCTGCACGGCGGGCTTGTGGTCGATGATGACCATCTTCGAGCGCCGGAATGTGTCGAGCCCGAGCCGCGACAGTTCGCGGCCGATGCCGGACTTCTTCCACCCTCCGAAGGGCAGGGCGTCGTTGTCGATCAGCGGGTTGTTGACCCAGACCATGCCGGCCTCGAGCCGCTCGGCCGCTTCCATGGCTTCTTCGAGAGAGGTCGTGAAGACCGAGGCGCCGAGGCCGAATTCACTGTCGTTCGCCTTCTCGATCGCCTCGTCGAAGTCCTTCACCCGGCAGATGGCGGCGACCGGTCCGAAGCACTCCTCGCGCATGATCTGCATGTCGGGTGTGCAGCCGGTCAGGATCGTCGGCTCGTAGAACCAGCCGACCGGTTCGCCAGGCGGTATGCGCCCGCCCGCGACGATGGTGGCCCCCTTGGCCCTGGCGTCCTCGACGAGGCGGATCACCTTGTCGCGCGCGGCCCTGGACACCAGCGGCCCGATCTCCGATTTCGACAACCCGTTGCCGACGCGCAGGCGGCTCGTCTCGGCAGCGAAACGTTCGACGAAGGCGTCGTGGACCTCGTCGACGACGAAGAAGCGCTCGGCCGAGGTGCAGACCTGGCCCGACATGTGGAAGGCGGCGGTGACGGCGCCGGCCGCCGCGACGTCGATCGGCGCATGCCTGGTCACGATCATCGGATCCGATCCGCCCGCCTCGATCACCGCCGGCTTCATCTCGCCGGCCGCCGCCATCGCCACGGCCTTTCCGGCCGCCACCGACCCGGTGAAGGCGACGGCATGCGTGCGCGGCGAATGGATCAGCGCCTGCCCGACGTCGACACCGCCCGGCAGGCACGCGACCAGTCCCTCGGGCAGGTCGGCGAAGACCTCCATGAAAATCAGCGTCGACAGCGTGGTGGCGAGCGCCGGCTTGATCACGCAGCCATTGCCCGACGCCAGCGAGGCGGCGACCGTCCAGCACATCAGGAGGATCGGGAAGTTGAACGGCATGATGTGGACCGACACGCCGAGCGGTTCGTAGCGGGCGAACTGGAACGAGCCCGCCTGCGTGGTGCCGGCGACCTTCCCGGCCTCGTCGCGCGCCATCTCGGCGAAATAGCGGAAGGCGCCGGCGCAGTTCGCCACCTCGCCGATCGCCTCCGGATACGGCTTGCCCATCTCGCGCGACATGATCTCGGCGCACAGGCGCATGTCCGTCGCCTCGATCCGGTTGGCGATCCGGTGCAGCATCGTGGCGCGGCTCTTGGCGTCCAGCTTCGCCCAGGCTTTCTGCGCCGCCGCTACCGCCGCCAGCGCCGCCTCGATCTCCGCCGCGCTCGTCTCCGCGACGTGGCCGACGGTGCCAAGCGTCGCCGGGTCGATGACGGGCATCGGCTGCCCGCCGGAGGCGCGGTAGCGTCCTTCGGCGAAATGAATCGGTTTGTCGGGATCGAAGCGCATCGTCTTGTCCTCATTCGTCTTTCGCCTTCGGTCGCGCCTGCGCGAACCGGCGGAGATACTTGGGCGGCGATGGCCTCAGCGGATCATGTAGACCTTCTTCACGGTCTCGTGGACGGTGCAGACGCCCTTCCAGTCCTGCGGGAAAAAGGCGGCCGTGTCGGGCACAATCTCGATGACCTCGCCCGATTCGTGCACATAGGTGCAGCGGCCCTCGAGGAAGTGGCAGAACTCGTCGCGGGTGACGTGGCATTCCCACTTGCCCGGCGTGCAGACCCAGAGCCCGCATTCCGACCGCCCCTCCGGTCCCTTGTGGATGAGCAGGCCCGAAGTGCGGCTCTCGCCCTCGATCATGGTCGGGATCACGCCCCAGTCCTTCAGGTCCGTCTGCTCCAGCGGCTTGCGCATCAACGGTGTCGCGGTCATGTTGTCTCGTCCTCGTGTTCGCGCCGGCCGTTCAGGCCAGCATGTAGATGTTGCGCATGGTCTCGATGACCGTGCATTCGCCCGTCCAGCCGGCGGGGAACATCACCGCCGTGCCGGGTTCGATCTCGATGGTCTCGCCGTCGTCGGACCGGTAGACGGCGCGGCCCGACACGAAATGGCAGAACTCGTCGCGCGGGATCGACAGCCGCCAGCGGCCGGGCGTGCAGACCCAGATGCCGGTTTCCGGCTGGTTGTTCGGTCCCTTGAACAGCAGGCGCCCGGACGATCTCGACACGCCTTCGATCGCGTCGGACTGGACGCCCCAGTCGACGAGATCGTCGAAGGTCGAGGCGCCGCGGATGTGCGGCGCGGAGGATTTCAGCGTCTCGGCCATGTCAGGCATTCGCCTTGACGATGCCGTCGAGGATGGCCGCGGCCTTCTTCGGGCCGTTCCGCGACTGCATGTGCTCGGAGGTGGCCGCCAGCTTCGCCTTCATGGCCGGATCGTTGACGCAGGCGTCGAGCTTGGCGGCGAGGTCCGCATCAGTCCAGTCGTAGCGCGGCATCTTGAAGCCGTGGCCGGTCTCCTGCACGCGCGTGGCGTTGTCGTGCCCGTCCCAGACATAGGGCATGATGATCGCCGGCTTGCCGAAGTAGAGGCACTCGGTGAAGGAGTTGTTGCCGCCGTGGTGGATGACGGCGTCGACCTGCGGGATCACCGATGGCTGCGGGAACCAGCTTTCGATCACCACGTTGCCCGGCACGTCCTCGTAGGTTCCCTTGTAGTCGCCGACATTGACGAGCGCCCGGTAGGGCAGCTTGCCGATCGTCGCGATGATGCGCTTCAAAAGGTCGGTGTCTCCCGCGCCCAGGCTGCCGAAGGAGACGTAGACCAGCGGCTTGTCGTTCTTCTCGGCGAAGACCGGGACTTCATAGGGCTTCTCGGTGCGCACGCAGCCTTCGAGATACTGGAACTGCCTGGGGTCGAGCGGGTGCTCGCGCTCGAACTTCACCGCCTCGGGATAGAGCAGCAGGTTCATGAAGGGCGAGGCCTCGAAGAACTGGCCGAGCGGGTAGGGCTCCTCGCCGGTCGAGGAGAGGAAGGCGTTGAAGTCGTCGTGCAGCGGCTTGATCACCTCGTTGAAGCGCGAGCGGAAAGCGTCGTGGCAGGCGAAATCCTTCTCGCCGCAGCCCGACAGGTGCGGCGGGATCTTCGGGTCCTCGATTTCGTTTTCCGAACACGAGATGATGCGCACCCACGGCTTGCCGTACTGCTTGATCGCCGGGAACAGGATCACGTTGTCGACGCAGATCAGGTCCGGCTTGATCTTCGCCAGAACGCCCGGCAGGTCCTTCTGCGCCCACTTCGCGCTGTCGACGATCGCCGTCCAGCAATCCTTCACGTAGGTGTCGATCTGCTCGTAGGGGCTCTTGCGGAAGTTCGGGATGTGGCCGTTGATGAAGTCCTCCCAGAACTTGGCCATCTTCTCCGGCGGCATCGGCTCCGACAGCGCAACCGGGTGCGCCTCGAAGCCGTAGCCCTCGTAGACCGCGACGAAGCCGGGATCGGACAGGAACACCGCCTTGTGGCCGAGCGCCTCGACGGCCTGGGCGATGCCGACCGAGTTCAACGCCGGCCCGAAGGCTGCTTCTGGAAAGAATGCGATGGTCTTCGACATGGTGTCTCCTGTTCAACTCAGGCGGGAAAGAACTTGCAGCGTTCGATCGGAAGCGCGATGCGGATCGGCTCGCCGATGCCATGGCCGGCCTCGCTTCGGGCGGGGACGCGGACCTGGAACGGCGTCGTGCTGGCCTCGACGGCCACATGCAGCACCCGGTCGAGCCCGTGATAGGCGATGTCGGTGATCCGCCCCTCGATGCCCCCGCCGCCGTGATCGATCGCGACGTCTTCCGGCCGGATGGCGAGCGCGGCGGGTCCGGCCGCGAGGTCCGTGACCGGCAACCGCACGCCCTTGGCCGTGAAATGGCCGTCGCCGCCGATGCGGCCGTCGATGAAATTCATGATCCCGATGAAATTGGCGACGAAGCGATCGCTTGGCGTCTCGTACACCTCCTCGGGCGAGCCGCATTGCAGCAGCCGTCCGTCCTTCAGGATCGCCATCCGGTCGGCCATCACCAGCGCCTCTTCCTGGTCGTGCGTGACGATGATGAAGGTGATGCCGACGTCGTGCTGCAGGCGCTTGAGCTCGAGCTGCATGCGCTCTCGCAGCTTCTTGTCGAGCGCGCCGAGCGGCTCGTCGAGCAGCAGCACCTTCGGCCGCTTGACGAGCGCGCGCGCCAGCGCGACGCGCTGCTTCTGCCCGCCGGAAAGCTGGTCGGGCTTTCGGTCGGCGAAACTCGTCAGGTCCGTCACCGCCATGATCTCGTCGACGCGCGCGGCCACGTCGGCGCGCGCCAGCCGCTCCATTTCCAGCCCGTAGGCGATGTTGCGGCGTACGCTCATATGCGGGAACAGTGCATAGGACTGGAACATCAGGTTCAGTGGCCGCCGCTCGGGCTTAAGTCCGGTTATGTCCCCTCCTTCCAGCAGGATGCGCCCTTCGTTGGGGGTCTCGAAGCCGGCCAGCATGCGCAGCAGCGTGGACTTGCCGCAGCCCGACGGGCCGAGCAGCGCGAAGAACTCGTTGCGCCGGATGTCCAGCGAGACGCGATCCACGGCGCGCACCGGCCCGAAATCCTTCGACAGGCTGTCGATGCGCAGGATCGTGTCGCTGGCGGGGGGCGCGTCGGTCATCGCATCTGGTCTTTGTTGAGCCACTGCGACAGGAGCAGCGCCGCGGCGCTGACGCTCATGACGATGGTGGCGAGGGCATTGATCTCGGGCGTGATGCCGAAGCGGATCATCGAATAGATCTGCATCGGCAGGGTGATCGAGGAGCGCCCGGCGCCCGCCGTGAAGAAGGCGATGATGAACTCGTCGATCGACAGCGTGAAGGCGAGCAGCGCGCCGGCCACGATCGCCGGCATCAGCACCGGGAAGGTGACCCGCCAGAAGGTCGTCCAGGGCGAGGCGCCAAGGTCGCGCGAGGCCTCCACGATGGAATAGTCGAAATGCTTCAGCCGCGCCCGCACGATCGAACAGACGAAGGCGAGGTCGAAGATGACGTGGCTGAGCACGATCGTATGCAGCCCGAGCGTCACGTCGAGCCGCGAGAAGAAGGACAAGAGCGCCACCGCCAGCACGATGTCCGGGATGACCATCGGCGCGAAGACCAGCGCTTCGAGGCCGGTGCTCGCGCGGCGTCGCGTCTCGATCCCGATCGCCAGCATGGTGCCGAGCACGGTCGCGATCACGGTCGCGAAGACCGCGACGATCAGCGTGTTCCACGCCGCGCCGAGGATGTTGGCGTTGCCGAGCAACGCGCCGTACCATTTGGTCGAGAAGCCCGACCAGACGGTCGGCAGCCCCGCCTCGTTGAACGAGAGCGCGACGAGCACGGCGATCGGCACGTAGAGGAATCCGAAAACGGCGAACAGCGTTGCCCGCCCCCAGGCGTTCTGCCTCGTCCAGCCCGTCATCGTTCGGCCTCGCGGACGGTGCCGGCGGCGCGGTTCGTCAGGCGCGCCTGCAGGGTCAGGAGCACGATCATGATCGCGATCAGTATCATCCCGAGCGCGGCGCCGAAGGGCCAGTCGTTGGCGGTGAGGAACTGGTCGTAGACGAGGTTGCCGATCATCTGGAACCGTCCGCCGCCGAGCAGGGCCGGCGTCACGAAATTGCCGATCGACAGTACGAAGACGAAGACGCCGCCCGCCGCGATCCCGGGCAGCGTCAGCGGCAGCGTCACGCGCAGGAAGGTGCGTATCGGTCCCGCGCCGAGATCGCGCGAGGCCTCGACCAGGCTCATGTCGAGCCGCGACAGGCTCGAATAGATCGCCAGGATGACGAAGGGGAGGTAATTGTAGACGAGGCCGGTGATCACGGCGCCTTCGCTGTACAGCATCGACAGCGGCTCGCCCTCGTAGCCGCCCCAGCGCAGCGCGTTGTTGATCAGCCCCTCGCGGTTGAGCAGCACGATCCACGCATAGGTTCGGATCAGGTAGTTGCTCCAGAACGGCAGGACGGCGAAGAACAGCAGCAGCGGCTGGCGCGATTTCGGCGCGCGGCTGATCGCATAGGCCGCGGGATAGGCGATCAGGATGGCGAGCAGCGTGACGGTCGCCGCGATGCGCGCCGAGTTCAGGAAGATCCGTGCGTAGAGCGGGTCGAAGACCCGTTCGAAATTCTCCAGCGTGAAGGTGTAGACCACGCCGCCCCAGGTGCCGCGCTCGAAGAAGGCATAGCCGAGGATGAGCAGGCACGGCGCGACCATGAAGGTGAGCAGCCATGCGACGGCCGGCGCGGCAAGCAGGTTCGGTCGGGTGGCCTGGAAGGACAAGGTGATGCCTGTTTCGCCGTCGGGGCGGCTCGTTTGGCGTTTCGCCCCCGCGTTCCGATGCGGCTGCGATGAACGCGTCTTCGCCAGGAAGGACGGGGAGGGCGCCTGCGCGCGCTCCCCGTCATCTTGCGTTCGGGTTTTCGCCCCGTCGCGGGTCAGTTCGCGGCCTTGATCTCGCTGACGGCGCGCGAATAGAGCCGCTGCGCGTCGCCGAGGTCGCGCATCAACTCGTAGCCGGTCAGTTCGGCCGGGGTCATGCCCATGTTCGGATACTGCTCGGCGAGCGCGGGGTCGAGGCTCTCCATGGCGGCCTTGTTCGGCACCTTGTAGAGGATATTCTCGGCCGCCCAGGCGTGGTTCTCGGCATCGAGCACGAAGTTCAGGAACTTCATGGCGTTCTCGGTATTGCCGCCGTTCTTCATGACCACCATCGTGTCGACCCACAGGTCCGAGCCTTCGGAGGGCACGACGAACTTGATGTCGGCATTCTCGGCGATGCCGTAGTTGCACCAGCCGTCCCAGGCATGCACGAGCGACGCCTCCCCGGATACGAGCTTCGAGTAGAAGGTCGTGTCGTCATAAGCGAGCAGCGTCTTCTTGGCCTCGATCAGCAGGTTCTTGGCCGCGTCGATCTTCGCCGGATCGCTCTCGTTGACCGAGAAACCTTCCGCAAGCAGGCCCGCCGCCATCAGCCAGCGGTCGGTCGCCAGCATGGTGATCTTGCCCTTCAGCGCATCCGACGGCTTCAGCATCGCCATCCAGCTGTCCGGCGTGCCCTCGACGAGGTCGGAGCGGTAGCAGAGACCGGTCGTGCCCCAGGCATAGGGGACGGCGAAGTTGGTACCGGGATCGTAGGCCAGCGCGGCGGCTTCCGGGTAGAGATTGGCGAGGTTCGGCACGGCCGCCTTGTCGATCTCGGCCAGCAGCCCCTGCTTGTTGAGGATCTCGGCGAAGGGCGAGGAGACGAAGACGACGTCGTAGCCCTTGCCCTGGCTCGCCATCAGCTTGCCCATGATTTCTTCGTTGGTGGCGTGGTTGACGATCTCGACCTCGAGGCCGGTCGCCGCCTTGAAGGTCTCCGCGATGTCGGGCGCCATGTAGCCGTCCCAGTTGGAGATCACGAGGTCGGCGGCGGATGCGCCATGCACGGTGCCGAGCATGGCTGTGGCGGTTGCCAGGCGCATGGCCCAGCCCCTGATTACGGACCCTTGCGTGGCTTTCACGGGACTCTCCTCATCTCGAATGTTCGTGCCTCTGGATCGACGCTCGTCGCTTTCCGCGATCTTGTCGTTCGGGATGGAGTGTATTGTTTTCGGAAAAAAAACGTCAATAGCGGAAAGCGATCGGACGAATCTTTTTCGCAAGCCCTCGCGCCGGCTTGCCAAGCGGCCCGGCGAAACGCATTCTTGCGGGGTGTATGCACCAAGGGTCGGTCATGTCGGACTCGGGAAAGCCCAATCGACGTCATGTCGAATTGGCGCGGAAAATACTGAATCTTGCCACCGAGCGCGGAATGGCGTCCGGCGAGCGCCTGGTCGAGCAGTCGATTGCGACCCTGTGCAACGTCTCGCGGACGCCGGTGCGCAAGGCCTTGCAGGTGCTGGCCGACCAGGCGGTCGTGACGCCCGATGCCGAAGGCGGCTATCGCCTCGCGATCGATCCGGCGATGGTGCCCGGGCTCGATCTGGAGCCGGGCGCCGACGCGGAGGACGAGGTCCATGCCGCGATCCTGCGCGATCTCGCCGCCGGCCGCATCGAGGAGACCCAGACGGTAGCCGCCCTGCAGCGCCGCTATGGCGAGGGGCGGCAGGCGGTTCAGAATGCGTTGCTCAGGCTTTCGGAGGACGGCCTCGCCGAGCGCGGCGCCGGCCAGCAGTGGACCTTGAAGCAGTTCGCGATCAGTTCGGACGCGGCGGCGGCGAGCTACGAGTTCCGGCTCGTCACCGAGCCGGCGGCGTTGACCTTGCCCGATTTCAGGCGCGACGCCACCGCGATCCTGTCGCTGCGCCAGTCGATGCTCGCCCTGCGGCGGATGGACGAGGACGCCTTCAATCGCAAGCTTTTCGACCGCACCGACTTCGACTTCCACCTGCTTGTCGCGCGGAGTTGCGGCAATCCCTTCATGGCGGAGGCGCTGGTCAATCACCACCGCCGCCGCCGCGCCGCCCCCACCGGCCACGTGTCGACCTGGCGCCTGATGCAGTCGAACATGGAGCATCTCCAGATGTTGGAGCACATCGAGCGTGGCCAGATGAGCCTTGCCGCCGATCTGATGCGCGTGCATATCCAGCTCTCGCAATCGCAGCGACCGCGCCTCGCCGGTCGTGGCGTTCCGCCTTCTTTCAGGCCCCCCGCCGTCAGGAACGTGTCGCGTTGAGGCGATCGGGAACCGCATGACCGCAGCCAGGACCATCGCCCTGTTTCCCGAAGCGAGCTTCGGCGCGGCGCTCAATTGCGTCGGCATCGCCCAGGAGCTGCGGCGCATGGGCGCGCGGCCGGTCTTCATCTGCCATCCGGGCTTCAGCGGCGTCTTCGCCGAGTACGGTTTTCCGGAATACCAGCTTGGCGCGGGCACCGATGGTTCCACCGACTGGACCGGCTTCATTGCCCGTCACCAGGACGCCTTTCGGCAATCGCCGGAAGACCAGCTCGACAGCTATGTCGGGCCGACCTGGGATGCGATCGTCGATACCGCGATCGCCGTGGAGACGCCGCTGCGCCAGCTTCTAGCCAGCCTCAGGCCCGACGGCATCGTGCTCGACAACGTCGTCATGTTTCCGGCCGTCGCCAATGCCGGCGTGCCGTGGATCCGCGTCATCTCCTGCGCCGAGACGGAACTGCCCGATAGAAACGTGCCGCCCTATCTGTCTGGACTGGGCGAGGCCGAGCGCGACCGCTGGGCCGGCTTCGCGCGCCGCTATGAGGACGTGACCGCTCCGGCGCACAAGCGGTTCTGTGCGTTCCTGGCCGATTGCGGACTCGCGCCACCGCCGTCGCCGAGCTTCCTCGACCCGTCGCCCTGGCTGAACCTCCTGCTCGCCCCAGAGATCATCCGCCACCGGCGCGACGCGCCGCTCGATCCCGAACGCTTCGTCTTCCTCGACGGCTGTGTGCGGCAGGAGGCCGGCTACCAGCCGCCGCGCTTCGCCAGCCACAACGACGCGCCGCTGGTGCTGACCAGCTTCGGCTCGCTGGGCGCCATGGACGTCGCCATGACCAAGCGCATGATCGAGGTCTTCGCCGACCTGCCATGCCGCTTCCTCGTCAATGGCGGATCGTGGAGCGACGAATACTCGTCGGTGCCCGACAACGTCTATGTCGGCGGCTGGTTTCCGCAGCCCTCGGTCGTGGCCCAGTCGAGCCTGTTCATTCATCACGGCGGCAACAATTCATTCTGCGAGGCGCTCTATTTCGGCGTGCCGTCGCTGGTGATGCCCTATTGCTGGGACGGCCACGACAACGCCAGGCGCGCCGATGAAACCGGCGTCGGCCGGGCGCTCGACCGCTATCGCTGGGAGCCGGCGGAGCTTGCGGACGCCATCCGTTCGCTGCTTGCCGACGAGGCGATGCGGGCAAGGTTGAAACGGAACGCGCTCGGCATGCGGGCGCACGAGGGCGCACGGCGAGCGGCCGGTAAAATTCTGGACGTTGTGAAACGCGCCGAGGCGCCGCGCCGCGCGGCTGGATGACGAGGAAAGGAGACGGCAATGCGTGACAGGCTCTTCATCGACGGGGAATGGGTGGCGCCGATCCGAGGCGGCAGCTTTCCGGTGATCGATCCGGCGACCGAAGAGGTCTTCGCGCATGCGCCCGCCGGAACCGCCGAGGATATCGACCGCGCCGTGAAAGCCGCGCGCAGGGCCTTCGACGAGGGGCCGTGGCCGAGGATGACGGGCAAGGAGCGCGCCGCGGTCCTGCGCCGCATCGCCGACGCCGTGACCGCGCGCCAGGACGAACTCGCCCGCATGGAAGTACGTGACAACGGCAAGCCGTTGCCGGAGGCGCTGTGGGACATCGGCGACGTCGCCGGCTGCTTTTCCTACTACGCGGGTCTCGCCGAAAAGCTCGACGAGAACCCGGAGGAGAGCGTCCCGCTCGGCGACGCGCGCTTCTCCGCGAAGGTCGTGCGCGAGCCGGTCGGCGTCGCGGGTGCGATCGTACCGTGGAACTACCCGTTGCTGATGGCGGCGTGGAAGGTCGCGCCGGCGCTGGCGGCGGGCTGCGCGATGGTGCTGAAGCCCTCCGAACTCACCCCGCTGACGGCGCTGGAGCTCGGCGCCATCGTGGCCGAGGCCGGCTTGCCGGCCGGAGTGCTCAACATCGTCACCGGCACCGGTCCCGACGCCGGCCAGCCGCTGACGGAGCATCCCGGCGTCGACAAGCTTGCCTTCACCGGCTCGGTGCCGACCGGCTCGAAGGTGATGATGGCGGCGGCGCGCGACATCAAGGCCGTCTCGCTCGAACTCGGCGGCAAGTCGCCCTTCGTCGTCTTCGCCGATGCCGACATCGAGGCGGCCGTCGAATGGATCATGTTCGGCATCTTCTGGAACCAGGGCCAGGTCTGTTCGGCCACCTCGCGCGTGCTGGTCGAGGAGAGCCTCTATCCCGCGTTGCTCGACCGGCTGGTTTCGGAAGCCGCCAGGATCCGCATCGGCAACGGCATGGAGGAGGGCACGCTCCTCGGCCCGCTCGTCTCGAAGGGCCAGTACGACAAGGTGCTCGCCGCCATCGAGCGCGGCAAGGCCGAGGGCGCGAGGGTCGCGGGCGGCGGGCGTCGTCCGGCCGGGCTGAACACGGGCTACTTCCTCGAACCGACGATCCTGACCGACATGCCGGAGGACTCCTTTGTCTGGCGCGAGGAAATCTTCGGACCCGTGGTCTGCGTGAAGCCCTTCAGGGACGAGGCCGACGCGGTGCGAATGGCCAATGACAGCCGCTTCGGCCTGGCGGCGGCGGTCATGTCGAAGGACCGAGCGCGCTGCGAACGCGTCGCCCGCGCCTTCCGCGCCGGCATCGTCTGGATCAACTGCTCGCAGCCCACCTTCACCGAAGCGCCCTGGGGCGGCTACAAGCAGTCCGGCATCGGCCGCGAGCTCGGCCATTGGGGCCTGTCGAACTATCTCGAGGTGAAGCAGATCACCGCCTACGAGACCGACCAGCCCTGGGGCTGGTACATCAAGTAGCGGCCGGCCTGGTCAGCCCGCATCCCGACCGCTCGCGGACGGGACGTAGCGGCGAGCCTTGCGGCCGCGATATCGCTCCGTCAGCTCCAGTGCAACCTCGGACTCGTCGTAGACGCCGATCATCACGCCCTTCCGGCCCGCCTTGCCGCGCATCGCCTCCAGTTGCGCGGTGCCACGTGTCGTGCGCTGCGACGGGCGGCGCGTCCAGGCGAAGAGCTTGTCGTAGAGATCGGCGATAACCTGCTGATGCGACAAGCTTTCGCCCAGGTCGACGAGTTCGTCCGGGTCGTTTTCGAGGTCCCAGAGGATCGGCCGGAACCCGCCCTCGGCATGCACCAGCTTCCACCGCTTCGTGGCGACCATGAACAGCAGCGCCTCCTTCGTGGACACGCCGAGCCGCGTGGCGAGCGGGGACGACGAGTAGTCGTATTCGCAGATGACGAAGTCCCGGCCGACGTCGGTCGCCCGCCCATGCAGGATCGGCAGCAGCGAACGGCCTTCGAGGATGTGGTCGGGAACTTCGCCGCCCGCCACCTCCACGAAGGTCGGCGCGAGGTCGATGCACTCCACCAGCGCGTCGCACACCGTGCCGCGCGTGGCGTCAGCCTCGGGCGAGGGATCGTAGATGATCAGCGGCACCTTCGTCGACGCGTCCTGGAAGAAGGTCTTCTCGCCCATCCAGTGGTCGCCGAGGAAATCGCCATGGTCGGATGTCACCACGATCATCGTGTCCTCCATACGCCCGGTCTCCTCCAGCCAGCCGAACAGCACGCCCATCTGGTCGTCGCACTGCTTGATCAGGCCCATGTAGGCCGGGATGACGGCCTCGCGCACCTCGTCGCGGCTGAAGGCCTTGCCGATCGGATTGGTCATGAAGCCCTTGAGCACCGGGTGGGCGAGATCGAACTCGTCCTGGCTGCGCACGGCCGGAAGAACGTGCTCGGGGCCGTACATCGAGGCGTAGGGCTCGGGCACGATGTAGGGCCAGTGCGGCTTGATGTAGGAGAGGTGGCACAGCCATGGCTCGCTTGCCTGCGCGATGAACTCCATGCCGCGCCGCGTGAGATAGGGCGTCTCGCTGTCCTCCTCGCGGATGTTGGCGGCCAGCGGAGAGTTCTTCAGGAACCAGCCCGACATCACGTTGCCGGCCTCGTCGATGCCCGAATTGGCATGGTCGTGCCAGGGATTGTCGCCCTCGTAGCCCTTGGCCCGCAGATAGTCGTTGTAGGCCGCCGCGCCGCGATCGTCGTAGAAGCCGTCCGGCCCCTCCGGGCGCATGCCGTCGTCGCGCTCGAAGACGTCGAAGCCGCATTCCGCCACCCGCGCGCCGATCACGCTGTCGGGCTCCAGTCCCAGCCGCGCCATGCCCTCGGCGTCGGCCGTCATGTGCGTCTTGCCGACCAGCCAGCAGCCCATGCCCGCCTTGCGCAGGTGGTCGCCCAAGGTCATCTCGCCGACCTTCAGCGGGATGTTGTTGGCCGAGGCGCCATGGCTGTGGACGTAGCGGCCGGTATAGGTCGACATGCGCGAGGAGCCGCAGATCGGCGACTGGATGGTGGCGCGGGTGAAGCGCACGCCGCGCGAAGCGAGACGGTCGATGTTGGGCGTCTTGAGATGCGGATGCCCGGCGCAGCCGAGATAGTCCCAGCGCAGCTGGTCGAACATCACGAAGAGTATGTTCTTCGCTTTGGCCATCGCTCGTCGCCCCACCGTTCCGGCTCGTTTTTCGATCATGCGGGCAAGAAAACGCCCACGCGGGAGCTTTACCCGCGCGGGCGTACTCAGGATACCGGCAAATGAGCCGAGGGCCTACTTCGCCATGCCTTCCTTGATTTCGGCGACTTCGTCGGCGCTGACCTGGCCGACGGTCGTCACCTCGCCATTCTGGATGCGCCACAGCCGGAACGGGCCGGTGATGTCGCCATACTCGTCGAAGGACACCGGGCCGATCACGCCTTCGTACTTGATCGGCTTGCCTTCCTTGATGAGGCCGAGCGCCTTGGCGAACTCGTCCTTGCCGGCGAAGATCGGCTCGCCGCCCTCGGCGACCACCTGCGGGATCGCCGCCTTGATCGCCGCGGATTCCGGCTTGCCTGCCTTGGCCATCGCCAGGGCGACGATCGCGCCGGCGTCGTAGGAGCGGTCGGCGGCCGGCGCGTTCGGCTTGATGGAGCCGGAGAAGGCCTCGAAGTTCTCGTAGAAGTACTTCGTCGACGCCGTCTCGGCCGTGCCGGACGAGGTGCCGTAGGCATCGTTCAGGTACTGCGCGCCGACGGCCTGGATGAAGTCCGAGGAGTTCATGCCGTCGTTGAGCAGGAACTTCTGCGGCCCGCCATTGGAGATCCAGGCCCGCGCGATCGTCGCCCCGTCGACGGGGTAGGAGACGAGGTAGAGCGCGTCCGGCTCGCCGGCCATCGCCGCGTTGGCCTCGGCGGTGTAGCTCGACTGCTTGTCGTTGTAGGCCGTCACCGAGGTGATCGTGCCGCCGAGCTTCTGGTAGGCGGCCGAGAACTCCTTGACCATGTTCACGCCGAAATCGTTGTTGACGTGGATGATCGCGAGCTTCTTCAGCCCCTGGTCGAGCGCGTATTTCGCCGCCACCGTGCCCTGCAGGGCATCCGACGTGATGGTGCGGAAGAACATGCCGTTGGTCTTGCCGTCGCGGCCGAGCTGGGTCAGCGTCGGCGAGGACGAGGCGGGCGACACCTGCACGACGTTCGCGGGAGCCGTGACCGAGGTCAGGATCGGGATCGACACCGAGGAAATGATGCCGCCGATGATGACGGGAACCTTGGTGATGTTGACGAGCTGGGTCGCCTGGTCGACGGCGACGTTGCCCTGGCTCTGGCTGTCGCGCGTGTCGGTGACGAGCTTGCAGCCGTCGACGCCGCCGGCTTCGTTGAAGTCGCGGAAGGCCATTTCGACGGCCTTGGCGCCGGCCTGGCCATAGGCGCCCGCGGGGCCGGTCAGTTCCATCACGAGGCCGACGGTGATGTCGCAGTCGGCCGCCTTGGCTGGCAGCATCGCCACACCGATCGCCGCGAGCACGGTGCCCGATAGCAGAAGCATTCGCATTTTCGTTCTCCCTCTTTTTGACTGGCGCCAGGCGCCACACGCGGATTCGGCTGTTTGTACCGGGCACCCGACTCGCCGAATGGTCAGGCCGCCCCCTTGTTGAGGTTGTATTTCATGATCGAGCCGTGCCGCCCCAAGCGGTCGCGTTCGAGTGTGTAGACGTCGCCCTCCAGGGGCAGGGCGGATGCCTGGGCGGCGTGGATCTCCGCGAGGTCGCGCGTCGTCAGCACCATGTCCGAGATCGCGAGATTGGCGGCGAGATGCGACCGGTTGCGCGCGCCGACGATGACGGCGGCCACGCCCGGCCGGGTCAGCATCGCGGCACTCGCGACCGTGGCGATGTCGCTGCCATGCCGGTCGGCGATCCCGCGCAGCGCGCGCAGCAGCGCCTGGAACCAGTCCCAGCCGCCGGCATCGTCGATGATGAGCTTGTACTTGGTCAGCGAACGGTTCTCGAGCGGTTCGCCCGGCTCGGTCGCGCCCAGCCACCGGTCGGACAGGAACCCGCCGGCAACCGTGCCGTAGCAGAGCAGCGAGATGCCGCGCGTCGCCGCCTCGGCGATCATCGCCTTCTCGGGGCGCCGGTCGAGCAGGGAATACTGCACCTGCATCGAGACGAGCGGCACGCCGGAATCGGCGATCGCGGTCATGTGCCGGGTGTCGAAGTTCGTGCCGCCCAGATTGTCGATCTTGCCGGCCTGCCGCAATTCGGCGAGCCAGCCGGCGACCTCCAGCCATTTCGGCGCGTCGTAGTCCCACCAGTGGAACTGGACGAGGTCGAGCCGCTCGATGCGAAGCCGTCGCAACGACTGGTCGATGATCGCCTCGATGTCGGATTTGCGGATGCGGGGCAGCAGGTCGAGATCGGGCACGCATTTGGTATGCACGTGGACGGCGCGCAGCGCCTCCGCGCCGCGCAGGTCGCGGTATCGCATCCGGAACTGGCCGATCAGATCCTCGACGCCGGTGTAGATGTCGGCGCAGTCGAAGGTGACGATGCCGCCGTCGGCGAAGGCGACCATGTCCTCGATCGCCGTCGCGGCGTCGATCGAGCCGTGCCCGCCGGCCATCTGCCAGCCGCCGCGGATGATCCGCGAGATGACGTAGCCTGGCGCGAGCTCGAAGGACTGCATCATGGCCTCACTTGTCGGGCAGCGGGACGAGGGTGGTTTCGGCGTGGCTGAAGCGGCGCAGCCCGGTTCTCGAGATGCGCAGCCGCGTCGAGCAGTTCGGGTCCGGACAGGCGATCTCGGCGTCCGTCGTCATCCAGTCGTTTTGGTGTGTCGGCCGCTGTTTTGCCGCCAGCAGCGGCAGCACCGAGGCAAGCGAGTAGATCGAGATGCCCTGGCCGGGCGGCAGATGCAGCATCTCGCCGCGCAGGTCGAAATGATCGCCGACTTTCGCGCCGCACAGGATCGGCCCGCCCTCGGGCGCCACCACTTCGACGCGCAGGTCGTAGAGCTCGAAGAAATCGTCGCGCCTGTCAGCCATTGGCGGCCTTCCTCGAACGCGCCTCGTCGTCGAGCCGCCCGCGGATCAGGTTGAAGGACTGGGTGATGTCGTCGGTCAGCGCCTTCACCGCCGCCATCGCGTCGCCGCCCTCCAGCGCCTCGATCAGTTCCCAGTGATGATGCACGGCGGAGAATTCCGGATTGTCCTGGTAGACCCGCGCCGCCACGCGCACATAGGGGCCGGATTGCAGCCACAGGCTCTCGACGATCGGCAGCAGCACCGCCGACCCGGCCGCGCCGTAGATCGCGAAATGGAAGGCGTGGTTGAGTTCCGACGTCGCCTGCGCCTTGTCCGGCGCCGTCCCGCCGAACGCGGCCTCGCAGGCGCGGGTCAGGTCGCGGATGCGGGCGAAATCCGCCGCGGTCAGGTTTCCCATCGCGAGGCGGACGAGTTCGCCCTCCACCAGCACGCGGGCGCGGGCGAGGTCGTCGAGCCGTTCGCGAGTGATGACCGGCACCCGCACCGAGCGGCTGGGAAGCGCCTCCAGCGCCTGTTCCGACACCAGCCGGGCCAGCGCCTCGCGCACCGGCATGGTGCTGGTCTGCAGGGTGTCGGCCAGGTCCTGGATGCGCAGGATCTCGCCGGCGTCGAACACGCCGTGGATCAGCGAGCCGCGCAGTTCCCGATAGACGCGTTCCTGCAGGGAATGGCGCACCACCGGACCAAGCGCCCCGCGCGAACCACGCTCCGCTGCGCCGTCCCCGCGCGCGGCGAGCGATACCGATCTGTCCTGTCTGTCGTCAGCCATGGAGCATGCCTCGTTCGGGCCGGTCTGCATTTTCTATCTTGCGAGCCGGGCGAGCGTCAATGTACTTTGATCAAAGATCAGACATCGAAGATTTGTGATCTTGACCTGAGGGGAGCGCATGCAGCCGTCGCACGACCCGGCGCTGGCATCGGTGCAGCGGGAGACGCCGGTGATCGAGGCCGCCGGCGTCGTGAAGGCGTTTGGCGGGCTGCGCGCCGTCGATGGGATGTCGCTGTCGCTGAAGCCGGGCGAAATGGTCGCGCTCATCGGCCCCAACGGCGCCGGCAAGACCACGATGTTCAACCTGATCGCCGGCAGCCTGCGTCCCGACGAGGGCTCGATCCGGGTCGGTGGCTTCGACGTCGGACGCGAAGGGCCGGAGCGGCGGATCGGCCGCGGCGTCGGCCGAACCTTCCAGATCCCGCGCCCCTTCGCCGAAATGTCCGTGCTGGAGAACGTGTTGACCGGCGCCCAGGCGCAGGCCGGCGAGCGGATATGGACGAACTTCCTGGCGCCCCGCCGCGTCGCCGCGCAGGAGCGGGCGGCCGTCGACAAGGCGCGACACCTGCTCGCATTCGTCACGCTGGACCGGCTGGAGCTGGAGCCGGCGAGAATCCTGTCGGGCGGCCAGCGCAAGCTGCTGGAGCTGGCCCGCGTCATGATGGCCGATCCCAAGGTGATCCTGCTCGACGAGCCGGCGGCGGGCGTCAACCCGGTCCTGCTCGAACTCCTGATCGACCGCATCGTCGCGCTCAACGCGGCCGGCAAGACGATCCTCCTGATCGAACACAACATGGACATGGTCGCCCGGCTCTGCGGCCGCGCGGTGGTCATGGCGGCCGGCCGGCTGCTCGCCGAAGGGCCCCCGGCCGAGATCGCGCGCGATCCGGCCGTCATCGGCGCCTACCTCGGAGACCTGGCGTGAGGCCCGTTTCCGACGCCGCCATCGTGCTGTCGACCGGCACGCTCGTCTCGGGCTACGAGCGCGACCTGCCGATCGTGCGCGGCGTCGACATGCAGGTCCGGAAGGGCGAGTTCCTGCTGCTTCTCGGCCCGAACGGCGCCGGCAAGTCGACTCTGGTCAAGACCATCGCCGGGCTGGTTCCGGTGCATGCGGGGACCATCGTCCACGAGGGCGCCGACCTGACCGCGATGCCGCCGCATCTGAGGGTGCGCCACGGCCTCGCCTTCGTGCCGCAGACCGAGAACGTCTTCACGACGATGACCATCCACGAGAACCTGCTCATCGCCGCGCAGATCCTGCCCAAGGAACGGCGCGCCGGCCGCATCGCCGACCTCTATGCCATGTTCCCGGATCTCCTGCGCCTCAAGGCCCTGCGCGCAGGGCAACTGTCGGGCGGCCAGCGCCAGATGCTCGCGGTCGCCCGCGCTCTCATCGTGGAACCCTCGGTTCTGATCCTCGACGAACCGTCCGCCGGTCTCGCGCCGAAAATCGTGCAGGAGGTCTTCGCCAACCTGAAGGCCATCAACGCCGCGGGCGTGACCACGGTCCTGGTCGAGCAGAACGTCAAGGCCGCGCTCGCCATCGCCGACCGCGCCATCGTCCTCGTCGAGGGTCAGGTCCGCATGGAAGGGGACGCGCGGTCCCTGGGCGACGATGCGGTGATGGCCGAGCTCTATCTCGGATCGAGGCACAAGCCCGCGGAGGCGCGTCCATGACCCCGCAGGTCCTGATGGACGGACTGATCGCCGGCGCCATGATCGGGCTCGGCGCCATCGGCATCACGCTGACCTATTCGATCCTGCGCTTCTCCAACTTCGCCCATGGCGAATTCCTGTCCTGGGGCGCCTATCTGGTGCTGGCGCTGGCGAGCGGGCTCGGCTATCTCGCCGGCGGTCCCGCGAGCCCCATCGGCCCGTTCTCCTTCGGCTGGACGCTGCCGGTCGCGATGGCGGGCGGCATCGCGCTCACGGCCGGCCTCGCGCTGGTCGTCGATGCCCTGCTGTTCGGCCCGCTGCGCAACCGGGGCAGCGCCGTCATCATCCTGGTGATGGCGAGCTTTGGCGCCGCGCTGACGCTGCGCAGCCTGCTCGAGTTCATCTTCACCTCGAAGCCGGTGTATTTCACCAACGCGCTGCAGATCGCCAGGCCGCTCGGCGGCGGCCTGCGCGCGACGCCCGACCAGTTGCTCATGCTCGGTCTCGCGGCGGTCCTCGTGCTGGCGATCCACCTGCTTCTCACCCGCACCGCCATCGGCCGCTCGATGCGCGCCGTCAGCGAGAACCGGCAGCTGGCCGGCATCGCGGGCATCGACGTGCGCAAGGTCATCCGCACCGTCTGGATCTTCGGCGCGGGCCTCGCCTGCGTCGCCGGCGTCATGTCCGGCCTGCTCGTCCAGATCCGCCCGCAGATGGGCCTCGACCTCCTCCTGCCGCTGTTTGCGGCGGCCATCCTCGGCGGCATCGGGTCGGTGCCCGGCGCCATGATCGCCGGCCTGATCGTCGGCGTCGCCGAGGCGATGACGGTGCAACTGGTCGGCGCGGAGTGGCGCGCCGCCGTCGCCTTCGTCATCCTCGTCGCGATCCTGCTGTTGCGCCCGCGCGGCCTGTTCGGGAGACCGGAATGATCGACCTCCTGGGCTACGGAGCCTTCTTTCTCTCGATCGCGCTCACCTACGCCATCATCAGCCTCGGCCTCAACGTCCAGTGGGGTCAGACGGGCCTGTTCAACGTCGGCATCGCGGGTTTCGTGGCGATCGGCGCCTATGTGTCCGCCTTGCTGACGACGCCGCCGGCCGCCGACCACATCGGCGGCTTCGGGCTTCCGATCCTCCTCGGCTGGCTTGGAGCGGCCATCGTCACCGGCTTCGCGACCTTTTTCGTCGGCGCGCTGACGATCCGCCTGCGCTCCGACTACCTGGCGATCGCCACCTTCGGCGCGGCCGTTGCCATTCATCTCTGCATCCTCAACCTCCAGTCCGTCACGGGCGGCCCCTTCGGCATCGGTTTCATTCCCAGGGCTTTTTCCGGCCTGGCCGACCGGCCGCTGGCCTTCGGCCTCGCCAACTGCGCCCTGCTCGCGGCGGTCGTCCTGGCGCTCTACCTTGCGCTCGAGCACCTCGCGCGCAGCCCTTGGGGCCGCGTGCTGCGCGCCATCCGCGAGGATGAGGCCGCGGCGCTGGCGCTGGGCAAGAGCGCCGTGCGCTTCCGCCTCCAGGCCTTCGCGCTGGGCGGCGCGATCATGGGCCTCGCCGGCGCAACCCAGGCGCACTTCATCGGCTACATCGCCCCCGACAACTACCAGCCGATCCTGACCTTTCAGGTCTGGGCGATGCTGATCGTCGGCGGCTCCGGCAACAATCGCGGCGCGATCCTCGGCGCCGTCGTCGTCTGGGGGATCTGGGCGCTGTCGGCCTCCGCCGTGGCCAGCCTGTTTCCGGCCGAACAGCAGGCGCGCGCCGCCTCCCTGCAGATCGTCATGATCGGGCTGGCGCTGTGCGCCATCCTCCTGTGGCGACCGCGCGGCATCCTCGGCGAAGCCCGCGTCATGTCGCGACACGTGCTGCGACCCCCATCCTCCCCGACGACCCTGCCTTCGACCACGAGCGAGACCTGACATGAACGCACGCCCCGACCGAATCCGGCTCGCCGGTTCGCTTGACATCAGCCGGCTGGTCTGCGGCCTCTGGCAGGTCGCCGACATCGAGAAGGACACCGCGCCGCTCGAACTCGATGCGGCCGCCGATGCGCTCGAGGCCTATGCCGCGGCCGGCTTCGATACTTTCGACATGGCCGATCACTACGGCAGCGCCGAACTCATCGCCGGTCGCCTGCTGGCACGCCACCCGGTCGGCAACCGCCCGGTCGCCATGACCAAATGGTGCCCCGAGCCGGGACCGATGACGCCCGAGGTCGTGCGCCGCGGCGTCCGCGAGCGGCTCGACCGGCTGGGAGTCGAGCGGGTCGACCTCCTGCAGTTCCACTGGTGGACCTTCGAGCATCCCGCGTGGCTCGACGCGATGCACGAGATGGTCGAACTGCGCCGCCAGGGGCTGATCGGCGAGATCGGCGTCACCAACTTCGACGCCGCGCACCTCGGACTGGCGCTCGCCGACGGCATCCCGCTGGTCAGCAACCAGGTGTCGTTCTCGCTGGTCGATCGACGCGCCGCCGGCGACCTGTCCGAACTTTGTCGACGCACCGGCGTGAAGCTCTTCGCCTACGGCACGCTGTGCGGCGGCTTCCTGTCGGACAAATGGCTGGGCAGGCCGGAGCCGGCGACGATTCCCGACTGGAGCCGGTCGAAGTACAAGCGCTTCATCGACACGGCCGGCGGCTGGGACGCATTCCAGGGCATTCTCTCGGCGGCGGCCGAGATCGGCCGCAAGCACGCTGTCTCGATCTCCAACGTCGCGACGCGCTGGGTGCTGGAGCATGAAGCCGTCGCCGCCGCCATCATCGGCGCGCGCATCACCGAGAGCGAACATCGCGCCGACAATCTCAAGGTCTTCGACTTCTCGCTCGACGGCGAGGATCGCGCCCGCCTCGCCGAGGCCTTCGCGGCGACGCGGCCCATTCCCGGCGATTGCGGCGACGAGTACCGCCGCCCGCCCTACCTGACCGCGTCCGGCGACCTCTCCCACCACCTCGATGCGATCCCTTCCGTCTTCGAGGCGGTCGAGGTGCCCGGCCGGCCGGGCCGCCTGCGCGCCTCGTCGGGAAGCGTCTGGGAGCCGATCGCCGGCTACAGCCGCGCGGTGCGGATCGGCGACCGCATCCTCGTCTCCGGCACCACGGCCACCCATGGCTCGAACCGCTGCGTGGCGCCCGGCGATCCCGGCGCCCAGACGACCTATGTCCTGGACAAGATCGCGGCGTCCCTGACGGCGCTTGGCGGCGGTGTGGAGGATGTCGTGCGGACGCGCATCTACCTGCGGGACGCCGCGAAATGGGAGCCGGTCTCGCGCGCCCACGGCCGCGTCTTCGGGGCGATCCTTCCCGCCAACACCCTCGTCCAGGCCGGCGATCTCATCGGCGACTACGAGGTCGAAATCGAGGCCGAGGCGATCGTCGGCGACTGAGCGGCGGCGGTCGGGACCGGGGCGCCGCCGCCAGGTTCCGCTTCCCCCGCCGGACGCGGGGCGACCCCGCTCGCAGGAATCCGCCCCCGAAGGAGGACGGCTCTCCGCGCGCGGAGCATCGACGTTGCCTGCCGTACCGGAGTTCGCTAATATATACACGGGGCGCTGCTGGTTCGGGTACAATCTCATGACGATCAGGTGCAACGCGTTTCTCCTCCTAGGCATTCTCGGATTGACGACGTGTTTCGCGCAAGCCGCCGAGCAGGTCGGGGAGACGGTCTACGTCAACAGGACGGTGTCGGGCGACGGGCGGTTGCTGGCCGTCAAGTCGCCTGTCCATCGTGACGAGCGGATAACGACGTCGAACACCGGCTTAGGAGAGTTCGTCTTCCGGGACGGCACGAAATTCGCGGTCGGCATGAACTCGTCGATCGTCATCGACCGGTTCGTCTACGCCGACGACTCCTCGTTCAAGGACCTGACGCTGAATGCCGCCAAGGGCAGCTTCAGGTGGATCAGCGGTACTTCCAGATCCTCGGCCTACAAGATCAACACGCCTGCCGGGATCATCGGCATTCGCGGCACCGCGCTCGATATCTATGTGGGCGATGGCGGCATCACCGCCGTCGTGCTGCTGAGCGGCGCGGCCCGGTTCTGCGGACGGAGCGGGTGCCAGGACTTGCAGCGCCGCTGCGACTACGTCGTCGCGACGCCGGGGGGCGGGATAACGTCGCCCACCCGGGTGACCCAGGGCGTGCTGCGCCAGGTCTCGAATGTCTGGGCCCTGCCGTTCCTGACGGGTGACCAGCCCTTGTCGGCGAGCTTCCGCACCGGGAATGCGTGTGGCTTCGCCAGCGCCACGGCCCCCAGTTCCTCGGAAGGCCGCGACGGGGCGGGCGTGGAAAGTCCAGAACCGGACTATGGCGAAGACGACGGCGATTACGATTAGAGAGGTCGGGGACCGCCCCGCATTCCATCGATCCTCGATCGGGAGCTTTCTGGGTTGCCGGTCGGATTGCGGCGATTTCCAGCGTGGCTACCCGGTCGATTGCACTCCGCGCCGGCGCCGACCGAATGTCCGCGGGCGGCGCAACCGCCCCGCGTCGCGCGGGGTTCCCGCGCGCTTCGATCTGCGAAAACCGCTCAAGACCAGGGTGGGGTCAACGATTTCAAACGGATGGCTTGGTGGGCGATGAGAGACTCGAACTCCCGACATCTTCGGTGTAAACGAAGCGCTCTACCAACTGAGCTAATCGCCCGGACCCGCGCGATTTAAGCGCATTGGAGCGTCCGCGCAAGCCACGCCAGGACCGATTTCGTCGCGGCGGGTGCGAAAGAAATGGATGGCCAGGGCTGGCGCGATGCCGCGATCGCGTCTCGGAAACACTTTTCGCTGCGCGTGCTCGCCCCTGTTCCGCGGTTCGCCGCGAGGGCTTTCTCGACGGGTTTCCAACAAGTGCGACCAGCCTCCCGAATGCGCTTGACACACCCGGTCGAACCCCTTAATCACCCGCCCACGACAACGGGCGCCGAGGCGCCGATGTCGGATGCGCGGGTGTAGCTCAGTCGGTTAGAGTGCCGGCCTGTCACGCCGGAGGTCGCGGGTTCGAGCCCCGTCACTCGCGCCATTTTTTCCGCAAATGTCCTCCGTTTCCGACCGCCGAACGCCGCGCCGGCGGCTGAAATCCCATGCCATTCGCATGGCCAACGTCTCGCGCGTGTCCGCCCCGCCGACCGTCGCGGCGATCGCCGGCGCGACGATCCGAACCGCCCTTGACCCGCCTCGCGAAAACCCCGACCTTCCGGATCGATGCAACCGCGAGAGGTCGGCGAAGGCTTGGACGCGATTTCCGACAACCCGGCGCCGCCGGCCCCCCGGCGCAGACAGGTCCCGGCGGCACCCGCGCGCGAGATCGAACTCAAGCTGGTCGCGCCGGCGCGGGCGATCGAGGCGCTCGCGGCTGCTCCGATGGTTCTGGCTCATGCGCGCAACGCGGGCACGGTGCGCAACCTCGACTCGGTCTATTTCGACACGCCCGCCCGCGAGCTGACCAGGGCGGGTTTTGCGCTGCGCGTGCGCCGCAGCGGTCGCCAGCGCATCATGACGGTGAAATCGGCCGGCGGCGGCGCGGGCGACGGACTGGTCGGCCGTGGCGAATGGGAGGTCGCGATCGCGGGGGATGCGCCGGACCTGGCGTTGCTGCCGGACACCGTGCCGCGGGCGTTTCGCGAGATCGTGGCCGATGCCGCGCTCGAGCCCGTCGTCACCACGAAGGTGCGTCGCCGGGCGCGGAAGCTCGACCTGCCGAACGCCTGCGTCGAGATCGCCATCGATTCCGGCACCGTCGAGGCGGGCGACCGCACGGTGCCGCTGAGCGAGATCGAGCTCGAACTCGTCTCGGGCGAGGTCGGCGCGCTCTACGACGTGGCGCTCGACATGCTCGGTCGTGGCCCCGCCGAGATGAGCCTCTATTCCAAGGCCGCCCGCGGCTTCGACCTCGCCTTCGACCGGCCGCCCGCCTGGCGCAAGCCGCGCCGCGCCGCGATCGCCCGCTCCGCCTCGCTCGACGAGGCCGTCGCCGCCATGCTGTCGGAGGCGTTGCGACACTTCATCGAGAACAGGCCGGCGGCCGTGGACGGGCGCCACGCCGAGGGCATCCACCAGACGCGGGTGGCGCTGCGGCGTCTCCGCTCGATCCTGAAGGTTCTGGCCGGCGCGACCGGCAGCGCGGTGGCGGAAGGTTTTGCCGACGACGCGAAGTGGCTGGCGGGCGAGCAGGGCGATGCGCGCGGTTGGGACGTCTTCTTGGCCGAGACCGTTCCGCCGGTCGAGAAGGCCTGCGGCGACCGGTCGGGCTTCGACGTGGTTCGCGCCGCGGTGAAGCCGCTGCACGCCGAGGGCTATGCCTGCGCGCGCGCGGCCTTTGGCGACATGCGCGCGCTCAGGCTGCCGCTGGCGCTCGCCCGATGGATCGAATTGCATGGCTGGCGCGAGAACGCGCCTCCCGAAACCCTGGCGGTGCTCGCGGAGCCGGCGTCCGGTCTCGCCCGCGACGTGCTCGACCGGCAGCACAGGAAGGTGCTGAAGCGTGGCCGACGGTTTGCCAGGCTCGACGCGGAAGGCCGCCACGAGGTCCGGCTGGCGGTCAAGAAGCTGCGCTACCTCAGCGATTTCCTCCTGCCGCTGTGCACGCGCGAGAAGAAGGCGGCGGCCTTCGCCAGGGTGCTTGCCCGGCTCCAGGACGGGCTCGGCCGCTACAACGACATCGCCACCACCGATCAGCTGCTCGAAAAGCTCGCCGGCGGCGATGCGCCCGCCGCGCTGCACCGCGCCTGTGGCGAGATCCACGGCTGGCAGGCGCGCGATCTCGCGGCGATGGAAGGGGAACTGCTGGCCAGCTGGAAGGCGTTCTCGTCGACGAAGGCGCCCTGGCCGGATTGAGCGGCCGCACGCCAACACGTTCAAGGGCTTGCGCGGCCTTGCGGAATCATTTTGGCAGCGCTGACGGGCCTCGGCCGGGCAGGGCGCGATCGATCTCCGCCCTGATCCGCGCGGCTGCTTCCGCTTTCACCGGACCGTAGCCGCGGATCTGCATCGGCAGCGCCAGCACGTCCGCGAGGCGGGCCTGGTCGTCCCGGGTCAGCCCGTCAAGCGCGGCGTCGACCTTGCGCTCGTACCAGGCGATCAGTCCCCGCTCCATGCGCCGCTCGGCGGTATGGCCGAAGGGATCGAGGACGGTGCCGCGCAGCCGCTTCAGCCGTGCCAGTCCGTGCAAGGGAACGCGGATCCAGGGGCCGAAGGCGCGTTTCAGCGGCCGGCCGCGCGCGTCATGGCCGGCTGGAAGCACCGGCGGCGCGAGGTGGTGCACGATGCGGAAATCGCCCTCGAAATCCTGCCTCAGCCGCTCGGCGAAGCCCGTTTGCGTGTGCAGCCGCGCGACCTCGTATTCGTCCTTGTAGGCCATCAGCTTGAACAGCGATTTCGCCACCGCCTCCGTCAGCCGCTCGCCGCCGATCTCGCCTTCGAGCCGGCGCACGCGATCGACCGTGCGGCGGTAGCGCGCCGCATAGCGGGCGTCCTGGTAGTCGGTCAGGAACGCCTCGCGCCGCGCGATCACCTGGTCCAGCGCCTCCGCAGCGGGCTTCGGCGCCAGCAGCCCGTCCAGGCGCTCGGGCATCGCCTGCGCGATCCGGCCGACCAGCAAGGCGCGGTGGTTGGCCTCGACGGCGACGCCGTTGAGCTGGATCGCCTGCAGCAAGGCTTGCAGCGACACGGGCACCAGCCCCTGCTGCCAGGCGAAGCCCAGCATCAGCACGTTGGCGAAGACGCTGTCGCCGAAAACCGTCTCGGAGAGACGGTTGGCGTCGATCGCGGCGAGGCCGTCCTGCCCGACGACGTCGGCAATCGCCGAAAGCCGCCGGTCGACCGCGAGGTCGGCATCGCGGCGGCGAACGATGTCGCCGGTCGGCATCTTCGCCAGGTTCACCGCCGCCTTCATACCCGGCCGATAGGTCGCGGAGGCTTTCGGCGAGGAGGAGACGACGATGTCGCAGCCGATCAGCGCATCGGCCGAGCAGGCGTCGATGCGCACCTGATGCAGGGCGTCCGGCGTGCGCGCGAGCCGAACGAAGGAGAGCACCGGCCCGAATTTCTGCGCGAAGCCGGTGAAGTCGAGCACCGTGGCGCCCTTGGCCTCCAGATGCGCGGCCATCGTCACCAGTTGCCCGACCGTCACGACGCCCGTGCCGCCGACGCCGGTGATCAGGAGATCGTAGGGTTGGTCGAGCGGGGGTAGCTCGGGCGCGGGCAGCTCCGCCGCCAGTCTTGCGAAGTCGATCTCGGCGCTTGTCCTTTTCCGGCGCGTGGCGCCTTCCACCGTCACGAAGCTCGGGCAGAAGCCGTTGAGGCAGGACATGTCCTTGTTGCAGGACGACTGGTTGATGCGCCGCTTGGTGCCGAATTCGGTCTCGACCGGCTCCACCGACAGGCAGTTCGATTCCACCGAGCAGTCGCCGCAACCCTCGCAGACGAGTTCGTTGATGACAGCGAAGGTCTTCGGATCCTCCAGCGTGCCGCGCTTGCGCCGCCTGCGCTTCTCGGTGGCGCAGGTCTGCTCGTAGATCAGCGCGGTGACGCCCTCGATCGCGCGCAGTTCGCGCTGGACGGCATCGAGTTCGCGGCGATGGTGGATGGTCGTGCCCGATGGGAAGTCGCCCGGCTGGAACTTCTCCGGCGCGTCCGAGACCAGCGCGATCCTGTCCACCCCTTCGGCCCGCACCGACTGCGCGATCGCCTGCACGGAGACCGGTCCGTCGACCGGCTGGCCGCCGGTCATGGCGACCGCGTCGTTGTAGAGGATCTTGTAGGTGATGTTGGCCTTGGCCGCGACCGCCTGCCGGATCGCCATCGAGCCGGAATGATACCAGGTGCCTTCACCGAGGTTCTGGAAGACGTGGTCCCTGCCGGTGAAGCGCGAGGACGCCGCCCAGTTCACGCCTTCGCCGCCCATCTGGATCAGCGAACTCGTCTCGCGGTCCATCCAGCTCGCCATGAAGTGGCAGCCGATGCCGGCCAGCGCCTTCGAGCCCTCGGGCACCTTGGTGGACGTGTTGTGCGGACAGCCCGAGCAGAAATAGGGCGTGCGCGTCGCGCCCGGCACCAAAATCGCAGGGGCGGTCTCGCCGGCGATGGCGGCTGCGCGCTCCGCGAAGCCCTTGCCCGGGAACAGGCCCTCGAGTCGCTTCGCCACGATCGGGACGAGGAGGCGCGGCGACAGCTCGCCGGTCCAGGGCACCAGCCGCTTGCCATTCTCGTCGCGCTTGCCCACCATGACGCGCGGCTTGTGGCCGGGCCAGTCGTAGAAATACTCCTTGAGCTGGCTTTCGATGATGCCGCGCTTTTCCTCGACGACCAGCACCTCGTCCTTGCCGCGCACGAAGTCGAGCGCGTCGCGCCGCGCCAGCGGCCACACCATGCCGACCTTGTAGATGTCGATCCCGAGCGCCCGACATTCGGCCTCGCCGACGCCGAGCAGGCGCAGCGCTTCCATCAGGTCGAGATGGCCCTTGCCGGTCGTGACGATGCCGAAGCGGGCGTCCTTCACGTCATGGATGTGTCGGTCGATCGGGTTCGCCTCGGCGAAGGCGAAGACGGCTTGCTTCTTCGCCTCCATACGTTCCTCGATCTGCGGCCCCGGCAGGTCGGGCCAGCGGTAGTGCAGCCCGCCGGGCGGCGGGGTGAAGTCCGGCGCGGCGAAGACACGATCGGGCGGCAGCTCCACGGAGGCGGCCGATTCCACCGTCTCCGAGGTCGCCTTGAAGCCGACCCACATGCCGGAAAAGCGCGACAGCGCGTATCCCCACGCGCCGAAGGAAAGGTATTCGCCCACGCTGGCCGGGTTCAGCGTCGGCATGAACCAGGCCATGAAGGCGACGTCGGACTGGTGCGGCATGGACGACGAGACGCAGCCGTGGTCGTCGCCCGCCACCACCAGCACGCCGCCATGCGGCGAGGAACCATAGGCATTGCCGTGCTTCAGCGCGTCGCCGGCGCGGTCGACGCCCGGGCCCTTGCCGTACCAGAGCGCGAACACGCCCTCGACGGTGCGGTCGGGACTGGTCTCGACCTGCTGCGAGCCGAGAACGGCGGTCGCCGCCAGGTCCTCGTTGACGGCGGGCAGGAACTCGATCCGGTTCTCCTCGACCAGCGACTTCGAGCGCCAGAGTTCGAGGTCGAGGCCGCCGAGCGGCGAGCCGCGATAGCCCGAGACGAAGCCCGCCGTGTTGAGGCCTGCCGCCCGGTCGCGCCGCGCCTGGTCGAGCACGATCCGGACCAACGCCTGCGTCCCCGTCATGAACACGCGCCCGGACGGCTGCGTGTAACGGTCGTGCAGGCGGTAGCGGGCGAGATCGCGGATGGGGTCGTGGGCCGTCATGGAACCTCCCGACAGGTGACACGATCATTTTAGCCGGTTCGACTGGAATATCTGTCCAGAATGGCTGGAAAACTGGTATTCTGTGACAGAAATGACCGCTTATTGCGGTTCTCACGGAAAACACGACCGGGGAGGTAACGCAGTGGACAAGCTCGAGGATCAGGATCGGCGCATCCTGAATGCGCTGCAGGCCGACAGCCGCATCTCCAACCAGGACCTGGCCCAGCGCGCAGGCATGTCGGCGTCCGCCTGCTGGCGGCGGGTGCGGGCGCTGGAGGAGGCCGGCGTCATCCGACGCTACTGCGCGATCGTCGATCCCGCACGCGTTGGCAGGACCTTCCACGCCATCGTTCACGTCACGCTGACGCGCCACGACGAACGGCACGTCGAGACCTTCATTTCGGAGGTGCGCCGCCGCCCCGAGGTGCTCGACTGCCATGCCACGACCGGCGAGGCCGACTATCACCTGCGGGTCCTGTGCGACGATCTCGCCGCCTACAACGAGTTCCTGGAGCGCTTCCTGTTCCGGCTGCCGGGCATCGCCAACGTGCGCACCAACCTGGTCCTGAAGGAGATCAAGCAGGAGACGGCGATCGCACTGTGACGTCGGGGCACGCGTCGGTTTGGCGTCTTCGTAAGAAAGAGGGGGCCGCCCGCGCCTGCGAGCCGCCCCCGAGCTTGCGGAGTCTGGTCAGCTGCCGGTGATGGCGCCGGCGATCGTCTCGATGTTGTGGCGCATCAGCCCGATATAGGTGCCCGCCGGACCATCCGGGTCCGACAGCGCGTCGGAATAGAGCGTGCCGCCGATGCTGAGTCCGGTCTCGCTGGCGATCTGCTCGATCAGCCGCGCGTTGGTGATGTTCTCGACGAAGACGGCCGACGCCTTGTCCTCGCGGATCTGGCGGATCAGCGTGGCGACGTCGGTCGCCGACGCCTCGGCCTCCGTCGAGATGCCCTCGGGCGCGAGGAAGGTGAGGCCGTAGGTGGCGGCGAGATAACCGAAGGCGTCGTGCGAGGTGATCACCCTGCGCCTGTCCGCCGGAATCGACGCGACGGTCGCGCGAAGCTCGGCATCGAGCGCGTCCAGCTCCGCCGTGTAGGAAGCGGCGTTCCGGCGATAGCCATCGCACCCGTCCGGGTCGTGGTCGCAGAAGGCGTTCGCGATGTTGCGGACGTAGATCTTCACGTTCGGCACCGACTGGAAGGCGTGCGGGTCGACGCCGCCTTCGTCGCGATGGCCGGCCTCGTCGTGTCCGCCCTTTGCCGCCGCTTCCTCCGCGTGGTCGTGACCATCGTCGTCCGCCCTGGCCTCGTCCTCATGGTGATGACCGTCGGCACCCATCGCGATCGGCGTCACGCCGCGCGTCAGTTCGACCACGGGGACGTCCTTGCCGCTGGCTTCGGTCAGCCGCGACAGGAAGCCCTCGAAATACAGTCCGTTGACCAGCACCACGTCCGCCCTGGCGACGGCGGCCGCATCGGCCGGCCTCGGCTCGTAGACATGCGCGTCGCCGTTGGGTCCCACCAGCGTGGTCAGTTCGATCCGGTCGCCGCCGACGTTGCGGGCGAGGTCGCCGATGATGGAAAAGCTCGCGACCACCTTCAGCGGTTCGGCGGCGGCGCCGGCAAGCGTCGCCGGGGCGAGGAAGACCGAGCCCGCGAGGGCAAGCATGAACGAACGCATTCCGTGCTCCTTGTTCGACGTGACCGGGCCATCCGCGAGGGGGAGGATGCAGGCTGGACCCGGCGCATCCGACATAGTGTAATGTTATTACATTCGTCAAGGGCCTATCGCGGCGTTCCTTCCGCCTGGGCGCGGCGAGGGGCGTCGAACGCCTGCCGGATGTGCTTTACAAACGAAACCCGCCAACCCAATATCGCGCCACGGTTTCCGCCGCACGTCCGGCGCGCGGGAACGGCGGTCCGGGCACCGGACGGACAATCACGGACATGATGGGAGAGAATTTTCATGCGTAACGCGTTTCGCAGCCTGATCGCGGCCACCGTCGCGACCACGGCGCTCGTGGCGGCCGGAGCCGCGCAGGCCGAGGACGTCAAGCTCGGCTTCCTCGGCGGCTTCACCGGGCCGATCGAAAGCCTGGTTCCGCCGATCTTCGACGCGGCCAAGCTGGCCGTCGACCACGTCAATGCCCAGGGCGGCATCCTCGGCGGACAACTGTCCATCGTGTCGGCCGATTCGACCTGCATCGACGCCACCGCCGCCTCCAACGCCGCCGACCGCATGGTCAACGCCGAGAAGGTGACGGCGCTGGTCGGCCCGCTCTGCTCGGGCGAGACGATCGCCGCGGCCAACAGCGCCGCCATTCCCGGCGGCGTCGTCATCGTGTCGCCCTCGGCGACTTCGCCGGCGATCACGGCGGTCGAGGACAACGACCTCCTGTTCCGCACCACGCCGTCCGACGCCTATTCGGGCGAGGTTCTGGCCAAGATCCTCAAGGCGAAGGGGCACGACACCATCGCCGTCACCTATGTCAACAACGACTACGGCAAGGGCTATGCCGACGCACTGAAGGCCTCCTTCGAGGCGCTGGGCGGCACGGTGGCGGCCAACGAGGCGCATGAGGACGGCAAGGCCGACTACCGCGCCGAGATCGGCTCGCTGGCATCGTCGGGCGCCGACATGCTGGTCGTTCTCGCCTATGTCGACGGCTCGGGCCAGACCATCATCCGCCAGGCGCTGGAAAGCGGCGATTTCGCCAGCTTCGCCGGCGGCGACGGCATGGTCGGCGACAGCCTCGTCACGGCGATCGGCGAGGGCAAGCTCGACGGCTTCATCGGCACCAAGATCGGCCGCGCGGAGACGCCGGGCACGGCGCTCTACGCCGACCTCGCCAAGGCGGGCGGCATCGATCCGAACGCCTCCTTCGGCCCGCAGGCCTATGACGCCGCCTTCCTGCTCGCGCTCGCGATCGAGAAGAACGGTTCGGCCGCCCGCGAGGGCCTGAGCGCGGCGCTTCGCGCCGTCGCCAGCGCGCCGGGCGAGCCGATCTATCCGGGCGAGTGGGAGAAGGCGAAGAAGTTGATCGCCGACGGCGTCGACATTAACTACGAGGGCGCCTCGGGCGCGCAGGAGTTCGACGAGGCCGGAGACGTTCCGGGCGTCATCATCGAGATGGTCGTCGAGGGCAAGGGCTTCAAGGAAGTCGGCGAGGTCAAGTAAGGCTCCGCCATTCCCGCGAGACATGGCAGGCCCGGGCGGCGACGCCCGGGCCTTTCTGTGTTCCGCCCGCCGGGCTTTGCCGCGCCCGACGATACCCCAGCGGAAACGCCCTCGCGCAACCTGTGGATGGACGTTCCGGCGCAGACCTGCTTATGATCCGGCCACCGTGATCGGGGCATGACCATGGCAGAGACGATAGACTCCATAGACACTTATCTGGAAACGCTTCCGGAGCTTCCACGCTCGATCATGGGCCGCATCAGGGAACTGATCGCGAGCGTCGCTCCCGGCGCGCAGGAGGCGATCCGCTACGGCATGCCGACGGCGCTGCTCGACGGCGCGAGCATCGTCTACTATGCCGCCTGGAAGAAGCATGTCGGCCTCTATCCGGTCTATCGCGGCCCGGCCGAATTCGAGGAGAAGGTCGCGCCCTGGCGCGACTGGAAGGACGCGGTCCGCTTTCCGCTCTCGGCCGATGTTCCGTTCGACGTCATCGAGATGATCGTCGTGGCACAGGTCGCCCGCCTGCGCGGGGAGGACGAGCCGGCCTGAAGGCCGACGCGGGGCGTCAGTCGTACTTCACCACTTTCTCCGGAAGCAGCCCCTTCGGCGCGAAACGCAGAACGAGCGTGATCGTCAGGCCGATGACGAAGACGCGCATCTGCAGGGCTCGGGTGTGCAGGTCGGACGGCGCTTCCCATCCGAACAGTTTCTCGCCCCATTGCTCCGCGCTCATGAACAGGAACAGCGCCACCGGCTCCGACATGATCCAGATCACGTAGACGAGCAGCGCGCCGAAGATGGCGCCGAGGTTGTTGCCGGCCCCGCCCAGGATCACCATCACCCAGATCAGGAAGGTGTGGTTGAGCGGCGCGAAGGCCGAGGGGTCGAAGATCGTCGTGAAGGTGATCAGCGCGGCCCCGCCGAGGCCGATGATGACATTGCCGACGACGAACATCTCCAGCCGCCGACGGTTGATGTCTTTGCCCATCGCCGCCGCCGAGACCTCGTTGTCGCGGATCGCGCGCATCATGCGGCCCCAGGGCGAATGCCAGGCGCGCTCGAGGAGAACGTAGAGCACGACGATCATCACCGCCGTCACCGCCAGGTAGGCCGAGCGCGAGGCGACGAAGCCGAGTTCCTGGGGCGTCGGCACCGGCCAGGGCAGGGGCGAGACGGTCAGCGTGCCGCGCGTCAGCCAGTCGGCGTTCTTGAGGAACGCCTTGACGATCTCGGCGATGCCGAGCGTGGCGATCGCCATGTAGTCGGCCCTCAGCCCGAGCGTGATGCGGCCCATCGCCCAGCCGAGCAGGCCGGCCACGAGTCCGCCCGCCGCCCAGCCCATCCAGACCGGCAGCCCGAGCCCGCCGACGAAGCCCGCCTCGCGTTCGATCAGCGTGGCGGCCGGATCGAGCTGGCCCTGCACGGCGAGATAGGTGATGGCGGCGGCGACGAGCGTCAGCGCCGTGCGCAGCCCCTTCGGGACGCCGATGCGGGTGGCGCGCGAGACGAGGAAGGTGACCGCAATGCCGATCGCCAGCGTCAGCGCGACCTTGCCGAGCATGGCCGGCCCGTCGCCGGCCCAGAAAACGCCGTTGACCGGATAGGAGACGAGCACCGTGGTGAAAGCGGCGATCGCCACGAAACCCATCAGGCCGACGTTGAACAGGCCGGCATAGCCCCACTGGATGGTGAGGCCGAGCGCGATGATGGCGTAGCAGGCGGCTTCCGTCAGCATGCGCACGCCATAGGCGGCGCCGAGCCAGGCGAAGATTCCGGCGACGAGGAGGGCGAGGACGACGAAGAGGCCGGTTTCGCGGAGCGACGGGCTCATTTGTTGACCCTCCCCTTGAAGATGCCGGTCGGCCGCCAGATCAGGACCGCGACCAGGATGAAGAAGGGCACCACGATCTTGTACTCGGTCGGCACGAAGGCGAGCTTGGCCGGGATCTCGATGAACTCGGGCAGCAGCGGCTTCAGGGGCCGCAGCAGCACCGACCAGTTGAACACCGCCAGCGTCTCGCTGAAGCCGACGAGCAGCCCGCCGGCGATGGCGCCATAGGGCTGGCCGACGCCGCCCACGATCGCGGCCGCGAAGATCGGCAGGATGATGTTGTAGGAGAGATCCGGCTTCAGCGTCACGTCGAGCGCAAGCAGTGTCCCGCCCGCTGCCGCCAGCGCGCCCGCGATCAGCCAGGTAGCGCGCACCACGTGGTCGATCGAGATGCCCGAGACGCGCGCCAGGTCCGGATTGTCGGAGACCGCCCGCATCGCCTTGCCCATGCGCGAGCGGGTCAGGAACAGATGCAGCGCCACCACCGCGACGATCGTCGTGACGAAGAGCAGCAGTTGCGGCTCGGTGATCACCAGGTCGCGCCCGCCGAACGGGATCCGGTAGATGTCCTTGTCGTCGGTGTCGGAATAGAGCTGGCGCGTGCCGGTGCCGGCAAACAGCCGCAGCAGGCCCTGCATCATCAGCATCACGCCGATCGACGTCATCACCATGACGACCGGCTTTACGCCCGCATTGCGCATCGGCCGGTAGAACATCCGGTCGAGCCCGACGGCGAGGAGGGCGGTGACCGCCATCGCGATAGGCATCAGCACGAAGGCGGTCGGCAGGCCGACGGCGGCGCCCGCGCCGGGGAACATCCAGAGCAGGACGAGCGCGACGAAGGCGCCGGCCGTCATCATGTCGCCGTGCGGGAAATGGGCGAAGCGCAGGATGCCGAAGATCAGCGTCACGCCGACGGCGCCGAGCGCATAGACCGAGCCGACGATAAGCCCGGCGATGACGACCTTGTTCAGGAAGAACACGATCTCGTTCATCGGCAGGATGGCAAGCAGGCCGGCCTCAGGCATGGTCGTCTCCCCCGCCAAGAAAGCTTTTCGCCACTTCGGGATCGGCGAGCAGTTCCGCGCCGGTGCCGGTGAAGCGGTTCTGGCCGCCGGCGAGCACGAAGCCGCGGTGCGCCAGCGCGAGCGCCTGGCGTGCGTTCTGCTCGACCATCAGGATGCCGACGCCGGCCTTGTTGACCGCGATGATCCGGTCGAAGATCTCGCCCATGTAGCGAGGCGACAGCCCCGCCGTCGGCTCGTCGAGCAGAAGCAGCCGCGGCTCCGTCATCAGCGCCCGGCCGATCGCCACCATCTGGCGCTGGCCGCCCGACAGTTCGCCCGCCGGCTGGCGGCGCTTGTCCTTCAGCGGGGGGAAGAACCCGTAGACCTGGTCGATCAGGTGGCGGAAGGAATCCCGGCGCACATAGGCGCCCATTTCCAGGTTCTCCTCCACCGACATGGTCGGGAAGACGTTGAACTCCTGCGGCACGTAGGACAGGCCTTCGAGCACCAGCCTTTCCGGCGCCATGTTGGTGATCGTCCGGCCGTCGAAGACGACGCTGCCCTCGCTCACCTTGAGCAACCCGAACAGCGCCTTCAGCGTCGTCGACTTGCCCGCGCCGTTGGGGCCGACGATGACGCCGATCTGGTCGGCGTCGATCGCGATCGACACGCCGTTCAGGATGTTGGCGCCGCCGTAGCCGCCGTGGATGTTCGTCATCTCCAGCAGCGGCATCAGTGCGCCTCCGCGACGGGCGCGCCGCCGAAATAGGCCTCGATCACCTCGGGGTCGTTGCGGATCTGCGACATCGGCCCCTGCATCATGACGCTGCCCGCCGCCATCACGATCACCGGGTCGCACAGCCGCGCGATCAGGTCCATGTCGTGCTCGATGACGAAGAAGGTCAGCCCTTCCTCGCGGTTAAGCCGCTGCACGACGGCAGCAAGGTCGTTGAGCAGCGTGCGGTTGACGCCCGCCGCGATCTCGTCGAGCAGCACGACGCGGGGCTTCGTCATCATCACGCGGCCGAGTTCCAGCAGTTTCTTCTGGCCGCCGGAGAGATTGCCTGCGATCTCGTTCTTCACGTGGCCGAGGCGGATCGTCTCGATCACCTCCTCGGCGCGACGGCGCACCTCCGCCTCCTGAGCCATCACCGCGCCGCGACGGAAGCAGGCCGAAAACAGGCTTTCGCCGCGCTGGCCGGCCGGCACCATCATCAGGTTCTCCAGCGCGGTCATGTGCGAGAATTCCTGCGCTATCTGGAAGGTCCTAAGCAGGCCGCGCCCGAAGAGTTCGTGCGCCTTCAGGCCCGTCACGTCCTCGCCGTTGAGCAGGATGCGGCCGGAGGAGGGGGGAAAGGCTCCCGCCACCATGTTGAACAGCGTCGTCTTGCCCGCGCCGTTGGGGCCGATCAGGCCCGTGATCGATCCCTTCTCGACCGAAAGCGAGCAATGGTTCACGGCGAGGACGTTGCCGAAGCGCTTCGACACGTCCTGAACGTCGATGATGGTCGGCATGCGGTTGCCGGACTCCCTTCGACCGGATGGGCGCTTGCTGCGCCGCTTCTGCGATCCCGATCTTTGGCCGGTGATAGACTGGCGCGGACGCGCTTGACAAGGAAAAGCCGGGCGAATTGCCCTCTTTCCGGCCTTTTCCCCACCCCGTCGTGGCTATTTCGGCGGGATGCGGGCGGTGCCGCCCCGTCGCAGGTTGAGCAGGTTGCCAAACAGGATCAGCCCCGCGCCGAGCGCCGTGTAGACATCGATCGCCTCGGCATAGACGAGGTAGCCGACCACGGCGGCGAGCGGCACGCGCAGAAAGTCCATCGGCACGACGATGGTCGCCTCGGCGTGCACCATCGCGCGCGCCATGCAGTAGTGCGAGAAGGTGCCGCAGAAGGCGACGAGCAGGACCCACGGCCAGTCGGCCGCCGTCGGCATCCTCCAGACGAGGAGGGCGGGCACGAGCCCGAGCACGGTCTGGATGACCAGCATCCAGAAGATGATCGTGGTGACGCTGTCGCGCCTGGTCAGCGCCTTCACCATGATCACCGAGATCGCGAAGGCCACGGCGGAGGTGAGCGCGAGAAGCTGGCCGACGTTCACCGTGTCCACGCCCGGCCGCACGATGACGGCCACGCCGGCCAGCCCGAGCGCGATGGACGCGGCCTTCCGCCAGCCGATCCTTTCGCCGAGGAAGATGGCGGCCAGGATCGCCGTCCAGATCGGCATCGTGAACTCGATCGAGATCAGTTGCGCGATGGGAATGAGCGTCAGGGCGTAAAGCCAAATGTACTGTCCGCCGTAGTGCACGGCGTTGCGCCCGACATGCTGGCCGAGCGCCGTGGTCCGCACGGATGAAAGGCCCCCCGCCAGCATGACCAGCGGCATCAGCATCACCAGCCCGATCGCCGAGCGCATGACCATGATCTGGAACAGGTCGAGGTTGCGCGTGGCCTCGCGCCCCGCCACCGTCATGGTCA
This sequence comes from Mesorhizobium sp., assembly GCA_046292285.1. GTDB lineage: Bacteria > Pseudomonadota > Alphaproteobacteria > Rhizobiales > Rhizobiaceae > Aquibium. The sequence continues at coordinate 12,048 of JBKBRJ010000026.1, read as the reverse complement.
GCATCAGGGCGAGCCAGCCGCCCATCCAGAGGGCTGCTTTCGGCAGGGAGGCTTGGTTGTTCATGCGGCGTGTGTGGCAAAGTGGACCGCCCGCCGCAAGCCCGCGCGGATGAACCGATGTTGGGCCAGTCGGGTATCGATCAACCGATCGCGCGAAGGCGGGTCATGAGGTTGGGAAGCGGAAGGGCCGTGACCTCGGCACGAAGAGGGAAGGTGTCTTGCCCGGCGTGGACCACAAAGCGAGCCGTGGGCTTGACGTCATCGCATGCGTGGAAGAAACCTTTGGTGAGTACAGGCGCGCTGCTTCGCTTGACCTCCACGGCCCAGAGTTCTTTTCCGAAGCGTAGCAGCAGATCGATCTCCGCTCCCGCGCTGGTACGATAGAAGAAGGGTTGGGTTGCCTTGGGAGCGACCGCGAGTAGATTTTCGATCACAAATCCTTCCCAGCTCCCGCCGGCCACCGGATGGCCGAGGACATCGTCGTAATTTTCCAGGCCAAGCAGGGCGTGGAGAAGTCCGCTGTCGCGAACATAGGTCTTGGGGCTCTTTATGAGTCGTTTCCCGACGTTTTCGAACCATGGGTACAATCGGCGCACGAGCATGATGTCCACCATCAGATCAAGGTAGCTGTTGGTAGTCGGGCTGGTCACCCCGAGAGAACCCGCGAACTGTGACGCGTTGAAAAGCTGTCCTTGATGGTGCGCAAGCATTGTCCAGAAACGGCGCAGCGCGGTCGCCGAGATTCGTGGACCCAGTGCCGGGATGTCACGCTCCAGGTACGTACGGATGAGGTCCTGTCGCCACTCGAAACTCCCGTCCGGATCAAGAAAGGCGTCCGGGAAGCCGCCCAACGACCAGAGCTTGTCGAGGTGCTCGGCGCCCACTTCCAGCACATTCAGTGGCGAAAGTTCGATATACGTGATCCGGCCGGCCAAAGACTCGGAGGCCTGGCTGAGAAGTTCATTCGTGGCCGAGCCTAGGAGCAGGAACTGCCCCGCCCGGCGCCCATGACGCCGATTGATATCGATGCGGCTTCGCATGATCGGAAACAGCTCTGGCAAGCGCTGGATCTCGTCGAGGATGATCAGCTTGTCGGAGACGGTCTCGAAGTAGCGGTCGGCATCCTGCAATCTTGCGAGGTCCGATGGACGTTCCAGATCAAGATACACCGCCGGTATCCGGGTCGCGATGTCCAGTGCGAGTGTCGTTTTTCCTACTTGGCGCGGACCCAGCAGTGCCACCGCTGCCCGCGCACCTAGTGCCGCCGTCACCCGATCCAGTTGCGTTCGTTTCAACATCCTTGCATATTTAAAGTCAGATTTTAAATTTGCAAGGATACGTGGGGGTGGGGTGATCGCGGGAGCGCCAAGTCTCAGCCCGGCAGAACCGCCGTCGCCTCGATCTCCACCTTGGCGCGGTCCTCAATCAGCGCCACCACCTGCACCATGGTCATCGCCGGAAAGTGCTTGCCCATCACCGCGCGGTAGGCCTGGCCGATCTCGGGCAGGCGGGCGAGATACTCCGCCTTGTCGGTGACGAACCAGGTCAGCCGGACGACGTGGCGCGGCTCCGCGCCCGCTTCCGCCAGCACGGCCACGATGTTCTCCAGCGCCTGGCGGACCTGCCCGACGAAGTCGTCGGTCTCGAACTCCTGCTGGCCGTTCCAGCCGATCTGCCCGCCGACCCAGACGGTGCGTCCTTCGGCCAGCATGCCGTTGGCATAGCCCCTGGCCGGCTTCCAGTGCGACGGGTGCAGTTCCCGGATTTCGGGCGTGTTCGCCATTGGGTTTCCTCCAGTCAGACGCCGAGAAGCCGGTCGCGAATGTCGTCGGTCAGCTCGGCGGGAATGCCGGTCCAGGCCGTGCGGCCCTTCTCGATGATGGTGCAGCGGTCGGCCACCGGCAGAAGCTCGGCCATCGTCTTGTCGACGACGAGGATCGACTGGCCCTCCGCCTTCAGCGTCCGGATCGAGTCCCAGATGTCGCGCCGGATGACGGGCGCCAGTCCCTCCGTCGCCTCGTCGAGGATCAGGAGGCGTGGGTTGGTCATCAGCGCGCGGCCGATCGCCAGCATCTGCTGCTCGCCGCCCGACAGCGTCGATGCGAACTGGTCGCGACGCTCGGCCAGCCGCGGAAACAGCGCCTCGATGCGCGCCAGCGTCCAGCGGCCCGGCCGCGCGGCGGCGACGAGGTTCTCGCGCACGGTCAGGTTCGGGAAGCAGCGGCGGCCTTCCGGCACGAGGCCGATGCCGAGCCGCGCCACGCGGAAGGCGCGCAGGCCGGCGGTGTCGCGGCCGCCAAACGCGATCCGGCCCTTGCGCGGCGGGTTGAGCCGGCAGATCGAGCGGATCGTCGTCGTCTTGCCCATGCCGTTGCGCCCCATCAGCGCCACGACCTCGCCCTCCGCCACGGAAAGGTCGACGCCGAACAGCGCCTGGCTGGCGCCATAGAAGGTCTCGATGCTGGAGACTTCAAGGAGCATGGGGGGCTCCGGTGGTTTTTCGAGATCGAATGGGGAAGGGAGCCTTGTGATGCTCGGTCTGTGTTTCGGCGCAGATGGTTCGGAAGCACCCCCTCACCGTCTTGCTTCGCGAGCCACCTCTCCCCCTGTCCGGGGGAGAGGAAACGCTACCGCGCCGTCCGCACCCGATTTGAAGAGTTTCTATGTGTCCAGTTGCGTTGAGCGACAGCTTAGGCGACTGGCGTTTCCTCTCCCCCGGGCAGGGGGAGAGGTGGCCCGAAGGGACGGTGAGGGGGTACTTGGCGCGAGCCGAGGGCGTGCCGAAGTCCATCACGCCTCCTCGCCGAGATAGGCGCGGCGCACTTCCGCGTCGTTGCGGATCTCCGTGACGCTGCCCGTCGCGATCACCTTGCCGTAGACCAGCACCGAAATCCGGTCGGCCAGCGCGAAGACGGCGTCCATGTCGTGCTCCACGAGCAGGATCGGCGCCTCGCCGCGCAATTCGTCGAGAAAGCCGGTCAGCGTCTTCGAGCCCTCCGGATCCATGCCGGCCATCGGCTCGTCGAGCAGGAAGGCCTTCGTGTCCAGCGCGAGCGCGATGGCGATCTCGAGCTGCCTCCGCTCGCCATGCGAAAGCTCGGCGGCGGGGATCGCGGCGCGGTCGGCGAGGCCGACGCGTTCCAGCATAGCCATCGCCGGTTCCGTCAGCGAGCGGTCGCGCATCACCGGCCGAAAGAAGCGGAAGCTCGTGCCCTGCCGCGCCTGCACGGCCAGCATGACGTTGCGCAGCGCCGAGAATTCCGGCGTCAGCGACGAGATCTGGAACGTCCGGCCAAGCCCCATCCGCGCGCGCTCGGGAACGCCGAGCGCGCCGACGTCGCGGCCGAGGAAGCGGATCGACCCGGTGTCGGGGCGCAGGCTGCCGGCGATCTGGTGGATCAGCGTCGACTTGCCCGCGCCGTTCGGCCCGATCAGCGCGTGGATCTCGCCCGGCTTCAGGTCGAGCGAGACGTCGTCGGTCGCCTTCAGCGCGCCGAAGGTCTTGGTGAGGTTCAGGAGTTGAAGGATAGGCTCAGCCATGGCGCGCCTTTCCGGCCAGAAGCCCGACGATCCCGCCGCGCGCGAACAGCACGACGGCGAGCAGCAGCAGGCCGAGGAACAGCTGCCAGCGCTCGGTTATGCCGCCGAGGAAATATTCCAGCGCCACGTAGAGCATCGCGCCCGCCACGGGCCCGGCCAGGCGACCGACGCCGCCGAGGATGATGAGCACGATCAGTTCGCCCGACATGTGCCACGACAGCATCGAGGGACTGACGAAGCGGTTGAGGTCCGCAAACAGCGCGCCGGCCAGTCCCGTCATCATCGCCGAGATGACGAAGGCCGCGAGCCGGATGCGGTAGGGCGCGATGCCGACGGTGGCGAGCCGCCGCTCGTTCTGCCGCGCCGCCTGCAGGGCCGCGCCGAAGCGCGAGGCGCGCAACAGGGAAAACAGCGCCAGGCCGGCCAGGAGCAGGGAAAAACAGATCAGGAAGAAGGTGAGCCCGTTCAGCGTGTTCACGCCCGGAAACTGGTTGCGCACGAAGATCGACAACCCGTCCTCGCCGCCATAGGCCGGCCAGGAGATGGCGAAATAGAAGATCATCTGCGCGAAGGCGAGCGTGATCATGATGAAGTAGACGCCGGCGGTCCGCAGGCTGATCGCGCCGATCGCCAGGGCGACGAGCCCCGACGCGACGATCGCGACGGCCCAGATCACGGGCATGGAATTCGTGCCGGCCAGCCCGAAGGGCAGCGGCTCCATGTTGAAGGCATGGCTGGCGAGGATGCCGGCCGCGTATCCGCCGATGCCGAAGAACGCCGCATGGCCGAACGAGACGAGCCCGCCCAGCCCGAGCGCGATGTTGAGGCCCACGGCCGCCAGCGCCAGGATCGCCATGCGGGTGGCGAGCGTGACGTAGAAGGTTTCGCCCGCCGCCGTCGCCCACAGCGGGATGGCAAGGAGCGCGAGCACCACGGCGAGGCTGAGAAGGGTTTCGCGGGTCACGGGCGCATCCTCAGCCGGCCGCGGCAAACAGGCCGCGCGGGCGGATCGCCAGCACCAGCGCCATGAAGACATAGATCAGCATCGAGGCGACCGAGGCGCCGATGCTGGCCGCCGCCGACGGGCCCATGAAGGCTGCGAGCGCGATGGGCAGCAGGAAGCGCCCGAGCGTGTCGATCAGCCCGACCAGCAGCGCGCCGACCAGCGCGCCATGGATCGAGCCGATGCCGCCGATGACGATGACGACGAAGGCGAGGATCAGCACCGGCTCGCCCATGCCCACCTGCACCGATTGCAGCGCGCCGACCATCGCGCCCGCGAGCCCCGCCAGCGCCGCGCCGAGGGCGAAGACGACCGTGTAGAGCGTGCGGATGTCGACGCCGAGCGCGCCGATCATCTCGCGGTCGCTTTCGCCGGCGCGGATGCGCATGCCGAGCCGGGTGCGCGTGATGAGCAGGTGCAGTCCGACAGCCACCGCGATCCCGACGCCGATGATCGCCACGCGGTAGAGCGGATAGGCCGAGCCGCCCGGCAGCGGGATCGCGCCGGCCAGCAGCGGCGGGATGTTGAGATAGAGCGGGATCGATCCGAAGATCCAGCGGGTTCCCTCCGAGAAGATCAGGATCAGCGCGAAGGTGGCGAGCACCTGGTCGAGATGGTCGCGCTCGTAGAGCCGGCGGATCACCGTCACCTCCACCAGCGCGCCGGCCGCGGCCGCCGCCGCGAGGCTCGCCACGAGCCCGAGCCAGAACGAGCCGGTCGCGGCCGCCACGGTCGCGCAGGCGAACGCGCCGACCATGTAGAGCGAGCCGTGGGCGAGGTTGATCAGCCCCATGACGCCGAAGATCAGCGTCAGCCCGGCCGCCATCAAAAACAGCATGACGCCGAACTGCAGGCCGTTGAGGATCTGCTCGATGAGGAGGGCGGTTTGCAAATCGGTTTCCGGGCGTCAGGGAGGTCGAAAAGTCCCCCTCGCCACCGTGCCAGGCGCCTCTACCCACGCGTGGGGGCGAGGGACCGCGGCTCCGGCGTTTGACGCTTCCTCTCCCCCGGGCGGGGGGAGAGGGGGTTCGCGAAGCGAACCGGCGAGGGGGTGCTTCTTTGCGTTTTCCTACATCTTACAGTCCTTGGCGTAGGCGTCCTCGTGGTTCTCGAAGGCGGTGCCGATGATCCTGTTGGTCAGGACGCCGTCCACCTTCACCACCTCGCGCACGTAGATGTTCTGGATCGGGTGCTGGTTGGTGTTGAACTTGAAGGAGCCGCGCACCGAGGCGAAGTCCGCTTCCTTGAGCGCCGCCTTGAAGGCGTCCTTGTCGGTGATGCTGGCCTTGCCCATGGCCGACAGGATCAGGTTCGCCGTGTCGTAGGCCTGCGCGGCGTAGACCGACGGCAGGCGGTTGTACTCGGCCTGGAAGGCCGCGACGAAGGCCTTGTTGGCCTCGTTGTCGAGGTCCGGCGACCAGGAGGCTGAGTTCTTGACGCCGAGCGCGGCGTCGCCGATCGCCGGCAGCACGTCCTGGCTGAAGGAGAAGGCCGGGCCCATCAGCGGCAGGTCGACGCCCGACTGCGCCCACTGCTTGGTGAAGGCGATGCCCATGCCGCCCGGCAGGAAGAAGAACACCGCGTCGGCGCCCGAGGCGCGGATCTGGGCGATCTCGGCGGCGTAGTCCGTCTGGCCGAGCTGCGTGTAGACCTCGCCGGCCAGTTCCCCCTTGTAGAAGCGCTTGAAGCCGGTCAGCGAATCCTTGCCGGCCGGATAGTTCGGCGCCAGGATGAACACCTTCTTGTAGTCCTTGTTGGCGTACTCGCCCATCGCCTCGTGGAAATTGTCGTTCTGGTAGGCGACGTTGAAGTAGTTGGGGCTGCAGTTGGCGCCTGCCAGCGGCGAGGGACCGGCGTTTGGCGAGATGTAGATGATGCCCTGGCCGGTGACGCTCGGCACGACGGCCATGGCGAGGTTCGACCAGATGATGCCGGTCAGGATGTCGACCTTCTCGCTCTGGATCATCTTGTCGGCGATCTGGACGGCGATCTCGGGCTTCATCGCGTCGTCCTCGGTGACGACCGTCACGTTGGGATTGTTCGCCTGCTTCATGGCGAGCGCGAAGGCGTCGCGCACGTCGATGCCGAGGCCGGCCCCGCCGCCCGAAAGCGTGGTGATCATGCCGATCTTCACCGGCTCCGCGAAGGCCAGTCCGCTCACGCTCATGGCGAGGCCCATCAACCCCGCCGCAATGATCTTCTTCATGGTCAGTCTCCCTTTTCTTGCCCTCTGGCTTTCGACCGGGTGCCGCCTTGCGCGACGTTTGTCCGGCATTCCCTGCTTCGGCGGCTTGCCGCCGCTCAAAGTTCCGTCCTGACTTTCCACAATTCCGGGAAGAGTTCCACCTCCAGCATCCGCCGCAGGTAGGATACGCCGCCGGTGCCGCCGGTACCGCGCTTCAGCCCGATGATCCGCTCCACCGTCGTCACGTGGTTGAAGCGCCAGCGGCGGAAGTAATCCTCGAAATCGACCAGCTTCTCGGCGAGTTCGTAGAGCGCCCAGTACCGCTCCGGGTCCTGGTAGACCGCCTTCCACGCGCCCATCACCCGATCGCTGGCCACCCGCTGCTCGCGCCAGTCCGCGCGTTCGGCCTCGCCCGAGAGATCGAAGCCCTCGCGGACGAGGAGCCGGATCGCCTCGTCGTAGAGGCTCGGCCGCGCGAGGATGCCCTCGAGGAAGGCGGTCGTCGTCGCGTCGTGCCCGTGCGGCTTCAGCATCGCGAGGTTGCGGTTGCCGGCCAGGAACTCGATCGCCCGGTACTGCCACGACTGGAAGCCCGACGACTGGCCGAGCGCGGCGCGGAACCGCGTGTATTCGCTGGGCGTCATGGTGCGCAGCACGTCCCAGGCGCCGTTCAGCTGCTCGAAGATGCGCGCCACCCGCGTCAGCATCTTGAAGGCCGGGCGCAGGTCGTCGCGCGCGATGGCCGCCATCGCCGCCGTCAGTTCGTGGATCGCGAGCTTCATCCAGAGCTCCGACGTCTGGTGCTGGATGATGAACAGCATCTCGTCGGGCGAGGACGACAGCGGCGCCTGGGCGGCAAGGATGCCGTCGAGCTTCAGGTAGTCCGAATAGGACATCCGCCGGGCGAAATCCGTCACCGCGCCTTCCGTCGAGGGGTCGTGCTGAGCGCTCATGTGACCTTGGCCCGCTGCCTGAATTCCGCTCGATCCCACAGCTTCCCGCGCATCACCCGTTCGAGCGTCGCGGCGGCGCGCACCACGTCGTCGACGCCGACATAGAGCGGCGTGAAGCCGAAGCGCATGATGTCGGGGGCGCGGAAGTCGCCGATCACGCCATGGGCGATCGCGGCCTGCATGGCGGCATAGCCCTCCGGGAAGGCGAAGGACACCTGGCTGCCGCGCAGGTGCGGATCGCGCGGCGAGGCCAGCACGAGGTCCGGGCACCGCGCCTCCACCTCCGCGATGAAGGTCTCGGACAGCACGATCGAGCGCGCCCGCACGTCGGCCATCGGGACGCCGTGCCAGACGTCGAGCGCGGCGTCGAGCGCGGCCATCGACAGAATCGGCGGCGTCCCGACCCGCATCCGGTTGACGCCGGCGGCGGGCTCGTAGCCGAGGTCGAAGGCGAAGGGCGCGGCGTGGCCCATCCAGCCGGCCAGCGCCGGCGAAACCCGCTCGGCGTGGTCCGGGCGGACATGGATGAAGGCCGGCGCGCCGGGGCCGCCGTTGAGGTACTTGTAGCCGCAGCCGATGGCGAAATCGGCGCCCGCACCCGCAAGGTCGACGGGCAGCGCGCCGGCCGAATGGGCGAGGTCCCACACGGTGATCGCGCCGGCGGCGTGCGCCTTCGCGGTCAGGGCCGCCATGTCGTGCAGGCGGCCGCTGCGATAGTCGACCTGCGTCAGCATCAGCACCGCCACCGTCTCGTCGATCGCGCCCTCGACCTCCTCCGGCGCGACGATCTTCAGCGTATGGCCGCGGCCGAGCGATGCCAGCGCCTGCTGCGCCACGTAGAGGTCGGTCGGGAAGTTGCCGCTGTCCGACAGCACGATCCGGCGCTCGCCCGAAAGCCAAAGAGCCGCCGTCAGCGCCTTGAAAAGATTCACCGAGGTCGAATCGCCGGCCACCACCGAGCCCTCCGGCGCGCCGATCAGCCGGCCGATCTTGTTGCCGACGGTTTCGGGAAGGTCCATCCAGCCGGCCTCGTTCCAGCCTCGGATCAGCATCCGGCCCCACGACTGCTCCACCTCGCGCGCCACGCGTTCGCGGGCGGCGCGGGGCAGGGGTCCAAGCGAGTTGCCGTCGAGATAGACGATCCCGTCGGGAAGCTCGAAGGCGGCGCGTGTCCTGTCGAAGTCGGTCATGATGCGGTCTCGCGCAGCCGGAATCTCTGGATCTTGCCCGTCTGCGTCTTCGGCAGGGCGTCGGCGAAGATCACGGAGCGGGGATACTTGAACGGGGCGATGACGGCCTTGACGTGATCCTGGAGCTGCTTGGCGGTCGCCTCGTCCGCCGCGCGGCCCTGCACCAGAACCACATGCGCCTGGACGATCTGGCCGCGCGCCTCGTCGGCGACGCCGATCACCGCGCATTCCAGCACGTCGGGATGCGACAGCAGCGCCGCCTCCACCTCCGGCCCGGCGATGTTGTAGCCGGCCGAAACGATCAGGTCGTCGGCGCGAGCGGCGAAATGGAACCGGCCCTCCTCGTCCTGGAGGAAGGCGTCGCCGGTGATGTTCCAGCCGTCCCTGACATAGTCGGTCTGGCGGTCGTCGGCGAGGTAGCGGCAGCCGGTCGGGCCGCGCACCGCGAGCTTGCCGATCGTGCCGCGCGGAACCTCGTTCATGTTCCCGTCGACGATCCGCGCCTCGTAGCCCGTCACCGGCCGGCCTGTCGTCGCCGGATGCCGGTCGTCGAGCCGGTTCGAGATGAAGATATGCAGCATCTCGGTCGCGCCGATGCCGTCGAGGATCGGCTTGCCCGTCTTTCGCGTCCAGTCCTCGAAGACCGGGCCGGGCAGCGTTTCGCCGGCCGACACCGCGATGCGCAGCGAAGAGAGGTCCGCGCCCTCGTCCATGGCCGCCAGCATCGCGCGGTAGGCGGTCGGCGCGGTGAACGTGATCGTGGCGCGGTACTTCTCGATGATCTCGACCATGTTGGGCGGCGATGCGTTCTCCAGCAGCGCCGCCGCCGCGCCGAAGCGCAGCGGGAAGATCGCGAGCCCTCCAAGCCCGAAGGTGAAGGCGAGCGGCGGCGAGCCGACGAACACGTCGTCCGGCGTCACGCCCAGCACCTCCTTCGCATAGCCGTCGGCGATGATCAGCAGGTCGCGGTGGAAATGCATCGTCGCCTTCGGAACGCCCGTCGTGCCCGAGGTGAAGCCGAGCAGCGCGACGTCGTCCCGGCCGGTCCTGACGGCCTCGAAGCGAACCGGCTTGTCGAGGGCGACGCGGTCGAGTTCGGCGTCGTGGTTGGCCGTGCCGTCGAAGCCGATCACCTGCTTCAGGAAGGCGCTTTGCTTGGCGCAGGCCACCATCTCGTCCAGCGCCCGCGTGTCGCAGAGCGCCAGCGCGATCTCGGCCTTGTCGACGATCTTGGCGAGTTCACCCGCCCGCAGCATCGGCATGGTGTTGACCACCACCGCCCCGGCCTTGGTGGCGGCGAGCCAGCAGGCCACGACGGCCGGGTTGTTGGGACCGCGGATCAGAATCCGGTTCCCGGGCCTTACGCCATAATCCTCCACCAGCGCGTGAGCGAGCCGGTTGGTCCAGTCCGACAGTTCCTTGTAGGTGCGCCTTCGTCCGTTGCCGATCAGCGCCGTGTGGTCGCCGAAGCCGCGCTCCACCATCCTGTCGGTCAGTTCGACGCCGGCATTCAGCCATTCCGGATAGTCGAACCGGTCGAGCAGCAGATCCGGCCACTGGTCGGCCGGGGGCAGGTTGTCGCGCGCGAAGGTGTCGCTGTGGCCGGAGGGTCCGAGGATCATGGCTGGACTCCTGCGCGATGCGTCCGGGCGAATACGGCACCTGTGGGCGCCGGCACTCCACGGCGCCCCCCTCTGTCCTGCTGGACATCTCCCCCAAAGGGGGGGAGATCGGCAGCGGCGGCGCCGCCGCCTTCCTTGCGACATTGGCGATTGGCGAAGGCCGACGCGACGGCCGATCTCCCCCCGTGTGGGGGAGATGTCCGGCAGGACAGAGGGGGGCGCGAAGGAATGCGACCGTCAAACGTGATCATGCTCCAATGCTCCCCATCACCTGCCTTGCGATCACCACCTTCTGCACGTCGGACGCGCCCTCGTAGATGCGCAGCGCGCGGATCTCCCGGTACAGGCTCTCGACGATGTGCCCCTTGCGGACGCCGTCGCCGCCATGGATCTGGACGGCCTTGTCGATGACCGACTGGGCGCTGTCGGTGGCGTGGAGCTTGGCCATCGCCGCCTCGCGCGTCACGCGCGCAGCACCCGAATCCTTGGTCCATGCGGCGCGGTAGACGAGCAGCGCCGAGGCGTCGACGTCGAGCGCCATGTCGGCGAGGTGCCCCTGCACCATCTGCAGGTCGAACAGCGGTTTTCCGAACAGTTCCCGGCTGTTGGCGCGCAAAAGCGATTCATCGAGCGCACGTCGGGCGAAACCGAGCGCCGCCGCGCCGACGGTCGAGCGGAACACGTCGAGCACCGACATGGCGATGCGGAAGCCGTCGCCCGGCCGCCCGATCATCGTCGACGCGGGCACGCGCACGCCCTCGAAGGAAAGCCGCGCCAGCGGATGCGGCGCGATCACCTCCAGCCGTTCGGCCACCGTCAGGCCGGCCGCGTCGGCCGGCACCAGGAAGCAGGACAGGCCCCTGGCGCCGGGCGCCTCGCCGGTGCGGGCGAACACCGTGTAGAGGTCGGCGATGCCGCCGTTCGAGATCCAGGTCTTCTCGCCGGAAAGCACGTAGTCGGAGCCGTCGCGCGTGGCGGTCATGTCCATGTTGGCGACGTCCGATCCCGATCGCGGCTCCGACAGCGCGAAGGCCGAGATCGCCGCGCCCCGCCGTGTCTTCTCCAGCCAGCGCCGCTGCTCCGCCGAGCCGAACAGGCTGATCGCGCCGGTGCCGAGCCCCTGCATGGCGAAGGCGAAGTCCGCGAGCCCGTCATGCCGCGCCAGCGTCTCGCGGGTGAGGCACAGCGTGCGCACGTCGAGCGGGCCGGGGGACGCGGGATCGACCGCCGTCGGCTCGAGCCACCCATCGCGCCCCAGCGCGGCGACCAGCGTGCGGCAGGCGGCATCGACGTCGTGATGCTCGACTGGGAGGTTTGCCTCGCACCAGGCCTCCAGCCGCTCGGCATGCGCCCGGTGGCGCTCCTCGAAGAACGGCCAGGACAGGAAGGAGCGGTCAGGCATGCCGCGTCTCTCCCGGGTTTGACGTCGGCGTTCTACGGCGCCCCCCTTGTAACTCAAATCCGTCCGCATCTGGTACACTCCCGGTTGCGGTGGCGGGCGAAGGACCGATGCCCCCTGGGGACATTGATCCCGTGGCAGAGCTGGGGTCTTCGC
>JBKBRJ010000025.1:0-58408 GCA_046292285.1 Mesorhizobium sp. | reverse complement strand
TCCGATCCGCGGCCGCTTCGGGCCGGTCGAGATCGTCAGCCACCATTTCTTCGATCCCGAAGGGAGCCGGATGCATGGTTGAGCAGCTCTCGCCGCTCGGGTCGGCATGGAAGCCCGGACGCCACGGCAGTCTCGCCGGAGAACCCGGAGTCGTCCTGTCGGAGACCCGACCCGGCTCCATCGTTCAGGCCGCCGCCTTTCCGGGAAGCGAGAAGGCCGTCATGGCTGCGATCAAGGTGGCGACGGGGCTGACGCTGCCCGATGGAGCGGGCGGCGGCGTTGTGATGGACACGCGATCCGTCTTCGGCATCGCACCGGGCCGGTTCCTCGTCGTCGATCAGGTCGAGGGCCTCGCCGAGCGCTTGAAGGCGGCCGTCTGGGTCAAGGACGGCGCGGTGACGGATCTGTCTCATGGCCGCACGGCAATCCGCATCGTCGGCCCGAAGGCCGAATGGGTGCTGGCGAAGGTGTTCGCGATCGACTTCTCGCTCGCTGCCCTCCCCATCGGCGCCGGCCGCGCCACTCAGCACCACGACATTCTGGCGGCGATCCAGCGCACGGGGCCGGATCGCTTCGACATGTATGTCTTCCGCTCCTTCGCCCGCTCGGTCTGGACGCTGCTCCTTCATTCGGCGGAGGAGGTCGGCTGCGAGGTGATTTGACGGGCGAGCGGCAACGCCCGCCCCAGGAGAGTTCGGCTTCATCCGCCGCTGATGGCCGTCAGCACGTAGACCTCGTCGCCCGGCGCGAGCGGCGTCTTCAGGCTCGCTCGGCTGCCGTCGACGAAGACGTTCATGTGCTTGCGGATCGCCGGGCGGGAATCGCGGATGCGGTCGCCCATGCCGGGCCAGAGACGATCGAGTTCGTCGATCATCTCGGCGACCGTCGCCACCACCATGGAAACCTCGCGCCGCGACCCCGGAAAGAGATCGCAGAGCACGGGCGAAAGCTTCACCGTCACCGGCAATGCGGCGCGGACGGCCGATGCCCGGCCGGCCGCGCCCGACATGTCGTCGTGCCTGCCCATGGCTCAGGCATCCAACACGTGGGTTTCCACCGACGAGATCGTCGGCAGGTGGGCAACGATCTGCGTCCAGCTGTCACCCTCGTCGGCGCTGGCATAGATCTCGCCGCTGCCGGTTCCGAAATAGACGCCGGCGGGCTCCATCGCATCCACCGCCATTGCCTGGCGCAGCACGCCGAAATAGGCGTTTTCCTGCGGCAGGCCGTCGCGCATCGGCTGCCAGGTGCCGCCGCCGTCGCGCGTGCGCCACACGGCCGTGGCGGCGTCGGGCATGAAGCGACCGGCGGAATCACCGTTGAGCGGGATCAGGTAAACGGTACCAGCATCGCGCGGGTGGACCGCCGCCGGAAAGCCGAAGCTCGACGGCAGGCCGTTCTCCATGCTGGTCCAGGAGCGGCCGCCATCGTCGGACCGGTACATGCCGCAATGGTTCTGCTGGTAGAGCAACTGGTCGGTTCCCGGCGCCAGCACCAGGCAATGCACGCACTGGCCGAGTTCGGGATAGCGCTGGTCTTCGGGAAAGTAGTCGGCGCGCGTGCCCTTGTTGCGTGGTTCCCAGGTCGCGCCGCCATCGTCGCTCCCGAACACACCGGCCGACGAGATGCCGACCCAGATGCGGTTCGGATCCTTCGGATGGGGTACCAGCGAATGCAGGATCAGGCCAGCGCCGCCGGGGTTCCAGTGCGGCCGGCTCGGGTGGTCGCGCAGGCCGTTCACATGGGTCCAACTCTCGCCGCCATCTGCGCTGCGGAACAGGCCGGCCGGCTGCACGCCGGCGTAAAGCGTCCTGTCATGGCCCGGCGCGAGGCTCCAGACGGCCGAGATCGGCTCCTCTCCCTCGGCATAGGCAAGACCGGCGCTGGAATGCGTCCAGGTCGCGCCGAGATCGCGCGAGTTCCAAACCGCCGGGCCGAACCACTCATTGCCGCCGGCGGCGTGTATCGCCCCCGTCGCGGGATCGAGGATTGCGTGGTGGATCGGCCAGGTGTTGCAGTAAGGACCGCGCAGCCGCCAGTTCTTGCGGTTGTCGTCGCTCTCGGCGACGAACAGGCCCTTCTTGGTGCCGATCAGGATGAGTATGCGCTTTGCCAACGGGACGGTCTCCTCTCCGAGAAACACCCAGCCGCTTCCGCCGCCCCGAAAGGAAACACTGGACATTTAAGTTGATATCAACATTATAGCTGCATGTCAAAGCCCTCAAATAGCGAATATGTCGGGTTCGACGTCACGTTGCAGGTCAAGAACGCGTGTCTCTGCCTCCATGTCCAACGGGCAGCGCGTTCGCTGGCGCGGCTCTTCGACGAAGCCTTTCGCCCGGTCGGGCTGACCAACGGACAATTCTCGATGCTGATGTCGCTCAACCGTCCCGCATCGGCGCGCATGCGCGAGGTCGCAGCCCTGCTCGCCATGGACCGCACGACGCTGACGGCAGCGCTGAAGACGCTGGAGCGGCGCGGTCTGATCAACATCCGTACCGACCCTAACGACCGGCGCGGCAAACTGCTGACGCTGACGGACGAGGGGCGCGAGACGCTTGTCAGGGCGCTGCCGATCTGGCGCGATACCCACGCCGCGCTGGAACGGGGCACCGACGACCCCGACGGGTTGCGCGCGGCGCTTCTGGATATCTCATAGCCGGCGAGAGGCCCGACTGGACGACCGTCATTTCGCGAAGGTGACGAACTCTTCCAGCGGAACACGCTCGGTGCGCAGGCTGTTCTCGGGCTTCGAGGTGTCCTCGTAGCCGAGGGCCATGCCGCAGACCACGATCTCCTCGTCGGGTATGCCCAGCACCGGACGGATCTGGTTGTGGTAGGGCGCGAACGCCGCCTGCGGACAGGTGTGCAGCCCCCTGCCCCGCGCCGCGATCATGATCGACTGGAGGAACATGCCATGGTCGATCCAGGAACCGTGGTTGAGACGACGGTCGATGGTGAAGATCATGCCGACGGGCGCATCGAAGAAGACGAAGTTGCGGTCGTGCTGGGCGCGCATCTGGTCGACGTCACGCTTGCCTATGCCGAGGGCGCCATAAAGTGCGAAGCCCACGGCGCGGCGGCGACCGTAGTACGGTTCGAAAAACTGGTCGGGATAGTACTTGTACTCATCCCACTTGGCCTTTTCCGCGCGGATCCCAGAGTTAAGGATGGCATCCGTGATCTTCTGTTTGGTCTCGCCCGTCGTCACCCAGACCTTCCAGGGCTGCATGTTGGTGCCCGATGGCGCCCGGCTCGCGACGCGCAGGATGTCGCGGATCGTCTCGTCGTCCACCGGATCGGGCAGGAAGGCGCGAACGGACCGGCGCGACGTGATCGCCGCGTCCACGATCTCCGCTTCGTCGATCATCTCTGCCTGTTTGTCTGGAGCGAGCATGCCGAGGTCCCCTCGTCGTTTGCACCATCCTTGGCATATCGGATGCAATTGGTCCAATCGCCCCGAGCCGCCGGTGCAGATACCGGATTTGCCGGGGCTCCTAACACATCGCCTGAAATTCTGCTTGAATTTTTCATGACAAGCGCAATGATGAAATTCGAGAGGTTTTTTTCACGAGGTGGCTTCGCGTGACGCGGGCGGGAGATGTCTTGCTGGCCGGAAATCTGCGTGCGCTGCGAAAGTCGCGCCGCATGACACTCGTCGACCTCGGCCAGCGGCTGAATCGCTCGGTCGGCTGGCTGAGCCAGGTCGAGCGCGGCCTGTCGCGGCCCTCGGTGGAGGATCTGAAGCGTTTCGCGCAGGCCTTCGGCGTGCCTCTCGGCCTGTTCTTCGCCCACGATACGCCCGCCGAGGCGGAAAAAGGCGTGGTGGTGCGCGCCGGCCGCCGCCGCTCGCTTGGATCGAGCGAGACAGGCCTCGTCGAGGAACTGCTCTCGCCCGATCTCGGCGGCAGCTTCGAGCTCGTCCGCTCCGAATTCGCGCCCGGCGCTCGACTCGAGGCGCCCTCGTTGCGACCGACGGAAGAAGCCGGCTATGTCGTGTCGGGACGGTTCGACATCGAGATCGACGGCACATGGCACCGGCTAGCCGTCGGCGACAGCTTCCGCTTCAAGGAAAAGCCCTTCCGCTGGCGCAACCCCGGCTCGGAGCCCGCGGTCGTCGTCTGGATCATTTCGCCGCCGGTCTATTGATGAATTCCATCCCGGGAGAACCGTATGTCTGACCTGCCATCCCATGCCCGCGTGGTCATCATCGGCGGCGGCGCCGTCGGCGTTTCCTCGCTGTACCACCTGGCGAAAGCCGGCTGGACCGACTGCGTCCTTCTGGAAAAGAACGAACTCACTTCGGGCTCGACCTGGCACGCCGCAGGCAATGTGCCGACCTTCTCGTCCTCCTGGTCGCTGATGAACATGCAGCGCTATTCGGCCGAGCTCTATCGCGGGCTCGCGCAGGCGGTCGACTATCCGATGAACTACCATGTCACCGGATCCATCCGGCTGGCGCACGGCAAGGAGCGGATGCGCGAGTTCCAGCGCGCCAAGGGCATGGGGCGCTACCAGGGCATGTCGCTCGACGTGATCGGCCAAGACGAGATCAAGCAACACTATCCCTTCATCGAGACGCACGACCTCGAAGGCGCGCTCTACGATCCCGCCGACGGCGACATCGACCCCGCCCAGCTCACCCAGGCGCTCGCCAAGGGCGCGCGCGAAATGGGCGCCCGCATCGTCCGTTTCTGCCCGGTCACGGGCGTGCGCCGGGAGAACGGCGAATGGATAGTCTCAACCGGACAGGGCGATATCCGATGCGAAATCGTGGTCAACGCGGCGGGCTACCGCGCCGCGGAGGTCGGGCGGATGTTCGGCCGCGACATCCCCATGATGGTGATGAGCCACCAGTACATCCTCTTCGACGAGATCCCCGAGCTCGCCGCGTGGACGAAGGAGGTCGGCCACAAGCTGCCGCTGCTGCGAGACGTCGACACCTCCTATTATCTCCGGCAGGAGAAGGCCGGCATGAACCTCGGCCCCTACGAGCGCAATTGCCGCGCCCATTGGGCGACCGCCGATGACCCGATGCCGGACGACTTCTCGTTCCAGCTCTTCCCTGACGATCTCGACCGGCTGGAATGGTACCTGAATGACGCCGTCGCGCGCGTGCCAATCCTTGGCACCGCCGGCCTGTCGAAGGTCATCAATGGACCGATCCCCTACGCGCCGGACGGCAACCCGCTGATCGGGCCGATGCCGGGCGTGCCGAACGCCTTCGAGGCCTGCGTCTTCACCTTCGGCATCGCCCAGGCCGGCGGCGCAGGCAAGGTGCTGGCCGAGTGGGTCACCGAGGGGGCAACCGAGTGGGACATGTGGTCCTGCGACCCGCGCCGCTTCACCGCCTACGCATCGGCGCCCGACTATGCCGTCGCCAAGGGGCTCGAGGTCTATGGCCACGAATACGCGATACACTTCCCGCGCCATGTCTGGCCGGCGGGGCGCAATCGCAAGCTTTCGCCGATCCACGACCGGATCGCTTCGCTCGGCGCCCAGTTCGGCCCCTACAACGGCTGGGAGCGCGCGACCTGGTACGCGCAGCCCGGCGACGACACATCTGAGGAGGCCACCCAGACCTTTCGCCGCGACGGGCCCTGGCAGAAGCGCATCCGCGAGGAATGCCTGGCGGTGCGCGACGCCGCCGGCATCCTCGACCTGCCCGGTTTCTCGCGCTTCCGCCTGCAGGGACCGGGCGCGGGCGACTGGCTGGCGACGCAGATCACGGGGACGGTGCCGAAGCCCGGCCGAATCGGCCTCGCCTATTTCGCCGACGACAAGGGCCGCATCGTCACCGAAATGTCGGTGATGACCATCGCCGAGGACTTCTTCTTCCTGATCACGGCGTCCGTCGCGCAACTGCACGATTTCGAGTGGCTGGCGAGGAACCTGCCGCAAGACACTGAAATCGGACTCCAGGATGTCACCGAGAACTACGCCTGCCAGATCCTGACCGGGCCGAAATCCCGCGCGATCCTCGCCGAAGTCTGCGACGCCGACCTCGGAAAGCCCTGGCTGACGCACCAGTCGTGCCAGATCGCAGGGCGCTGGCTGCAGCTTGTCCGCGTGTCCTTCGCCGGCGAACTCGGCTGGGAACTGCACACCAAGGTCGACGACACCGCCGCCGTCTTCGATGCGGTGTGGGCGGCCGGCCAGCCGCACGGGCTGAAGCCCTTCGGCATGTTCGCGCTCGATTCGCTGCGCCTCGAGAAGGGCTATCGCGCCTGGAAGCAGGAGCTTTCGACCGACTACACCGTCCTGCAAGGTGGGCTCGAGCGCTTCGTCAAATGGGACAAGCCCGATTTCCGCGGCAAGGCGGCGCTGCTCTCCGAGAAGCAGCGGGGCATGACCAAGCGCTTCGTGACGCTGGTCGTCGACCAGCCCGGCGAATGCGACGCGCCCTACATGTCGACGCTCTGGCACGACGGCGCCATCGTCGGCGAAACGCTGTCAGGAGGCTGGGGCCACCGGGTGGACAAGTCGATCGCGCTCGGCATGCTGCGCGCCGAACTGGCGGTGCCGGGCACGGCGATCGAAATCGAGATCTTCGGCGACCGCTTCGCCGCCACCGTCCAGGAGGACCGGCCGCTGTGGGATGCTGGGAACGAGAGGCTGAGGAATTGAACTTGTCGGGCCACGCACAGCATCCTCGAAGAATTCAAGAAACCATCTCGCAAGGTGGCCTCGAGTTCGCGGCAGAGGCTTTCGGTCATGAGGCGGGACGTCCCTTGCTCCTGATCATGGGGGCCACCGCCTCGATGCTGTGGTGGCCCGAGGAATTGTGCGAGGCGCTTGCCGACAGGGGGCACTTCGTGATTCGATACGACAATCGCGATACGGGTCGTTCGACGACGGGAGAACCCGGACAGCCGCCCTATTCGATTGACGACATGGCCGAAGACGCGGTCGCGATCATGGATGGCTACGGAATTGCCGCCGCGCATGTGGCGGGCATGTCCCTTGGTGGGATGATCGCGCAGATCCTGGCACTGCGGCATCCCGAACGTGTGCTGTCGCTGACCGCGATCAGTTCCTCGCGCATCGACGAGGACGATCCATCGCTTCCCGAGTTGGATCCGCGTTTGCTCGCCCATTTTACTCGGTTGGCCGAGCTCGACTGGCAGGATCGCGAATCCGTCGTCTCATTCTTTGTCGAGAGTTTTCGCATCAGCGCCGGGGCCACGTCAGCATTCGACGCCGAAGCGGCGCGGCGGCTCGCTGAGCACGAATTCGACCGTGCGCGCGATATTCGTTGCGCGATGAACCACCAGATGCTGACGGGAGGCGAGAGCTTTCGAGGCCAGCTGTCGCGTATCGACGTTCCGGCGCTGGTTATCCATGGCCGGAACGACCCTATCCTGTCCCATGCACACGGAAGACGCCTTTCGGACGTGCTTCCGAACTCCGCGATGGTAACGATCGAGGAAGCCGGACACGAGTTGAACCGACGGGATTGGCCGCGCATCGTCGATGCAATTGCCGACCATACCGCCGCGGCTGAACGGGGTGCTTGAGCATCATGACTGAAAACAGGAGGGGCGCATGACCCCCATCATCCTCACCGACGGCGGCATGGGCCAGGAACTGCTGCGCCGCTCCGGCGCCACGCCGACGCCGCTCTGGTCGGCGCGCGTGCTGATGGACGAGCCGGACCTCGTGCGCGACCTGCATGCCGATTTCATCCGCGCCGGCGCCCGCGTCATCACCATCAACACCTATGCGGCCACGCCCGAGCGACTGGCGCGCGAGGGGGTGGGCGAGATGTTCAAGCCGTTGCAGAAGGCAGGCATCGACCTCGCCGTCGAGGCCCGCGAGGCGGTGGGGGCGGATTGCGCCATCGCCGGCTGCCTGCCGCCGCTGTTCGGCTCCTATGCCCCAAAGCTGACGATCCCTTTCGAGGAAACCGTCGATCTCTATCGCAGAATCGTCGCGGAGGAGGCCGATCGCGTCGACCTGTTCCTCTGCGAAACCATGGCGTCGGCGCAGGAAGGGCTGGCCGCAGCCACGGCCGCGGCCGAGAGCGGCAAACCCGTCTGGATCTCCTGGACGCTGTCCGACGACGGTGCGCCGGCCTTGCGCAGCGGCGAGACGATCGCGGCGGCGGCAGCGGCCGTCGTGCACCTGCCGATCGCAGCGCGTCTCGTCAACTGCTCGCGACCGGAGACGGTCGATGCCGCCTTCGGCGACCTCGCCGCGTTGGGCGGAACGGTCGGCGCCTACGCCAACGGCTTCACCGCGGTCGAGGCCCTCAAACATGGCGGCACGGTCGACGTGCTGGCCGCCCGCGAGGATCTCGGCCCGGAGTCCTACGCGGCCTTCGCCATGGGCTGGGTGGAGCTCGGGGCGAGCATCGTCGGCGGCTGCTGCGAGGTCGGACCCGAACACATCGCGCGGCTGCGCGACCGGCTGGTCGAGGCCGGATACGAAATGGGAGGTTTTCATGCCTAGTCATTCGGCCCGCATCGCCGGCATCACCCCCTCCGGCAAGGACGGCTGGGAGGTTCACTTCGCGGCGATGACCCGCAAGCAGGCGGGCGAGGACATCATGATGCTGTCGGTCGGCGACCACGACTTCGACACGCCGCGTGAAACCGTCGAGGCCTGCAAGGCCGCCCTCGACGCCGGCTTCCACCATTACACGCAGTTGCCCGGCCTGCCGCGCCTGCGCGCCGCCATGGCCAAGGTGTCGACCCGCTGCACCGGCGTGGAGACCGCGCCCGCCGAGGTGATCGCCACCCCCGGCGGCCAGCTCGCGCTCTACGCCGCCGTGCAGGGCACGCTCGATCCCGGCGACCACGCGATCGTGGTGGCGCCCTACTACGCCACCTATCCCGGCACCTTCCGAGCCGCCGGCGCCGCCTTCACGATCGTCGAGGCGAAGGCCGAGAACGGCTTCCAGCCCCTCGCCGCCGACATTGAGGCGGCGCTGCGCGAGAACACGCGGACGATCCTGATCAACACGCCCAACAATCCGACCGGGGCGGTCTACTCCCGCGCCACGCTGGAAGGCATCGCCGACGTCTGCCGGCGGCACGATCTCTGGCTTGTTTCCGACGAGGTCTACTGGTCGCTGCCGGCCGACGGCGGGCACCTGTCGCCGCGCTCGCTGCGCGGCATGGCCGAGCGGACGCTGGTGGTGAACTCCATGTCGAAGAGCCACGGCATGACCGGCTGGCGCATCGGCTGGCTGACCGGCCCCGCCGACATGATCGCGCTGCTGGTTAACCTCAATCTCGTCTCGACCTACGGCCTCAACGACTTCGCCAGCCGCGCCGCGATCGAGGCGCTGGAGCACGACTGGGGCGTGGCCGAGATCGCCGAGCTCTACCACCACCGCCGCGAGATCTTCCTCGACCATATCCGGGGCCTGAACGGCATTCGCGTACGCGGTTCGGAAGGCGGGATGTACGTCATGCTCGACATCTCTGCCATCGAGCCGGACTGCGAGGCCTTCGCCTGGGCATTCCTCGAGGAGGAGAAGGTCGCGGTCATGCCCGGCTCGAGCTTCGGCGAGGCGGCGCGCGGCCATATCCGCATCAGCCTGTGCCAACCCGAGCCGGTGCTCGCCGAAGCAGCGGATCGCCTGCGCCGTTTCGCGGCCGCGCATGTCGGGCAGCGGCGGGCGTAGGATTGTCATGTCCGCCGCCGCCGCGTCGGGACCCCCACCCTTACCCTCCCCACAAGGGGGAGGGGGACGCCGACGTCTTGCATCTCCTCCTCCTTGTGGGCAGGCGGGCGCGAACGTCTCACGACCCCTCCCCCTTGTGGGGAGGGCAAGGGTGGGGGGTCTCCGCGCCAACCTGACCGATCGAGGGAACGGACTTCCCCGCGCCCGGCCGATCCCACGCAGCACCCACGGTCCTCTCGACAAGGAGCCCTCTGCATGACCGCCCTCCCCGCCAAGGCCCGCGCCGTCATCATCGGCGGCGGCGTGTCCGGATGCTCCGTCGCCTACCACCTGGCGAAGCTGGGCTGGACCGACATCGTGCTGCTCGAACGCAAGCAGCTGACCTGCGGTACCACCTGGCACGCCGCCGGGCTGGTCGGCCAGTTGCGCGGCTCGAAGAACATGACGCGGCTGGCGAAATACTCCGCCGACCTCTACGCGAAGCTGGAGGCGGAAACCGGCGTCGCAACCGGCATGCGGCAGGTCGGTTCGATCACGGTGGCGCTGACCGAGGAGCGCAGGGAGGAGATTTTTCGGCAGGCCTCGCTGGCACGCGCCTTCGACGTCGACGTGCGCGAGATCTCGCCGGCCGAGGTCAAGGCGATGTACCCGCACCTCAACGTCTCCGACGTGATGGCGGCCGTGCACCTGCCGCTCGACGGCCAGTGCGACCCGGCCAACATCGCCATGGCGCTGGCCAAGGGAGCGCGGATGCGCGGCGCGGTCATCGCCGAGGGCGTCAAGGTCACCGCCGTGCACGAGAACGGCCGACGCGTCACCGGCGTGTCGTGGGAAAAGGATGGCGAGGCCGGCATCATCGAGACGGACGTCGTCGTCAACTGCGCCGGCATGTGGGCGCGCGACCTCGCGTCCAGGAACGGCGTCACCGTCCCGCTGCATGCCTGCGAGCACTTCTACCTGATCACCGAGCCGATCCCCGGGCTGACCCGCCTGCCGGTGCTGCGCGTGCCGGACGAATGCGCCTACTACAAGGAGGATGCCGGCAAGATGATGCTCGGCGCCTTCGAGCCGGTGGCGAAGCCCTGGGGCATGGACGGTATCCCCGAGAGCTTCTGCTTCGACCAGTTGCCGGAGGACATGGACCATTTCGCGCCGATCCTCGAAATGGGCGTCAACCGCATGCCGATGCTGGAGACCGCCGGCATCCACACCTTCTTCAACGGCCCCGAGAGTTTCACGCCGGACGACCGCTACTATCTCGGCGAGGCGCCAGAGCTTGCCGGCTACTGGGTGGCGGCCGGCTACAATTCGATCGGCATCGTCTCGTCGGGCGGCGCCGGCATGGCGCTGGCGCAGTGGATCGCCGACGGCGAGCCGCCGTTCGACCTGTGGGAGGTCGACATCCGCCGCGCCCAGCCGTTCCAGAAGAACCGGCGCTACCTGAAGGAGCGCGTCACCGAGACGCTCGGCCTGCTCTATGCGGACCATTTCCCCTTCCGTCAGATGGCGTCCGCGCGCGGCGTGCGCCGCTCGCCGCTGCACGAGCACCTGAAGGCGCGGGGCGCGGTCTTCGGCGAGACCGCCGGCTGGGAGCGGGCCAACTGGTTCGCCCGCGAAGGACAGGAGCGCGAGTACCGCTATTCCTGGAAGCGGCAGAACTGGTTCGACAACCAGCGCGAGGAGCATCTGGCGGTCCGCAACGGCGTCGGCCTGTTCGACATGACGTCCTTCGGCAAGATCCGGGTGGAAGGCCGCGACGCCTGCACCGTCCTGCAGCGCCTCTGCGCCAACGACGTCGACGTGCCGGCGGGCCGCATCGTCTATACGCAGATGCTGAACGCCCGCGGGGGAATCGAGAGCGACCTGACCGTCTCGCGGCTGTCGGAAACCGCCTTCTTGGCTGTCGTGCCCGGCGCCACGCTGCAACGCGACCTCGCCTGGCTGCGACGGCATGTCGGCGACGCCTTCTGCGTCGTCACCGACGTCACCGCCGGCGAGAGCGTTCTTTGCGTCATGGGACCGAAGTCGCGCGACCTCATGCGCAGAATCAGCCCGAACGATTTCTCCAACGAAACGAATCCCTTCGGGACGTTTCATGAGGTCGAGATCGGGATGGGGCTCGCCCGCGCCCACCGCGTCACCTATGTCGGCGAACTGGGCTGGGAGCTCTACGTACCGACCGACCAGGCCGCCCACGTCTTCGAGGCTATCGAGGAGGCGGGGCAGGATCTCGGGCTGAAGCTCTGCGGCCTGCACACGCTCGATTCCTGCCGCATCGAGAAGGCTTTCCGCCATTTCGGCCACGACATCACCGACGAGGACCATGTGCTGGAGGCCGGACTCGGCTTCGCGGTCAGGACGGCGAAGGGCGATTTCATCGGCCGCGACGCGGTGCTGGCGAAACGCGAGGCGGGGCTGGACCGCCGGCTCGTCCAGTTCCGGCTGGCCGACCCCGAGCCGCTGCTGTTCCACAACGAGGCGATCGTCCGCGACGGCAGGATCGTCGGCACCGTCACGTCGGGCAACTACGGCCACCATCTCGGCGGCGCGATCGGCCTCGGCTACGTGCCCTGCGCGGGCGAAAGCGAGGCCGAGGTTCTTGGCTCCACCTACGAGATCGAGATCGCCGGCGTCCGCCATGGCGCGATTGCCTCGCTGAAGCCGATGTACGACCCGAAGGCGGAGCGGGTGCGGATGTAGCGAGCGCTAAGCCGCCAAGGCAGCGATGGTTGCTCACCGTTGTCATCCGGGAACGCCCGTCCGCAGCGCCGCGCGCGCCCCGTCCTACAGGTGCATCTTGAACCAGTCGCGCTGCGCCACCGAAGAAATCTCGAAAGGCCTGCCCGTATAGGCCTCGAAATGTCCGCCGGGCAGCACCACGAGTTTCTTCGGCTCCAGCGCCTGCGCATAGGCCCGCGCCGTCAAGTCGAAGGGCGTCAGGTGGTCGCCCGAGGCGACGACGATCATCAGCGGCGTCGGCGCGATGCGGGCGATGTAGTTCGCGGGTTCATACTCCGTGAACATCTCGATCGAATGCAGCGTCACCTCGTTCTTCCAGGTCGTCTCGTACTCGGCGGCGAACCGGGTGAAGAAGTCGTAGGTGTCGGCCGTCGGCAATGCGCAAGGCTGCCCGTCGGGCGCCGTCACCGGCATCAGCGCGCCGGGCTCGCCGCGCGCGCGGGCGGCGCGGTCGCCATCGAAGGCAGCGCGCAGCCCCGCCCAGTGATCGCCCCGGATGAGCCTGCGGGCCGATTCGAAGCCCCAGGTCAGCGGCACCTGCGATACGACGCATTTCACGCGCCGGTCGATGGCCGCCACCACGAGCACGTGCCCACCGGAATAGCTCGATCCCCAGACACCGATGCGCCCGGCGTCGACCTCCGGCAGGGTCTGCGCATAGGTGATTGCGTCGCGGTAGCCGTTGATCTGCGCCCAGGGATCGACATGCTGGCGCGGCGTTCCTTCCGACCCACCGAAATTGCGGTGATCGTAGACGATGACGTTCATACCTGCCGCCGAAAAGACCTCGGCAAAGGAATCGAGGAAGATCTCGCGTGTGGCCGTGAAGCCGTGCGCCATGATCACGGTCGGCGCAGGTCCGTCCACGCCCTGCGCACGGTAGAACCATCCGCGCAGGATCACGCCGTCCTCGGTGTTGAATTCGATGTCGTTTCGCACGCCTGTCTCCTCCCGAATGCGTTGTCTGATGACGCATCCTCCACGAGGAAAGGCGTCGATGCTTGTCGATGAGGGAAGCCGCTTGTTCGACAGGGAAGCACGGCTGCGATATTGTCGCCGTCGGGCAGCGTGTCTTGCAGGCGCGGCCGAGGGAGGAGTCATGCAAGCCGGCAACCACTGGACCTCCAGCGTCCTGCCGTCGTCGCTGCGCGGGGAAGCTACACGGGCGATGCTGAGTTCGGTCCATCTGCCCTGGTCTCTCGACCTGGTGGACCGCGCCGGCCACGACTGCTCGCTCGCCTGGCACGATCTCGGCGGATGTTCGCTCGTGGAATGCAACAGCGCGCCGCTGTCGGGCCATCGCGACCAGGCCGACATCCGACGCACCGAGGGCGACCATGTCGGAATGCTGCTCGTCCTGTCCGGCGAGGAATACGTCCGCCAGGACGAGACGGCGACCCGGCTTGGCCCCGGCGACATGCTGTTGTGGGACGGGACGCGGCCGATCCGCTTCGAAGTCGCACGGCCGCTCCACAAGGTGACGCTGCTCATTCCGCGCGACCGCCTCGGTCGCCGGGCGACGGCCATGCGGGGCGCACTGCGCCTGGAAAGCCGCAACGGGCTCGGCGCGCTCGCGGCCGGGCATCTCGCGGCCCTGACGAAGATCGCTGGTGGCATCCCGCCCGGACACGCGCCGCTGGCCGCCGATATCCTGGTGGATATCCTAGGCCGGCTGATCGAGCCCGCCCCCGCGCACGAACAGGGGAGCGACCTGCTTTCGCGCATCCTCGCGCATGTCGAAGCGAATCTCGAGAATCACCGCTTGACGCCATCGCTCACCGCCGAACGGTTCGGTGTGTCCGCCCGGTACCTTCACATGCTGTTTTCGGCCACCGGCGCGACGTTCTCGGCACATGTCCGCTCGCGCCGCCTGGCCGCGATGCGCCGCGATCTCGCCGATCCAAGGCTCTCCGACCGCTCAATCACTGAGATCGCTTTGGCCTGGGGATTTGCCGATGCCGCCCATGCCAGCCGGGCGTTCTCGGCCGCCTATGGGCTTTCGCCGAGCCGCTGGCGGACCCTGCGCCGGCGCCCTTAACCCCGCGCCACCGCCGCCACGTGGCGGGCGAAGTCGGGGGTGGCCATCAGCGCCTTGCAGCGTTCGAAGCGGTTGACCGAATAGGCCCAGAAATCGTCGGCCGGATTGCCGTTGGCGTGCTGGATCAGGCCCCAGAGCGTCCAGAGCAGGTCGCACATGGCCTTGTAGATGACGATGCGGCCGCGCTCGGCGGGCGTCGGCTCGCCGCCGAACCAGGCGGCGATCATTTCCTCCTCCTGAGCGGCGTCGAAACCGGCCTCGACGGAGAGGTCGCCGAGATCCCACATCGGGTCGTTCATGCCGGAATATTCCCAGTCGACGATACACATGCGGTCGCCGGTATCGAGGAAATTCTCGCACAGCGGATCGCAGTGGCACGGGGCAAGCGGAAGCGGATGGGCGGCGAGCGCGGCGCGCACCGTTTGCGCCTCCCGCACGACGTCGTGGTAGCCGTCGGGCAGCGCCACGTCCTTGGTCGCGAGGAGCCCGAGGTAGCCGTCGATCATCGAGAACAGCTCGAAGCGGAAGGGAAACACCGCGCCCGAATCGTGCAGCCTGCGGAAGGCGGCGCCGGCGCGGGCGGGCGCGCCGGTGCGCTCCCGGAACGCCTCCGGCGTCATGGTGGCGGCGCCGTCGAGGAAGCGCGTCACCATCACGCCCGTGGCGTCGTCGAAAAAGAGAACGTCGGGGCTGACGCCGGCTCGCGCGGCCTCGCCGGCCGCCACCTTCTCGTTGCCGCGATCGATGTATTCCTCGGTACCCCTGCCGGGGATGCGCAGGCAAAGGCCGCCCGCCCGATAGACGCGGTTGGTGAGCCCGCCAAGGCGCTCGATCTGCCCCGAAAAGCCGGCGAAAGCGGGGATCGCCGCGAGGATGGCCCGGGCCTCGTCGAGTTCCGCCTGAATGTCCGTCACGCCGCCCTCTTCCTTTTTCGTCCCGTTTCGCGTCCGCAAGGTTCCACGGAATCGACCGTTCGGCTAGGCTGCCCGGAGAGGAAAAACGCAAGCAGGGATCAAGGCATGGCAGGCAAGGAGCATGGCGGCGCGCTGGGGGCGGTCTATTCGGCCACGCGGCCGGAAGAGGTCGCAGCACTCTACGACGGCTGGGCCGGCAGCTACGACAGGGAGATGGCGCAGGCCGGCTATCGCCACCCGGCGATCTGCCTGGCGCTCCTGACGCGCCATTTGCCGCGCGGGGCCGAGCCGCTGCTCGACGCCGGCGCCGGCACCGGGCTGGTCGGCGAGTGGCTGGGCATCGTCGGCTATCCCCATGTCGAGGCGCTGGACCTCTCGGAAGGCATGCTCAAGGTGGCTGCGTCCAAGAACGTCTATGCGAAGCTGCACAGGCTGGCGCTCGGCGGCCCCCTGCCCTTCGCCGACGGCCATTTCGCCGGCATCGTCTCGGCCGGCGTCTTCACCACCGGCCATGTCGGGCCGGAAGGCCTCGACGAACTGGTGCGCATCTGCCGGCCGGGCGGCGTCATCGTCATGACGGTGAAGGACACGCTGTGGGACGGCTTCGCCACCCACGTCGCCGGCTTCGTGGCGGCGGGACGGATCGAGGTCGCCGAGGAGACGGCGTCCTACGTGTCGATGCCCGGCGAGGCCGGCACGATCCCGAGCCGGGGGCTGGTGCTGAGGAGGCTGTGAGGACCGTTGGGCTTCAGCCCTTCACCCTAACCGCCTCCGGATCATAAAGCGGCCCCATGTGCAGCGCGGCCTTCACGCGGTCCGTGGCGACGACCAGTTCGTAGGACCCCGCCGCCAGCCAGTCGTCGGTGACGCCCTGCGCGCGGCGGACATAGCCGAGGCCGATCGGCTTGCCGATCGTGTAGCCGTAGCCGCCGCTCGACAGGTAGCCGGCGAACTCGCCGTCGCGCAGGATCGTCTCGCGGCCGAGCAGCACGACCGAGGGATCGTCGACGGTGAAGGTCATCAGCCGCTTCTTCAGCGGCGCGGCGGCGATTTTCGCCACCGCCTCGCGACCGACGAAATCGGCGTTGGACCTGAGCTTGACCGCCCAGCCGAGGCCGGCCTCGAAGGGCGAGTCGTTGAGCGTGATGTCGGAACCCCAGGCGCGATAACCCTTCTCGAGCCTCAGCGATTCCAGCGCGCGGTAGCCGACGGGGGCGATGCCGAAGGGCGCGCCCGACTGCATCAGCGCGTCGAAGACGGCGCCGAGGCCGGAGAGCGGCGCGTGCAGCTCCCAGCCAAGTTCGCCGACATAGGTGACGCGCAGCGCCCGCACCGGCTGGCCGGCGATGTCGACCGCCCGCACGTGGCCGAAGGGAAAAGCGGCGTTGGAGATGTCGGCGTCGGTGACGCGCTCCAGCACGTCGCGGGCGCGCGGCCCCATCAGGGACAGCGTGCCGTAGTCCTCGGTGACGTCCACCAGCGCGACGTCGCCTCCCGCCGGCAGATGGTCGCGGATCCAGCCGGCGTCATGGGTGCGGAAGCCGGTGCCGGTGACGATGTAGAACAGGTCGTCGGACAGCCTGGCCACCGTGAGGTCGCATTCGATGCCGCCGCGCGAATTGAGCATCTGGGTGTAGGTCAGACGCCCCGGTTCGCGCGCGACGCGGTTGGCGCAGATCGTCTCCAGCGCGGCGGCGGCGTCACGGCCCCGGAGCTCGAACTTGGCGAAGGAGGACTGGTCGAAGATGCCGACCTTCTCGCGCACCAGCCGGTGCTCCTCGCCGACCGGGCCGAACCAGTTCTGCCGGCCCATGGAATAGACGTCCCTGGGCTCCATTCCCTCCGGCGCGAACCAGTTCGGCCGCTCCCAGCCGAGCTTGGAGCCGAAGACGGCGCGACGCGCCTTCAGCCTGTCGTAGAGCGGCGAGACCAGGCGCGGCCGGCCGCTCTCGTGCTCCTCGTGCGGGAAGGCCACGGTGTAGTGCTTGCCATAGGCCTCCAGCGTGCGGTCGCGGACCCATTGGCGGTCGCGGTGGAGGTCGGAGAAGCGGCGGATGTCGACGACCCACAGGTCGAGCGGCGCCTCGCCACGCGCGACCCAGGCGGCCAGCGCCCAGCCGGCGCCGCCGCCCGACGCAATGCCGAAGGCGTTGAAGCCGGCGCCGACATACATGTTGGAACATTCGGGCGCGCGGCCGAGGATGAAGTTGCCGTCGGGCGTGAAGCTCTCCGGGCCGTTGATCATCTGCTTGACGCCGGTGTCGGCCAGCGCCGGGATGCGGGCGACGGCCTGCTCCATGTGCTGCTCGAAATGGTCCCAGTCGTCGGGGAAGAGCTGGAACTGGAAATCGTCGGGCACGTCGCCCATCGTCCAGGCCTGCGGGTTCGGCTCGTAGCCGCCCATCACGAGGCCGCCGACCTCCTCCTTGAAGTAGGTCCGCCGGTCGGGGTCGCGGATCGTCGGGGCGTCGGCGGACAAGCCCGCGATCTTCTCCGTGATGACGTACTGGTGCTTGACCGGCTGCAGCGGCACCTCGATGCCGGCCATGGCGCCGATCTGGCGCGCCCACTGGCCGCCGCAGTTCACCACCTTGTCGCAGGCCACCACGCCATCGGTGGTGTGGACGGCGGTGATGCGGCCGTCGTCCATGTCGAAGCCGGTGACGCGGACGCCCTCGACGATTTTCGCGCCGTGCATGCGCGCGCCTTTGGCGAGCGACTGGGCGATGTCGGACGGGCTCGCCTGGCCGTCGGTGGGCAGCCAGCTCGCGCCGACGAGGTCCGACACCTCCATCAGCGGCCACATGCGCTTCACCTCCTCGGGCGAGACCAGGTGCATGTCCATGCCGAAGCTCTGTGCGGTGGTGGCCAGCCGCCTGAACTCGGTCCAGCGGTCGGCATTGGTGGCGAGCCGCAGGCACCCGGTCATCTTCCAGCCGGTCTCGAGCCCGGTCTCCGTGCTGAGCTGCTTGTAGAGGTCGACCGAATACTTCAGGAGCTGCGTGATCGAGGCCGAGGAACGCAGCTGGCCGACCAGGCCGGCGGCGTGCCAGGTGGAGCCGGAGGTGAGCTTGCCCTGCTCGATCAAAAGCACGTCGGCCTTGTGGTCGCGCGCGAGGTGGTAGGCGGTCGAGCATCCGATGATGCCGCCGCCGATGACGACGATTTCCGCGTGGCTGGGAAGCGCCATGTCAGGTCTCTTTTCCGAACTGGGTTCTGTAGGCGTCGAGGGCGGCGTCGAGCCGCTCGAGGTTCATGCGGGCATAGGCGTCGTAGTCGATGCCGGGATTGTCGAGATGCAGCCTGGAGACCATGCCCCAAATGGCCTCGCGCAGCAGGGAGGCGCATTGCATGGCGGCATGCGCGCGCCTGATTTCGCCTGACGGCGCGCGGCCGAAATAGTGGCCGAGCAGCGCCTGCGATTCCTCGGCCGAGAACCCGGCGTTGGAGGCGATGCCGGCGAGGTCGAACATGGCGGTGCCGAAGCCGGCATATTCGAAGTCGATCAGCCAGAGGCGGCCGCCATCGTCGATGATGTTGGCGGGCAGGAAGTCGTGGTGGCCGAAGACGATCGGCAGCGCCACCTGCGCGGCCTCCAGTTCCACGGCGAGCGCCAGCCAGCCCGGCAGGTCGGCCGAAAACGCGCTGCCGCCGGCCCTGAGCGTCAGCGCATAGTCGCGGATGACGTGGAACGGCCAGAAGATGAAGCCCGGGCCCGAGACGTGGCGCGGCATCTCGTCGTGAAAACGCCGGACGATGGCGGCCACTTGCGGGATGTTCGCGCGCATGTCGGCTTCGGTGAAGGACTTGCCATGAATGAAGCGCGACACCGTCACGCCGGGCTCGGCATGGACGATCTCGGGCGCGAAGCCGGCGGCATGGGCGGCGCGCGCCGTCATCAGCTCGCGCTCGCGGATGACGTGGTGGAAGGGGTAGTCGCGGCCGAGGCGTACGACGAATTTTTGCCCCGCGTCCTCGACCGTGTAGCTCTGGTTCGACAGCCCGCCATGCAGCGGCTTCGGCTCGACGTCCCCGGTCCAGATCGAAAGGGCGCGGATGCGGGTGATGTCGTCGTTCATCATGTGCCTCGCTCCGCCGAGAGGCCGAGCCTTGCCCGCGCGCGGGCCGCGCCGGCCGCGATCAGGCGGTCGGCGATGATGGCGATGAAGGCGACGGCGAGGCCCGCGACGATGCCGCGCCCGGTGTCGGCCTTGGTCAGCGCGATGTAGACCTCCTGGCCGAGGTCGCGCGTGCCGACCAGCGCGGTGATGACGAGCATCGACAGCGCCAGCATGATGGTCTGGTTGACGCCCAGCATGATCTCGGGCAGCGCGAGCCTGAGCCTGATCTTCATGAGCAGTTGCAGCGGCGTGCAACCCGCCGCGCGGCCGGCCTCGATCAGCCGCGGGTCGACCTGCTGCAGCCCGTGCGCGGTGTAGCGGATCGCCGGCGAGAGCGCGTAGGCGACGATGGCGATCATGGCGGTGAAGTCGCCGACGCGGAACAGCATCACCACCGGCATCAGGTAGACGAAGGACGGCAGGGTCTGCAGCGTGTCGATGAAGCCCTGGACGACACGCCAGACCCGAGGCCGGTCGGCCGACCAGACGCCGATCGGGACGCCGATCATCAGCGCAAAGACGACGGAAATGCCGCAGAGATAGACCGTGGTCATCGCCTGGTCCCACAGGCCCGAGACGGCGATCAGCGTCGAGAGCGCCGCGACCAGCGCGGCCAGCCGGACGCCCGACAGCGCCCATCCCGCCACACCCGCGAGCAGGGCGACGCCGAGCCAGGGCAGGCCGAGCAGGAAGCGCTTGAACGGGATGAGCACGTTGAGGAGCAGCGCGTTCTTCACCGCCTCGAGTTCGTCGAAGAAGTTGACGTTGATCCAGCGGACGACCTCCGACCAGAAGCTGCCGGTCGACAGCGTCCACTCGGCCGGCCAGCGGCTCAGCGGCGCGGCCGCGAGACCGGCGAGGAAGCTCGCCGCCAGCACGGCGATCGCCGCGAGGAGATGGGGATGGCGAGCCAGCAGGCCGGCCCCTTCGGCATGGGCGCGCTGAACGGATCGGCGCGCGAAGGCCTGCGAGGTGCGATCAAGCAGGACGGCGAGCGCGACGATCGCGACGCCCGCTTCCAGCCCCGCGCCGAAATCGAGCCGGCGCAGCGCCGAGAGCACGTCGAAGCCGAGGCCGCCGGCGCCGATCATCGAGGCGATGATGACCATGTTGAGCGACAGCATGATCACCTGGTTGACGCCGACCATCAGCCCCGGCATCGCCGCCGGCACCATCACCCGCCAGGTCATCTGGCGCGGCGTGCAGCCGGTCATCCGGCCGAGATCCCTGATTTCGGGGGCGACGCCGCGCAGCGCCACCACGGCGATGCGGGTCATCGGCGGCATGGCGTAGATGATGGTCGCCAGGATCGCCGCCACCGGCCCGAAGCCGAACAGGAACAGGATCGGCACCAGATAGGCGAAGATGGGGATGGTCTGCATCAGGTCGAGGACCGGCGAGATGGCGCGTTCGAAGGCGCGCCAGCGCCAGGCGGCGATCCCGAGCAGCATGCCGCCGACCGCGCCGATCGGCACGGCCACCATGATCGACGCGAGCGTGACCATGGCGCTGTCCCACTGGCCGAAGACCAGGATGAAGCCGAGGCAGACGACGGCAAGCAGGGCCAGTTGGCGTCCCCCCGCCGCATGCGCGGCGATGACGAAGACGCCGATGACGCCTGCCCAGGACACCGGCGGCGCGATCTGGACGGCCTGAGAGCCCTGTCCCGAAAGAAATCCGGTCGACAGCACGGCCAGCACGACGCGGTACGGCGCCTCGACCAATGACGAGAGGAAGCGCGTGAACTCGGTGAAGGTGAACAGCCCGAACGTGGCGGAGTCGACCAGCCAGCGCATGAAGGTGCTGATCGAGCGGGCGACGCCCGGCGTCCAGGCGCGGGGCCATTCCTGCGCCCAGGGCGCCAGCGTCGCGGCATGGGTCCAGACCAGCGCGAAGGCCGCGAGCGCGACGATCCAGACCACCAGTCCGCGCGACGGCGCGCCGGGCCAGCCGGTGCGGGCGTCCGCCGTCGGTCCGACCGCAGCCACGGCTCAGCCCTTCATCATCATGGCGGAGACGCGCTCGCGCTCGAGAACGCCGACGATCGAGCCGTCGCCGCGCCTGACCAGCAACCGGCGCCCGGTATCACCGAAGAGCGGCGCGGCCTCCGCGATGGTGGCGCGGTCGGACACCTCGCCCGCCACATCCCCGACCTGCCCGTCGCCCGGCGGCGAGAGCAGTTCGGCGACCTTCACCACCTTGGCGCGGATCACGTTGCGCGTGAACTCCGAGACGTAGTTCGTTGCCGGCGCGAGGACGATCTCCTGCGGCGTGCCCACCTGCACGACCGCGCCGTCCTTCATGACGGCGATGCGGTCGCCGAGCCGGATGGCCTCGTCGAAATCATGCGTGATGAAGACGATGGTCTTCTTCAGCACCGACTGCAGGCGCATGAACTCGTCCTGCATCTCGCGCCGGATCAACGGATCGAGCGCAGAGAACGGCTCGTCGAGGAACCACAGATCCGGCTCGACCGCGAGCGAGCGGGCGATGCCGACGCGCTGTTGCTGACCGCCGGAGAGTTCGCGCGGGAAGAAGTGCTCGCGGCCGGACAGACCGACGAGGCCGATCATCTCCATCGCCCGCGCCTCGCGTTTCGCGCGAGGCACGCCCTGGACTTCGAGCGGGAAGGCCACGTTGCCGAGCACGGTCAAATGCGGCAGGAGCGCGAAGTTCTGGAACACCATGCCCATGTGGTGGCGACGGATCTCGATCATCCGCCGCTCGCTCGCCTTGAGCAGGTCCTCGCCGTTGAACAGGATTTCGCCCGCGCTCGGCTCGACGAGGCGCGACATGCAGCGCACGAGCGTCGACTTGCCGGAGCCCGACAGCCCCATGATGACGAAGCACTCGCCCTCGCGGATCGACAGCGTGACATCGCGCACGGCCGCCACCGTCGAGGCGGCGGCAAGATCGTCCGGCGTCAGCACGCCCGCGTTCGCGGCCCGGCCGAGCCGTTCGGCGTCGGGACCGAAGAACTTCCAGACCGACCGGCAGACCAGCTTGGCCGCCGCTTCAGGCGCCTCTGTGTCAGGCATGGTGTCCGTACGAGAAATGGCGCGGGCGCGCGCACCCGCTCGTGTCGATTCGGCCGGGGCGCTTGCGATCGGCCGCCGGCGATGACGATATGGCCGCCGCTACTTGATCCACTCTGACCAGCGGGCCTCGTTCTTGCCCATCCAGTCGGCGACGACGGCCTCGACCGTCTTGCCGTCGAGATCGACCTCGGTGATCATGGCGCCCATCTCGTCATTGTCGATGGTGAAGGCCTTGATCGCCTCGTAGGCGCCCGGCCACTTGTCCTTCACGCCGGCCCAGCCGACCTTCCATATCTCGCCGAAGGGCTTGCCGCAGTCGTAGGCCATGTCGGGGTTGGAGCCCCAGGCCGGATCGGTGTAGCACTCGGCGGTGTATTCGGGGAACTCGACCCACTCGCCCTCGTACTTCGCGGGCGCCCAATGCGGCGCGTAGACCCAAAGCAGGATCGGCGCCTGGCGCTGGTAGGCGCTTTCGAGCTCGGCGAAGAGCGCGGCGTCCGTGCCCGCGTGGATCACCTCGAAGGGCAGGTCCAGCGCCTCGACGCGCTCGTCGTCGAAGCCGCCCCAGGTGACCGGCCCGCCGAGATAGCGGCCCTTGGGCGCGGTCTCGGCCGTCGAGAAGGCCTGCGCGCATTCCTCGGTCTTCAGCGCTTCCCAGTTCGGAAGGCCGGGGCACTTGTCCTTCATGTAGAGCGGATACCACCATTCCTCCTTGGCCTTCATGCCGGTCGGCCCCATGTTCTCGACCTTGCCGGTGGCGGTCGCGGCGTCCATCGCCTCGCGGCCGGTGGTCTCCCACATCTCCATGGCGACATGCAGGTCGCCGGTCTCCAAGCCCGCGAACTGGGCGAGATAGTCGGCCTGCACGAGCTCGACGTTGTAGCCGGCCTTCTTGAGAACCTCCGCCATCAGGTTGGTGGTGATGAGCTGGCCGGTCCAGTCGTGCAGCGTCAGCTTGATGGGGTCGTTGGATTCGGGCTGGGCCTGCGCCAGGCCGATACCGAGCGACAGCGCCACGGCGGTCAGGGCGGTGAAACGTCCCAGTCTGGAGATTGTCCGGATGTGCATCGGTCGCGTCCCTCTGTTCTTTCGCCAGGCAGGTCCCGCTTCCGATCGTCGAGACGATTGCCACGGGCTGGAAGTGTGGATTGCCGCTGCGTCAGATGTCAACCGGGTTCTGTGGTGTTTTCCGCGCCTGGTGTGGCATTGCGAGGCTTTGGAGTTGATTTGCCCGGAAAAGCGGCACAGATTGCCTCGTGAATGTGGAGTTGGTGGCCGAGGTGACGTTTTCCCCCCGACAGGCAGAGATCCTCGCCGCGGCACGGCGGGACGGCGCCGCCAGCATTTCGGCGCTGGCCGCCGCGCTCGGGGTTTCGCTGGAAACGGTGCGGCGAGACATCCGCCCGCTGGTCGACGACGGCCACCTCGTCAAGAAGCACGGCACGGTCCACATACCCGACCAAGGCCGCGAGGCGCCCTTCGACCGGCGCATGCGCGAGAACGCCGCCGAGAAGCGCCGCATCGCCCGCCACATCGCCGCGGCGATAACCGACGGCGACTCGATCATGATGGATACCGGCACCACCACGAGCATTCTCGCGCGCGAGCTTTCGGTCCGCCGCAAACTCACCATCGTGACCAACTCCTCCGACGTCGCCCGCACTCTGGCCACGGTCAACGGCAACAAGGTCTTCATGGCGGGCGGGGAACTGCATGGCGACAACGGCGCCGCCTTCGGCCGCTCCGCGATCGATTTCGTCGCGCGGTTCCGCGTGCGCCACGCCATCATTTCCATCGGCGCGATCGATGCGCGGATGGGGCCGATGGACTATCTGCTTGAGGAGGCGGAGTTCGCGCGCACGGTGCTGTCGTGCGGCGACCGCCGTGTCGTGGCGACCGACCATTCGAAGTTCGACCGGACCGCCCTCGTCAAGGTCTGCGGGTACGGCGATTTCGACCTCCTGGTCAGCGACCGCCCTCCTCCGCCGGCCATCGCCGAGGCGATAGCCGCGGCCGGATCGCGCTGGGAGATCGCGGCGGACTGACGCAGTCGGACGGATGCCCGGGCTCCGGGCGGCCGCCAGACGCGGATCATGGTTAACGCATTGGAACCTTTCGGCTCGTCGCGCCTTTTCGGAGCGCGCCCACCCGGGGCGCGAAAGCTCGCCCAGACAAGCACCAAGGATCCGCCGCATGTTCCTCACCCGGCCCCGCCCGTCCGTCACCGTCCTCGTCGGCCTCGGCTTCCCGATCCGCATCGCCAATGCCCGCGAGGCGCTGGAATGGCTGGAAAGCGAGCCGAACGCCGTTCGCGACGAGGCCTATGAAGCCACTTGCGCGGCCTGCCGCGACGCCATCGAGGGCGCCGAGGGCGTCGAGATCGACACCGGCGAGGCGCTCGACGTCGTCACCGCCTATGCGCGCCGGCGCGGCATCCTGCTGGAGGACGACATGCCAGGCATTCTCTGCCCGGAAACCGCCGCGCGCCTTTGCGCGTGAGACGGGCACGCAGCCGCTTGATGGACGTCGCGTTTCGGTAGTACTCGTATGTCTCGAAGGAGTACACGGAATGCCGAGGGCCGCAGTGCGGGAAGACAAGCGACTGTCGTTGCGGATCAAGCCGCGTGACAAGGCCAAGCTGATGCGTGCGTCGGCGTTGGCGGAGACCGACATGTCGGATTTCATCGTCCGCAACGCTGTCAGGGCGGCGGAGGAAATCATCGAGCGAGCGGAGAATGTCCCCCTCTCGCGCCGCGACAGCCAGCGCGTCCTCGAACTTCTCGAGCATCCGCCGATGCCGAACGCGAGGCTGACGGCCGCCGCCCGTACCCTGCCCGCATCCGAATGATCCGGGACTGGCGCGAGGAGCCCATTTCTCGCGCCCACGACCGTGACGGTTTCGGCTGCGGCGAACCCGCGCTCGACGAGTTCCTGAAGCGGCACGCGCGGCGCAACCATGAGCGCGGCGCCTCGAAGACCTTCGTGGCGGTCGACACGGACGGCCGTACCATCCTCGGCTACTATTCCCTCAGCCCCGTCTCGCTCGACTACGCCGCCGCGCCCGAATCCGTGCGGCGCGGTCTCGGCCGCTACGACGTTTCCGGATTTCGTCTCGGTCGGCTGGCCGTATCCCTGGCCATGCAGGGGCGCGGGCTCGGAGGGCAGCTGCTCCTTTCGGCTGGCCGCCGCTGCCTGCGTGTGTCGAGGGAAGTCGGCGGGACCGTGCTGCTGATCGATGCCAAGAACGACCGCGCCGCGGCCTGGTACGAAGCCTATGGGGCCATTCGGCTCGATGACCGTCCGCTGACGCTCGTGCTTCCGCTGGCGACGATCGAAATCGCACTCTCCGCGGCGGACGGCTCCTGACGCAAGGCGTCGCCTCCACCCGTCACAACGCAGGATCGTCGACAATCTCGATCAGCGCCGGGCCGCCCCGCGCCAACGCGCGGGCGACGGCATCGCCGAGCGCGTCGAGCCGCGCGATCCGCTCGGCCGGCATGCCGTAGCTATCGGCGACCTTGCGGAAATCGGGCGCCGAGGGCCTGACCCCGACCGGGGCGATCCCGGCCTCGACCATGGCGCTCTCGATCTCCTGGAAGCCGTGATTGTTCCAGACGACGAAGACGACGGCGGCCTTCTCGTCCATCGCCGTGCCGAGCTCGGCCAGCACGAACTGCATCCCGCCGTCGCCCGCGATGCAGACGACCGGGACGTCCGGACGCCCGAGCGTCGCGCCGATGGCGGCTGGCGGACCGTAGCCGAGCGCGCCGTAGCCGGTGGCGGCGTTGAACCAGCCGCCGGGGCGGTCGTGGTCGAAGAACAGGTTGCCGGCATAGACCGCCTGCGTGGAATCGCCGACGATCATCGCGCCGGGCGCGGCCGCGCGGATCGCCTCCAGCGCGCCGACATGGGTGCGGTAGCGGGGGCCGATCTCGTCCCGGGCGGCCTCGCGGGCCGTGCGGGCGCGCGCCGCGCCCTCGCCCCGCGCGACGAGCGGCGGCCTTTCGGCCAACGCCGCGGATAGCGCCTCGAGCGCGGCGCGCGCGTCGGCAAGGATGGCGATTTCGCAGGGATGGCGGGCGATCTGGGCCTCGTCGACGTCGATCCGCACCAGATTCTTCAGCGACGGGAAACCGCCAAAGACGTACATGTCGTAGTCGGTGGGGCCGAACTCGGTGCCGATCGCCAGCACGGCGTCGCTGTCGGCCAGGAGCGCGCGCACGGCCTTGAGGCTGGGGCTCGCCGGCACGCCGAGCGGATGGGCGTGCAGGAGGCCGCGACCATTGGCGGTCATCACCACGGGCGCGTCGAGTCGTTCGGCGAGCGGGGCAACCAGCCCTGCCGCGCCCTTGGCGCCGCCACCGACGAGGATCGCCGGCCGCTTCGATCCCGACAGGAGGGCGGCTACGCGGCGGATCGCGGCGGTGTCCGGCGAAGGCGGCACTGCCGGCCGCGCGCCCGCTCGCCCACCGTCGTGCGGTAGGGCCATCACGTCGGTGGGGATCTCGATGTGCACCGGCCCCGGCCGGCCGGAGGCAAACAGCGCGAAGGCGCGATCGAGCGCGGGACCGAGGTCCTCCGGGCGCTCGACGCGTTCGGCTGACAGGCAGACGCTGGCCAGCGTCGCGCGCTGGTCGGGCAGTTCGTGCAGGCAGCCGAGGCCCCTGCCGAGGGTGGCGCGGGCGTTGACGCCCGAGATCGCCATCACCGGCACGGAGTCCGCGCGCGCCTGCGCCAGCGCCGTGATCGCATTGGTGATGCCCGGACCGGTGATGAGGAAGGCGACGCCCGGCTTGCCCGTCGCCCGCGCGTAGCCGTCGGCCATGAAGCCGGCCGACTGTTCGTGGCGCGGCGTGACGTGGCGGATCGTCGACGCGGCGAGGCCTCGATAGAGTTCGATCGTGTGGACGCCGGGAATGCCGAACACCATCTCGACGCCCCGCGCCTCCAGCATCGCGACCAGCCGCTCGCCCACCGTCGTCATGCGCTGCCGCCCTCGATACCGATCCCCAGAATCCGTTCGACCGAGGCGATCCCGATCGCGGCCAGTTCGCCCGTCTCGAACAGGTCGCCGGCCATGCAGCCCTCGATCCAGAGCCCGTCGATGATGGCGTTGACGGCGATGGCATGGCGGCGGAGCTGGCCCGCACCGGCGGATCGGCCGGTCGCCGCCAGGGTCTCGGCGACCAGATGCTCCAGCTGGTCGCGGAACCCGATGTAGCCGTCGCGGTGGACGGCGGAGAGCGCCGGATCGGCATGCGCCCGGCCGATGAACCCGGCCCAGAGCGAAAACACCCTGGCGTCGACGATCGGCGGCGTGAGGTTGGCTGCGACGAAGGCCGCCAACCGGGCCGCCGGCGACCTTTCGGTCTCGTGCAGCGAGGCAAGCGCCTGCTCGGTCATGCGCTCGACGATCGTGGCGTAGGCGGCCTGCAGCAGGTCTTCCTTGCCGGGGAAGTAGTGGCGGATCAGCCCCGCCGTCACGCCGGCCCGGAGCGCGATCGCGCGCAGCGTCGCCCCTTCGATGCCGTGTTCGGCCACGCAGTCGAGCGTCGCCGCGATCAGGTCCTGCCGCCGCCGTTCCTCGCCCTCGCGGCGGAACTTCCGGCGGGCGGGCGGGACCGCGACCATTTCAGCCGCGCAGGATCGGCCGGGTCAGGCAGGTGGGCCCACCCTCGCAGGCGATGCAGAGGGCGTCGGCCTCGAAGGTTTCGACCCGGCAGCCCGCCGCCTCCATGGCGGCCTTCGTCCTGGGGAAACCCGCCACCATGATGACCTCGCGGGGGGCGGTCGGCAGCACGTTGAGCGACAGCCCGTGGCTTGCCGCGAACTCCTGCCGGTCGCCTTCCACGAGGCGAATGCCCCTAGCCCGCAGCATCTGCCAGAACGGGGCTGGCAGGAGCGGCGAATGGACGAGCGCCAGATCGTCGGCGAGCGGGCTGATCACCGACATCAGGTGCAGGCAGGCGTCCTCGCCCTGCCAGAGCGGCAGGTCGAAGCCGTAGACGGTGACGCCGATGGGGCCGAGAATGTTGGCGAGTTGCTGGATGCCGTCCTGGTTGGTGCGCACGCCGCGCCCGACGATGAGGGTATCGCGGTCGAGCCAGACGCAATCGCCGCCCTCGACCTGCCCTGCGCCCCCGATGCGGCCGAGGATCGGGATGCCGAGCCTCTCGTAGGTCGCCTCGTGCAGCGCGGGCTCGGGCTCGCGCAGGCGCTTGCCCATGGACAGGATCACCGCGCCCGCGTCGGTCATCAGCGAGGGATCATGGGTGAAGACGGAATCGGCAAGACCGTCTTCGGCATCGTCGAGCCATTCGACCGCCGCGCCTGACGCCGCGACCAGTCGCGCGAAGGCCTCGTGCTGCGCGGCCGCCTTCCCGGCGTCGAAGCTCGGGCCGTAGTGCCATCGGGCCGGATCCGCCCCGTGCATGGCGCCGCGCGCCGAGCGCATCAGGACGCGCCTGAGCGGCCCGGCCATCGACTGCGATCCGAATGCTCCGTCCACGCGCAACCTCCCGGCGGGAAAACCGCCGTCCAAGCGGCGCGTCGTATTTATACGCTTGCATAACAAGCCCGCAAGTGCGGTAATGCATCCCAGGACGCACCGGTTGACGAACCCGATGGGACCGGTTCACCATGGGCGTCGCAAGGGGAACGACGAGCGTGAAAACACGCCGGCCAGAGATCGAGACCGCAACGTCCGCGGCGGAACCGTCGCGATGACGGGAACGCCGGCCGTCGATCATCCGCCCGCCAAATCGAGCGCGCCCGCCGAAGCCATCCACATCGAGAACCTGCACAAGAATTTCGGCCAGCTGCACGTGCTGAAGGGCGTGTCGCTTTCCGCGCGCGACGGCGAGGTGGTGGCCATCATCGGCGGAAGCGGTTCGGGCAAGTCGACGCTGCTGCGCTGCATCAACTGCCTGGAAAACCCGACCAGCGGCACGATCCGGGTCAATGGCGAGGAAATCCGCCTCAAGGGCGACGGCCATGGCGGGCTGATGCCGGCCGACCGGCGCCAGATCGAGCGCATCCGCTCGCGG
The DNA here is from genome assembly GCA_046292285.1 of Mesorhizobium sp. Taxonomy (GTDB): domain Bacteria; phylum Pseudomonadota; class Alphaproteobacteria; order Rhizobiales; family Rhizobiaceae; genus Aquibium. The sequence goes on along the minus strand of JBKBRJ010000025.1, from coordinate 28,881 downwards.
CTCGGCATGGTGTTCCAGAGCTTCAACCTGTGGAGCCACATGACGCTGATCGACAACGTGATCGAGGTGCCGGTGCACGTGCTCGGCGTTTCGCGCGCCGAGGCGATCGCCACCGCCGAGCGCCTGCTCGAGCGGGTCGGGCTCGCCGAGAAGCGCGACGTCTACCCCGCCTTTCTCTCCGGCGGCCAGCAGCAGCGCGCCGCCATCGCCCGCGCGCTCGCCATCCAGCCGCGCGTCATGCTGTTCGACGAGCCGACCTCGGCGCTCGACCCGGAACTCGTCGGCGAGGTGCTGAGGGTGATCGGCGACCTGGCGCGCGAAGGCCGGACGATGGTCCTCGTCACACACGAGATGAAGTTCGCCCGCGAGGTCGCCGACCACGTGGTCTATCTCTGGAACGGCCTCGTCGAGGAAGAAGGACCGCCAGAGCAGATTTTCGGCGCGCCGCGATCGGAGCGCCTGCAGCAGTTCCTCCGCACGGTGTCCTGACCGGCGGAGCGAGGGGAAGTCCAACGACAAGAACGGGAGTACGATGATGAAGACGATCCTGAAACTCGCGACCGGCGCGCTGATGCTCACCGCCACGACCCTTGCCGCGCAGGCGCAGACCGTGAAGGTTGGCATCGCCGCGGAGCCCTACCCGCCCTTCGCCTCGCCGTCGGCGTCGGGCGAATGGGAGGGCTGGGAGGTCGAGATCGCCAAGGCGATCTGCGCGGAAGCCAAGCTCGACTGCGAGATCACGCCGGTGTCCTGGGACGGCATCATCCCGGCGCTGACGACCAAGAAGATCGACTTCATCGCCGCCTCGATGTCGATCACCGAGGAGCGGATGCAGACGATCGACTTCTCGGACAAGTACTACAACACGCCGACCGTCGTCGTGGGCGCCAAGGGCGTCCAGATGGACGCGACGCCGGAGGGGCTGAAGGGCAAGATCCTCGGCGTGCAGGTGTCCACCGTGCACGAGAACTACGCCAAGAAGCATTTCGGGGCGACCGCCGCCGAGATCAAGGAATACCAGACGCAGGACGAGGCCAACCAGGATCTCGCGGCCGGCCGCATCGACGCCACGCAGGCCGATTCGATCGCGCTCGACGCCTTCCTCGACACCGACCAGGGCAAGGCCTGCTGCGAGGTGAAGGGCACGGTCGCCGACGATCCCGAGGTGCTCGGGCTCGGCGTCGGGTTCGGCGTGCGCAAGGAGGACGGCGAACTGAAGGAAAAGCTCAACGCCGCGATCAAGGCGATCCGCGAGAACGGCACGTTCGAGGCCATTTCCAAGCCGTGGTTCGACTTCGACATCTACGGCGGCTGAGCCTTCGGGGCCGACCCGAACCTGCCGGCGGCGACGCGGCCGCGCCCCGCCCGCACGTCCCTCCCCCCCCGAGCCCCCGCCGCTCCTAAAGGTCCTCTCCATCGTGGCCCAGGCGAGCCTGTTCGAGCTTCTGGCGCCCTCGCCGCCGGGCTGGGGCGGCAACCTGCTTCGCGGGCTGGCCAATTCGGTCCAGATCGCGCTCGGCGCCTTCGGCATCGGCCTTCTGATCGGAACGGCCGGGGCCTATGGCAAGCTCTATGGCGGCCCGGTAATCCGCGACCTGATGGAGGTCTACACCACCGTCGTGCGGGCCGTGCCGGAGCTGGTGCTGATCCTGCTGCTCTATTATGCCGGCACCGACCTGATCAACCGCATGCTGGAAGCCTTCGGCCAGCCGCGCATCGACATTTCCGGGCTCGTCGCCGGCATCGCCGTGCTCGGCTTCGTGCAGGGTGCCTACGCGACCGAGGTGATCCGCGGCGCGATCCTGTCGATGCCGCAGGGGCAGATCGAGGCCGCGCGGGCCTACGGCATGTCGCCGCTCCTGCTGCTTCGCCGCATCACGCTGCCCGCGATGCTGCCCTTCGCCATTCCCGGCCTCGCCAATCTCTGGCTGATCGCCACCAAGGACACCGCCCTGCTTGCCGTCGTCGGCTTCAACGAACTGACGCTGGCGACGCGCCAGGCGGCCGGCTCGACGAAAGCCTATTTCACCTTCTTCCTGGCGGCCGGCGCGCTCTACCTCATGCTCACCCTGTTCTCGAACGTCATCATCGGCTGGATCGAGAAACGGGCACGGCGCGGCATGCCCCCGGTCGGAGGCGCAGGCTGATGGCGAACATTTTCGAGGTCAAACCGACGCGCGCCCCGCCGCTGCGCGCCTTTCTCAAGCCGCACCGTCTGGCGATGATCGCGGTCGCCATCGGCCTCGTCGCGCTTGCCGCCACGACGATGCGCTGGGACTGGATCGAGCGCTACTGGCCGCTGGCGCTCCAGGGCCTGTGGCGGACGATCTGGATCCTCGCCGTCACCTGCGCGCTCGGCTTCCTGCTCGCCATTCCGCTCGGCCTCGCGCAGGCGGCGGGCCCGCGCTGGCTGGCCATCCCCGCGCGCGCCTTCTGCACGGTGATCCGCGGCACGCCGCTGCTGCTGCAATTGTGGCTGCTCTATTTCGGGCTCGGCTCGCTGTTTCCGCAGTTCCCGTGGATCCGCGAATCGGAGCTGTGGCCGTATCTGCGCCAGGCCTGGCCCTACGCCGTGCTGGGCCTCACCCTGTCCTTCGCCGGCTACGAGGGCGAGGTGATGCGCGGCGCCTTCGCCGGCGTGCCGCGCGGCCAGTTGGAAGCGGCCCGCGCCTTCGGCATGAGCCGGTGGAAGATCTTTCGCCGCATCTGGCTGCCGCAGGCGATCCAGCGCGCACTGCCGACGCTGGCGGGCGAAACGGTGCTGCAACTGAAGGCGACGCCGCTGGTCGCCACCATCACCGTCGTCGACATCTATGCCGTCGCGGGCCGGGTCCGGCAGGACACCTTCATCGTCTACGAGCCGCTGCTGCTGCTCGCGCTCGTCTACCTGATGATCACCGGCGTCATCGTCCTGGCCTTCCGCATGCTCGAATCGCGCATCCCGTCCCGACTGGGCTGAAACAAAGCTGCGGAGAACGCTGCAACATGCTTGTGCAGAACAATTGCGGTGCTCAAAATTTTCGCCTACCGTTGACCAAACGATAAAAAATCTTGGTGCCGCTGGAATTGCGGCATTCTCGAACGAAGAGAGGTGGAACCATGACTTTCGACTTCAGAAAACCGATGCTTGCCGGCGTGTCTCGCCGGACCCTCATCAAGGCGGCCGGCGCGGGTGCGGCGCTCGCCGCGACGGCCACGCTTCCGACGCGCCTGTTCGCGCAGGACAAGCTGAAGGTCGCCGCGATCTACACCGTGCCCTTCGAGCAGCAGTGGGTGTCGCGCATCCACCAGGCGGCGCTCAAGGCGCAGGAGCGCGGCGACATCGAGTATACCGCCACCGAGAACGTTTCCAACACCGACTACGAGCGCGTGATGCGCGAGTATGCCGAGGCCGGCAACCAGCTGATCGTCGGCGAGGTGTTCGGCGTCGAGGAAGCGGCCCGCACCGTGGCGGCCGACTATCCCGAAACCGCCTTCCTGATGGGCTCCAGCTTCAAGCCGGACGACGCGCTGCCCAACTTCTCCGTCTTCGACAACTACATCCAGGACGCGTCCTACCTGACCGGCATCATCGCCGGCGCGATGAGCAAGTCGAAGACCATCGGCATGGTCGGCGGCTTCCCGATCCCCGAGGTCAACCGCCTCATGCACGCCTTCATGGCCGGGGTGAAGGAGACCGCGCCGGACGCGAAGTTCCAGGTCGCGTTCATCGGCTCCTGGTTCGATCCGCCGAAGGCCAAGGAGACCGCCTTCGCCCAGATCGACGGCGGCGCGGACGTCATGTACGCCGAGCGCTTCGGCGTGTCGGATGCCGCCAAGGAGCGCGGCATCCTGGCCATCGGCAACGTCATCGACACGCAGGCCGACTATCCCGACACCGTTGTCGCCTCCGCGCTGTGGCACTTCGAGCCGACGCTGGACAAGGCGATCGCCGAGGTGAAGGCCGGCACCTTCAAGGCGGCCGACTACGGCGTCTACTCCTTCATGAAGGAAGGCGGATGCTCGATCGCGCCGCTCGGCACCTTCGAGGGCAAGGTTCCCGCCGAGGCGATGGCGCTGGTCGCCGAAAAGGAAAAGGCCATCAAGGACGGCTCCTTCACCGTGACGATCAACGACGAGGAGCCGAAGTCGAGCTGACGATCGGCTGTGGTCAAAGCACCCCCTCACCGTCACGCTTCGCGTGCCACCTCTAGCCCTGCGGGGGGGAGAGGATACGCGGCTCCGGCGTTTGACGCATCCTCTCCCCTCACGAAGTTGGGGAGAGGTGGCTCGAGCGAAGCCCGAGACGGTGAGGGGGTCTTTCTTGCTCCTCATTCCAAACTCTTCCGATGATGCCCGCGACCGTCCTGCGCCTTTCGTCCATCACCAAGCGCTTCGGCCCGCTGACGGCGAACGACAGGATCTCGTTCGAACTCGCGGCCGGCGAGGTGATCGCGCTGCTCGGCGAGAACGGCGCGGGCAAGACGACGCTGATGAACATCCTCTTCGGCCACTACGTCGCCGACGAGGGCACCGTCGAGGTCTTCGGCAAGGAACTGCCGCCCGGCGATCCGCGCGCCGCGCTCGACGCTGGCGTGGGCATGGTGCACCAGCACTTCACGCTGGCCGACAACATGACGGTGCTGGAGAATATCGCGCTCGGGACCGAAAGCCCGTGGCGGCTCTCCTTCGACAGGCGCAAGGCCACGGCCCGCATCCGCGCGCTCGCCGCCGATTTCGGGCTCGAGGTCGATCCGGCCGCGACGGTTGCGACCCTAACCGTCGGGGAGCGGCAGCGCGTCGAGATTCTCAAGGCGCTCTACCGCGACGCGCGCATCCTGATCCTCGACGAGCCGACGGCGGTGCTGACCCCGATCGAGAGCGAGGCGCTGTTCGCGACGCTTCGCAAGCTGGTCGCCAAGGGCCTGTCGATCATCTTCATCTCGCACAAGCTGAACGAGGTGCTGGCGATCTCCGACCGCGTTCTGGTGCTTCGCTCGGGCAAGCTCTCGGGCGAACGCCGCACGGCTGGCGCGACGCGCCAGGAACTCGCGGCCCTGATGGTCGGCCAGGAAGTCCCCCCGCCCGCCGTGCCCGAGGTGGCGCGCGGGCCGGTGCTGCTGCGGCTGTCAGGCGTCTCGACCGGGCGGCGCGGCACGCGCCAGCAACTCGACGACGTCTCGCTCGAACTGAGAGGCGGCGAGATCACCGGCCTCGCCGGGGTCTCCGGCAATGGCCAGGCAGCCCTCGCCGACCTGATCGCGGGGCTGGAAAAGCCTGCTTCGGGCAGCCTGGCGATCTCCGACAAGCCCGTCGGCGACTGGTCGCCGCGCGCGGCGCTGGGCGCCGGCGTGGCGCGCATTCCGGAGGATCGCCATGCCGTCGGCACGGTCGGCGACATGAGCGTGACCGAAAACGTCATCGCTGAGCAGTACCGCTCGCCGCGCTTCACCCGGAGCGGCTTCCTCGACTGGAAGGCGGCGCGGTCCTTCGCCGAGGAGCTGATCCGCGACTACGACGTCAAGTGCCCCTCGCCCGAGGCGCGCATCCGGCTCCTGTCGGGCGGCAACATGCAGAAGCTGATCCTCGGCCGCGCGCTCGACCCGGACCCGATCGTCATCCTGGCCAACCAGCCGACGCGCGGCCTTGACGTCGGCGCCATCGCCTATGTGCACGGGCGGCTGCTGGCCGCCCGCCAGCGGGGCGCGGCGATCCTGCTCATCTCGGAGGATCTCGAGGAGATCATGGCGCTGTCGGACCGCATCCTGGTCATGTCCAAGGGCCGGCTGTCGACGCCATCGGCGCGCGGAGAACGCTCCGTGCGCGACATTGCCGAACTGATGGCCGGACACGGTCTGGAGGCTGCCTGATGCGGCTCGAGCCCCGTCCCGCGCCCGGCATGGCTATCCTGCTCATGCTGCCGGTCGGCGCCATCCTGGTCACGGTGGTCATCGCCTCGCTGCTGGTGCTGGCTGCCGGCGCGTCGCCGCTGTCGGTGTTCGGGCTGGTGCTGAGGGGGGCGGCCGGCACACAGTTCGCGCTGCTCGAAACCCTGACGCGCGCCACGCCGCTGATCTTCACCGGGCTCGCGATCGCCGTCGCCTTCCGCGCCAAGCTCTGGAACATCGGCGCGGAGGCGCAGCTCTACGCCGGCGCGGTCGCGACCGTGGTGCTCGGCACCGGCGCCCTGCCGCTGCCCGCACCGGTCCTGATCCCGCTGCTGATGATTTCGGCGGTGACGGCGGGCGCGCTGCTGCTCCTCGGCCCCGCGATCCTGAAGACGCGCTTCGGCGTCGACGAGGTGGTGACGACGCTGCTCCTCAACTTCATCATGCTCCTGTTCGTGTCCATGCTGCTCGAAGGCGTGCTGAAGGACCCGATGGGGCTCGGCTGGCCGCAGTCGCAGAAGCTGATCGCGGAGGCGCGGCTGCCGCGCCTCATCACCGGCAAGCGGCTGCACTACGGCTTCGCGCTGGCCGTCATCTCGGCGCTCTTCGTCTGGATCGTCATGAAGAAGACGACGCTGGGCTACGAGATGCGCGCGGTCGGCCACAACCCGGCCGCGGCGCGCTTCGCCGGCATCCCGGTCAACCTCGTGCTGCTCAAGACCGCCATCCTGTCGGGGGGGCTCGCGGCGCTCGCCGGCTTCTCGGAAGTGACCGGCCTCAAGGGCAACCTGACGCTCGACCTGTCGCCGGGCTTCGGCTACTCGGGCATCGTCGTGGCGATGCTCGCCATGCTGAACCCGCTCGGCGTGGTGGCCGCGGCGATCTTCGTCGCCGGCATCTTCGTGGGCGCCGACGCCATGAGCCGGACGGCCGGCGTTCCCTCCTACATCGCCAACGTCATGGTCGCGACCGCGCTGCTGACCATGGTCACCGCGATCATGCTGACGCGGTTCAAGGTGCGGTGGAGGTGATGATGGAAGCCTTCGACATCCTCCTCACCGCCTCGTTCTGGGTCGCCGCGATCCGCATCGCATCGCCGCTGATCTTCGCCACCATGGGCGAACTGATCTGCGAGCGGGCGGGCGTGCTCAACCTCGGCATCGAGGGCATCATGGCGGCGGGCGCGTTCGCCGGGTGGTTCACGGTCTATTCCGGCGGCGACCAGTGGACCGGCGTCGCGGTGGCGGCCGCCACGGGCGCGGCCTTCGGCCTGCTGCACGCCACGCTGACCGTGCCGCTCGGCCTGTCGCAGCACGTGGTCGGCATCGGCGTGACGCTGCTCGCCACCTCGATCACCTATTTCACCTACCGGCTGGCCCTTCCAACGGTGACCTCCCCGCCCAAGATCGAGCCGTTCCAGCCTCTGCCGATCCCGGTGCTGTCGGAGATCCCCATCATCGGGCCGGCGCTGTTCGCGCAGACCCCCCTCACCTATCTCGCCTATGTCACCGTGGCCGTCGTCGCCTGGGGCCTCTACCGCACCCCGCTCGGCCTCGCCGTGCGCGCGGCGGGGGAGAACCCCTCCGCCGTCGAGGCGCAGGGCCTGTCCGTCACCGCCATCCGCATCGGCGCGGTGATGGCGGGCAGCGCGCTGATGGCGGTCGGCGGCGCGTTCCTCACCATGTCGGCCTTCAACTCCTTCTTCTTCGAGATGATCAACGGCCGCGGCTGGATCTGCATCGCACTGGTGGTCTTCGGGTCCTGGCGGCCGGGCAAGGCGCTGATCGGCGCGATCCTGTTCGCCGCCTTCGACGCCTACCAGATCCGTCTGCAGCAGGTGACCGGAGGCGTCGTGCCCTACCAGCTGTTCCTGATGCTGCCCTACGTGCTGTCGATCCTGGCGCTGGTGCTCGTCGCCCGCCGCGCCACCTATCCCAAGGCGCTGATGGTGCCTTATCAGAAGGGGGAAAGGTGATGGGCGATGTTTGAGCTTTCGCGGCACATCGGGCAGCCGTCGTCGCAAACCGAAGCGCCGTCATCCTCGGGCTTGTCCCGAGGATCTACTGCCGCCGGCGAGTGTGCGGGACGTCATCGAGCCCCCGTAAGCGCCGGCAGATCCTCGGGACAAGCCCGAGGATGACGCCGAGCGGGTGAAGCTGTGGAACGCAATGACCGGCTACGTCTACATGATGTCGGACAAGCCCCGAGGGGTGATCTATACCGGCGTGACGAGTGACCTGCACGGCCGCGTATGGGAACACAAGAACGACGTTCACCGGGGCTTCACGGCCAAGTACAACGCCAAAATTCTCGTATGGTTTGAGATACACCCGAACATCGTCCTGGCGATCCAAAGGGAAAAGTCCTTGAAACGATACCGACGTGAGTGGAAGACCAACCTGATCGAGAGCCTAAACCCCACCTGGCTGGATCTGTATGAGCGGATCGATGAGATTGATAGCGTCTATCGTCCACACCAGAAGACCCGAATGTGGAGCGACTATCATTGATACCCTGTCACACAAGCTCGCCCCTTCCCCCATCGACCCGTCATCCTCGGGCTTGTCCCGAGGATCTACTGCCGCCGGAAATCCAGCGACAACGTCCACGCACATTCGTCAGCGCCGTCATCCTCGGGACAAGCCCGAGGATGACGGCGTATTCCTAGAGGCCTCCCCATGACCTTCGACCTCCTCATCCGCGGCGGCACACTGCCCGACGGCAGCGTCGCCGACATCGGCATCTCGGGCGAGACCATCGCCGCGATCGCGCCGTCGCTCGACGCCGAGGCCGGGCGCGTCGTGGATGCCGCCGGCAATCTCGTGGCGCCGCCGTTCGTCGATCCGCATTTCCACATGGACGCGACGCTCTCCTATGGCATTCCGCGCATCAACGCGTCGGGCACGCTGCTCGAGGGAATCGCCCTGTGGGGCGAACTGAAACCGCTACTGACGCATGAGGCGGTGAAGAGCCGAGCGCTGGCCTATTGCGACTGGGCGGTGTCGATGGGCCTGCTCGCGATCCGCACCCATGTCGACGTGTGCGACGACCGGCTGCTCGCCGTCGAGGCGCTGCTGGAGGTCAAGGCGGAGGTCGCGCCCTACATCGACCTGCAGCTGGTCGCCTTTCCGCAGGACGGGCTCTACCGCTCGCCCTCGGCGCGGCGCAACACCATCCGCGCGCTCGACATGGGCGTCGACGTCGTCGGCGGCATCCCGCATTTCGAGCGCACGATGGCGGACGGCCGCCGCTCGGTCACCGACCTCTGCGAGATCGCGGCCGAGCGCGGGTTGATGGTGGACATGCATTGCGACGAGACCGACGACCCGCAATCGCGCCATATCGAGCAACTCGCCTACGAGACGCAGCGGCTCGGGCTGCACGGACGTGTCGCCGGCTCGCACCTCACCTCCATGCATTCCATGGACAACTACTACGTCTCCAAGCTGCTGCCGCTGATCGCGGAGGCGCAGGTGGCAGCAATTCCCAACCCGCTGATCAACATCATGCTGCAGGGCCGGCACGACACGTTTCCCAAGCGCCGCGGCATGACGCGCGTGAAGGAGATGCTGGCGATGGGGATCCGCGTCGGCTTCGGGCAGGACTGCGTGCTCGACCCCTGGTATTCGCTCGGCACCGCCGACATGCTCGACGTCGCCTTCATGGGGCTGCACGTGGCGCAGATGTCGCATCCGGCCGAGATGCGCAAATGCTTCGACATGGTGACGGCCGACAGCGCCGCCATCATGGGCCTCGACCACTACGGTCTCGCGGTGGGCAAGCGGGCGAGCCTCGTCGTCCTCGACGCCGGCAACCCGACGGAAGCCGTGCGGCTGCGCGCCGAGCGCCTCTGCGTGGTGGCGCGCGGCAAGGTGGTGGCCGAGCGCACGCAGCAGAAGACGAGTCTCGCGCTGCCTGGCCGGCCCGGCTCGGTCGACAGGCGCCATCGTCCGGCCGGCTGACGAACCGGTCGCGCGCCCGCCACATCCCTGCCATCGAAAGAACGCCGTTCAGCCACCGTTCAGGTGGCAAGGCCAATTGTGGCAGTGCAAGCCGTCGAAGCGCGCGTGAAACGATATTTGAGTTGTAGCGCGCTTCACGGAGATGTGAAAAGCTTCATGGACCCACTTGACGGCGCGTGACCATCATCGCCGCCATCCAAGGTGGCGCCCGCGATGCGGTGCCCAGAGGAGGAACCAGGCATGGCTACCATCGATCCCATCGTCCCGACGAAACGAGGCCGCAGACGGACGGCGCTGATTTCCGCCCTACTCCTTGCATCGTCGGCGCTCGTGACGCCGGCCCTCGCCCAGGAAGCGCCCGCCGCCGGCGAGGCCTTCGCGACCCGGTTCTCCGGAACCACCGAGATCACGCTCGGCGACGGATCGCGCCTGACGCTCATCGACGAAAACGGCGTGGTCGCGAGCGCCGTCGACGTCCGCAACCCGGGCTTCACGGCCGACGGACGCCACTGGGCGAACGAACCGCAGCACCTGAAGGTCACCGCGGCCGAAGTCGGCCAGGTGTTCGGCATCGCCATTTCGGACGGCGCGGAACCTTCGATCTACCTGACCGCGACATCCGCCTTCGGTCTCCACCGGTTCCAGGACGGCAGCGACTGGCTGCCGGGGCAGTTCGGCGAGGGCGGTTCGGGCGCGATCTACGTGCTGAGCCCCGACAATGGCTACACGCCCCAGGTCTTCGCGATCGTCGATCTCGACGGCCGCGAGAACAACGGCGCGGCGCTCGGCAACATCGCCTTCGACAGCGCCTTCGGCCAGCTCTTCGTCTCCGATCTGGAGAGCGGCATGATCCACCGCATTGCGCTGGACGGCACGCATATCGATCGCTTCGACCACGGAACCCAGGGGCGCACCTCGTTCCTCGACGTCACCAGCGGCGCCAACCTGTCGCTGGCCGCGATCGCCTTCGATCCCGAAAGCACCGCCGCGCTGTTCGACTGCGCGGACGGCGCGGGCGCTCCGGCCGATTTCTCGCTGACGCCGTCATGCTGGAACGTCGCCGATTTCCGCCGCCGGGTCTGGGGCCTCGCGGTCCACACCGATCCGGTGACGGGCGAAACCCGGCTCTACTACGCCGTTTCCGGCGGCGACGCGCTCGGCGCGGCCGACTGGGCCGCGGCCGGCGACGACGCGAAGAACTCGGTCTGGTCGGTCGGCCTCGACGAGAATGGCGGCTTCGACGCGGCGGACGTTCGCCGCGAATTCATCCTGCCGAATTTCGGCTCCGCGACCGAGGGTCCCCGGGTGGTGCCCGACATCGCGATCTCGCCGGAAGGGGAGATGCTGGTCGCCGAGCGCGGCGGCATGCGCAACCTCGGCCTGGACAAGCCGCAGCCCTTCGCCGAGCCGAACGCGGCTCGCGTGCTGCGCTACGTCCATGTCGAGAACGGGTCGTGGGCGCCCCAAGGCCGCTACGACGTCGGCTTCGACGACCGGCAGAGCGTCGGCGCGCCCTGGCTGCGGGCTGGCGCTGCCGGTGGCGTCGACTTCGGCTATGGCTACAATGGCGCCGGCTCGATCGATCCGGACCGTCCGAACGAAACGGCGTGGATGAGCGGGGATTTCCTCTGCTCGCCGACCGGCCCCTGCTTCAATCCGTCGACGGGCCAACAGACCGACACGGACGAGGTGCACGGCCTCCAGGGCACGCGCATCGCGGAGACGAGCGAGGTGCTGCCCGCCGGCGCGACCGGTCCCTACCCGGCGAGCGGCGATCCCTATCCGGCCAACGGTCCGCTCGCCTCCTACCTGATCGACCTCGACACCAACGTGACCGCGACGGGCGCGCCGATCCGCATCGAGGCGCTGAAGCATGACGCCACCAAGATCGGCGACGTCGAGATCGTCCGCGGCGGTCGCGGCGGCACGACGCCGTTCGGCGTCCCGCAGCCGCAGGGCTACGACCTCGACATCGACAAATCCGGTCCGGTCCAGTGCCTCGGCGGGACTCAGTGCGACTTCACCATCACGCTGACCAATCGCGGCCCGGATGTCTTCTCGGGGCCCATCTACCTCTGGGACTTCATGCAGCCGATACAGGCGCCGCTGTCCGGCGTCCTCGGCGGCGACTGGGCCTGCTTCGACCTCGGCACCGGCATCCAGTGCCTCAACCCCGCCCTTTCGCTCGGGGTCGGCCAGTCGAGTTCCTTCACGCTCAGCATCGACATCCCGTCGCGCTATCCGTCCGACATCATGAGCAACTGCATCGCCATCCAGTGGCTGTATGACGAGACCGGCGCGATCGACACGCTCGCAATCCAGTCGGCGCTGGTGCTGATGGGCTACGATCCCGGCCCGGTCGACGGCGCCTTCGGACCGCGCACCCGCGATGCGCTGGCGCAGTTCCAGGACGACAACGGTCTTCCGGCGACGGGCGAGATCGACGAGGGCACGATCGCGCTGCTCTACCCCGGCCTGATCGGCATCGCAGGCGACCTCGACACCTCCAACGACGAGGATTGCCACGACGTCACGACGGACCGGCCGCCCCCGCTCCACTCCAAGTGGAACTCGCACCTGAAGATCGGCTCCCCGCACAACAAGGTGCAGTCGCACCTGAAGATCGGTTCGCCGCACAACAAGGTGCAGTCGCACTTCAAGATCGGCTCGCCGCACAACAAGGTGCAGTCGCACTTCAAGATCGGCTCGCCGCACGACAAGCTGCAGTCACATCTCAAGATCGGCTCGCCGCACAACAAGATGCAGTCGCATCTCAAGATCGGCTCGCCGCACGACAAGAGGCAGTCGCACCTGAAGATCGGTTCGCCGCACAACAAGGTGCAGTCGCATCTCAAGATCGGATCGCCGCACAACAAGGTGCAATCGCATCTCAAGATCGGCTCGCCCCACGACAAGAGGCAGTCCCATCTCAAGGACGGCTCGCCGCACGACAAGAGGCAGTCGCACCTCAAGATCGGCTCGCCGCACAACAAGGTCCAGTCGCACCTCAAGGTCGGCTCGCCCCACGACAAGCGGCAGTCGCACCTGAAGGACGGCTCGCCGCACAACAAGGTGCAGTCGCATCTCAAGGTCGGCTCGCCGCATGACAAGAGGCAGTCGCACCTGAAGGACGGCTCACCGCACAACAAGGAGCAGTCGCACCTCAAGATCGGCTCGCCGCACGACAAGAGGCAGTCGCACCTCAAGGTTGGATCGCCGCACGACAAGGTGCAGTCGCACCGCAAGCAGGGTTCCGACCTCCACAACAAGTCTGAATCGCACCTGAAGACCGGTTCGCCGCACAACAAGGTGCAGTCCCACCAGAAGCAGGGCTCGGACCAGCACAACAAGTCGGAATCGCATCTGAAGACCGGCTCGCCGCACAACAAGGTGCAGTCCCACCTGAAGCAGGGCTCGGACATCCACACCAAGAACGAGTCCCACCGCAAGCAGGGCTCGGACGGCCACAGCAAGCGGGAGTCGCACCAGAAGGAAGGCTCCGACAACCCGCACAACAAGCTGCAGTCGCACCTGAAGCAGGGCTCCGTGACCCAGCAGACGCAGCCGGTCGAACCGCAGGTTCGGTAGCATCCGTCCACTCGCGAGGCGGGGTCCAACGGCCCCGCCTCCCTTCTTCACCCCGATTCACCGAGTTCCGGAGAAAGCCAATGGGCCTTCGCTGTCGTCCAAGCCTGTCTATCGCGCCGCTCGCGCTGCTCGCAGGCAGCCTCATCGCCGGGTCCGCCACCACTGCCCTGGCCGCCCAGAACACGCTCAAGACCAACGAATCCTATGTCGAGGAGGTGCTGCGCGCTCCCGAGTATGACATCCGCTCCATCGACGAGGTTTTCGACTACGTCTTTTCGAGCCTCGCCGACGAGGTGACCGTCTATCCCACGGAAAACTACTACTATTTCAAGTTCATCCATGGCGGCGTCCCCTATGCCGGGAACTTTCGCCTCGACATCGCCGACCGCGACCAGGGCGTCGTGCATTTCGCATATTTCTCGGAGAACAACCCCTTCGTCGAGCAGGAGATATCCGAACACCGCGCCTATACGGAACAGCTTGGCGTGAAGGTCGAGAAGAAGGGCGATCTCGACTACGCGATCACCGCAAACGGCCGCACCGTGCTCTTCCGCCTGAACGACCTGCGCGGCGTCAAGCCCTCCGACGCGCAGGTGGGGACCGGCGAGCAGTATATCGGCCCGGTCTTCGACGAAGCCGGCGTCCAGATGTTCCTGATGTGGAACCCCGCGACGGAGACCTTCCACTATGTCCTCGACGAAAGCGTCGTTTCGGAAAGCTTCTTCCAGTCGAGCGCGTCGACGCAGGTGAAGATCGGCCGGCGCACCCACTTCGCCTGGTACAAGGACCGCTATCGCGAGCGCTGGATCCTTGTCGGCGTGCGCGCCGCCGAGACGTCGCTGAACACGTTCCTCGACGGACCGTTCGACCAACTACCGGACAATTTCGTCGAGGGCGACCTGCTGCGCGATGCGTTGCTGACCCTCAGCCCCGAGGTCGAAGGGCAGATCGATCGCCTCGGCAACTCGCTCGACCTGAAGGGGCGGATGCTGGTCGACCCCTACATCCTCTACGAGGACGAGTCGGAACTGTCGGGCTTCGACCAGTGCACGGCGGCGGCCGTCGACGAGGAAAGCTATTATCCCTGCCTGGCCATCGGCCAGTCGAAGTAGGAGGCCAGGTCGTTCAATCGTCGATCGGCGTCGAGAAATGCCAGTCGACGATCCGTCGGACCCAGGGCAGGAGCTCGGGCTCGGGGGGCGAGGCGCGCGTAAGGAGGACCGGCTCGACGATTTCCGGTTTCGCTTCATCCGCTACAAAGTCGCGAACGCGCTCCTCGATCTCGCGGGCCGACTGCGCCAGAGCATAGCGGCGAACCACGACAACGCCGCGGTCGGTCCTGACGACGCGATAGCCACTCTCGCGCGGCACGTCGGTTAGCGCGAGTCCCGTTTCCTCGAGCACTTCCCGTTGCATGTTCGCATCGACGTCGGCGACCCCGTCGACGAAGTCGGCCGGCTCCAGCGATCCGCCCGCGAAATAGACCTGCCCCGGGTTGGCGGTCCACGGCGCCATGCGCACCGTCAGCACCGCGCCGTCGGCGGTGACGGGAACGGCCATCGCGAAGAGATGGGCTGCGATGTCAGTGGATCGCCTGAGCCGCCAGTGCAGCAACGAGGCATAGCGCACCTCGTGGCAAGCGCCGACGAGCCGACCGTCCTCCAGGCCGATGCGGGAAAACAGGACGGTGCGACCGTCGAAGAGCGCGGGATTGCGCGCCTGCTCGGCCTGCCAGTTTCCCTCGATGTCGCCTTCGTGCAGCGCTTCGTAGGGATGCGGCGCGCCCGACAGGCGAAGCGTCACCTCCCCGACCGGCAGCAGAAGGTTTTCGGCGAAGCGGATGATGCTCATGGGGTGTTCAGGCGATGTCCAGCGTGACCGCGACGGGGCAGTGGTCCGATGCCTTGGGTCGGTCCCAGCCGGTGCGCGGGAAACGCTCCACCGCCTGGCCGGGCGGGAAGATCGTGCGGTGCGGCTGGCCGTTGCGGATGATGGCGGGGATCGCGCCGGGGTTCGCCCGCGCCAGCGCCGGCGACAGCATGATGTAGTCAAGCTGGCAGAGATGCCGCTCCTGGGGGCCGCGGGTGTGATAGAGCGTCCAGCGGTCCATCTCCGGACGACGCTCGACCACGTTCTCGCAGAAGCCGTCGGCGGTCAGCACCTCGATCGAGCTGCCTTCCTCCTTCGCCACACGAAAGCGCGGCTCGTCCTCGTCGCCCTCGATGATGACGCGTTCGGCGTAGTCGTTGAGGTCGCCGCAGATCACCCAGCGCTTCTCGGCGGTGCGGTCCGCGCCGAAGCGGCGCTCGATGATGCGGCGAATGGCCAGGGCTTCGGCGGTCCGCAGCGGCATCGTCGCGTCGCGGCCGGTCTTGCCGTTGCGGGGGCTGCCCATCGACTTCAGGTGGGCGGTGTAGATCGTCAGCGGCTTGCCCGCGACCATCACGTCGATCTCCAGGCAATCGCGGCGGAAGACGCGCTCGTGCGGTTCGTTTCCAAGCTCGCCGAGATCGGGGGTATGCAGGTCGAGATCGGCGAAGGTGAGATGGGCGTGGCTGGTCATCCGCACGAACTCGATCGGCTGGCCGTCCCTCGTCTCCTCGCGCATCATCACCGCAAGGTCGATGCCGCGGCTGTCGTTGCCGGGCGCCATGTACTTGTGGCGGTACCCCTGCCCGACCATCTTGAACAGGTAGCCGTACTCGAAGGCCTTCAGCGCCTCGATGGTGTCGACCTCCTGCAGGCACAGGATATCGGCCTTCGCCCTGGCGATCGCCAGCGCCGAAAGCTGCCGCGCGTCATCGGTGTGAGCGATCGCGCGGGCGCGTTCCAGTTCGCGATACTCCGCCTCGTTCCTGACCTCGAACAGCGCGATCGCGCGATCCCGCCAGAGTTCGTTGCGAAAGCCGGTGAAATCGAACCTGGCCATCAGGTTCTCGATGTTGAAGGTGGCGATGCGAAGCGACATGGCCGTGACCTTTGCCTGCCGCCGGTGCGGTTGACAAGCGCCGCCGCTGGTCGACCGTGTCGGGAACCGCACCGGGGGACCGTTCGTTCATGCGGGGTTCAGGTTCCGGCCGCTAGGGTTCGACCGATCGAAGGTCCCTGGTCGACCGAACCAGGGGAACGAGGAGAAAGTATCATGTTCAAGACGCCAAAGGCGATTGGATGGATGTGTGCCGCGGTCGGCGCGGTGATGCTGGCAGGCACCGCGACGGCATCGGCCCGCGACGGCTATGGCAGATACGGCGGCCACTTGGAGGGGACGCCCGGCTGCATGCTCGGCTCGACCGACTGCTGGATCGGCAGCGGCCCGAGCTACCGCTACCATGACTACGATTATCGTCGCCACGACTACCACCATGCCCCGCGCTACAAGTACCGTCGCAGCGGCCCGAACGTCGGCATCTATCTCGGCGTGCCGAGCTACCGCTACGTCCAGCCGCGCTACGTCCAGCCGCGCATCACGCTGTCGCGGGCGCACGTGAACTGGTGCCACAACCGCTACCGGAGCTACCGCGCCTGGGACAACACGTTCCAGCCGTACAACGGTCCGCGCCGGCAGTGCTGGTCGCCCTACAGCTGATCCAGCCAGCACGCCAAGATTGGAACGACAAACGGCGCCCTTGTGGGCGCCGTTCGCATTCCAGCCGGCCCCTGGTCAGAGCGTGATGCGGAACCGGGCGAAGCCGTCGGCGCCTTCGCCCGCCGGTTCGATCCTGACGCCCTTGACGTCGGCGATGAGGTCCTTCGCTTTCGGACCCGTATCGAACAGCACGGTCGCGCCCTCGACGGGGGCAAAGGTCCAGTTCGCGTCCGCCGACGGATTGATGGTGCCCTGCTCGACGATGTAGCGGACGATCACGTCGCGGTTGGTGTCCGGCGCCTCGAAGACCACCTTCGACGCGTTGATCTCGGGGAAGTTGCCGCCGCCGCCGGCGCGGTAGTTGTTCGATGCGACGACGAACTTCTGGTCCGGATCGATCGGCTTGCCATCGAACATCAGGTCGACGATGCGGCTCGCATCCGCGTTCACGACGTTGCCCTTGGAATCGTATTTGGCAGGCTGCGCCAGATCGATCTTGTAGGTCACGCCGTCGATGACGTCGAAGTTGTAGGATGGGAAGTCCGGGTTGATCAGCGGCTGGTCGGCCTTGCCGGGCTCGACCTGGTTGAACATGCCCGCCGACATCTCCAGCCATTCCTTGACCTGCGCGCCGGTGATCACCAGTGCCCGGACGGTGTTCGGATAGAGGTAGAGGTCGGCGACGTTCTTGATCGCCACGTCGCCGGCCGGTACGTCGGTGTAGTACTCCGGGCCGCCGCGTCCGCCGGCCTTGAAGGGCGCCGCGGCCGACAAGACCGCCAAGTCCTTGTATTCGGAGTTCTTCAGCATGTCCTTGATGTACCAGGTCTGCGCCTGGCTCACGATCTGCACCGACGGGTCGTCGGCGACCAGCGCGAAGTAGGAATGAAGCGGCGCCGAGGTCTTGCCGACCGCGGTGCGGACATAGGCGAGCGTCGCGTCGTGCTCGGCCTGCGTGGCGGCAAGCACCTCGGCCTTGCTCTCGACCGTCGGGACGATCTTGCGATCCTCGGTGCGGTTGTAGATCGGCCGCGCCTCGACGGTGAAGTCGACGATCTTCCAGCTCGATCCGTCCTTTTCGATCAGGAGGTCGACCAAGCCCATGTGCGAACCCCAGAAGCCGCCCATGACGGTCGGCTTGCCGTGGACCGTGCCCTTGGCCGGGTCCACGCCCTCGAGCCCGTCCCAGGTCTTCGGACCGGGGAAGACGAGATGCTGGTGGCCCGTCATGATGGCGTCGATGCCGTCGACCATCGCCAGATGGTAGGACGCGTTCTCCATCCGCTCCGTGGCGCTGTTGGCGTCGATGCCCGAATGCGACAGGGCCACGATGATGTCCGCGCCCTCTTCCTTCATCACCGGCACCCAGGCCTTCGCGGCCTCGACGATGTCGCGCGTCTGCGCCTTGCCTTCCAGATGGCGGACGTCCCAGACCATGATCTGAGGCGGCACGAAGCCGATGAAGCCGACCTTGACCGGGCTCTCGTTGCCGGCGCCGTCCTTCACCATCTTCTCGAGGATCACGTAGGGCTTGGCGAATAGGTCGTCGTCCTTCGGGTCGGTGGCGAGCTGGCCCCTGGTCAGGTTGGCGCAGACGAAGGGGAAGGACGCGCCGGCCAGCACGTTGAACATGAAGTCGAGGCCGTAGTTGAACTCGTGGTTGCCCAGCGTGCCGACGTCGTAGCCGAGCACGTTCATGCCTTGCACAACCGGATGCATGTCGCCGGCCTTCATGCCGCGCTCGTAGGCGATGAAGTCGCCCATCGGATTGCCCTGCAGGAAGTCGCCGTTGTCGACCAGCATCGAGTTACCGGCCTCGGCGCGGATGGCGTCGATCAGCGAGGCGGTGCGGGCGAGGCCCATCGTGTCGTTGGGCTTGTCGGCATAGTAGTCGTAGGGGTGGACGTGGACGTGGATGTCCGTCGTTTCCATGATGCGCAGATGCGCCTGGTTGGCCTGCGCGCGCGCCGCGAAGGGGTGCAGGACGACGAGACCGCCGAATGCGGCCGCGCCGGACAGGAACGTGCGCCTGGAAAGGCGGTCGACGAGGATGGACATAATACCTCCTGAAGGACCTTCTCTATCGTTAGCCGGCTGAAAGCGATCGAGTGTCGCGCCAGCGTCCAACGGAGTCCAGCAGATTCAGGAGACGGAATGATGACAGGGCACTCGCGGCGGACATGACGCGGCGGCAACCGGGAACTACACTGCTGCGTCGACGCCACAACCGCCGCGGCATGTCGCGATCACACATTCCCCGCCTGTCCGGCGCACTATCCTGGGGCCAGGACGGGAGGCGACGCCATGACCAACGACAGCCACGCATCGGCGGGGGAAACAGCCAGCCCGGCCGATCCGACCGCATGGCGGGCTATCGCCGGCTGGCGCAAAGCGGAGCGCGAGCGGCTCATCGCGGCGCGTCTGACGATCCCCGCCGAAACGCGCGCCGGGTTCGCCGCGCGGATCGCCGCCGGGCTCGACGCCGCGGTCGGCGACCCGCGCGGCCGCGTCGTCAGCCTGTACTGGCCGTTTCGCGGCGAACCGGACCTGCGGCCCTGGCTCGCCTCCATCGTGGAGCGCGGCGGCGTCGCCGCGCTTCCGGTCGTGGTCGAAAAGGGACAGCCTCTTGTCTTCCGCGTCTATCGGCCGGAGGATCCGCTGGAGAAAGGCGTCTGGAACATCCCGATCCCTGCGCGGGGACGAGAAGTTGTGCCCGACGTCGTCGTCGCGCCGGTCGTCGGTTTCGATGCGGCGAAGTTCCGGCTCGGCTATGGCGGCGGCTTTTTCGACCGGACGCTCGCCGCCATGTCCTTCAAGCCGCAGGTCATCGGGGCCGGCTATGACCTGCAGGCGATCCCGACGATCCATGCGCAGCCGCACGACATCCCGATGGACCTGATCGTCACCGAGACGGGGCAGCGCTGAACGGCGGTCCCCCGGTTTCAGGCCATCTCCGGCTTGATGCCCATCCAAGTGCGGTCGATCACCTCGCGCAGCGCGAAGGACGAGTTGATCTTGATGACGTGCGGCATCGCCGTCAGCCATTCCTTGTGGATGCGCTCGTAATCCTCAAGGTCGCGCGCGGCGATCCGGAGCACGTAGTCGTATTCGCCCGACATCAGGTGGCAGGAGAGCACGTTGGGGCAGCGCTTGATCGCCGCCTCGAACTCGGCCAGCGACTTCTCGAACTGGCCCGACAGCGAGATGTGGACGATCGCGGTCATCTTGTGGCCGAGCGCGCCGTTGGACAGCCGCGCGTGATAGCCCTCGATGACGCCGCTCTTTTCCAACTGGTCGAGCCGGCGCGAGCAGGCCGATTGCGACAGCCCCACCTTCTCGGCAAGCGCCGCATTGGAGATTCGACCGTCCTTCTGAAGCGTGTCGAGAATGGCGAAATCGATCCTGTCTAGCGCCATGCGCGGCGATTCCTTCGGAAAGAGCATTTGTCCGCGCAAGAAATATCGGTCGAGCCGCCTTCCTGCAACCGTCTTCGCAAGCACATTCGACGCAGGATGTGGTTCAATTATTGGATCAGGGAACAATGCTAAACCGAACGAGGAGGCTCAACATGCGCGTCGGCTGCCCCAAGGAAATCAAGAACCACGAGTACCGCGTCGGCCTCACGCCGGGCGCGGTTCGCGAGTATGTCGCCCATGGCCACGAGGTTCTCGTCGAGACCGGCGCGGGCGCCGGCATCGGCGCCGACGACAACGCCTATCGCGCGGCCGGCGCGTCGATCGCCAGGACCGCCGAGGAAGTGTTTTCCCGCTCCGACATGATCGTCAAGGTCAAGGAGCCGCAGCCGGGCGAATGGGTGCAGCTGCGCGCCGACCAGATCCTCTACACCTATCTCCACCTCGCGCCGGACCCGGAGCAGACGAAGGGCCTCGTCGCCTCGGGCGTCACCGCCGTGGCCTACGAGACCGTCACCGACGATCGCGGCGGCCTGCCGCTGCTCGCGCCGATGTCGGAGGTGGCCGGCCGCCTGTCGATCCAGGCCGGCGCTACCGCACTGCAGAAGGCCAATGGCGGCCGCGGCGTTCTGCTCGGCGGCGTGCCGGGCGTGCTGCCGGGCAAGGTCGCCGTCATCGGCGGCGGCGTGGTCGGCCTGCATGCCGCCAAGATGGCGGTCGGGCTTGGCGCCGACGTCACCATCATCGACCGTTCGATCCCGCGCCTGCGCCAGCTCGACGACATCTTCAACGGCCGCGTCCACACCCGCTACTCGACCGTCGAGGCGCTGGAGGAAGAATGCTTCTCGGCCGATATCGTCGTCGGCGCCGTGCTGATCCCGGGGGCCGCCGCGCCGAAGCTCGTCACCCGCGAGATGCTGTCCGGCATGAAGAAGGGCGCCGTGCTCGTCGACGTCGCCATCGACCAGGGCGGCTGCTTCGAGACCAGCCACGCCACGACTCATGCCGAGCCGACCTACGAGGTCGACGGCATCATCCACTACTGCGTGGCCAACATGCCGGGCGCCGTGCCGGTGACCTCCGCGCACGCGCTCAACAACGCGACGCTCTATTACGGCCTCCAACTCGCCGACAAGGGACTCAAGGCGCTGATCGACGATCCGCACCTGCGCAACGGCCTCAACGTCCACAAGGGCCGGATCACCAACCGCGCCGTCGCCGAGGCGCTGGGCTACGAGATGGCCGAGCCGCAGGCCGCGCTCAAGGCCGCCTGACGCACAACGACACCTTCGCGCAAACCTCCCGCGCGAAGCGTGGCGGCCCGCCGGTTTGCACCGCCGGCGGGCCTTTTCGCGTCTGCATTACCGGCCGACGGCTTAGCGGATGAACTGGTCGATCCGGCGGAGCGTCACCCGGCGGTTCTCCCAAGCCTCGTAGGGCGTGTCGACGAGCAGGTATTCCTCGCCGTAGCCGACGGTGTCGAGGGAGCGGAACGGAACGCCGAACTCGCGCACCAGGAGCCGCTTCAGGGATTCGGCGCGGCGCTCCGACAGGAGCTGGTTCGAGGCGGCCGAACCGACTGCATCGGTGTGGCCCTCGACGAGGAAGCGGGCGCGCGGATTGCGCTCGATCATGCGGCTCAGCGCACGTCCGATCTGCTCGACCTTGCCATATTGCGAATAGGGAATCTCGGCCGAGCCAAAGGCGAAGTTGATCGACTGGATCTCGATCGACGGCGCGGCGCGGCGCATATCGGGGCGGCGCTTGAATTCCTGGACGGTCACGCGGCGGTCCGGCGCAACCCGCTGCCGCGGCTGGGCTTCGAGCTGGCGCAGGATGCGGTCGGCCGACGGCATCTCGCGCGACTGGGCGGAGGCCGCGCCCGGCAGGGCGACCGTTGCGACGAGGGCGGCGATGATGAGCTGGCGGATCATGGTGTCTCCTTCGGGGGCGCTCTTTCGATGGCACCCGTTCTGGCGATTCCATGATGAAGGAAAGCTGAACGGCGCGTTGCGCGGCGTTCACGTTGACGACAGCGCGAAACGGCGCGCTTCAGGCATGGCGCGCGACATCCACCGGATTCAGACCGACCCATTCGCCAGTCAGTCCCAGGCCTCGATCTCCGCTTCCGATGTGCCCACCGGCACAAAGCCCATCTTCTGGTAGAGCTGGAGCGCGCGCGGGCTGTCGAGCGAGTTGGTCTGGATGATGACCTTTCGCGGGTCGTGCTGCCAGGCGGCATGGATGGCGCAGGACAGGAAGAACCTGGACAGACCCCTGCCCTGGAAGTCCGCCATCAGCCCGAAATACTCGATCTCGGCCTGCTCGGGCGCGCGTGACAGATCGACCTCCACGAAGCCGGCCGGCGCCCCGTCGACGTAGAGCACATCGATCAGCGTGGTCGTCGCATGGATGATCGCCGCCAGCGCGTCGTCATCCATGCGGCGGCGAAGCTCCCAGTGGTGCGGCCGTCCCACCTGCTCGTAGAGATAGCGGTAGAAGTGGAGCGGCATTCTGGGCGCCCGCATCACGGCGAGTTGCGCGCCCATCGGCGCGGGAACCCGAACCAGCGGCCGGGCGGTCATTTCCAGATGGGTGATGCGGGCGGTCAGGATGCGCGGCATGGCGTACTAGGCCTTGCCGGTGACGACGGGCGTATCCCGTCGACCGCCCCACTCGGTCCACGACCCGTCATAGAGCCTGGTGTCGGCATGGCCGAGCGTCTCCAGCGCCAGCGTCAGCACGGCCGCCGTCACGCCCGAGCCGCAGGAGGTCACGATCGGCCTGGAAAGATCGATGCCGGCGTTCTCGAAGGCGGCGCGCAACTCGTCCGGCGGCAGCAGCCTGCCGTCGCGCGACAGCGACAGCGCCGGCACGTTGCGCGCGCCCGGCATATGGCCGCCGCGAATGCCGGGGCGCGGTTCGGGATCGACGCCCTCGAAGCGTCCGGCCGGCCGGGCGTCCGCCACCTGCGCGCTGCCCGTCCCGACGATCGCGACCATCTCGTCGAGGGAGGCGACGCGGGTTGCGTCGAAATCGGTCTCGAACAGGCAGGCGGCGATCGGCGTCGGCTTGTTGGTCACCGGACGCCCTTCGGCCTTCCAGCGGTCGATCCCGCCCTCCAGGATGCGCACGTCCCTGGCGCCCATGATCCTGAACATCCACCAGACGCGCGGCGCCGAAAGCAGGCCCGGCCCGTCATAGACGATGATGGTGTCGTCCTGCGAGATGCCCATCGACCCCGCGAAGGTGGCGAAGACCTCCGGCGACGGCAGCGTGTGCGGCAGCGTCGAATCCGGCTCGACGACGACATCCTGGTCGAAGAAGACGGCGCGCGGGATGTGCCCGGCCTCGTACTCGGCCTTCGCGTCGCGGCCCTGTGCGGGCAGGTACCAGGAACCGTCGACCACCGACAGGCCCGGATCGTGCAGATGCTCGGCGAGCCATTCGGTCGAGACGAAATACTCTGTCATGATCGGCGAGCCTCCTCGTTCGCAACGGATGTTGGCGCTCTGGTCTCGCATGTTCGCAGCCGGTCCGGAAGATGGAAAGGGGCGCCGTGGTTTCTTGCACCGCGTGCTTCATCGCGCCGTGCCGGCGCGCGTCCTTCGAGACTCGCACGACCCGAGCTTTACAGGGAAAAACCCGAGGCGGGCGAGCCTCGAAGGAGGCACCGCAGCGCGCCTCAGGCCACGCCCCGGCGGAGTTTTACCAGGGCGGAGAGGTCCGGGGCGACATCGGAAAAGTCGGGCGGCGAGGCGCCGAGCGCGCCCATCGCCTCCTGCACGTCGGCGATAGCGTGGGCGAGCGCGCCGTGCAGGCCGAGCGCATCGAGCGTGGCGGCGCTCTCGCGCATCTCGGCGGCGCGGCGCTTGCCGTGCTTCATCGTCCGCTCGAATTCATAGCCGGCGAAGGCGGGCCAGCCGAGGCCCGGATAGGAGCCCGACAGGGAGGAAAGGATGTAGTCCCGGCAGCCCGAGGCCTGCGCCGCGAGCAGGGCCTCGACGGTGATGGCCTCCAGCCCCTTCACGAACAGGCTGCGCACCATCTTGATCGCCGTCGCCGCACCCGGCTCGGCACCGACCACCTCGAAATCGAAGCCGAGCGCGGCCAGCCGGTCGAGCAGCGCGGCCGAGCAGGGACCGGCGAGCAGCACCGGCGTGCGATGGCCCTTCGGATGCACCGGCGCCATGACCGCCATGTCGACATAGGTCGCGCCTGTGGCAGAGACCCGCGCCGAGGTCTCGCGCTTGCGGTCGGGCGAGACCGAGTTGATGTCGAAGAAGACCTGTCCCGGCCGCAGCCAGGCGCAGGCGTCGATCGCGGCTTCCAGGCTCTGGTCGGCGGTGACGGCGGAAAAGATCCAATCGGCGTCCGGCATGCCGGTGTCGCGGGCGGCCTCGACCACGCCGCGCTCGCGCAGCGCCGCGCGGCAGGGGCCTTCAGCCCCCTCGCCCGGCAGAAGACGGTCCCAGGCGGCGAAGGCGAGCGTGGACTCGGTCGCCGCCAGACTGTCGCGAAACGCCCGTCCCGCCTCGCCGAAGCCGATGAAGCCGATCCGCATCGAGGTCTCCTCAGTCGCCGAACACCATGCCGTCGAACAGCTTGCGCGCCGTGCGCAGGATGGCCGCGCTCTTCACCGCGCCGTCCGCGTCGAGCGTCGCCACCACCGTCATCTCGCCGGTCGGATGCTCGATCGACAGCGACCGGCGCGCCCCCTCGCCCACGCTCGCCAGCGCGGCGGCGGGCGAGCCCGGCAGCAGGCAGGCGGTCGCGACGCTGATGGCGCCGAGCACGCCGATCGAGGAGTGGCACGAATGCGGAATGAAGGTGCGGGTTGAGATCGCGCCGCCGTTCTTCGGCGCCGAGACCATGGTCATCTTCGGCACCGAGGATTTTTCGACGTCGCCGAGATTCATCAGGGGCCCGGCCTTCAGCCGGATCGATTCCAGTCGCGCGCGCAATTCGGCGTTTGCCTCGAGGGCCTTCGGCGCCTCATCGCCCGAGATCCCCATGTCGGCGGCGCGCATGACCACGCAGGGCATGCCGTTGTCGATCAGCGTCACCTCGACGCCGTCGATGACGTCGACGGCATTGCCGGTGGGCAGCAATGCGCCGCAGGAGGAGCCGGCGGTGTCCTCGAACTCGATCGGGATTGCGGCGGCCGTTCCCGGCACGCCGTCGATCCGGGCGTCACCCGCATAGGTCACGCGGCCGCCCGGCGTCGCCACCATGGCCACGGCGGTCTGGCCGGTGTTCTCCATGAAGATGCGCACCGGCGTCTCGCCGTCGCGGGCCTCGACCAGCCCGCGCTCGACGGCGAAGGGACCGACCCCGGCGAGGATGTTGCCGCAGTTCTGCGCGTCGGTGACGATCGGCCGGTCGACGAAGACCTGGAGGAACAGGTAGTCGACGTCGACGCCCTCGCGCGCCGACTTGCGAATGACGGCGACCTTGGAGGTCAGCGGGTCGGCGCCGCCCAGCCCGTCGATCTGGCGCGGGTCGGGCGAGCCCATGACGCGCAGCAGGAAGGCGTCGCGCGCCTTCGTGTCGGCCGGCAGGTCGTCGGCGAGGAAATAGCCGCCCTTCGAGGTGCCGCCGCGCATCCACAGGCAGCGCACGCCGTCACACATATCTCAGCCCCTTGGCCGCCAGCTTGTCGCGCATGCCGTAGATGTCGAGGCCGAGTTCACCCGCCATCAGCCGCCGGCGCGTCTCCGCCTCCTTGGCCTCGCGGGCGCGGCTGGCCTCGAGCGCTGCAGCCGCCTCGGCGCGCGGCACGACGCAGACGCCGTCGTCGTCGGCCACGACCACGTCGCCGGGGTTGACCGCCGCGCCGGCGCAGACCACGGGCACGTTGACCGAGCCGACCGTCTCCTTGACGGTGCCCTGCGCGAAGACCGCCCTGGACCAGACCGGGAAGCCGATCTCGGTCAGGTCGCGCACGTCGCGCACGCCGGCCTCGATGACCAGGCCGCGCACCTTGCGGTGCATCAGCGAGCGGGCGAGCAGTTCGCCGAAGTAACCGTCCTCGCAGGGGCTTGTCGGCGCCACGACGAGGATGTCGCCCTCGCGGCACTGTTCCACCGCGACATGGAGCATCCAGTTGTCGCCGGGCGCGACCGACACGGTGACGGCGTTGCCGGCGATGCGGGCGCCGGGATAGATCGGCCGCATGAAGGCGCGCATCAGGCCCTTGCGGCTCATCGCCTCGTGGACGGTCGCCACGCCGCATTCGCCAAGCCCATCGACGGTGTCGAGCGGCGTGCGCTCGATCTTCTGTACCACCACGCCGCCCATCAGCGTCCCTCCGTCGGCACCAGGGTCTCGACCACGTGCGGGAAGACCGCCTCGTAGGCCTCGCCGTACTTGATCGTCTTGTCGGAGTTGCGCGCCGCCTGCACGCCGCGCTGCAGCGCCACGCGGGTGTAGTATTCCCACAGGTGCTCCTGCCCGGCCATGCATTCGATCGCGGCCTTCTTCCTGTCCCAGACCGGGGTGATGTCGAGCAGCGTGTTCGGCATCCAGCGGCATTGCTCGGGCTGGTGCGGCTCGAAGAGCATGACCGGCGGCGCGCCGATCACCTTCTCCTCGGGATTGTGGCCGTGCGCCTGCGCGGTGATGCGGGCCTCCTGCGCGAACTGGCTGACCAGCGGGTGGTCGCGATTGTAGGGATCTTCGCGTGAATGGGTCAGCACGAAGGATGGGCGGATCCTGCGGAACACGTCGACCATGCGGAACAGCGATTCCCGCGTCAGCGTGATCGGGTAGTCGCCGAGGTCCCAGAACTGGATGTCGGCGACGCCGAGCGCCTGCGCGGCCGCCTCCGCCTCCTTGCGGCGTTCGCTCTTGACCTTGTCCAGCGTCATGCCGGCCTGCCGCCACAGCTTGGCGCTCTCGCCGCGCTCGCCATAAGACAGGCACACGACGGTGACGTCGAGGCCGGCCTCGGCATGCAGCGCGATCGCGCCGCCGGCCCGCCAGACGAAATCGGCCGAATGCGCGCTCACCACCAGCGCCGTCTTGTTGCTCATCCTTGAATTCTCCCTTTCCTGGATGCGCCGGCCCGAAGGACGACGCTCACGTTTCGAGTCCTGAAATCCCGTCAGGCCACTGACGGGACGATGGTTTTCGGCCCAGCGGCGGCGCGCTCGGGTTTTTGGCCGACCGGATCGCTGGGGCGCGGTCGAGCGAGCGCCCAGAGACTGGCGTGGCTTGCCTCGACGATCTGGCGGATCGCCTCGTCATGGTCGAAGCCGTCGGCCTTGCCGTCGGACAGGCGCGAGATACGCTCGGGGTTGATCAGCGTGTAGTAGAGCGAGCCGAGCAGGAACTGGCTGCGCCAGACGATGTCCTCGCGCATGGAGCCAGGCACGCAATCGGCGATGGCGTCGATGAAGGCATGCGTGGTCGCGTCGAAGGCATCGGCAATGATTTCGCGGGCCTGCTCGCTGCCCTCGGCCGACAGCATGGCGCGCAGCCGGGTGAAACGGGCGCCGCCGCCGACGAGATCGCCCGAGGAGCGGAAAGCCGGCACGACATAGGCGCGCAGGATGGCGGTCAGCCGCGCGCAACGGTCCTCGATGCGGGTCGCCTCGCGGATGAGTTCGAGGCGGCGGGCATTCATCGGCCGCGTGTGGCGCTCGTAGATGGCGGCGAGAATGCCGGCCTTGTCGCCAAAATGGTAGGTCAGGCTGCCGACGTTGAGACCGGCCGCGCGCGCGATCTCGCGCAAAGCCACGGCCCCGTAGCCACGCCGCGAAAACAGATCCTCGGCCGCGTCGAGGATCGCGGTCCTGGAATCGGTCTCTTTCCCAACCCTTGCCATCGGTTCCGGCGCCCTGCCCGTTTACCGTCCTTCTAGCGATAGGATGTCGCCCTGTCCACGAAATTTCGACAGTCGTACAAGAGATGCGTGTTTCTTCGGAGTACTTTTGCCGCCCGCTCGATCCGGCCGCGACCGCCGCGGGCTCCGGCGCGAATGAATTGCCGTGACGGTGGAAAATCCATTCCTTGGGCTGGACTGCAACGTTACAGACTGGATAGTCTTCGGAAAAATCGATCGGGAGGAGCCATCATGGCGGCGAGGATCAAGGGGCCGGGGATTTTCCTGGCGCAGTTCGCGGGGGACGCGGCGCCGTTCGACTCGCTTGCTTCGATCGCGCAATGGGCGGCGGGGCTGGGCTACGAGGGGGTGCAGATCCCGACCTGGGACGGGCGGCTGTTCGACCTTGCGAAGGCGGCGGACTCGCAGGCCTATTGCGACGAGGTCAGGGGCGTCTGCGCGGATGCCGGCGTTGCGATCACCGAACTGTCGACGCACCTGCAGGGCCAGCTGGTGGCCGTGCATCCGGCCTATGACGCGCAGTTCGACGGTTTTGCGCCGGCCGCCGTGCACGGCAACCCGAAGGCCAGGCAGGCCTGGGCCGTCGAGCAGATGCTGATGGCGGCCAAGGCCTCGAAAA
>JBKBRJ010000024.1:0-58954 GCA_046292285.1 Mesorhizobium sp. | reverse complement strand
CGATCCGCTCGACTGGCTCTCGCAGACCTTGACCCGCATCGCTCAAGGCTGGCCTGCATCCGAAATCGAAATGCTCATGCCTTGGAACTTTAGGCCTGACGTTATCGGCTGACCGCTTACGTTGCAGCGGGCCAGCCAACGGACCATCTAAGGGGAGAAGGATGGGCAATGTCTTCTTCATACGTTGCAAGCCGTGGGGCATCGACGCAGCCGACATCGCCCTCCGGAACAATATCGTGTTCTTTGGATATGCGCTAATAGATCGAGATCGGTATGACGGCTCGCATCTGCGCTCATGCTTGGCGGACCCGTCGGGATCGCAAGAGCAATGGAATGAGGGTCTACAACGCGAAGCCCATTCCTATCGCCAGCAAGCAAACAAGAACAGGAACATCGTCGGTCTCATTCAACCGGGCGACATTGTCATTTTGCCGCGACCTTCCCGGGGATTTGCATACTGCGGCTCTATTTCAAAAAAAGGTTTCGAACTTGTCGACAATCCGCCTTGGGCCGCCGAGTTCAGGAGCCTCCTGCCGGATGGCAAAAGCATGTACCACGAAGCTGAGATGGCACAATGTTGGCACGTAGATGGATTCATCCCCGTACCGATTCCCAGATTGCCTGGCTGGATTCGACGCTCCTTCTTCGGGCGATCCACATACGGCATCGTTCCCATGTTGGATGGGCGTGATCCCTATCGCGTTGTGAGTGGGATCATGGTGCGCAAGCACTGGGAAACTCGCGAATGGACGACTGAAATCGCCATTGCGGAAGACCGGCTCCTTACCGACATGACGCCGGAGACGTTTGAGCATCTGATCGTCGCCCTGCTTCAGCTTGAGCATCCTGGACACGTTTGGCTTCATATCGGCGGATCAGGTGATGGCGGCGTCGATGGTATCAGCACTGACGACAGCGGCCACGTTCGAGGTCTCCTGCAGTGCAAATGGCAATATGGGAACGAGCCGATCTTGTTTTCTAACCTATGGGGCTCAGGGAAGCCCAGAATGATCCTCGCATCGCTGATACACCCGACACTGGTCAGGAAGGATCCGGATATAGAATTCATAGGACGGCGTCGTGTTGCGGAACTGACTGTGAAGCACGCGGCGAGGTTGCCTCAAGCTGTTTCAATGCGTATAGGGGCTCCGCAACAAACGTATCCGGCCAGGACTGAATAACATCGTTCATCCTGACCGGCGCGCTCACGGTCCGTTCCGGACCTCCCTCGACGGCCAGACGCCTCGACGGGACCGCGATAGCCTCCCGTCGAGCCGACTTGGCGGCGTCAGCCGAAGCTCTTCTCGATCCGGTCGAGCGTGCGCATCGCGTCGAGCACCTCCCGCGCCGAGCCGTTGGGCTCGCGGCCTTCCTCGATCGCCGAGATGAACTCGCGGTCGATCAGCTCGATGCCGTTGCTGGACACGGCCACGCCCGACAGGTCGATCGGGTTGTCGCGGCCGTCAAAGAGGTCGTCGTAGCGGGCGATGTAGGTGCCGTTGTCGCAGATGTAGCGGAAGAAGGTGCCCAGCGGCCCGTCATTGTTGAAGCTGAGCGACAGCGTGCAGATGGCGCCCGACGGGGTCTTCATGCCGATCGACATGTCCATGGCGATGCCGAGTTCGGGATGATGCGGACCCTCCAGCCCGTAGGCCCGGCTGGCCACCTCGCCGGTCTGGTACTGGAACAGGTCGACCGTGTGGCAGGCATGGTGCCAGAGCAGGTGGTCGGTCCAGCTGCGCGGCTCGCCCTTGGCGTTCATGTTGGAGCGGCGGAAGAAATAGGTCTGCACGTCCATCTGCTGGATCCTGAGCTCGCCGGCCTTGATCCGGTTGTGGATCCACTGGTGGCTCGGGTTGAAGCGGCGCACCTGCCCGGCCATGCAGAGCACGCCGGTTTCCTCCTGCACCCTGACGATCGCCTCGCTGTCGGCGAGCGAGTCGGCCATCGGGATCTCGACCAGAACCGGCTTGCCGGCCCGCATGCAGGCGATCGCCTGTTCGGCGTGGAGCTGGGTCGGCGTCGACAGGATGACGGCGTCGACATCGTCGCGAGCAAGGCACTCCGCGAGGTCCGTCGCCGCGTGACCGATGCCGCGGGCGGCCGCGAGCGCATCGATCTTGGCCCGGGTCGGCCCCATGACCGACGTGACCTGGACACCCTCGATGGCGGCCAATGCGTCGAGATGCTTGATCCCGAAGGCGCCATAGGCGCCGGCGACACAAATCCTCATCGTCGTCCTCCTCTCCGCTGAACGGCTCCCGCCTGGACCGGTTCTCCGGCAAGCGGCCCGGCCGCCCGCCATCGGTCCGTGTATTCGTCGGTTACAGGCCGGGCGCGGGGCGAGCCAATTCAAACACCCCTGCCCATATTGAAAAAAGCTATTCTGCCGGCGGCCGGGCGGCGGCGGCCTCGGGCGCGGCCGCGGCCATGGCGCGAAGAAGCTCGATGAAACGCGCCTGCGTGCCGGTGGGGCGCCAGCTGGTGCGGTAGGTCAGGCCGATCGCGCGGCTGTTGCCCTTCAGCGCGATGTCGAGCGGCACGATGTGCCCGTCGCGCTCCTCGACGCTGATCTGGTGGCGCGAGATGATGGAAACGTAGTCGCCCTCCGCGAGGATGCCGCGCAGCATCACCAGGGAGGACGACACCACGCGCACCGGCGTCCGCGGCCGCTCGTGGATCCGCAGCGTCTCGAACAGATAGGTTCCGGCAGGCGTATCCTTGGGAGGCGCCACCCACGGATAGACGAGCGTGTCCTCCAGCGTCACCCCCTTGCGTCCCGCCAGCGGGTGGCGCGGATGGGCGACGATCGCCAGTTCGTCGTCGAACAGGGGCTCCTGCGTCACGTCGTCGGCCGGGCAGGGAAAGCGCAGCGCACCGATCAGGCAGTCCAGGTCGCCCTCGCGCAGGCCGCGCAGCAGCTGGGCGTAGCGCCCGTCGACGACCCGGATCTGCACCCCCTCGGTGGCCGCGATCATGGCGTGGGTCGCGCGCGGCACGATGGAGGTCCGGGCCAGCGGCAGCGATCCCAGATTGAATGTGCCGCGATCGTCGCCCAGTTCCTTGGTGATCTCCTCCAACCCTTGGCGGATCTCGCTCCGCGCCAGCTTGGCGCCCAGCGTGAAGGCCTGCGCCGCCGTGGTCAGCTCCACGCCCGAAGCGGTCGCCTGGAAGAACGGCACGCCGGCGATCCCCTCGAGGTCGCGCGCGGCCCGGTGCACTGTCGGCTGCGACAGGTCGAGGTCGCGCGCGGCCAGGGTGAAGCTGCCGGCATTGGCGACCGCGATCAGCGCGCGCAGCTGCGCCGCCGTCACCAGCCGGTCGAACGGCCGTTTCCCGCTCGCGCCGCGCAGCGCGGCCCGCGAGCCCGACTGCAGGAAGTCGAGCGCGCTCTCGGCCCGCCGCGAGAACAAGGCCCCGCAGGCCGTGGTCACGAAGCGGCGCGACCTGCGCACCAGAAGCGGCGTGCCCACTTCCGCCTCGAGCCGTCGCAGCGCCTGCGTCGCCGCCGGCTGCGACAGCAGGCACCGCTCGGCGGCGACCGAAATCGACCCGCTGCGCGCCGTTTCCAGGAAGACGCGCATGTGACGGAGGTTGGGGAAGGAGTCGAGCATGATGAGCAGAATAGCAAAAACTTATTCTACGGCCTCAGAACGAAATAGGCAAATGCACACGAAAGGCGCAAGCTTCGGTCCAAGGAGCATTGACTTTCGGGCGCCGGACGGCGACCGGATCCTGCCGGAGGAGGAAAGCATGTCCGAACGATCGCAGCCGATGGACGAAGGCTGGCTGGTCTATCATCCCAGCCCCAAGAAGCCCGCCTTCGTTCTCCCGGCGGGCGCGGTCGATGCGCACTGCCACGTCTTCGGGCCGTCGGCAGAGTTCCCCTACGCGCCGGAACGGAAGTACACGCCCTGCGACGCCGGCAAGGACGAGCTGTTCAGGCTGCGCGACTTCCTCGGCTTCGAGCGCAACGTCATCGTCCAGGCGACCTGCCACGGCCGCGACAACCGGGCGCTCGTCGACGCCTGTATTGCCGCCGGCGACCGGGCGCGCGGCATCGCCACCGTCGGCCCAGACATCTCCCGCGACGAACTGGCCGAACTCGACGCGGCCGGCATCCGCGGCGTGCGGTTCAACTTCGTCAAGCGCCTCGTCGACGCGACGCCGAAATCGGTGTTCCTCGGCATCGCCGACAAGATCCGGGAGTTCGACTGGCATGTGGTCGTCTACTTCGAAGCTGCCGATCTCGCCGAACTGCGACCCTTCCTGCGAGACCTGCCGACGATCGTGGTCGTCGACCACATGGGCCGGCCGGACGTGGCGAAAGGCGTCGACCATCCCGATTTCCGGGCTTTCATCGACCTGATGGCCGACACCCCGACCATCTGGTCGAAGGTCACCTGCCCGGAGCGCCTCTCGGTGCAGGGCCCGCCCTACGACGACGTCGTGCCCTTCTGCGCCGCGATCGTTGAACGCTTTCCCGACCGCGTGCTGTGGGGCACCGACTGGCCGCATCCCAACATGACGACGCACATGCCCGACGACGGGGCGCTGGTCGATTTCATCCCGCGTTTCGCGACGCCCCCGGACCGGCAGCGCAAGCTGCTCGTCGACAACCCGATGCGCCTCTACTGGGCGCGATGATGGAGGAACCGATGTCAGCCGAGCCATTCGACCAGCACGCCGACATTCCCGGAACGACGATTTTCGACGGCAAGCAGGCGATGAAGGGATATGCACTGAACAAGATGTGCTACTCCTTCAACAGCGCCGCCAACCGCGCCGAGTACATCGCCGATCCGGAGGCCTACTTCGTCAAGTATGGCCTCAACGAAGAGCAGAAGCAGGCCTGCCGCGACAAGAACGTTCTGGCGATGATCGCGGCCGGCGGCAACATCTACTACCTCGCCAAGTTCGCCGGCATCTACAAGCTCTCGGTCCAGGACGTGGGCGCGCAGCAGACCGGCATGACGACCGAACAGTTCAAGGAAAAGCTCAGAAGGGCGGGAGACTGACCATGGCCACGATCATCGGCGGGCTGACGAGCTCGCACATTCCAGCCGTCGGCAACGCGATCCACAACAAGCTGTTCGACGATCCCTACTGGAAGCCGTTCTTCGACGGCTATCCGCCGATCCGCGAATGGCTGGACCACCACAAGCCCGACGTCGCCATCAACATCTACAACGACCACGGGCTCGGCTTCTTCCTCGACCGGATGCCGACCTTCGCCATCGGCGCGGCGGCGGAATACCGCAACGAGGACGAGGGCTGGGGCATCCCCAAGCTGGATCCGTTCCCGGGCGATCCGGAACTCTCCTGGCACATCATCGAGAGCATGGTCGCCGACGAGTTCGACATCACCTCGTGCCAGGAACTGGCGGTCGACCACGGCTTCACCGTGCCGATGCAGCTGTTCTGGCCGGGCGCGCCGAACAATCCCGACATGCCGCGCACGGTGCCGATCAGCGCCAACACGGTGCAGCACCCGATCCCGACGCTGAAGCGCGCGCTCGACTTCGGCAAGGCGCTGCGCAAGGCGCTGCTCAGCTACCCCAAGGACGTGAAGATCGTGGTGATGGGCACGGGCGGGCTGTCGCACCAGCTCGACGGCCGGCGCGCCGGCTTCATCAACAAGAGCTTCGACCAGATGTGCATGGAGAAGATCGTCACCGCGCCGGAGGAACTGACCCGCATCTCGCGCATGGAACTGGTCGAGAAGGCCGGCGCGCAGGGCACCGAGTTCCTGATGTGGATGATGATGCGCGGCGCGCTGGGCGACAAGGTCACGCCGCTGGAGAAGAACTACCACATCCCCATCTCCAACACCGGCGCCGGCACCATGCTCTTGGAATGCGCCGCCTGAGCGCCAGAACGAAAGGCCGGACCGGCCGGGAGGAACGACCATGAAGACCCAGATCTGCATCATCGGCGGCGGTCCCTCGGGGCTCATGCTGTCGCAGCTCCTGCACCTGAAGGGCATCGACACCATCGTGCTCGAGCGCCAGAGCCGCGAATACGTGCTCGGCCGCATCCGGGCCGGCGTGCTGGAGCATGGCTTCGCCGAACTGATGCGCGAGGCGAAGTGCGGCGAGCGGATGGACCGCGAGGGCGAGATCCACGAGGGTTTCTTCATCGCCCATGACGGCCGGCTCGACCGGGTCGACCTGCACAAACACTCCGGCGGATCGTCGGTGGTGGTCTACGGCCAGACCGAGCTGACGCGCGACCTCTACGAGGCGCGCGACAGGATGGGCGGCAAGGTGATCCACAATGTCGAGGACGTGAAGATCCACGACATGACCGCGCCGCACCCGCATGTGACCTACCGCGACGGCGACGAGGTCGTGCGCATCGACTGCGACTACGTGATCGGCGCCGACGGCTTCCACGGCGTCAGCCGCAAGTCGATCCCGGCCGACGTGCTGCGCGAATACGAGCGGGTCTATCCGATCGGCTGGCTGGGCGTCCTGTCGCGCACGAAACCGGTCTCGCCCGAGCTGATCTATGCCCGCCACGCGCGCGGCTTCGCGCTCTGCTCGCTGCGCAGCCAGGTGCTTTCGCGCTACTACATCCAGGTGCCGCTTACCGACACGGTGGAGGACTGGTCCGACGAGGCGTTCTGGGCCGAACTGAAGCGCCGCCTGCCCGAGGAGGTCGCCGCGCGGCTGGAAACCGGTCCGTCGATCGAAAAGTCGATCGCGCCGCTCAGGAGCTTCGTGGCCGAACCGATGCGCTACGGCAACCTGTTCCTGGCCGGCGATGCCGCCCACATCGTGCCGCCCACCGGCGCGCGCGGGCTCAACAGCGCCGCGTCGGACATTTACTACCTCTACCACGCGCTGGTCGACCACTACCACAAGGGCGACGATGCCGGCCTGGAGGGCTATTCCGAAAAGGCGCTGGCCCGCGTCTGGAAGGCGCAGCGATTCAGCTGGTGGATGACCATGATGCTGCACACCTTCCCCGACAGCCTCACCTATGACCAGCGGCTGCAGGACACCGAGCTGGCCTATCTGTTCTCGTCGGAGAAGGCGCTCGGCTCGCTGGCGGAGAACTATGTGGGGCTGCCGTTCTGAGGGGGCGGAATCAGGTACACAATGTGTATCCAATCGTGCCATAATGGGCTTGAAAGGAACCAGCCATGGCTATCAAGCCCGTGCCGGATACGCATGCCAAGCCCGTCAACCTGCGCATCCGCGAGGACGTTCGCAGGCTGATCGACCGCGCCGCCAGCATCCGCGGCAAGACCCGATCGGATTTCATGATCGACGCGGCCTACCGCGCGGCGGAGGATACACTGCTCGACCAGACGCTCGTGCGAGTCGATGATGAGAGCTACCGACGCTACCTGTCCATCCTCGACGAAGCGCCGGGGGGCGAAGGGTTCGAGCGCCTGATGAATGCACCCCGACCCTGGCTCGGGTGATGCTGGCGGAACCGACGCCGCTCGGCGAGACGCATGACCTTGCCCTCTTCGACAGCGGCAATGACACGCTGGACGAATGGCTGCGCCGGCGGGCGCTGCCCAACCAGGTCAGCGGAGCGTCGCGGACCTATGTCGTTGCCGAGAACCGGCGCGTCGTTGGCTACTACTGCCTGTCGTCGGGCGCGCTCGATCTCGCCGACGCGCCCGGCGCCATCCGGCGAAACATGCCCGACCCGATACCGATGGCCATTCTCGGCCGCCTCGCCGTCGACCGGAACTGGCAGCGCAAGGGGCTGGGCGCCGCGCTCCTTCGCGACGCCGTGCTGCGGACGGCGCAGGCGGCGGGCATCATGGGCATCCGCGGCCTTCTCGTGCATGCAATCTCGGAGGAGGCGAAAGCATTCTACCAGCGCTATGGCTTCGCCGGATCCCAGAATCATCCGATGACGCTCGTTCTGTCGCTGAAGGCGAGACGCGGGTGAATGCGCCGCCACTGCGCCGAACCGGGATCAGGCCACTGCCCAACACTGGGCCATTCGCAGAGCTTCACCGACGTGGACCAACCCGCGAAACCAAGCGCCCCGCAGGCGCAAAATTCTTGATCCCGGGCTGCGAGGAGTGGATAATACAAAGAGTGACTCGAGATTGGCGATGCCGCCTGGTCGCCGATGAAATCTGCTGGATCCTGTGGGCTGCACTCAGGAAATTTGCTCCAGCCTGCTGTCGCGTCGCCCACCGACTTTCTCCTCACGAAGAAGTCCTCAAAAATATCACCGCCTACTTGTACTGAAAAACGGATTCGCAAAATGTCTAAAATTATTGATCGAATCAGCGAAAGCACACTTCTTTCAAAGCGTACCATCGATTTCCTTACGGGAGGCCGATTAAGAAATATAGATGAAATTATCGATATTAAAGATATAAACAAATATTTCTCTAATGAAATATCTCACCAGCTTGTCTACAATTTGACCCACGTCGAGAGAGGCAGAAAACTCTACAAACTGATAGAACACATCCTTCCGGACAATACGAATCTCTCTGTCCTTGATATTGGATCGGGTGTAGGCGGGGCGCTTATTGCATTTGGCGAGAAGGGTTTCGAGCTACACGGCATCGAGCTTAGCGCGAATCGAAAGGAACTCAGCGAGGAGAATTTTGCAATTAACAATTTGAAAGCAAATATTTTCTCCATCGATTTGTGCAACAATATACTGGATGCAAAATATGACGTTGTCATCTGCAATTCCGTTATCGAGCACGTCAATGACCCCATGAAGATGATGATTCGCTTCGGAGATCTATTGAATCCCGGCGGCGTATTGTTGTTTGGCGTCGCGAACCACGAAGCCATGGGTAATGTTATTTCCGATCCGCACTATGGCCTATTCGGCTTGACGTTGCTAATAAATCCCTGGGCGCGCCACTACTATTCGCTGATGGCTGGCGACAAGCAGTCGTACAGCGTGACCGAATGGCTATCTATCAAAAGCTACTTGAGTATCATCGAAGACGTTGTGGGACCCGCACAATTAATCCCCCCACAAGACGAGTTACGTGGCGTGGAATCTGTTCCAGAGCTTTTAAGCCGGCTTGCGTCAGGATATATGAAAGCAGCTAATGACAAGAAGCTTGAAAAGAACAAGCCTTCTCTTATCCAATTGTCAAACGCATTTGCTCATTACATGGGTGAGCTAAGCGCCGCATACTCGCATACTCTTTCCGGCCTCATCTCCGAGGATGAATTCAAGAATAAGTATGTACGAAAATCTTTCTATATTGTCTCCAAAAAACAATAACATAACTCAAACTGCTAACTCCCGGGCCTTTCCGCTCTACTGTAGCAGAGCCAAACGCTCCCGTAGGCGGTTCATTGCGCCGCGCGAATCGATACGAAGCTGCTCGATAACCTCTACCGGTGGCGCCCTGAGCGGCCTATCGAGAAGCGAAACGATCTCCGGCTTGAGGAAATGGGTTGCCATGTCCGTCAAATCGAGAGCGGCGTACAAGTTGTTAAACTTGTCTGTCGTGATCAGCGAAATCGTCGGAATGCCCATCGCGATACCCGCAACGCAACCATGGAACTTCATGCTTGCAAGCGCCGCGCATTCCGAAATCGATCGGTTTACTCCTTCAATGTCGCTGAACACCAGCAACTCATCAGTCGGCAGAGGATGCTGTCGACAATGCGCCAAGTCCTCGTCGGCTGTCGCGCCACATGCGGCCACGATCTGTCTCACCTTGTACCCGAGTTGCTTCGCCTTGTCGCAAAGCGCAACCAGATTTTCGTAGCCACTGACGGTTTTCGGGAGCTGCCTGGTTATAATGCCGAAAATTGGTGTTAACGCCTTTGGAGGACTAGGCTCCAATTCCATCCCAAAAACAATGTCTGGCGATACATCCACATCGACTTTCGGATTCAAATTATGTCGAATCCAATCAGCCGATTCCTGATCGCGTACGTTTATATACTTGACATTCTCATCTTGAAAAAATCTCTTCAAGCG
This sequence comes from Mesorhizobium sp., assembly GCA_046292285.1. Lineage (GTDB taxonomy): Bacteria > Pseudomonadota > Alphaproteobacteria > Rhizobiales > Rhizobiaceae > Aquibium. Next base: position 49,015 of record JBKBRJ010000024.1, on the reverse strand, counting down.
ACCAACAACACTCGGGTCGGAGCCCATCCATTTGGGGCAGCCTACTCCGTGGATGAAAACAGGCTTCCGCAATAGTTCCGGTTCAAAGTAAAAATCCGTCCAATACTGCGGTATGATGAGGTCGCCGCCGCCAATAAGGACAGCATCGCAAGCGTCCACTTTCGACGCTTTGTCTCCTACGAAATACGGGCGCCGGGTGAGGTCGTGAAGGGGCGTCAACTCAACATCCGGCAACGCTTGATCGAAAGCGAGTCTGAACAATTCATCTCCGTAATTGCCAAACCCGTAGAACCCTACCAGGCCAACCCTGGCTGCGCCAGAGATAGTTCGAGCCGTCGGCCAACTCCGGGCTTCCTGCTTGGATTCCGACAACTTTCGGCCGACGGTCGAGTAGTACCTCACAGAGTGCGATTGACTGGCGGTACGGGTTATCTTCGTGGTGCGAGCGTCAGTCCGCACACTGTTCATGACGATGTAGGGCTGGCTGTTCCACGGTATGTTCTCGACTCGACCAACTTTGACAGTCGCGATCGAGTCTTCCGACAATTGCTCGAATCCATCCCAAGCAGGATCACTTCGTAGGAACTTGACAAACTCGTCGATTGGCAATGCGCCGCCTCCGCGAACGACCAATTTGCCCCGCGGGGCTAAGAGGCGCATCGCATGATATGCGGCAGCAAAGTAGGCCGGGAATGTTGGCTGGACCGAGATCACCCCGAGTTTGTACGCCCCAACCGGCTCCTGGGCCAACAAGCTCGGAATATCACCGCCGACGGGTTCGTAGAGATCGAGGCCTTCTCCCTCTCCGGCGATCGCCTGTACCGCATTTGCCGCGGTTTCGGTCGGGCCGAACGCCCTTACGCTTGCCTGCAAGCGAGCCAAGTGGAAGCCTACGGAAGAAAGACCGACCTCGAACGTTTTCCAACCCGGCTGCGTATTGTATTGTATCCCGGATAGCAGCCCGGGGGATGGAGCGCCGTAATAAGAAAGATCGTCATACAGATCAGGTATACGCAGCAATTCGCTTTGAAGCTCGTAAATCTTTTTCACTTCACACTCCATGTAATATAAATGAATCAAAGTAACCTTGATCCAAATGAAATTTATGTATGTAGAATAAGTTCAAATGATTTTCTCTTATATCGGTTCGCATCAACTTATTCAATGACTTGCTAAATGCAAATGTACTGTATCCTTTTTTGAGCATCAATTCTGGAATACTATCCGACGGATCGTTTTCTATCATTAAATGCGGTCGATACGTTCGCAGGAAAAAGTCCATCCCTTCAATAACATTGCTCTCAAATCCCTCGACATCAATTTTTACGAATAAGCCGTCCTCGCTCTTCAAGCCCTGCAGAAACTTCTGCACCGGCCCAAATTCATCGAACCGCACAACTGGTAGCTTCGTTCGATGAAGCGTCCACTTTCCATCGCGCGAGTATCGAGAAAGCCTAGCGCGAACAACGGGGTGCTGAAAATGCGAAAAATCAAAAGACGCTTCGCCGATTACATACCAATCCTCAATATAAGGGATGAAGAAATCAAGTTCACCAGATTCAGAGCCAAGTCCGACCTGGTGAAGCGTATATTTACTTCCGTCTTTCTCGAAAAGAATCCTTACTTCTTCAAAATATTCGTACAAAGATATATTTGGCTCAAAAGAAATAACATCCCACATCGGTTGCACCGCATGGATGCTTATTGCGGAATTTCCTATATTCGCCCCTATATCAAAAAACGTACAGTTTCTTTCCTTAAAGAACCCAAACGCCAAAAAATCATCCTCATGAACAGTGCGCTTTTCGATTTGCGATCGATGCATCGAATTGTGGGTGATCGATCCTTTGATCGAGTCAGCCCTGACTTCAATGCACTTCATCGCTTCGTTCGATAGTCTATTCACTTTTCCCTCGGATGAGAATGCGTCTGGACGCTTCCGTTAGCGTGTTCTCAGTCGCCGTAATAGAATACCACCCCGGTCACCCCAACCGATAACACGCGCTCGTCTTCCGTGCCTTCGTCTTCCGACGGGCGGCCGGCCCTGGCGCTGACGAGGCGCAGGACCTGGACCAGCCGGGGCTTGCCGCCGGCGCGCGGCAGGATCTTCAGCGTGTAGGGCGCGCCGTTGGGGGCGGCCACGAGTTCGACGTCGGCGCCGTCGGCATCGAGCACGGCGGTGATTTCCGGCGGAATGCCCCGGTAGGTGGTGGCGATCGACACCGTGACCTGCGTCACCGGCCGGTGCGGCTGCGGGTTGAACACCGCCGCGCCCAGCCCCATCCAGCGGAAGTCGAAGCCCTTCGAATCCTGCTCCAGCCAGGACCATCCATCGGCGAAATAGGCCGAGGACGGCGGCGCGGACGCATAGTCGTGGAGGTCGAGCGCGCCCTCGCCGCGCGCGGCCCTGGCCACCGCCTCGCGGAAGGACGCCAGCGTCTCGTCGCGCTCGCGGCCGGCGTCCGCCCCCCGGTCGGCGAAGCGGTCGTAGACCAGCGCGATCAGGTATTCGGCCACCGCCTCCATGGCGCGGCCCTGCTCGGCGTGGCGCTGCTGGGCCGCCTCGGCGGCGCGGGCGGTCTCCAGGTGGAGGCGCCGCGACAGGTTCTCGATCGCCGCCGCGTTGCGGGCGACGGCGGCCGAAAGCGCCGACGCGTCGGAGCGCGGGAAGGACAGGCCGGCCAGCACCGTCATGTCGGGCAGCGACAGGATCTCGTAATGGGCGCCGCTCTCGGTCAGGTCGGCCGGGTCGATCGCCAGCGTGAAGTCGAGCGCCGACCCGCCCTCCTCGCGCGGACGCGGCGCGGCCATCCTGACCTCGCGCAGCAGCTCACCGTTGACGCGGCCGAGCAGCACGGGGCGCGACAGCGCGTTGACGCGGTTGACGCCGCGCCCGGCAATGACGCCGTTGCGGATCGCCACGCGCACGTCCTCGACGCGGCCGGGGCCGACCAGCCGCTCGGCCTCGGCGGCGGTGCGCAGGACATAGGGCGGCGCGATGTCGGTCTCGCCGGCGCCGCTGGCGAATCGCACCTGGCAGGGCATGCCCACCGCCGGGAAGCGGTCGCAGGCGATCGTCACCTCCGCGCCCGCCTCCGCCGACGCCACCTCGCCGCTCGAGCCGATCGGGATGCCGTCGACAAAGGCAAGGATGCGCCCGCCGACCTCGCCCGCGCGCGCGCATTCGAGCGCGAAGCGGCCGCGCTCGAGCCTGACGCCGTCGAACCGGGCCGGCCCGAGGGCGGGCTCGGCCTTCGGCCTGGCGGGGGTTCTGGTCCTAGTTTCAGACATTTTCTGAGCGGACCCTCTAGCGCGTTTGGCGGATGCTGTCGACGAGCGCGTCGTACTGTTGCCGCGTCGTGGTCGAATAGCGCGCGAACAGGAGCCGGCTCGCCATGAGCAGTTCCTCGCGCAGGGCCGGCGAGGCGGCGTAGTCGCCCACGGCGTCCACCATGTCGGCCACCGCCGCCAGCCGGTGCAGCGCATGGTCCGGGTCGAGCCCGTCGAAGGCGTGCTCGGACCCGATGACGGCCCGGCCGTACGCCATCGCCTCGATCGTCTTGATCTTCAGCCCGGTGCCGCCCGCCATCGGGTTGAGGCAGCAGTCGACGTGGCGGTAGAATTGCTCGGGGCTGTCGACCGTGCCGAAGCTGAACGGCTGCGTGCGCAGTTCGAGGTCGGAGCGGCAGATGGTTCCGGAGATCGACCAGTCGCAGGCCCTGCCGCTGTCGGCCAGCGCGTCGTCGAAGGCGCGCACGGAGCGCAGGTTCCAGGGATTGCCGCTGCCGAAATAGCCGAACATCGCCGCCTTGGCGGCAGAATCGGCGTTCGACAGGAACCAGGCCGGCATCGGGTGCCCGACCGTGATGGCGCGGGCCCGCGTGCGCCTGGCGATGTCGGCCGTCTCCTTCGACTGGATCCCGATCACGATGTCGGCGCGGTCGAAGCCGCGACTCTCCTCGACCTCCGAGGTGAAGTACCAGTTCGGCGAGAGGCCATGCCGCAGGCTGAGCCCGTGCCGGTCGCCAAACCGGTCGTGCGTGTCGACGACCTTGAGGCCCGTCTCGGCCCGCTCGAGCACGCGCGACATCCAGACGTAGTTGGCGATCACGGCGTCGTAGGCGACGCGGCGGGTGGCGTTGGCGACGCCGTCGCAGACCTCGTCCGGGCACCAGTCGTCGATACCCCAGAAGGCGGGATGGCTCTGCGGCTTGTGCGGCCGGGCATGGATCAGCTCGACGCTGTTCCATTCGCGGCGCATCTGGGCATCACCCTCGGCGGTCATGTAGTCCAGGCTGTAGTGCAGGACGTCGACCACCACGCCGCGCTTCTTCAGTTCCCGGCCGAAGGCGAGGATGCGCGCCGCGTTGCCCTGGGTCGGCGGATTGGTGAAGACCGGCGTGACGAGCAGGACCCGGGTGGCGCGCGTCATGGGGCGAACCCGATGCGCGAGATGCACGCCCGCAACTGGCGCCCGCCATGATCCTGGACCGTCCGGCAGGCGACCGTCAGGATGGTGAAGGAGGCGTCCGCGAGGTCGATCCAGGCGCGGCCGGAACCGTCGCGCGAGAATTCGCCATGATGCGGCACGATGCGGCCGTCGAGCTGGAGCACGAGGTTGTCGCCAAGCGACCGGTGCAGATCGCTCGGGATGAAATGCACCTCGACGCGCGCGGCGCGCGACGGCACGCGTCCCAGCGCGAAGCGCGACATCTGCGCCGGCCCGGTCCAGAGCCACGACCAGAGTTCCGCCTGCTCGGCGATGTAGCCATTGTCGGTGACGAGCCGGTTCGCGTCGATCATTAGGCTTCCGGCCGTATCCCGGGGCACGATCGGCAGCGTCACAAGGTCGTCCGCGCCCGGTTTCGACGAGCCGGAGAGCACGCCCCCGGCCCCGCGCTTCGACGGCCGGCCGCCGGCGAGGCGGGTGGCTGCCGCGGCGGTGCGCGGCAGGAACAGCGCGAAGCCGCTGGCGGTCCCGTCGGGCAGGACGGGACGGATTTCCGTCCACTCCGGCGGCAGGTCCGCCTCGCGCGCGGATTGCGGGCAAACGATGCCCGCTCCGACACGCGCCAGGACCGGCAGGAGCGGCCGCATCCGCGAGAAGCCGTCGGCGTAAAGCCAAAGCGACCTGCCCGCGGCGAGACGTTCCACGGTCTCGGCCGTGCAGACGGGCACCGGCTTGCTGCCGCCCGCGGCGTTGAACGTCGCGTGGAACTCCTCGCGCGGCGTGTCCGCCTCGGGCAACCGCAGCAGATCGGCTGCGGGCTCGACGTGGAAGAGCGCATGCCGGGGGAAGGCGCAGTCGGCGAAGGCGACCGGGCCGCCCTGGTCCGCCGCGCGCAGGGTGTCGAGCAGGCCGGCGAGGCAGGGCAGCCATTCCGGGGGCGGGCCGGCGCGCGACAGGCCAAGCAGCCGGGAGACCAACGCGCGCATCGCTAGACCCGTCCCGACACATTGATGAAGGCGCCAGGATCATTTCCGGGCGATCCGCCGTCGGCCAGCGCCAGTTCGGCGCGGTCGACATAGACCCCGTCGCCAAGGACGGCGCGCAGCGAGTCGAACCGCAGCAGTTCGTCGCCCAACGGGCCGATCGAGACTTCGACGGGCGTTCCGGGCGCCTGGCCGGAGAGCGCCGTCTTGCCGATGCCGGCCGCGACGCCGCGCAGGCGCACCGGCGGTTCGGGCCGTGCCAATGGCGCAACCGGCGCGGAGGCCTCGCATGTGCGGACGACCGCCGCGAAGCGCTCGGCGTAGCGCTTCGTCGACAGTTCCGCCGCGGCGAAACGCCTGGCGTTCGCGCCGAACCGCTCCCTCGCCTTCGGGTCGTCGGCCAATGCCGCGAGGGTCGCGGCGAGGTTCCGCTCCGCGCCCATGGCCGGCACTTTTACGACGACGTCGGACGGGTATTCCCGGTAGGCCGCCGTGTCGGTGACCACGCAGCACGCGCCCGCCGGCAGGGCGCGGGCGAGAATGCCGGAGCTTTCGCCGACCGAGGGAAAGCGCAGGTTGACGACGACGTCCGCCGCCGCGAGATAGCCTTCGAGGTCCTGCCCGGAAACGTAGCCGGTGAGACGGGCGATCGCCCTGACGCGCGGATGGCGCGCGACGAGGGCCTCCAGATCGAAATCGTCGCCGCGATGCGGTCCCGCCTGGACCCAGACGATGTTGCGACGCGTGGCGGCCAGCCTGTCCAGCGCCTCGACGAGCCAGTCGTAGCGCTTGACCTTCGTGGCGAAGCCGCAGGTGAGCAGGACGAACCAGTCCGGCTCCAGGCCGAGCCGCGTGCGGGCGGCGCTGCGCGTCTCGGCGGGCGGGTCGAAGGCGAAGTGCGGTATGACGTGGACCTTTCCGGCAACCTCCGGGCCAAGGTGCCGGATGATGACGGTCCGGGCGAAGTGCGAATGCACGACGACGGCCCTGGCCAGCGACACGATCTCCTCGATCATCGGAAACAGCGCGTAGTCGGTGCGCCGCGTCGCCTTGTCCCGCGCCACCTGCATGGCGCGAACCGGCGCGACGAACGGGTTGGCGCGAATCAGTTGCCTCAGCATCTGGTCCTCGCTCAAGCCGAGGAACTGATGGAGATAGAGCAGGTTCACGTCATGCAGCACCACCAGACCGGGGTGCCGGCGCATGGCCTGAACGACGAACCTGTGATCCGGATTGTTGCCGACCTGGTAGACAGGCAGGGTCTCGTCGGTGATGAAGCGGAACGCCTGCATCGGATCGATCAGCGCAACCCCCTCGGGGGTGACCGCGAAGGCATCCTCGCAGGCGACCATCGATTGAAAGTCGCGCGACAGTTCGGCGATGATCTTGGAAGCATAGTCCGCGATGCCGTTGCGCGCCGGAGGCATCGGGCTGAAATGGCAGAGGTTCAAGTACCCCGGCATCAGCACGGCATCTCCGGCGCATGGTCGCTTCGACTGACGACGGTCGCAGGTCGGACAGACCAAGGCCGGATCGCGGCGACGCGGCCGCGCATCGCATCACGTAGGCGGACCGCGATCGCACGCTGCCGGCGCACCCGGCCTTCGTTCGAACCTGGCAGGTCCGAACGTTCGCTGACGCCACACGCCATGATTACCATCAACAACCTTAAATATACCCCTGGTAGAAATCCCCCGCAGGATGAGCAGTCATGCTCCCGCTACTTGCCTTTGCCGGCCGATCGTCACCGTGCAACTGCCGGTGCTGGTCGGTGTCCGTGAATCGACCGTTGCAGTCAAGTCCGTTCTCGATAGGGGACGATCCACATCCACACCGACGGGGCAAGGAGAAGGCCCTGGATCGGACCCGCCATGCCCCGAGACAGGTCTCAGCCTAAAAGCGAGCGGTACACGGCTCCCAGTCGCTCGCGATAGGGATCGAGACCGAACTTCGCCGCTTGGCGAAGACCGCGGGCGGAAAGCTCGGCCGCCAGATCGTCGTCGGCGTCGAGCCGCCGGATGGCCCGCGCGAGTTCGGCGGTGTCCTTCGGGTTGACCAGCAGCGCGGCGTCTCCGGCGATTTCGGGCAGCGACGAGACGTGGGACGTGATCACCGGGGTGCCGAGCATCATGGCTTCGAGGACCGGCAGTCCGAATCCTTCGTAGAGTGATGGAAACACCAGGCCACGCGCGCCGCGAATCAGCGAGACCAGATTGTCGAACGGCACATAGGAGAGGCGCTCGACCCGCTTGCTCTGGCTGATGGTGCGGCCCTGCACGACGTAGTGCCGGAAACGCTCGTCGTCGATCTTGCGCAGGTCGTCGTCGGCCATCCACGCGGGGCTGCCGGCGATGATCAGTTTTCGTTTCGAGCCCGAGGCCGCGAAGGCGTCGACGATCCGCCCGACGTTCTTCTTCGGCTCGATGGCGCCGACGAAGAGGAAGTAACCCCTGGGCTCCAGTCCGTAGAGATGGGCGAGATCCTCCGCCACGTCGTCGAACGGGCGGGTGGTCAGCGCCGTCGGGAGCGAGACGGCCTGGTAGGTGTTGGTGACCCGGCTCTCGGGCACGTCGAAGATCTCGAGGATGTCGCGGCGCGAATGCTCCGAAACGGTGACGATGTGATCCGCTGTCCGCGCGATCTTGCGGAAGACGCCGTAGATGTACTTCTTCTCGTCGAGCGTCGTGTGCGGCAGCCGCAGCGGGATCAGGTCGTGGATGGTGAAGACGTTGGGCACCCCCTTGACCCTGAGCGGGATCGCCTGGGTGGCATGGAACAGGTCGACGGGTCCCGGCGCATGGATGCGCATCGGGCTGCCGCGGACATAGAAGTGATAGCGCGCCTGGTCGTGCAGCCGGTAGACCGTGTTGACGTCGTCGAAGGCGGCGAACTGGGCAGGATTGGGGTCGAGGACGGCCGCGGCTTCCATCAGCGGCACGGTGCCGACGCCGAAGGGAGCACCGAACCTAGAGCGGAACGCCATGCGCATGATCGTCGAGATCTGGAGCTTGCGGTTCGGAGCGAGGTCGAAGAACGCCATCCGGTTGACGACGGGGTTGCTCGTGGGCAGAGGCCAGCGGCTGCCGACGAGCGCCGAGGTCCCGTAGTCCATCGACCGCAGGCTGGAGGCGAGGTTGCGGGCATAGGTCGCGATGCCGGTGCCGGCCGCCAGCGTCAGATTGTCGGCTTCGATCAGGATGCGGCGTCGGGTCATGGCGTGGCTGTTCCGTCTAGTGCGGTTCTATCGGCTGCGGCCGCCGCGAAGCGCCCGGTGGAGGGTGTCGGCGGCCCGGTCGGTCATGATCTTGAAGCGGCCCACCGCCGCCTTGCGCTTCCAGTGCGCGACCGAATCACCGGGAACGTCGTGGCGAAGACGGCGTTCGACCACTCCCGCCATCAGCCAGTCCAGGGTCTCGGCGGGAGGAGACGCGTAGAAATGGCAGAAGGGTTTGGGGTGGTTGTCGGGTCCGAGTTGGCGGAGTTCGTTGGGCCAGTAGACCGGAAAGGGCTCGCGCATGATCGTCACGCCGCGCCGGCCGGCCACCACGCCGAATGCAAGTTCGTCGCCGACGAAGCCACGGATGCGACGGCTCGGGCGGTAGAGCTGCCCGGCATAAACCTCGTAGCATTCCGCCAGAAAATCCAGTCCGCACGCGCGCTCGAAGGCAAAGGCGCCGCTGTGGTTGCTGAAGTAGCGCTGGAGTCCGAAATCGCGGATGAGACCGGCGACGGAAAAGCCGTGATGCGAGGCGCTGGTTTCGGCCGTCCGGTAGGTTCCCATCATCAGGAACTCGGCATTCCTCGCCTGGTCGAGAACGTCGCAGGGATCGGAAAGGACGAGCGTGTCCGCATCGATGAAGAGCGTTCGGCCGAGGGGCGTGACCTCGGCGAGGCCGAACTTGCTGGTGCGGCCCTCGGCTCCGTAACGGGGCGGCAGGAGCACGACGTCGTCGAAGACGCGCGGATAGGTCCGGCGCACATGCGCGAGGCTCTCCGCGTCCGCGGCTAGGATGACGGGTTCGGAACTCCAGTCCCGGAGCGACAAGGCCATGTCGACCGCCATCTCCGCATAGCGGACCGCACCCCGGGCGACGGTCATGTAGCCGATCGAACTCAACTGCCGGTTCCCGCCGAGATCGCGCCGTGGGGGCTGTCTTCGGCCGGCGCCGAGGCGAGAAACTCGACCGTGCGGGCAATGTCGGCGGGATCGGTCGCCGCGGAGATGAAGAAGCGGATGCGCGAGGTGCCCGTCGATGCCCCCGTCGGCGGAATGGGCGGGGCATAGATGCCGGCATCCGCGAGCCTGCGCGCGGCCTGGAAGGCGGTCGCCGGCCCCTCGAACAGGACGGGCACGATGCCGAACCCCCCGGCGTCGCCGATGTCGAGCCCGGCTTCGCCGGCCAGGTCGAGGAAGGTCCTCGTCCGCTCGCGAAGCGTGCCCGCACGCCAAGGCTCCCGCCGCAGGACGCGCAGCGCCGAAAGGGCGGTCGCGGCGATGACGGGCGAGAGCCCCACGCTGAAGACGAAGCCCGGAAGGGTGTAGCGCAGCCAGTCGATGACGGGTCGCGCGGCGCAGATGAAGCCGCCCATCGAGACAAAGGTCTTCGACAAGGTGCCGAGAATGATGTCGACCTCGCCCGGCTCCACGCCCCAGTGCTCGCACAGGCCGCGACCTGTCCCGCCCAGCGGGCCGAATGAATGCGCCTCGTCGATCACCAGCCAGGCGCCGTATCGGTCCCGCAGGCGCAGCAGCGCGGGCAAATTGGGTATGTCGCCGTCCATCGAGTAGAGCCCCTCGACCAGGATGACGCAGAGCCCGTGCCGTTCGCGGTTCTGCTTCAGGATGTCCTCGAGGTGATCGAGGTCGTTGTGGCGGAAGGTTTTCGTGGTCGCGCGGCTGGCCCTCGCGCCCGCTGAGCCGCAGCTGTGGATCAGTTCGTCCATGACGATCAGGTCGTCGGCGCCACACAGATGGGGAATGAGCGTGTAGCTGGTGAGATAGCCAGACACCGTGGCGATGGCCGCCTCGGTTCCCGCGAAGTCGGCGAGCTCGGTCTCCAAGACGTGGTGCACGGAGCGTTCGCCGCCGGTCAACCGCGATCCGAGCGCTCCCACGCCGACCTCGTCGAGGGCCTGGCGGGCCGCGGCCCTCACCGCCTCGTGGTCGCCCAGGCCCATGTAGTCGTAGTGGCCGAAGTTGACGAACCGCTGGTTGCGCCCCTCCACCTCGGCCCGCATCCGGTCGACCGGCACGAACCAGGGGCTGTCTTCGCCGAAGGGATCGACGCTGTTTCCCAGCGCGAAGGACGCGATGCGGGTTCGCCTCCTTGCATAGTCACGCAGCGAAAGGCGCAAACTCATGACGACTCCTTCCGGGACACGCGCTCGGCCAGGCCCCGAGCCCGCTCGCGCATCGCCTGCGTTGCGGACGTGCTTCCGACCGGCGAGGTCGCGGATGCCGCCGCGAGCGCGTCCCCGTCCCGATTCGGCCCCGGCGGACCGCACCAAACGATGCCGGCTTGCGCGACCGGACGCGTTCCGGTCTATTCTCCACGCAGGCTAGCACAGGCTCAACGTCACCGCATGTATCTCAACCACCCTCGTCCAGCAACGAGACCGGCCTCGATTCTGTCGCAGGCGTTCCGACGCCAGCGGGAGACGGTCAAGGCCCTGCTGATCCGGGACCTGATGATCCGCTACCGGCGCGAGGGGCTCGGCTTCGCGTGGCTGATCCTCGAGCCGGCGATTCTCATCCTCCTGGTCATGGGGCTCTGGCGGGTGATCTACGGGCCGAACAATCATGGCGTCTCGGTGATACCGATCGTGCTGACCGGCTATTCGCTGCTGACGATGTGGCGCCATGTCCTCAATCGGTCGATCTTCGCGCTCAGGCTGAGTTTCGACCTGAAATACCATCGCCAGATCCAGTATGGCGACGCCCTGTGGAGCCGCTACCTGCTGGAACTCGGCGGCATCTCGCTCGCCTTCGCGATCATCTACGCGGTGCTTCTGGCGACGAACCAGGTCGAGCCCATCCACGACATCGGCTACCTGTGCCTCGGCTGGTGCCTGTATGCCTTCTTCTCCGTCGGCTTCGGCATGTGCCTGGCCGCGCTCGTCGAACTTCGGGAAGGGCTCGAGCGCGTGATACCCGGCATCATGTACGTAACCCTGCCATTGACGGGCACCTTCTACATGGTCGGCTGGCTTCCCAAGGCCGGCCAAGAGGTCGTCCTGTGGTCGCCGCTGGTGCACGGGGTGGAAATCGTCCGGGCGGCCTTCTTCGGCCCCGGTGTTGCGACTTATGGGGATCCGGTGTTTCTGTTCATTTCTGGCCTCGTCGTCAACGCGCTCGGCTGGGCCCTGCTCGACATCGCCAAGAGACGCGTCGAGCCGCTGAACTAGGACCTGCCGACAGGTTGAACCTAGCTTCCCCAAGGTTACAACAACCTTTGATTGCGCATCTTTTGGTTGCTCGCCAAAGGAATGCTGGATTATTGTTGCTGTTACCAGAATTGATTCGAGTAAACGCGCCTCTTGCCCTAGACAGGGGTACATCGAACGGCCCCGACGAAGGTCCGAAGATGTGGTTTAAGGCGTTGCGCGTCGCGTGGGTCGTCTATTCAGGGGGCGAGCAGGCTGTCCGGCTCGTCGGGGTGGGGGGGATCGCTCTGAACAAGGGGGTTCTGTTGGTGCGGAAAGTTTGGGGGATGGCGGCGAATCCTGCCGACGAGCGGGCTTCGACCTGAGCCATGAGTCAAGTTGTTCTGTATGACGCGTCGCATCTGGTGGCGCGGCTCGGGTGCCAGTCGCCCGACGGCTTCATGAATGTCGACCTCGCCTACGCGGCGCACTTCTCGACGCAGCCCCGAAGCAGGTTCGTCTACAGTCGCAGCGATAATCCGAGCGTGATCGCCCGGCCGCTCGCCGACGAGATCATGGACCGCACCCGCCGCTCGCACTGGCGTGTTGGGTCGCGCCGGGACCAGGCGGTTTTCGCCGCGTTGCGCACGGCCATCCTTGCCAAGGGGGTGAGTTCAGGCAGGGTTCAGGCCAGTGCCGTCCGTTCGACGACGACGGAGTTGCTTGCCGAGAAGATCACCCGGCCGCTCTGGAAGTCCGGATTGCAGTTGAAGCTGCTTGGCGGCGGCGGCGCGCTCATTCCCGACGGGGGAATCTACCTAAACATCGCCCAGCATGCGGTTGCGCCCGCCGGCGGCATCGGCTGGCTGCGCTCCCGGCCCGACCTGCGCTCGGTCTTCTTCATCCACGACCTGCTGCCGCTCGACTGCCCGGAATTCTTTCCGCCATGCACGCTCCACGACTTCAACGGACGCGTCGAGATGGCTCTCAGCCAGGGACGGGCGCTGATCTTTGCAAGCGACGCGGTGCGACAGCGCGTCGAGGAGGAATTCCGCGACCGTCGCCGGCCACCGCTTCCATCGATGGTCGCGCATCTGCCCTCACCCCTATCCGAGGTGGACGCGACCAAACTCGACGATCCCGAACTGTCGGCGGCTCCCTACTTCGTCATCGTCGGCACGATCGAGCCGCGCAAGAACCATCTTCTGCTGCTGTCGATCTGGCGCCAGATGGCGCACGCGGCGCGCCGGACCGGCGCCGAGGTTCCCAAGCTCGTGGTGGTCGGCCGGCGCGGGCACCGCGTCCAGCAGGTCTGCGACGTACTCGATCTCAGTTCGGAGGTGCGGCCGCACGTGGTCGAGATTTCCGGACTGTCGGCCGAAAGCCTCGCGCGGCTGATCGCCAATTCGCGCGGATTGCTGATGCCGTCCTTCGCCGAAGGCTACGGCCTGCCGCTGGTCGAGGCGATGAGCCTCGGTGTGCCCGTGGTCGCCACCGACGCGCCGGTCTTCCGCGAGGTCACGCAGGGTCGCGCGACCTATCACGCTCCCCATGACGGCGAAGGCTGGCGACAGACGATCCTGTCGCTGGCGGATCGCAAATCACCCTTCGCGCTCGAGAAGAGGGCGGAGGCGGGCCGGTTCGCCCGCCCGACATGGGCGCGATACTTCGACGATGTCGGCCACTTCCTGAAGGGCGTGTAGCCGCCATGCTCGAGATATTGATGCATGTGGTCTTCGGCCTGGCGTCGGCGATCCTGACGGTCTACGCGGCGCTCGAGGTGCGAATGCTCGTCGGCTTCTGGCTGACGCGCGGGGCGGCCCCCCAGGCGGACCGCGCCCCCGAAGCGGGGGGATCGACGGCCGAGGCGCCGACCGTCACCGTGCAGATTCCGATCTACAATGAAGGAACGGCCGTGCTGCCGCTGCTCAAGGCGGTGGCGCGCTTCGACTATCCGCGCGATCGGATGGACATCCAGGTGCTCGACGATTCCACCGATGCCACGTCCGGCATCGTCTGCGCCAAGATCACGCGCCTGCGCGCCGAAGGGCTGCGCATCTCCCATATCCGCCGCGAAAGTCGCGCGGGCTACAAGGCGGGCGCACTGGACTACGGCCTGCGCGTCTCGGATGCCGAGTTCGTCGCCGTCTTCGACGCCGATTTCGTTCCTCCGCCCGACTATCTGCGGCGGGCGCTGATCGACAACACCGCCTTCGAAAACCCGGACGTGGCGTTCGTGCAGGGACGGTGGTCATACACGAACTGGGACCAGAACGTCCTGACGCGGACCCAGGCGATCCTTCTGGACCGCCACTTCACGATCCAGAAGCCCTACCTCAAGGAGAAGGACGGGACGACGGTCTTCAACGGGTCCGGGGGCGTGCTGCGCCGCGCGGCGATCGACACCGTGGGCGGCTGGTCCTCCGATACGCTGTGCGAGGACCTCGATCTCAGCTACCGCTTCGCCCTGAACGGCTGGACGGGGGTGTATGATTCGGAGCTCGCTTCTCCGAGCGAGATTCCAAACACGCTCGCGGCGTTCAAGCTGCAGCAGCGGCGCTGGGCCAAGGGAAGCGCCCAGTGCATGCGCAAGCTGACCTTCGACATCCTCCAGTCATCGTCTCTGCGCGACCGCAGCGACGACCTCTTCGTGATGTTCGGCTACATCATCCACCCCGTCCTGCTGATCTACTCGCTGCTGTGGCCGATGGTGGTGCTGTCGTCGTCGGCGCCGACGCTGCTGGGAATCGGCCAGACCGCGCTGATGTTCGCGAACGTCGTGGCGGTCGTGGGCTTCGCCGCGACCGCGATGGAATCGCGGCGCAGCTTCACCATCGCCTCGGCGCGCGACGTGTTCGTGGCCATGCAACTCGGCATGTCGCTGATGGTCAACAACACGGTGGCTTTTCTCGACGGGTGCATCCGGCGCTCGGGCGAGTTCCAGCGCACGCCCAAGATGCAGAACGTCGCGATGCCCCCACGAAGCTTCCGCGCGCACTGGAGCGTCGTGCTCGAACTGGCCTACACCGCCTACATGCTGGGCGCCGCGGCCATGCTGTACCGGGCGGGCTACGAGATGCCGGCCCTGCCCTGCGTGGCGCTGGGCGGCGTCATGGCCTTCTTCTTCCTGTACCAGTTCATTCCGCCCATGAAGCGGAACGAGACTGGGTCGCAGAACAAGCCGTCGGCGACGCCCGCCGAAAGCGCATGATCGTCTGCGCTCTCGGCCTGCCGTCGGCATTCGCGACCTACGGCTTCAATCTCGTCCATCGGCTGGCCGGAGCGCTGGACCCGGACGTCCTGTTCGTCGCCGGATGCACGCCGGACCAGTTCAAGGATCCGATCAGCCAGCGCGGCAAGCGCGCCGTGGTCCTCTGCTCGGACAATCTCGACGTCCGGATCATGGCCTCGCTGACCCGGATCGGCGTCCCGATCGTGGCGTTCGCGGAGAATCTTGACGACTGCGCCGGCTTCACTGTCGCCGCTCGGGAGACCGACCTGCGGACGGCCATCCAGATCGTGGCGCAAAGCGCGGCTTGCCTGGCGCCCTACCTCGATGCCCCGAGCCTGACCATGCTCCGTCGACCCGCCGGCGCCATGTCGCTCGAAGCGCTCGTCGAGGAGGTGTGCGAAGCCTGCCGCTTCTCGATCGAGCCCGACGCGCTCCAGCGCGTCGTGAAGAGCCTGGCTCCGGCGGCGTCCGACGCCGCGTCCGAGACCATCGAAAGCCAGCTTGCGCTGCATGTTCCGCAGACCCGCCCCACCGGGGCCTACGCCAAATCGATGTCGCCCGAAGACCATCGCCTGGTGACCGACGCCCTCGATTCCTACACCACCCTGCTCGACGGCGAAGTTCCCGAGTTCCGGTGGCCGACGCGGATGTTCAGGGACAGCTTCCGGACGGACGAGGCGATCGAGGGACCCGTCGACCTGACGGGGCCCGCGCGCTACCTCATGTTCGGCCCGCTGCTGCATCTGCCGCCCGGACGCTGGCGCGCGAGCATCGTCTTTCGCGTCGACGACAATCTCTCCGGCAACACGCTGATGTCGGACGTGGTCGCCGACAACCAGATCTGCAACACGGGGGAAGGCGTGTTGCCGCCGAGCGGGGTGTTCTCGTTCGAGATCGATTTCGTCGTGCGCGATCCGCGCCTGCCCGTGGCCGTGCGGCTCGCCACCCGGTCCGGCGCGATCGAGGGGACGCTGGAACTCCTCTCCGCCGGCGTGCGCGAACTCGCCGACGACGAGGAATTCATCACACGTTCCGTGTCATGAGCAGGTAGACCATCGGCGCGATCTCGCCGCGGGCGATCTGGTCGAGATCGGCGACGCGCGGCCCATCCGGCGCGATGAGCCTGATCTCGAAACCTCGCGACAGGAAGTGATCGAGAAAGGCGCGGGGCGGAATCGTCCTCGCGATGGCATCGGGGTAGAACTCGGTCACGACCCGTGACAGCCTCGGGCTGTCGAAGACGCGCCTGCCTCCCTCGAGGACGAGCGCCTCGGCGCCTTCGACGTCCATCTTGATCATGTCCGGCAGCAGGTCGGGCGGCAGGATCGCATCGAGCGGAGCGGTCGGCACCGTGATCGTCTCGTAGTCGGCGCCCGCGTTCGCACCGATCGCGCCGCCTCCGCTGAAGGCCGGATCGAACGAGAAGGTCGTCTCTCCCGCCCTGTTCGACAAGGCGAGCGCATGGACATGCGTCCACGGAGAGAGCCCGTTCACGGAGACAGATTTCCGCAGTTTCCTTGCGATATGCGGATTGGCCTCGAAGGCATGCACGGCTCCCGCGGGACCAACCGCCTGCGCGAGAAGCAGCGTGTAGAAACCGAAGTTCGCGCCGATGTCGAGCGCCGTCATGCCGGGGCGGGCGTGCGGCACGAGGCAGGCCTCGATATGGGCTTCCCAACGCCCTTCCCACATCAGGTGGGAGGCGATGCCGACGTCGCGCGTGTCGACGTAGATCTTGTGACCGGTGTAGAGGGACGTCAGCGCCTCGCGGTCGCCGAGATAGATCGTCTTTCGCACCTCCTGGCGGAGGAGCGACTTGAGCATGTCACGCAAGGTGTTCGAAAGCGCGCCCGGACCCTTCATCCGTGCGACTTTCGCGTTCGTCTGATCGGGGGCTTGTCGGGCATACCGCTGGGAAGACCTGCATTCCTGTTGCTCCGGCGACCGGACACAAGCCCGTTGCCTTCGAGCGTCGATCGAGATCGCAAAGCGCATGCGCGCGCAGACCGCGACGCGTTCCGGCTGCATAAGCACCGTGGCGGCGGGGCTTGTCAACGGCGGCCAGCGTCGCGATTCGATGCTTTCCAGCGCCGCGCCACGACTTGCCGACGCCCTGCCCGCATGGGACAACCGCCATCGGCGCGCGGCCCGTGGAGCGAAGGCGGATGAAGGCGGTCATTCTGGCGGCGGGGCGCGGCACGCGGCTGGGCGCGGGGCATCCGAAAGGGCTGATCGAGATCGGAGGCCGGACGCTGATCGAGCGCTCGCTGGCCGCGCTCGAACGCATCGGCCTGGCGCCGCCGACGCTCGTGGTGGGCCATGGGAAGGAGCGCTATCTGGCTCTCGGCGATCGCGCGCGGTACATCGTCAACGACCGCTTCGAGACGACGTCGACGCTTCAGTCGCTGGTGCTGGCGCACGAGGCGCTGCGCAGCGATCTCGTCGTGCTCGAGTCCGACCTCCTCTACGAACGGCGCGCGCTCGACGCGGTGATCGCCGCGCCGAACCCGAACACGCTGCTCCTCGGCGGGATCAGCCAGGCCGGCGACGAGGTGTGGGTCCATGCGCCGGGCGGCCGGATGAGTCTGCTGAGCAAGGACCGCGCCGAGCTGCCGGAAGAACCGACCGGCGAGTATGTCGGCATCGCGACGTTCTCCAAGGCCCTGCTCGACGATCTCTCGGCCTACCTCAAGGAACATCCGCAGGCGAGCTATGACGGCGACGGCCTGATGGCCCTGCGCGACCGCCACGACATCGGCACCGTTCTGGTGCCCGACCTCGTGTGGGGCGAGATTGACTACGAGGCGCAACTCGTCCGGTGCAGGGAGGTCGTGCTGCCCCGGCTCCTGGCGCTCGGGGAGTGACCAGGGCTCGCGCCGGTTGGCCGCTCAGGCGGACCGTGCCCGCCGCGCCGTCGCCCAGCGCCGGAACCTGTTGATCCAGATGATGTAGCCGCCGTTAAACCACCACCAGGGCACGTAGAGGAGCGGCTTCAGCCGCGAACGGGCGCGGAAGCGCCGGG
Organism: Mesorhizobium sp.; assembly: GCA_046292285.1. GTDB lineage: Bacteria > Pseudomonadota > Alphaproteobacteria > Rhizobiales > Rhizobiaceae > Aquibium. Next base: position 30,965 of record JBKBRJ010000024.1, on the reverse strand, counting down.
AGATGGCCTCCCAGTCGAGCCGTTCGGGGGTGCGGGCGCGCGCCCAGAACTCCGCTGCCTCGCGGTGCATCGGCGGGGTGGTGAAGGCGGCCATCGTCTCGACCGAGCCCGATTCGCCGTAGATGCGCGCGAGGATGGCCTCGGCGCCGGCGGGCGCCGCGATGTGACTGGTGTAGATCGGCAGGTTGATGACGGGCGTCAATTCGGATTCGAGGAGGTGCGGCGCGCCGCCGTGCCAGTGGGGAATGTCCTCGACGCGCTCGACGAAGGGCGGCAGGAACTCCAGCGACAGGTGACCCGAGGCGGCGAGCCAGTATTTCTCGCGCACCCAGAAGAAGCCGGTTGCGTCCGGGATGAGGCGGAAGCCGTGCTCCGCCATGACCGGCGCGAGTTTCGCCCGCAGGTCCTCGGCGGTGACGCCGAAGACGAACAGGTCGTGGTCCTCGTCCCAGGGAAGCGGCGCTTTCAGCCGCGCCGCCCCGAGCAGAGTACCGTAGTGGACGATGTAGCCGATGCCGGCGCGCTCCAGCGCGGAGGCCGTGAAGAGCAGCATTTCGGCGAAGTGGGTCGCCGGGCCCGACGGCATCATCGCCCAGCGCGGACGGGAGCTTGCAAGCAGGCGCGACATGCGGCCAAGAATGGTATTGGGGTCGGGCATTGTTCGGGGCGTCCGGTTGGCGCAGGCTGTGGCGAGGCGAAAGCCGTTGAATGGGTGGAGATATACGCAAGCCTGCCCGATAATCCGCATCCGACGGGGATTCGTCCACACCCCAACGGAAGCGGGCGAGCCGAACGTCGACAGAGCACGCCACTCGACCGGCGCCGCAGCAGAGGAAGGCTTGCGTGTTCGAGGTTCCGCCGAAGACCGGAAAGGGTTTCGCACCATCGGCGGCGGCCGATGGACAGCTGCGCGGCCGTGCCCTCTCGTGGTGGCCGATCGTCGTCGTCGCGCTCCTGTCGGCCGGGCTTGCAAGCGCAGTGACCTACGTGGTCGTGACCCGGCTTGCCGACCGCGCGGCTCTTGCGCCGCCCCCCGCGCCGCCGCCGGAAGCCGATGCGCCCGCGGATGGCGGCCGGCCGATGGTGATCGAGAACCTGCCGGCCGTCCTGACCCGGCCGGCTGTCGTGGCCGAGGAACTGGGCTACCCCGCGCAGCTGTGGCCGACGCTGGAGGCGGGAGCCGACGTCCTGTGCGAGGCGATCGCGCTGGATGGCGAGCGGCCCGAATGGAAGAAGAGCGAGTACTTCCCGGACCTCTGGGAATGCCTCAGCTTCAGCGAGAACGCGGCCGAGGGATACACATTGTTCGCGATGGTGCGGGGGGCGGACGAGACACGCGCCGGCGAGATCCGCCTGAAGCTCGCCATCGACGGGATGGAGTCGACCGTGACACAGGAACTCGCGCTGGCTGACCTGGCGCGACGCGTCGGGGAGGCATTGGGTCCGCTGCTTGCCGGCGTGCTCGACCGCACGGTCGGGAGGACCGAAGGCGGGACCGACATCGCCTTCAACACCGAGTTCACCGTCATCCGCGACCTCGGTGGAGGTCGCGGTCGCGATGTCGTCGTCACGCTCCCGGAACGTTTTTCGACCCGCTTCGCCGCCGACGCGCTGCGCCCGCGCGGCCCGTCGCCGATGGCGCGCTGATCCGTCGGCGACACAGCCTGGAAGCAAGGGCCGGCTGCCACTCACGTCCTCCTCAACTCGCGGACCGCGGCCCACAGGATCGCGATCAGCTGGTCGAGGCGCAGCCATTGCCGGCTCGACCCGTCGTGGGGATCCTCAAGTCCCCAGACGCCCAGATCGAGCCCCGTATCGGCGAGGGCCGCATGGACCTCCTGGGCCAGGAAGCCGGCATGCCGGCGGCGGCCGGGGCGCGGCGCCGACAGCGGCTCGCCGGTCGCCTCGTCGATGCCGACGACCTCCCGCCCTCCCTCCACCCAGCGGAAGGAGACCGGATCGATGGCGTCGACGAGGGCGAGCGCGACGTCGCCCGGGATGGGTTCCACCTCGGTCTTGTCGCGGGCGTCGGACGTCTGGATCGTGCCGTTGGCGGCCCAGACCTGCGACCAGCGGGCCGACGCGTTGCCCAGCGAATAGGTGTTGTCGACGGCGCCGCGGATGCCGAAGGCGCGCGCGTCGCCGAACAGGCCGAGCGCGCCGGTGGCCCGGGTGATGCTGAAGGGCGTGCTGATGTAGGCGCCTGCGTCGCTGAAGCGGTTGATGAAGAAGTCGGAGCCGGCGTCGGAGCCGCTTTCGGCCGCGCTGGAGACGCCCAGCACCCAGCGCGCCGACGTGGCGCGGCGGTAGTGCAGTTCCAGCACGTTGCCGGCGGGCCGGTCCAGCGTGACCTGGGCGCCCCGGATGCCGCCGGTGCCGGCGTCGAGGCGGGAGGCGCCCGGCGTCGTGCCGACGCCGACATTGCCGGTGGCGTTGTCGATCTGCAGCGCCGTCGTCCAGCTCGATCCGTTGGGGCTGACCTTGACGGCGAGGTGGTCGGAGCCGGTGGTTCCGATCTCGGCGCGGCCCGACCAGCCGGTCTGGAACAGGTAGGAGGCCGTGCGGGCGGCGGCGGCCTTGTTCAGCGTCAGGCGCATGTCGCCCGAACCGGGCGTGACGTCGTCATGGCTGAAGAAGGCGGCATCGGCCTTGACGGCCAGCCGGCTGGTGGCGTCGGCGACCGCGTTGACGCCGAGCATCGCCAGCGCCTGCAGCGGACCGGCGCCGACGGTCTGGACCCAGCCGGCCCCGTCGAAGGCGAGCAGTCTTGCCTCGTCGGCGATCCAGGCCAGCCATCCGGCGGCGGGCGGGAAGAAGGACCAGGCGCCGTCCTGGAAGGCCGCGATCTCGCCCTCGTGGCCGGCCCAAGCGCCCGTCGGCGCGGCGGCGACGAGATAGCGGTCGCCCTCGGCGGGCGTTGCCGGCGGCGCGGCGAGATCGCGGTCGAGAAGCGCGATCTGCACCACGGCGTCGAGCCGGCGCAGCGCCTCGTTGTGGGTGACGTGCTTCTGTGCCTGCGACGCCATGATGTAGGGGAGGATCAGGTTGGGGGTGGTTTCGGTCGTCATCGTCTCGCCTTTCCGGTTCGTCGTTCCAAGACAAGCCTAAGGCCGCCCGGATGGGGCGTGGACAGAGCGCGACCGGAAACCGGGCCTTCAGGCGAAGACGAGCGTGACGTAGGCGCCCTCGCCTTCCGGCATGTCGGCCGGGACGAACGGCCGCAGCGCGAGATCGGCTTCGATCAGGTGGGGCCGGTAGCCCCAGGCGGCGAGGCGGTCGATGAAATCCCGGCCGTCGATGCCGCTGACCTGGCGCAGTTGCGCCGGATAGAACTCGCAGACGATGACCGGATGGCTTTCGCGGATGGTGCGCTCGCCGCCTTGCAGGACCAGCCACTCGGCGCCCTCGACGTCGAGCTTGATCACGTCGATGCGGCGGGAAAGGGCGAGATCGTCGAGCCGCAGGCTGCGCGCGCGCCCCGCCGGCCGGGCGGCCGGATGAGCCGCGTCGCCGATCCAGGTGTGGCCGAGATTGCCGGTTCGCTGGCCCTCGGGGAGCTCGTCGCGCCACAATGCGACCTCGCCCGCCTCGTTCGACAGAGCGACGTCGAAGGTCGACACCCAGGGCTCGAAGCGGTTGGCGAGCACGCTGCGGCGCAGGAGCGCGTGCGCCTCGGCCTGCGGCTCGAAGGCGAGAACGGCGCCGGCGGGACCGACGATCGGGGCCGCGACCATGGTGAACCAGCCCAAGAACGCGCCGACGTCGAGGAATACGGAGCCGGGCGAAAGGCGCGAGGCGATGAAGCGCGTCTCCAGCGGCTCCCAGTTGCCGGCGACGATGCCGGAGGTGACGAAGCGGTCGTCGAGCGTGACCCAGATGCAGGCGCCGTTGTCCATCTCCACCGCGACGCGCCGGCCCGCCGGCGCCGGCATCATGCCGCGCTCGAGCCGGAACTCGGGCGATTCGACGAAGAGCCGGCGCATGGCCTCGAAGCTCGCATGGCGGCGGTGCCAGTCGATGTCGACCTGCCGGGGCTCGCGGCCGAAGGCGAAGCGGAAGGCGTAGTAGACCTCCTGCTCGGTCAGCGGCGGTGCGGAGGAGAGAGGGAAGCGGTGATCCATGCGGGCTTTCTTCGCGGTTCGAGGCTGCGCGCCCGCCATGATCGCGGCTCGACACCCGACAGGCAAGGACTCTCCCGGCGGGCGCCTGCGGCTCAGCCGGCGCGGAGCGTGAAGCCCGCCAGGCGGAAGGGGAGCGACGAACGCTGGTGGACGCGGATCTCGACGAGATCCGAGGCCAGCCGCGCCGACCACTCGAAGCGCAGCGAAAGCGGGACGTTGGCGTCCAGCGCGGCGGCGGGGATGGACACGGCGTCAAGCGGCGCGCCGAGGGTGGGGCTGTAGACGTCGAGCGCGATCTCGCCCGACGCGGGGGCGGCCGGCGCGGCGCGTTCGTCGGGGCGCAGATGCGCCTCGATCAGGTAGGCGCCAGGCGCGAGGCGCTTGTAGGGCCCGTAGACGGCCACGCCCGGACCGCCGACCTCGGCCGGGAACACGTCGATGCCGTCGCCGCGCTCGCGCGCGCGGTCGCGGTCGATCCGGAAGCCGTAGAGCGTCAGCGCGCCTTCCAGCCGGCCGGCGGAGAGCTGGCCCGAGAGGATCTGGTCCATGGCGAGCTTTCCGGCATCGACCGGCGCGTCGAGGCCGCCCGAGAACAGCTTGGCCAGGCGGGCGTCCACGGCGCTTTCGGTCTCGACGACGGCGACGCCGAGATCAAAGGCGCGCTTCAGCTCCAGCACGATCTGGCGGTGGAGCGTGTCGATGCGCTGTTCGGTCAGGTCGCCGAAGGCATTCTGGCGACTGTTTGAGGCGGCGAGGTCGACCTGAAGCCTGGCGATGTCGAGCCGCGCCTGCGCGAGATCGGTCTCGAGCGTGCGAACCCGCTCGATCAGGAGGCGCATCACGGCCTGGCCGTCCCCTTCCGCTTCGGGGGCGGAGCGCCTCTCGCTCCCGGGGCGCCTCCATCGGTCGAACCAGCTCATGACAACTCCAGCGGTGCGTTGCGCTGCCCGGCGCGAGCGAGGACCTCCGCCAGCAGCAGTTTCTCGACTGGCGCGGCCGACGCGCCACGACGCTCAGCCGTCCGGGTGATGGGGCCACGCGCGAGGACCGCATCGCCAATGATGGAGGCGATCATCCAGTCCTCGAAGACCGGCAGGACGGTGACCGTGCGGTCGCCCGGCGTCTCGTGGAAGGCCTGGTAGCGGCTGGTGACGACCATGGCGCCGCTCGCGGCGGCCGTGGCGAGCGTGCCGCTGGATTCGCCGCAGGAGGGGAAGCGGAGATTGGAGATCAGGTCGCAACCGGACTGCAGGCGGCTGAATTCATCGGCCGAGGGATAGTCGACGAAGCGCACCCGGTCGGCGACGTCGAAGCGCGCGGCCTCGCCCGCCGGATCATAGATCGTGTCATGGGGAATGCGGCCCACCACGACGAGCTCGATCGACCTGGCGACGGACCCCAGGCGGTCGCAGGCGAGCGCCAGGCCACGGATCACCGACGTGACCCGCTTGGGCGCGGTGACATAGCCGAACACGCCGATCCGGAAGACGCCGTCGTCGGCGCGGCGCGCGGGCGCGGGCGTTCCGCGCGGCTCCGGATGGCGGCAGACGCGGATTTTCGGGAAGCGGCTCGCCTGGAGGGCGCTCTCGCCGAGCAGCTTCACGAGGCCGAAGAGGCTATGGACCCAGATTTCGTGCGTCATCGTCAGCGCCAGATGCTGGGCGTGGGTGACGAATTCGAAGACGTCCGGCATCGAGCCGTCCAGCCGCGCCTTCAGCAGTCGCGAGCCGGCGGGGCCATATTGCGACCGGACCGCCTCGTCGAGATCCTCGACGGTCTGGCGCCAGGTGCCGTTGCCGGTCATGAAGCGATTGATCATGAAGCAGGCGGGATCGTGCAGGAGCGCGATGATCTTGCCGCCGGCGCGCGATCCCTGGCGCCGCAGGGAGTCGAAGACGAAGGCGTGATGATCATTGTTGGCCAGGCAGAAGAGCCGCGTGTGGCCCGGCGGAACGTCGGGTGGCAGGTCGCGGAAATCAACCACGGGAACACCGTGCAGCGTTTCCGGCATCGCCTCCCCTTGCGGCAGGAACTCGGGGTCGATGCCGACGACCACGGCATCCGCGCAGGACGGAACGGCGGCGATGCGTGACAGCACCACGTCGAGATAGGCGGCGGTGCCGGTGCGCATCGGCGGGACCGGAGATAAAAGCTGGACCGGCCGTTGAGCAGCGTCCGCTTGTGTACCCAATGCGCCTGCCTTTCCCCGTCCGAGTCGTGATGGTGCCCGCGAAGCCGCGAGCGCCGTGCCCGCGCCGTCTGCCCGACCCGCGGAGAAACCCCCGGCTATTCGCAATCGTCGCGCCGTGCAATCCCTGCGGCAAGGAGCGTGTTGCGCTTCGTTGGCATTCCCATTAACGAAGTTCATCTAAAGAGCGAGTGAAAAGACTCAGAAGCTTCGGCGGGACATCCACCTTGACGAGTATCCATGGCGTCTAGATTTGCTTCGAGGGCACTCGCTCTCGCCGTCGTGGCGCCGCTTTGCGCCTGCACCGCGCTGCCCGCCGCCGGGCCGACCAGCGGCGCCCTGGAGCAGGCGGCGCTGACCAGCGGCCGTTCGCCCGCCGCCCGCACCGACTACGAGATGATCGACCTCGGCGAGGTCATCGCCGCCGGCATCCGCCCAAAACCCCGGCCGACGCTGGCCAGCCTCGCCGACGGCAAGGGACCCGTCGCCTGGCGCATCGGCGTCGGCGATGCCGTTCGCGTCAGCATCTGGGAAGCCGGCTCGGGCGGGCTGTTCTCGGCCAACGCCGCCGTCGGGCTCTCGGCCGGCTCCGCCAACGCGACCATTCCCGACCAGATCGTCGGCTCTGACGGCGCCATCACCGTGCCCTACGCGGGACGCGTGCGCGTGGCGGGGCTTTCGCCGGAGGCGGTCGAGCGCGTCATCGTGCAGCGGCTGACCGGCAAGGCGATCGAGCCGCAGGTGATCGTCACCGTTTCTAAGAGCGCGTCCAGCACCGTCACCGTCACCGGCGACGTCGTTGCCGGCTCGCAGGTCGCGCTGATGCCGAACGGCCAGCGGGTCCTCGACATCATCGCGCTGGCGGGTGGTTTGCGCGGACCTTCGCATGAGACCATGGTCGCCCTGCGCCGCGGCAAGCGCACGGTCGAGGTGCCGTTCACCAAGCTCGTGCGCTCGGAAGCCGACAACATCTACATGCAGCCGAACGACACGCTCATCATCAGCCGCAAGCCGCTCACCTTCGTGGCGCTCGGCGCCACCGGCGCGAACGCCGAGGTGCCGATGGGCGAGGAAACAATCAGCCTGGCGCAGGCGCTGGCCAAGGCCGGCGGCCTGATCGACAACCGCGCCAACGCAAGCGGGGTCTACATCCTGCGCCGCGAGACCAGCGAGAACGTGCTGGCGATCCGCCCGAGTTCGCAACTGGCGCGGACCTCGCCCGACGTGAACATCATCTACCGGGTGAACCTGCGCGATCCGCGCCATCTGGTGGCGACGCAGTCCTTCGACATCCGGCCGGGCGACATGATGTATGTCACCAACGCCTTCGGCGCGGACCTGCAGAAGGTCGTGGGGATCTTCAACACGGCGGCCTCGCCGGCGCTCACCGCAGGGCGGGTCGCGACGATCGGGTATTGACGGCGGTCGGAACGGAAGCAGCGTCGGACCGGCTTCCTGCGATCGCCGGTCGGCGCCTCAAAGCGTCGAATAGATGCTGATCGCGAATTCGAGATCGTCGAAGACGCGGCCGCGACCGTTCTTCAGCACCAGCGCCTTGGAACAATAGGAGCGGATGATGTTGACGTCGTGGCTGACGAGGATCATCGCGTTGTCCCTGCGCTTGACGAACAGCTCGTCGTAGCAGCGCTGGTGGAAGCGCTGGTCGCCCACCGCGATCAGCTCGTCGATCAGCATGCATTCGAAATCGATGGCGATCGAGAGCGCGAACATCAGGCGGGCCCGCATGCCGCTGGAATAGGTCCGCACCGGCAGGCGCAGGTTCCGGCCGAGCTCGGCGAAATCGTCGACGAACTCGATCATCTCGCGGATCGGCTTGCGGTAGAGCCGGGCGATGAAGCGGATGTTGTCGAGGCCGCTCATCTGGATGTCGAAGCCGCCGCCCAGCGCGACCGGCCACGACATCGACATGCCGATGTCGACCTGGCCGCTGGTCGGCAGTTCGACGCCGCCGATGATCTTGACCAGGGTTGACTTGCCGGCGCCGTTGCGGCCGAGCACGGCGATTTTCTCGCCGTAGCCGACGCTGAAGGAGATGCCGTCGAGCACGCGCTTCAGCCCGAACTGGGTGTGGAATTCCTTGACGATGTTCGTCATGCGGATTTCGCGGCTGTCGGCCGGTGCCGGCAAGGGCGCGGCTTCCTCCCCCGCCTCGTCCGCGAACGCGACGGCCGGGCTCAACGCAGCCGCTCCAGGGCGAGATCGATCATCGACCAGACGATCCGGTAGAAACAGTAGAACAGGGCCGCGGCGGCGAGGATCATCATGAGGCGGCGGGGATGCTCGGGCCTGTCGGCGGGCTTGGGCTCGACGATGCGCTCCAGATAGAGCTTGCGGGTCTGGGCGTCCTGGCGCGCCCGCTCGAGGGTCAGGAGCGAGCCCGACAGGGCCCGGGTCGCGAGATCCTTCTCGAGGACGAGCCTTTCGTAGGCCGACAGCTTGCTGGCCATGGAATCGGGATCGCCGACGACCGACCGATTGAGCTTCTCGATCTCGGACTGGAGCGCCTCGCGGCGGGTCCTGAACTGGTTGATGGACGGGTTGGTCGGGCTGCTCTCCATGAGCGCGGCGATGCGCGTGTCCATTTCCGCCGCTTCGAGCAGCAGGCGGTCGCGCAATTGCAGCGTGGCGGTCGACTGGCTGCCAGGATCGAGGACAAGCTCGGCGTTGCGGAAGTCGGTGAGCCGATCCTGCAGGGCCTTCACCCTGTCCTCGTTGCGGGCGACGACCTCCTCGGCGAACTGGATGGCATCCTTCTGCGCCCGGTCGTTCAGGCGGTTCACCAGCTTCTCGGCGTGACCGAGGATGGCCACGGACAGGTCGGTGGCATCGGATGCCCGGAAGGCCAGCACCGAGAGCGTGGTGATCCCGGTCGAACCGTCGATGTCGACGTCGATGTAGGCCTGGAAATGCTTGTGGAGCGCTTCCATCGAGTCCGACCGCCAGAAGGTCTCGTAGCTGTTGACGAAGTCCGCCTCCGGCACGCTCAGCCGCTCGACAAGGCGGTTCTCGGCGGCCAGGCGCTCGGTCAGGTCCCGCGATTCGATGTAGGCCTTGATGATGTGGCTGTTCTCGTCGGGCGCGGCGAGGCCGGCCTGCTCCAGCACGCTGCCCGATCCGCTGGAGCCGCTGCCGAAGACCGCGCCCTGGCGCAGGACGAAGCGGCTTTCCGATTCGTAGAGATCGGCGGCGATGAAGCCATAGTAGACAACGGCGACGATCATCGGCAGGACGAAGCAGACGGCGAGCGCGATGCGGCGATAGTCGCGCGCGGCCTCCTCCACCGCCGAGCGGGCGGGCACCGGAAGACCCGTGACAGCGTCGATCCCGCGGCCGGCGACGACGGTCGACGGCGGCGCGTCGACCGTGACGCGGGTCAGCGCGAGCGAAGGCTCCTTTCCGGTCGTGCGATCGCTCTTCATGGCCGGGACGAACTCGCCGGCCGGGGGATGGACGATCTCGGGGGGCGCATCCGCATCTCCGGTCAGCTTTCGAAATCGGAGTGCTCGCGCGCGCCGACGACCAGAAGCCAGCTCATCCCGTAGGCGATGACGCAGAACAGGAACGTGCTCGCGACGAGACGCAGCCGGCGCGGCTCGGTCGACTTGTCGGCGAGGCTCGGGAAGGCGATGGTCTCGATGTAGATGCGCTGGCGGCGAACCTCCTGGCGCGCCACCTCCATGGCGTCGGTCGAGGCCTGGAGGGTGCCGTTCGCGAATTCGAGCTCGAGCGCAAGGCGCTCGTAGGCGCCGATCTTGCCCGACAGCGAGGAATCATTGCCGACGATGTCGCCCCGCTGGAGTTCGATCTGGTTGCGCAGGGCGTCGGCGCGCGCCTGGAGCTGCGGCAGGTTGGGGCTGAGCGGCGAGCGCTCGCGCGTCTGGTCGATGAGGACGCGCAGGGAGGCCAGCTCGGACGTGAGGTTGACGACCAGCTGCACCGCGGAATTCGACGAACTGCCGGGATCGAGCAGGAGTTCGCGGTTGCGGAACTCGGTCAGCCTGGTCTGGGCCTCGATGACGCGCTCCTCGGCTGCCCGCTGAAGCATCTCGGCGTTCGTCAGCGCATCCGTCTGGGCGCGGCCGTTCATGCGGTTGACCAGTGCTTCGGCGAGGCCGAGCAGTTCGCGCGCGATGGCGTGGCTGTCCTGCGGGCGGAAGCTCTGGACCCGCAGCGTGGTGATGCCGGTCTGGGTGTCGTAGAACACCTGCACGTAGCGGCGATACTGGTCGTAAAGCGCTTCCCTCGTGTCGTCGTCGCGGATCCGGCCATATCCCGACCAGAAATCCGCCTCCGGCCGGTTGAGCATGTCCGCCAGCGGAAGGCGCTGGGAGAGATCGCGCACGGCATCGCGCGATTCCATGTATTCGAGCACGGCGAAGGCGTCGTCCTTGACGTTGCCGATGCCGAAGGCCCGGAACACGCTGGCAAGGCCGCCAATCGAGTTTCCCTGGATGCCGCGCACGGTGAACCGCGCCTCGGACACGTATCGGTCGGTGGCGAGCGCGGCCGCGTAGACGGTGATGATGGTCATCGGCACGAGAAAGGTGACGACGAACAGCACCCGGCTGAAGGACATCCAGGGCGGCAGCCGGTCGCGCCAGCGGCGATTGTCGGCGACCGCGTCGCCGCCGGCGCGGAAGGCGGGCAGACGCAACTGGCGGCTCACGAAGCGAACCTGCCCGTGTATCCGGCCGCGAGCGCGACGCCCTGATGGGCCGCGCGCGGCAGCCATGCTTCTTCCCGGGAAGAAGGCACATCGCGGATGCAGCCGAAGACTTCCACTACCACTCCAGACGATCCCCTGCCATTGGCACGATAGACGGATGATCGAGCGCGCGAACCCTGCCTCTCGACGACTTTGCGACTCGGCCCAGGCATCGAGCGATGTAGCCCAAACGAGCAGTCGTTGCTATACGAGCGGGGAATCCGGTCGAATTGGTGGCGGTCGATGCGTCGCCGGACGGCTCGATGGGGGTGTCCACCGCTCGACGCCCCCCTTCCCGCCAATGCCGGAGAACCGACCCGGGGCATGACGCACCTCTCCGCCGCCACGCTGTGCCTGCTCCTGGTGATCCACGTCGCGACGGCGGCGATCGTCGCGCTGCGGCTGCGCGGCGGCCGGAGATTGGCCCTTACGACCGGGCCGCGCGAACCGGTCGGCATCCTCGTTCCGGTGGCCGGGCTTCCCGCCGCCGACGCCCGAAAGGCGTTGACCGCACTCGCGCTCGTCCGCGAGGACGACGAACTGGTCTACTGCGCCTTCGACGAACGGGAGCCGATCGTCGCGCCGATCCGGGCGGCGATCGCGCGGCATCCCGGCGGGAACGTCCGCATCCTCGCCGGGCGGGACAGGACGACCGGCAACCCGAAGCTCGACAACATGGAGAAGGGTTACGCAGCGCTTTCCCGCGACATCATCGTGTCGGTCGACGGGAACGTCGCCATGGATCCGGGTCTCGTCGAGGAGGCGCTGGCGCTGATGGACGCGCGGACCGGCGTGGTCTCGTCGCCGGCGATCGGAACCTTGCCCGAAGGCTTCGCCGCCGAGGTGGACTGCGCCTTCCTGAACCCGCTCTATGCCCGCTGGCAGCTTGCCGCGGACGCGATGGGCTCCGGCTACGCGCAGGGGAAGGTGCTGGTGTTCCGCAAGTCGATGATCGAGGCGGCGGGCGGGTTCGAGACGCTCGGAGCCGATACGGCCGAGGATTCCTCGGCGACGAAGATCGCCCGGCGCTCGGGTCTCAAGGTGCGGCTGCTGCGCCACCCGGTCGAGCAGCCGCTCGGTCGAAGGACGATCGGCGAGGTCTGGACCCGCTACGTCCGCTGGGCGCAGCTGCGCCGGGAATCGTTCCCGGCGCTCTACGCGTTCGAATGGCTGATGACGCCGCTGGCGCCGGCCGTGCTGGCGGCGCTCGCATCCTCGGGAGGTCCGATCCATCCGGCCCTGGCGGTGAGCGGCCTGCTCGCGACCTGGTACGCGGTCGAGGCGATGCTGGCGAAGGCGGCCGGATGGCCGCTGTCGATCGCGTTCCCGGCCGCGTGCCTCGTGCGCGACGCGATGGCCGTGGCGATCTGGCCGGTCGCGTTGTTCAAGCGCAGCTACCGGTGGCGCGGCGAGACGATCACCATCGGCGCGGATCCCGACCGCGCCCGATCCTGACGCCTGTCAGAGCGGCGCGCGGTAGAAGCGGTAACGCTTGGCGGGGGGGCCGGCGAGAAGCCGCGCGAACTCCATCATCGGGCGGTTGTTCTCCAGCACCCAGGAAAACTCCCACCAGTCGAGCTGGTCGTGCCGACCGCGCTCCATGAAGGTCTGCGCCATCAACGCGAGCACGCCGGCGGCGATCGGCGTTCCATGGAGGCGGCCGCGGATGCCCATCAGGGGAATGCGCGCGGCGCGGTGCCCGCGCCCGCGCAGGGCGCGGATGAGCCGCAGCCAGTTGAACGGCAGCAGCCTGCCGTCGAAGGGCTTGATGATGCCGTTGACGTCGGGGATGGAGAGCAGGAAGGCCACCGGCTCGCCGCGATGCTCGACGAAGCAGCCATATTCGGGCCGGTAGAACGGCTTCAGTTCCCGGATCATGGCGACGATCTCGGGCTCGGTGAAAGGGACGAAGCCCCAGTTGCCGCTCCAGGCGTCGTTGAAGATGTCGATCACGGCGCGGACTTCCTCGGCGAAGCGATCGACGCGGATCGGCCGCAGGACGATGTCGGGGTCCTTCGCCACGGATCCGGCCAGTCTGGCAAGCAGCCGCAGCGGCGGTTCGCCGCGCAGCCGGAAGGCGAAGGTGTCCATGACCTTCGAGAGCCCCGCCGCCTCGACCAGCCCGCCCATGTAGGGGCGGGCCTGGTTCATCAGCATCGCCGCCGGCTCGTCGAAGCCCTCGACGAGAAGGCCCGCCTCCTCGTTGACCGAGAACGAGAACGGCCCCTCGATCGAGGTCGATCCGCGCGACCGCAGCCATGACCTGGCGGCGTCGAACAGGGCGATCGCGGCTTCCCGGTCGTCGAGGCAGGAGAAGAAGCCGAAATGACCCGACCCCGGGTCCTGGACCTGGCGATGCAGATCGTTGACCTGGGCGCTGACGCGGCCGACCGGGCGCCCGTCGCGATAGGCCACGAACATCTCCGCCTCGCCGATCTCGAAGAAGGGATTGAAGCGGCGCGAGATGCGCATGCGTTCCTTGATGTCGATCTCGCGGACGAAATGCGGATCGTCGGCATGGACGATCGCCGGGACGCGAATCCAGTCGGACGCCGAGGCGCCCTTGCCGACCGCGCGAATGACGAGTGCCGGCATCAGGGCCTGGCCTTCCGGTGGGCGGTCTCGAGGATGTGGTCGACGACGGGGCGCGGCAGGACGCGGGCGAGCCCGATCAGCAGATGCAGCTGGAAAGGAAAGCGCAGGCGGGCGCGGCGGGCCTCGGCGGCGCGGCGGATCGCGATGGCGGCGCGCTCGGCCGACCAGAGGAACATGTCGCGGTTGGGAACGCCCACCGACATCGGCGTGTCGACGAAGCCCGGCTCGACCAGAAGGACGTGGATGCCGAGACGGCGAACAAGCCGGCGCAGGCCATCCGCATAGGTCGCAACGGCGGCCTTGGAGGCAGAATAGACCGGCGAATGCGGCAGGCCGAGACGTCCAGCCGTGGAGCCGATCAGCACGATCTGGCCATGGCCGCGGCGGCGAAAGCAGGCGAGCGCGGCGGCGGCGGTGTTGATGACGCCGCCGAGGTTGGTTTCGACCACGAGCCGCGCCGTCTCGGCGGCCTCGCCGACATCCGATGCGACAGCGCCCGTGCCGCCAAGGCCGGCATTGGCATAGACCAGATCGAGCGGGGCCAGCGCGTCCGCCGCCTCGATCCAGCGGCGCACCGCCTCCGCGTCGGTGACGTCGACGATGGTCGTGTCGACGTCGGCGCCGCGCGACCGGCAGCGCTCGGCCACCTGCGAAAGCCGTTCGGCGTTGCGCCCCGACAGCGCCAGCCGGACGCCGGGAGCGGCGTGGACCTCCGCCAGGGCGGCGCCGATGCCGCTGGAACCGCCGGTGATCGCGACATGGCCGAACGAGTTGGTCATGATACCGCTAGGCCGTCCCAAGCACGAGCGACGCGTTCAGCCCGCCAAAGGCGAAGGAGTTCGAGACCGCATGCCGCATCTCGTGCGGAACGGCCGCGCCGGGCGTCACGTCGAGACCGCAGTCCGGGTCGACGACGCGGTGGCCGGCCGTCGGCGGCGCGACCTGGCGCTCGAGCGCAAGCACCGTGGCGACGGCCTCCAGCGCGCCGGACGCGCCCATGGCGTGGCCGATCATCGACTTGGTGGACGAAATCCGGAAATCCGGCCGGCCTTCGCCGAAGGCCTCCCGGATCGCGGCCGATTCCTCCCGGTCGTTGGCGATCGTGGCGGTGCCGTGGGCGTTGACATAGGTCACGTCCCGCGGCGACAGCCCCGCATCCCCGAGCGCAAGCCGCATCGCCTCGGCCATGCCGGCGCGGTCGCAGCCGAGCATGCTGCCGGCATCGCTGGTCATGCCGCCGCCAAGCAGCCGCGCGCGGACCCTGGCGCCCGATCGGGCCGCAACCTCTTCCGAGGCAAGGACGAGGATGGCCGCGCCCTCGCCGAGCGAAACGCCGCGACGGTCGCCGGAAAAGGGGCGGCAGGGCTCGATGTCCAGAACCTTCAGCACCGACCAGGCGGCGAGATAGCCTTCCGAGAAGCAGGAGTCCGCGCCGCCGACGATCATGACGTCCGCCATGCCGGTCTGGATCATGCGGTGGCCCATCAGGATCGCCTGGGCGGCAGAGGCGCAGGCGCTGGAGATGCCCATGGCGGGGCCGCGCGCGCCCGTCTCGTGGGCGATGCGGCTGGCCGGGGCATTGCCCATGATCATCGGAACCGACATGGGTTGCGGACGCCCCTTGTCGACCCAGATCCGACGGTAGACCATGCCGATGGCGTCGATGCCCGAATTCGCGGTTCCGGTGATGACGCCGATCCGTCCGGGCTGCACGCCGAGAGCCGCGAGGCCCGCTTCGGCCGTCGCCTCGCGGGCGGCGACCGTGGCGTACTGCGTGAAGCGATCGACCTGAAGCAGCGTGCGGGCGTCGAAATGCGCCTGCGGATCGAAGTCGCGCACCGGCGCGCCGATGCGGACGCTGATCGTCGGCGGAACCATGTCGGTGATGTCGCCGATGCCGCAGCGACCGGCGAAGATCGCGTCGGCGAAGCCGTCGACGGTCTGCCCGAAGCAGGAGACGGCGCCGAGCCCGATGACGGCGCTGGATTTCATCGCACGGAGCGTTCCGGAGCGGGTTCCATGAACAGGTCGATCAGCGCGTCGACCACGTCGCCGACGGTCTTATAGTCGCCGGTGGGCGCGAAGCTGGTTTCCCTGCCGAATTCTTCTTCCATCTTGATGAGGACGCGGACGATGTCGATGGAATCGATGACGACCTGCTCGATGGGCGTTTCCATGGTCAGGACGAGCGCCTTGTCCTGGATCTCCGCCTGCAGGAGTTCGATCACCCGCCGGCGTATGTCATTTCGATCCGTACTGGAGACATCCATTCCCTGTCACTCCTGAACCTCCCGGGCCCTGCCGCCAGGGGGGCGCCGCCTCGCGGATTGCACGAGGGGCGCCAACCAACGCCTCTAAAGGAGGCCCCAGCCAGATCATGACGTCGCGGCCGAAAGCCCACGCCTTCCGCAACGCCGCAAATTATCAAAAGATACCCCTGCCCGATCCGACTCCTATCGCATCCAGGTTAGGCCGACCACAGCCTTTGGTTGCATTCCAACAAACTGACCCAACGTCGGCGATCCAGGATCGACGGACATTTCGTCGCGCATGGGCTGCAATGGTGCGCTGGCCTTCGCTGCGAGATTGCGCGACGAAAGCAGCCGCCCGCCCATGCGGGTCCGCGGCGCGAGCCATCACCGACCACCCGGCTGTACTGCGACGGGCATGAGCGGTATAGCGGCCGTGCTCATGGCGCCGACCCCACCGGGCAGGTCCCGGGCCGACACAGGCCGGCGAGCGCCCGGGCAGGCGCCGGCCAAGGATGAAATGAACGGAGAAGACCGATGACCGCAAGCGTCGACGTGAAACAGGAAGCGGCAGCGCTGCTCGACAGGCTGGGGGTGCCGCGCGCCGCGTGGACGAACGGCGACATGGCCTCCTTCAGCCCGGTCAGCGGCGAGCAGATCGCGAAGGTCGCGACCAGTTCCGCCGAGGCGGCCGACGCCGCGATCGTGGCCGCGCACGAGGCGTTCAAGGCATGGCGGCTGGTGCCGGCGCCGCGCCGCGGCGAGCTCGTGCGCCTTCTCGGCGAGGAACTGCGCGCGGCCAAGGCCGATCTCGGCCGGCTGGTTTCGATCGAGGCCGGCAAGATCGCCTCGGAAGGTCTCGGCGAAGTGCAGGAAATGATCGACATCTGCGACTTCGCGGTCGGCCTGTCGCGCCAGCTCTACGGCCTGACCATCGCCACCGAGCGGCCGGGCCACCGGATGATGGAGACCTGGCATCCGCTCGGCGTCGTCGGCATCATCTCGGCCTTCAACTTCCCCGTCGCGGTGTGGTCGTGGAACGCGGCGCTGGCGCTCGTGGCCGGCAACAGCATCGTCTGGAAGCCGTCGGAGAAGACGCCGCTGACGGCGCTCGCCTCGCAGGCGATCCTGGAGCGCGCGCTGGCGCGTTTCGGCGACGCGCCGAAGAACCTCTCCCAGGTGCTGGTCGGCGACCGCGCGGTGGGCGAGGCGCTGGTCGACCATCCGAAGGTGGCGCTGGTGTCGGCGACCGGCTCGACGCGCATGGGCCGCGAGGTCGGCCCGCGGCTTGCCAGGCGCTTCGCGCGCTCGATCCTGGAGCTCGGCGGGAACAATGCCGGCATCGTCTGCCCGTCGGCCGATCTCGACATGGCGCTGCGTGCGGTGGCGTTCGGCGCCATGGGCACGGCCGGGCAGCGCTGTACCACGCTGCGCCGCCTGTTCGTGCACGAGAGCGTCTACGACCGGCTCGTGCCGCGGCTGAGAAAGGCCTACGAGAGCGTCTCGGTCGGCAATCCGCTGGAGACCAACGCGCTGGTCGGTCCGCTGATCGACGCTCGAGCCTTCGAAGGAATGCAGAGGGCGCTTTCGGCGGCCAGGGCCGAGGGCGGCCAGGTGACCGGCGGCGAGCGCATCGTCGACGCGGGCAAGGACACGGCCTACTACGTGCGGCCGGCGCTGGTGGAGATGCCCGGCCAGTGCGGCCCGGTGCTGGAGGAGACCTTTGCGCCGATCCTCTATGTGATGAAGTATTCCGATTTCGACCAGGCGCTGGAGGACCACAACGCCGTGGCGGCGGGCCTCTCGTCCTCGATCTTCACGCTGGACATCCGCGAGGCGGAGCGCTTCCTGTCGGCCGAGGGCTCGGACTGCGGCATCGCCAACGTCAACATCGGCACGTCTGGGGCCGAGATCGGCGGAGCCTTCGGCGGCGAGAAGGAAACCGGCGGCGGTCGCGAGAGCGGATCGGACGCGTGGAAGGCCTACATGCGCCGCGCCACCAATACGGTGAACTATTCGAAGGCGCTGCCACTGGCGCAGGGCGTGTCCTTCGACATCGAGTAGTCGGAACGCAGGCGGCCGGCGCGCAAGGGCGCCGGTCGGCCGGCTAGCGGTCCTCGCCGAGATCGTAGAGCGCGCGCATCATGTCCGACGCCGCCTCGAAGACGGCGAGATTGGCGCGGAAGGCAAGGCTCGCCTGCATGAGATCGGATACCTGGCCGAGCACGTCGACGTTCGGCGCGGCGACGAGGCCGTTGCCGTCGGCGAAGCTCGCCGACGGTTCGTAGGATGCCACCGCGGCCGGGAGCAGCGGCCGCACGATGGCGACCGTGCCGCCGCCCGGCGCCGAGGCGCCTTCGACCTGGAGCGGCAGGTAGGGCGTGGCCGCGCCGTCGACCGGCTCGAGCGCGCCGGTGGCGCGGGCATTGGCGATGTTGCTCGCCGCGACGTTCAGGCGCGTGCTTTCCGCAAGCATGCCCGAAAGCGCGATGCCGGCCGCGTCGCCGATCATGATCGAGATCCGATGAAGTCCATCGCACCTTTCTAGGCGCAACCCGTTGCGGGCCGGTTTACGGGTTGCGCGGCATTCGAACGATGGTGCGGCCGCCGCTCAGCCCCAGATGGCGCGGGCGGCATCGAGCAGGCCGCGACGCACCAGCGCGCCGCCGTCGAGGACCCGGCAGCGGAAGCCGGCGAGGCCGAACGCGGTGCGATAGAGTTCGGCCTGGGTTCCGGTGGCGACGAGACCGACCTCGTGCCCGATGCCGTGCATGGCGCGGGCGGCGGCGATCTCCGCGCCGATCAGGAGGCCGGAGAGGCGGGCGCGGGGGTTGGGCGCGGCGTCCGCCAGCAGCAGCCCCGCCGCGCGCAGCGAAAACAGGCTGCCGATCAGGGCTGCCCCCTCTCGAAGCATGTCCTCGATACCGCCGCGAAAGGCCGGATCGGCCGGATCGAAACCGCCCTCGCCCAGCGTGTCCCCGAGGATGGTGTGGGCGCCGAGCACCGAGAAAAGCTCGCCGGTCATGAAGGTGGTGAAGGAGACGAGCCGGCCGGCCTCGATCGCCGCCCATTTCGAATGCGTGCCGGGGAGACAGACCAGACCGTCGGCGAGGCCCTGCGCCACCGCGCCGGCGAGTTGGGTCTCTTCGCCGCGCATGACGTCCTCGCGTCCGGGCGTGCGCTGGCATATGCCGGGCAGGATGCGGACGTCGCGCCTGAGGTGCGCAACGACCGCGGCGCCCTCGTGCAGGGCGTCGAGACCGACTGGCGCGACGAGATAGGGCACTTCCCGCCAGCCGCCGCGCGCGCCGGCCATGCCGGCGACGACGACCGGCAGGGCCACCGGCGCACCGAGCGCCGCGAGGTGGCTCTCCATCACCGCCCCGAAGCGGTCGGGCGCGCAGGCGCGCATCCCCTCCCCGCTGGCGCGCTCGCCGAGCACGGTTCCATCGCGGTCGAGCAGCCAGACGCGGAGGTTGGTCGTGCCCCAGTCGAGCGCCGCGCAGAAGGGCGCGTTCGGGGTCTGGCTGGTCATCTCAGGTGGTCTCCGGAAGGCGGGGCATCGGTCAGGGCTAGCGGGGTACCGGCTGGCCGGAAAGCGAGGACACGGACCCCTCGCCCGCCGCTTCCTGCCGGGCGAGGCGCGCGCCCTCGATCGCGTCGCGGGCCATCTCGTACAGGATGCGCGAGGCCGGCGACAGGGTGCGCTGCGCGTGGGTGATCAGCGAATAGGCCGGAACGTTGATCGCCGCGTCGACGGGCAGGACGACGATGCGGCCGTCGAGCCCGTCCTCACGACTGTAGAAGTCGGCGACCGCCTTGGCGACCATCGAAACCGCGTTGGACTGGCTGATGTAGGAGAGCGTCAAGAGCAGCGACGAGGTGGAGAGCACCTTGCCCGGCAGCGGGATCTGGCGCGCCATCAGATGGTTTTCCACCGTTCGGCGCATGAGGTTGCCACTGGCCTGGAGCACCCAGTCGTAGGCGACGCAGTCGTCGAGCGTCACGCGGTCCTTGCGCGTCAGCGGATGGCCGCTGCGGGCGATGACGGCGAGCGGCTCCGGGCCGATCTCGGTGAGCGCAAACATCTTCGGGTCGACGTCGCCGAGCAGCCGGCCGATGAAGAAATCGACGCGCGAGGCGAGCAGGTCCTCGGCCAGCCGGTCGCTGGTGTCGACCGAGACCGTGATCGAGATCGCGGGATGGGTGACGCGGGCGCGGCGGATGACGGGCAGGACGAGATCGAGCGCGGGGCCGGTGACAGAGCCGATCGACACGGTGCCCTGGTTGCCGCGCTCCATCTCGACCAGTTCGCGGGCGGTGTCGTCGAGGTTCTGCAGCATCATGGCGGCGCGCAGCGCGAAGCGCTCGCCGAAGGGGGTCAGCGAAATGCCGCGCGCGTGGCGCTCGTGCAGCGGCACGCCGACGATGGCTTCCATCTCGGCCGCCATGCGCGAGGCGGCGGGCTGGGAGATGGCGAGCTGGGCGGCGGCGGCGCCCATCTGGCCGGTTTCCTTGAGCGCGCAGATGAGCCGAAGGTGGGCGAGCCGCAGACCCCTTCGCGCGAGATCATCGCGGCTGGGCAGGGTCGCGAAGCCGCGATTGCGCGTGTCCATCGGTCCCTCCCGGATCGATATACGATTTCTGATATGACTATCATGCGGAATTGCATTTGACGAGCATGGCTCGAATGGTGCCAATCGCCGTGCCGAAGGGAGGAACCAGTTTCAGGGCAACTGGGCCTTCGGCGGCGGGAGGAGATGAAAGGGCGTCCCAGAGGCGGCCATCCGCTCCCCGTGCAACGCATCGAACAGGTCCGGCAGCCACGCTCCGGCACATTCCGTCATGGGAGGAAGAAACATGAGACTTCTGAACGTCGCGCTGGCAGCGACCGCGCTCGTCGCATCCGCCTTCGCCGTGCCGTCCTTCGCGCAGGACAAGGGCACCATCGGCATCGCCATGCCCACCAAGTCGTCGGCGCGCTGGATTTCGGACGGCAATTCGATGGTCGAGCAGTTCAAGGCCGCCGGCTACGAGACGGACCTGCAATATGCCGAGGACGACATCCCGAACCAGCTCGCCCAGATCGAGAACATGATCACCAAGGGCGTCGACGTGCTGGTGATCGCGGCGATCGACGGAACCACGCTGTCGAACGCGCTGGAGAATGCGGCGGCGGCCGGCATCAAGGTCATCGCCTACGACCGCCTGATCCGCGACAGCGGCAATGTCGACTATTACGCCACCTTCGACAACTTCAAGGTCGGCGTGCAGCAGGCGAGCTCCCTGGTGAAGGGTCTTGGAGAGCGCTTCGGCGACGGCCCCTACAATGTCGAACTGTTCGGCGGCTCGCCGGACGACAACAATGCCTTCTTCTTCTACAATGGCGCCATGAGCGTGCTGCAGCCGCTGATCGATTCCGGCAAGGTCGTCATCGTGTCGGGCCAGATGGGCATGGACAAGGTCGGCACCCTGCGCTGGGACGGCGCGGTGGCGCAGGCGCGCATGGAAAACCTCCTGTCGGCCCACTACACCGACAAGCAGGTGCATGGCGTGCTGTCGCCCTATGACGGCCTGTCGATCGGCATCCTGTCGGCGCTGAAGGGCGTCGGCTACGGTTCGGGCGACATGAAGATGCCGATCGTGTCGGGCCAGGACGCCGAGGTTCCCTCGGTGAAGTCGATCCTGGCCGGCGAGCAGTACTCGACCGTGTTCAAGGACACCCGCGAACTCGCCCGCGTCACCGTCGGCATGGTCGACGCACTGCTCGGCGGCGGCGAGCCGGAGATCAACGACACCAAGACCTACGACAACGGCGTCAAGATCGTCCCGTCCTACCTGCTCGAGCCGGTTTCGGTCGATGCGAGCAACTGGGAAGAGATCCTGATCGGCAGCGGCTACTACACCAAGGACCAGGTGCAGTAAGCCCTGTTGGCCAAGGGCGCAGGCGGGAGGCGGGCTTCGCCTTCCGCCGCATGCGGGGCAACGGACATGACCGCCGACATCCTTCTCGAAATGCGCCAGATCTCCAAGGCGTTTCCCGGCGTCAAGGCGCTTGACCGGGTGGACCTGAAGGTGCGCCGGGGCGAGATCCACGCCATCTGCGGCGAGAACGGCGCGGGCAAGTCGACGCTGATGAAGGTGCTCTCGGGCGTCTATCCGGCGGGCAGCTTCGACGGCGAGATCGTCTTCGACGGGCAGCCCGCCCACTTCCGCGACATCGCCGACAGCGAGCATCGCGGCATCATCATCATCCACCAGGAACTGGCGCTGGTGCCGCAGCTGTCGATCGCGGAGAACATCTTCCTCGGCAACGAGCGCGGCAAGCGCGGCGTGGTGGACTGGCGCGAGACCAACCGGCGGACGGAGGAACTGCTGGCCAAGGTGGGGCTAAAGGAGCCGCCGACCCGGCTCGTCGACCGGATCGGCGTCGGCAAGCAGCAGCTCGTCGAAATCGCCAAGGCGCTGTCGAAGGACGTCAAGCTCTTGATCCTCGACGAGCCGACGGCGGCGCTGCAGGAGACCGACAGCCGCAAGCTGCTCGACCTGATGCTGGAGCTGAAGGCGCACGGCGTCACCTGCATCCTGATCTCGCACAAACTCGGCGAGGTGCGCTACGTCGCCGACACCGTGACCGTCATCCGCGACGGCACGACGGTCTCGACGCTCGACGCCAGGGCGGGGCTCTCGGAAAACGAGATCGTGCGCGACATGGTGGGCCGCGACATGACCCACCGCTTCCCGCAGCACGAACGCACGCCGGGCGCGGTGCTGATGGAGGTGGAGGACTGGAGCGTCTGGCACCCGGAGCGGGCCGAGCGGAAGGTCATCAAGAACGCCAGCTTCAACGTGCGCGCCGGCGAGGTGGTCGGCATCGCGGGGCTGATGGGCTCGGGCCGCACCGAACTCGCCATGTCGATCTTCGGCCGTTCCTGGGGGCGCGACATCTCGGGCACCGTCAAGCTGAAGGGTCGGCCGGTGGACGTGTCGACGGTGCAGCGGGCCATCGCGGCCGGCATCTCCTACGTCACCGAGGACCGCAAGTCGCTGGGGCTGGTGTTGGACGAGACGATCCGCTTCAACACGACGCTCGCCAATCTCGAGGGCGTGTCGTCGCGCGGCGTGCTGAAGCGCAACGAGGAGACTCGGGTGGCTGAACGCTATCGCGATGCGCTGGCGACCCGCACGCCGACCGTGTTCCAGAAGGTGGTGAATCTGTCGGGCGGCAACCAGCAGAAGGT
Source organism: Mesorhizobium sp. (assembly GCA_046292285.1). Lineage (GTDB taxonomy): Bacteria > Pseudomonadota > Alphaproteobacteria > Rhizobiales > Rhizobiaceae > Aquibium. Next base: position 7,845 of record JBKBRJ010000024.1, on the reverse strand, counting down.
GGTGCTGGCCAAATGGCTGTTCACCTCGCCGGAAGTGCTGATCCTCGACGAGCCGACGCGCGGCATCGACGTCGGCGCCAAGTATGAAATCTACACGATCGTCAACGAGCTGGCCGCCCAGGGCAAGGGCGTCGTCATGATCTCGTCGGAGATGCCGGAACTGCTCGGCATGTGCGACCGGATCTACGTGATGAGCGAGGGCGCGCTGGTGGGCGAACTGCTGGCCTCGGAGGCCAGCCAGGAGCGCATCATGTCGCTCATCGTCAACGACTAGGGAGAAGAGGATGGCTCTGGCCGAAGGCGTCAACAAGACAGGCGAAGCCGGCTCCGGCAAGGGGATCGGCGCCTATCTCGCATCGCACCTGCGCGAATACGGGCTGCTGCTCGCGCTGATCGTCGTCATGATCTTCTTCCAGATCGTGACCGACGGGACGCTGCTGCGCGCGGTCAACGTGACCAACCTGCTCTTGCAGAACAGCTACATCGTCATCATGGCGCTCGGCATGCTGATCGTCATCGTGTCGGGCAACATCGACCTGTCGGTCGGCTCGGTGATGGGTTTCATCGGCGCGCTCGCCGCCGTGATGATGGTGAAGCACGGCTACTCCATGCCGGTCACCATCATCGCCTGCCTCGTCGTCGGCGGGCTGATCGGCGCGGCGCAGGGCTATTGGGTCGCGTACTGGAAGATCCCGTCCTTCATCGTGACGCTGGCCGGCATGCTGGTGTTTCGCGGGCTGTCACTGTGGCTGCTCGAGGGCCAGTCGGTCGGTCCCTTCCCGCGCGAGTTCCAGGTAATCGCCAACGGCTTCGTGCCTGACCTCTTCCCCGCCGGCATCGGCGCCGCCCTCGCCGGCCTGTTCGACGTGCGGCAGGTGAACGTGCTGGCGCTGGCGGCGGGCGTCGTGACGGCCGCCGCGATCGTCTGGATGGGCCTGACGCAGCGGGCGCACAACCGCGCCTACGGCATCGAGGACGAGCCCTTCGCCTTCTTCGTGGCGCGCAACGCCATCGTGGCGGCGGCGCTGGTCTTCATCACCTACAAGCTGTCGACCTTCCGCGGCCTGCCCAACGTGCTCATCACCATGGGCGTGCTGACGGTCATCTACGCCTTCATCACCTCCAACACGGTGATCGGCCGGCGCATCTACGCGCTCGGCGGCAACCAGAAGGCGGCGAAGCTGTCGGGCATCAACACAGAGCGGCTGACCTTCCTCGCCTTCACCAACATGGGCGTGCTGGCGGCCGCCGCCGGCCTGGTCTTCGCGGCGCGGCTGAACACCGCCACGCCGAAGGCGGGCTTCGCGCTCGAACTCGACGTCATCGCGGCCGTCTTCATCGGCGGCGCGTCGATGTCGGGCGGGGTGGGCACCATCATCGGCGCGGTGGTGGGCGCGTTCCTGATGGGCGTGCTCAACAACGGCATGTCAATCATGGGCATCGGCATCGACTACCAGCAGATGATCAAGGGCCTGGTGCTGCTCGCGGCCGTGATCTTCGACGTCTACAACAAGAACAAGGGCTGATGGCCATGCTGCTTTCCCAGATCAGGACTCCGGCGGGCGACCTCAAGGTCATCGCGCGGGACGGGACCGAGGCCTTCGAGGTGCGGGGCGTGGCGAGCGTTCACGCGCTGGCGCTCGATTGCGCCCGCGACGGCGAGACGATCGCCGACCGGATCGGCAAGCTGGGCTTCGGTCCGGCGGTCGACCTGTCCAAGGCCTACGAGGAAGGCCGGCTGGTCGCCCCCATCCTCCATCCGGACCCGGCGCATCTGCACCTGACCGGCACGGGCCTGACGCATCTCGGCTCCGCGGCGACGCGCGACGCCATGCACCAGAAGACGATGAACGCGGACGAGGCGACGCTGACCGACTCCATGCGCATGTTCCGCATGGGGGTCGAAGGCGGCAAGCCGGCGAACGGCAAGCCCGGCGTGCAGCCGGAATGGTTCTACAAGGGCAACGGCTTCATGGTGACGGCGCCGGGCGCGGCACTGGCCTCCCCCGCCTTCGCCGACGATGGCGGCGAGGAACCGGAGATCGCAGGCATCTACGTGATCGGCGCGGACGGCCAGCCGTTCCGCGTCGGCTTCGCCCTCGCCAACGAGTTCTCCGACCACGTTATGGAGCGGGTGAACTATCTCTACCTCGCCCATTCGAAGCTGAGGCCGGCCTCCTTCGGTCCCGAGATCCTGGTGGGAGAGCTGCCGCGGGACGTGCGCGGCGTCTCGCGCATCAGGCGCGGCGGCGCGACGATCTTCGAGAAGCCTTTCCTGTCAGGCGAGGCGAACATGTCGCACACCATTGCCAACCTCGAGCATCACCATTTCAAGTACGGCGTGTTCCGCCAGCCGGGTGATGTGCACGTGCACATGTTCGGCACCGCGACGCTGTCTTTCGCCGACGGCATCCTTACGGAGCCGGGGGACGTGTTCGAGATCGAGGCGCCGCCCTTCGGCCTGCCGCTGCGCAACGCCTGGGCGATCACGCCGCGACCGGGCCGGGATGAAGTCGTGCGCGTCAGCGCCCTGTAAGGTCTGGATCAACCGATGAGTTTCACCAAAGCGCCCTGGCCGCGCAGATTGCGCTCGCAGGAATGGTATGGCGGCGAAGGCCGCGATGCGATCTACCACCGGTCCTGGATGAAGAACCAGGGCCTGCCGGCCGACCTGTTCGACGGGCGGCCGGTGGTGGGCATCTGCAATACGTGGTCTGAACTGACGCCCTGCAACGCGCACCTGCGCGACCTTGCCGAGCGGGTGAAGCACGGCATCTACGAGGCGGGCGGGCTGCCGGTGGAGTTCCCGGTGTTCTCGCCGGGCGAACCCTCGCTGCGGCCCACCGCCATGATGTACCGCAACCTGTGCGCCATGGACGTGGAGGAGGCGCTGCGCGCCAACCCGCTCGACGGCGTGGTGCTGCTGGCGGGCTGCGACAAGACCACGCCGGCGCTCCTGATGGGGGCGGCCAGCGTCGACATTCCGGCGATCCTCGTCTCCGGCGGGCCGATGCTGAACGGCTGGTTCCGCGGCGAGCGGGTCGGGTCGGGCACGGCGCTCTGGCAGATGTCGGAAGACATCAAGGCCGGCAAGATGAGCCGCGCGGACTTCCTGGAGGCCGAGCAGTCGATGTCGCGCTCGCCGGGGTCCTGCAACACGATGGGCACCGCCTCGACGATGGCCTCGATGGCCGAGGCGCTGGGCATGGCGCTGTCGGGCAACGCGGCGATCCCCGCCGTCGATTCGCGGCGGCGCGTGATGGCGCACCTGACGGGGCGGCGGATCGTCGAGATGGTGAAGGACGACCTGAAGCCGTCGGACATCCTGACGCGCAAGGCCTTCGAGAACGCCATTCGCGCGAACGGTGCCATCGGCGGCTCGACCAACGCGGTGATCCACCTGCTGGCCATCGCCGGGCGGGTCGGCGTTGACCTGACCCTCGACGACTGGGACCGCTGCGGCCGCGACATCCCCACCATCGTCGACCTGATGCCGTCGGGCCGCTTCCTGATGGAGGAGTTCTTCTATGCCGGCGGGCTGCCGGTGGTGCTGAAGATGCTGCTCTACGGCGGCAGGCTGCATGGCGACGCGCTGACCGTCTCCGGCGCGACGATCGCCGAGGAGATCGCCGGGGTGCGCAACTGGAACGAGGAGGTGATCCGGCCGGTCGAGCGCGCGCTGACGCAACATGGCGGCATCGCGGTGCTGCGCGGCAACCTGGCGCCCAGCGGCGCCGTCATCAAGCCGTCGGCCGCGAGCCCGCATCTGATGAAGCATCGCGGCCCGGCGGTCGTGTTCGAGGACATCGACCACTACAAGGAACGCATCGAGGACGAGAGCCTCGACATCGACGAGAACTCGGTGATGGTGCTGAAGAACTGCGGCCCGCGCGGCTATCCGGGCATGGCAGAGGTGGGCAACATGGGCCTGCCGCCGAAGGTTCTGAGGAAGGGCATCACCGACATGGTGCGCATCTCCGACGCGCGCATGTCGGGCACCGCCTACGGGACGGTGATCCTGCACACCTCGCCCGAGGCAGCGATCGGCGGGCCGCTGGCGATCGTCCGGGACGGCGACATGATCGAGGTCGACGTCGCCGAGCGGCGCATTCACCTCGACGTGCCGGAGGAGACGATCAGGGCGCGGCTCGCGGCCTGGGCGCCGACGGTCAAGGAACCCGGGAGCGGTTATGCGCGGCTCTTCCATCTCCATGTCGGCGGCGCCGACACGGGCGCGGATTTCGACTTCCTGATCGGCGCGCGCGGACACGAGGTGCCCCGTGAAAGCCACTGACGGCACGAGAATCGCGATCGTCGGCCTCGGCAAGATCGCGCACGACCAGCATATCCCATCGATCGGCCGGCATCCGGGCTTCTCGCTTTCGGCGATCGTGACGCGCGGTGCCGGACTGCCCGGCTTCGACCATTTCACACGGCTCGACGACATGCTGGCCGCGCGGCCCGACGTGACGGCGGTGGCGCTGTGCGTGCCGCCGCAGGTGCGGTTCGGAATGGCGTGGGCGGCGCTGTCGGCCGGGCGCGACGTGCTGCTGGAGAAGCCGCCGGGCGCGACGGTGGCGGAAGTGCACGCACTCGCCGACCTCGCGAGGGAAAGTGGCAGGACGCTGTTCGCCACCTGGCATTCGCGCTTCGCGCCCGCGGTGGCGCAGGCCAAGGACTGGCTGGCCGAGCGCACCGTGACCCGCGCGGCGATCGTCTGGCGCGAGGACGTGCGCAAGTGGCATCCGGGCCAGGCGTGGATCTGGGAGGCCGGCGGCATGGGCGTGTTCGACCCCGGCATCAACGCGCTCTCGATCCTCACCGAGATCATGCCCGCCCCGGTGCACATCATTTCGGCCGAGCTCGAGTTCCCGGAGAACCGCGACACGCCGATCGCCGCCCGCCTCGCCTTCGCCGACACGACCGGCGCGCCGGTGACGGCCGACTTCGACTGGCGCCAGACCGGGCCGCAGACCTGGGACATCACGGTCGAGACGACACGGGGATCGCTGAGGCTTTCGGCCGGCGGCGCGAAGCTCGAAATCGACGGACGGGCGGTCGACCAGCCGGCGGAAGCCGAGTATGACGGCATCTACGCCCGCTTCGCCGAGCTTATCGCGGCGGGCGCAAGCGACGTGGACGCCTCCCCGCTGGTCCATGTCGCGGATGCCTTCATGCTGGGCCGGCGCATCGTGACGGATCCGTTTCACGACTAGCCTCGTCGGCCGGCAAGCCAGACAGAGACGGAAAGGACAACCATGACCGACAGCCATCAGCCGAGCGGACGGCATCTCATTGCCGGCGAGTGGGTCGCGGGCGACGCGACGTTCGAATCCCAGCCGGCGACGGGTTCGCCGCATCGGTTCGCCGCCGGCACCGCAGCGCATGTCGACCGCGCGGCGAAGGCCGCCGAAGAGGCGTTCTGGAGCTATGGCTACGCGTCGCGCGCGGAGCGGGCCGCCTTCCTCAACGCCATCGCCGACGCGATCGAGGCACGCGGGCCGCGGATCACCGCGATCGGCAGCGCCGAGACCGGACTCCCGACCGCAAGGCTGGAGGGCGAGCGTGGCCGCACCACGGGCCAGCTGCGGCTGTTCGCCAGCCACATCGAGAAAGGCGACTTCCTCGACCGCCGCCACGACGCCGCCCTGCCCGACCGCAAGCCGGCGCCACGACCCGATATCCGAATGATCCAGCGTCCGATCGGGCCGGTCGGCGTGTTCGGCGCGTCGAACTTCCCCCTCGCCTTTTCGACGGCCGGCGGCGACACCGCGTCGGCGCTCGCCGCCGGCTGCCCCGTCGTCGTCAAGGGCCATCCGGGCCATCCGGGGACGGCCGAGATCATCGCCGAGGCGATTCTCGAGGCGATCCAGACTTGCGGCGTGCACCCGGGCGTCTTTTCGCTCGTCCAGTCGAACACGCGCGAGGCCGGCGAAGCGCTGGTCCGGCACCCGCTGATCAAGGCGATCGGCTTCACCGGGTCGCTGAAGGGCGGCCGGGCGCTGTTCGACCTCGCCTGCGCGCGGCCCGAGCCGATCCCCTTCTTCGGCGAACTCGGCTCGGTGAACCCGATGTTCCTGCTGCCGAACGCCGTTGCGGCGCGGGGCGGCGAGATCGCAGCCGGCTGGGCGGGGTCACTGACGATGGGCGTCGGCCAGTTCTGCACCAATCCCGGCCTCGGCGTCATCGTCGAGGGCAAGGACGCGGACGCCTTCGAGGCGGCGGCGGCCGAGGCGATGGCGAAGGTCGGCGCGCAGACGATGCTGTCTGACGGCATCGCCAACGCCTTCCAGGCCGGCCAGTGCCGCGTCCGCGACACCGACGGCGTGCGCGAACTGGTGGCGACCAGCATCGAGGGCCGCAATGTCGGGCCGTGGCTCTACGCGGTGTCCGGAGAGACCTTCCTTGCCAACCCGGCGCTGGCCGAAGAGGTGTTCGGGCCGCTCGGCGTGCTGGTCAGGGTGCGCGACGAAGAGGAGATGATGGCGGTGGCGCGGGGGCTGGAAGGCCAGCTCACCTGCTCGCTGCATCTCGACCCGACCGACATGGCGCTGGCGGCGAAGCTGACGCCGGTGCTGGAGCGAAAGGCCGGCCGGCTGCTCGCCAACGGCTTCCCGACCGGGGTCGAGGTGGTCGATTCGATGATGCATGGCGGGCCCTATCCGGCGAGCACCAACGTCTCGACGACGTCGGTCGGCACGCTCGCCATCCGCCGCTTCCTGCGGCCGGTGGCCTACCAGAACATGCCGGTCGAACTGCTTCCGGACGACATTCGCTTGGCTTGATTTATCCCTTGAGAAAGGGCGCCAGGACCTCGGCCAGCCGCGCGGGCTGGCTGACATGGGGCGCGTGACCGGCATCGAGCGTCACGCGCGCCGCTCCGGGCACCAGCGCCTGCATGCGGCGCTGGACGGGGAGCATGACCGAACGGTCGTCGGCGCATTCGACGTAGAGACGCGGCAGGCTTCCGAAACGGGCGGGCGTCCACACGCTCGAGATCGCACGGCCGCCCTCGCCCTGCGGGGTGAGACCTTCTGCGAGCCGCAGCGCCTCGTCTCGCGGCATGTCGTTGAGGAAGATGTCGGCGGCGGCCTCGACCGGTACGGATGAGACGCGCCTGTCCGGTGACCAGGCGAGATGCGGACCGATGCCGAGCAGTCCCTGCTCCGCAGCCTTCATGTCGCTCAGGACATCGCCGAAGCCCACGCCCGGCGGCAGCATCATGCCGGCGACGTAGGCGACGCGCTCCACGCCTTCGCAGTACCGCTCGGCGACGGCGGTGGCGACCACGCCGCCGCCGGAGTGGCCGACCAATGCGACCGGGCCGGACCCGGCCGCGATGACTGCGCCGACATGGTCGACGTAGCGCTCGAGCGAGGCCGTTTCCGGAGGCGAACCGTCGGCGCCGTTGCCGGGCAGGTCGACGGCGATCGCCCGCAGCCTGGCGCCTTCGAGCAAGGGAACCAGCCGCGACCAGACCCAGCTTCCCTGCCAGGCGCCGTGGATGAGGATGACGGTCGCCGCCACGGGATCAGGCCGAACCGCTTAGCCAGCCGAGCCGGTCAGGCCGCCGCATAGGTCTTGCGGTACATGGCCTGAAGGTGGTCCTCGACCTTGATCGGCGGGTATTTCGGTTTCTCGCCGGGCGAGAGGCAGGTGGGGATGCAGGAGACCTCGAAATCCGGGTTGCCGGTGAAGAAGAACGGCACGGAATAGCGCTCGCGGCCCGAGGCGTTGACGACGCGGTGCAGCGTGGAGCGGTAGCGGTCGTTGGTCCAGCGGGCGATCATATCGCCGAGATTGATGACGAAAGCGCCGGGGATCGGCTGCGCGGCGATCCAGCCG
>JBKBRJ010000023.1:0-60713 GCA_046292285.1 Mesorhizobium sp. | reverse complement strand
CCCTCCAGGTCCTCTTTCTTCTTCTTCACCACCGCGTAGCCGTCCGACGCGCGCGGCGTCGCGTCGAAGGCCTCGAGGAGGACGCCGTCGCGCCGGATCGACTTCGCCATCTCGGCCGCCACGTCCGGGCAGGGCGAGCGGACGCTGGCGGCCGGACTCGACGAGGTCGTGGCCGCTCGCTCGACCTTTCTCGAGGCGTACCAGAACCGCGCCTATGCCCAGCGCTACGAGCGTCAGGTGGCGGCGGTGCGCGCGGCGGAGGAGAAGGCGAGGCCGGGGTCCACCATTCTCGCCGAAACCGTGGCGCGCAACCTGTTCAAGGCGATGGCCATCAAGGACGAGTATGAGGTCGCACGGCTCTACACCGACGGATCGTTCGCCAGGCAGGTGTCGGCGCAGTTCGAGAGCGTCGAGCGGCTGGAGTTCCATCTCGCGCCGCCGATCCTCGGGCGCACCGGCTCCGACGGCAAGCCGGTGAAATCGTCGTTCGGGCCGTGGATGATGACGGGCTTCCGGATTCTGGCGGGGTTGAAGGGGCTGCGCGGCACGGTGCTCGACATTTTCGGCCGGACCGAGGAGCGCCGGATGGAGCGGCGTCTGCTTGCCGAGTACGAGCAGGACATCGCCATGATCGGCGGGGAGTTGACGGCTGCGCGTCTCGACGCGGCTTGCGCGCTTGCCTCGGTTCCCTCGCTGGTGCGCGGCTTCGGGCACGTCAAGGCGGGCAATGCGCAGAAGGCCGCGGCCGAGCGCAAGCGGCTCCTGGAACGTTTCGGGCCGACGGCGGAGGTGTTGCAGGCGGCCGAATAAGTGCCGCGTTCCGCCTCTTTTGGTGCGTCCGCGAAGCGTTTTATTAAGGGGAACGTGCGACGGTCCAAGTTACCGTCGGACCCGAGCATGCGCAAGATCAGCAAGAACGACATCCCGGTCGACATCTATATTCCTTTCGTGGAGTCACTCTTCCGCGACGGATTCACGCTGTCGGTCGGGTTGACCGCGCAGACGCTCCTCGTCGTCCTCTGCTACTGGAAGACCGAGGATCCGCTCTATCTCGCCGTCGCGGTCGCGATGGCCGCCGTCGGCGTGCTCAGGCTGCGCAACATCAGCCGGTACCGCCGGATGGGACCGCCGCAATCGGGCGAAGAGGCCTGGGATCGCGAAAAGGACTACATCCTCTTCGGATCGATGCACGGTTCGATGCTCGGGCTGTTCTGCTTCGTTGGGATCTACCTCGCCCACGACCCCTTCGCGGAGATCGCCTCGGTTGCGGTGACACTCGCCTCCGCGACGTCGATCGCGGGCCGCAACTATGGTTCGCCGCGCATGGTCATGATCTTCATCATGACGATGACCTGGCCGATCTCGCTCGGCTTCATCCTGCGCGGGGACGCCTATCACATCATCCTGGGCTGCATGGCCTTCCCGTTCTTCTTCGCGATCCGGCGCTTCGCGGACCTCGTGCGTGAAGTCCTGTTCTCCGCGCTTTCGGAGGAGAAGAAGGCGAACCGTCTCGCCCAGCGTTTCAACCGGGCGCTCAACACCATGTCGCACGGGCTGGTGATGCTCGGTCCCGACAGCCGCGTGATCGTCGCCAATGCCGAGGCTGCCGAGCTGATCGGCGTCGCCAAGCCCGAAAGGCTGATCGGGCGCAGCCTGAAGGCGTTGCTCCTGCGCGGCGCCGCGGGCGGGCTGATCAGCCGGCGCGACTGCAGCTTCATCGAGGCGCAGCTTTCGCGGGCGCTGCGAGAAGGCTGCGGACGCAAGCTCCTGGTCAACCTCGCCAACGGCCGCCACCTCGAATTCTCCGCCCGCGAGGGCAGCGACGATCTTGGCGTCATCACCTTCGAAGACGTGACGTCGCGCGTGCAGGCGGAGGAGAAGATCCGCACCATGGCGCGCTACGACAGCCTGACCGGCCTGCCCAATCGCGCCTATTTCCACGAAATCGTCGCCGAATGCATGGCCACCGGCGACCGGGAGCGTCTCTGCGCGCTGGCGATCTTCGACGTCGACGACTTCAAGAACATCAACGACACGCTCGGTCATCCGGTCGGCGACGGGCTGATCTACGCGATCGCCGAGAAGCTGGCTTTCTTTGCCGACGACGACGTCAAGATCAGCCGGTTCGGCGGTGACGAGTTCGTCCTCTACTTCGACAGGATCGAGGACGAGAACCATCTCGGCATGCTGCTCGACGGCATCTTCGAAGGCTTGCAGGAAGAGGTTGACGTCGCGGGCCACGCATTGCGGGCGCAGTTCAGCGCCGGCGCGGTGTTCCTGCCGGTCAGTTTCGACGATGCCGAGGGCATGATCGTCAAGGCCGACCTCGCGCTCTACAAGGCCAAGGAAACCGGCAAGAACAGCTGGCGCCTTTTCGAGTCGACGATGGACGCGGCCTTCCGGCAGAAGCAGATGCTCAAGTCCGACCTGCGCAATGCCGTGCAGGCGGGGGGCCTGCGGGTGGTGTTCCAGCCGATCGTCGATTTGAACACCATGCGGGTCGTGACCTGCGAGGCGCTCTGCCGTTGGGACCATCCCGAGCTCGGCGCCGTGTCGCCGGCCGTCTTCATTCCGCTCGCCGAGGAGATGGGCATCATTTCCGACATCAGCATCCATGTGCTGAAGTCGGCCTGCGAGGAGTGCGCCCGCTGGCCGGAACCGATCGGCGTCTCGGTCAATCTGTCGGCGCGCGACTTCCGCAGCAACTCGATCGTCGAACGTGTCCGCGAGGCGCTCGCGAATTCGGGGTTGCCGGCCCACCGCCTGGAGGTCGAGGTGACCGAGACCGCCATCCTCGACGACAAGCTTTCGACGCGCACCTATCTGGAGGAGATCCGGAGGCTCGGCGTGCAGATCGCACTGGACGACTTCGGGACCGGCTATTCGAGCCTCAGCTACCTGCACACGCTACCGCTCGACAAGGTCAAGATCGACCGCTCGTTCCTGCAGGACATCACCGGCAACGAGCGCTCGCTCGAACTGCTCAAGGGCGTGACGCATCTTTCGCGTCAACTCGGCCTCAAGGTCACGATCGAGGGCGTCGAAACGCTGGAGCAGTTGAAGCTGCTGGCGGCGTCCGTCCGCCCGGACCTGCTGCAGGGCTTCCTTTTCGGACCGGCGCTCAGCGCCAGCGGTATCGAAGGGATGGCCCGAACCGGCTGGCCGTTCGGGACCGAGCTGGAACCGACCCGGCGCATCGCTGCCATCTGAGGTCGGGCGCGACACGTCCGACCGCCTTTCCTTCCACCCCTCCCACGGAACTTTCAGACCTGCGTCGGGATGCCACGCGCCCTCGTCACGACGTTAACCAACTGTTAAGGTTAATAATAGGTAAACGGCACGTGTAGAAGTTTCGTCTTTTCGGACAGAACCGTCTCGCGTACCTTGGCGTGTGAACGGTGCGGGGATTGCAACCAGATGAATGCTTATGTCGTCCGGCAAGGCGAAGTTTCAGGCGGCGAGGCCAATCGAGCCGGTTCGGGCGGTCTCAGTGCCTTTGCGCTGAACGTATTCTCGGTGCTGGAACGCACCGAGTACCGCCGTATCGACAGCGGCGAGGATCTCGAGAGCATCTACCGTCTCCGCTACAAGTCCTATCGCGCCGCGGGAATGGTGTCGGACAATCCAGATCGGATGGTGCGCGACGATCTCGACGACGCGCCCAACTGTCACCGGTTCGGCGTCTACATCGACGGGTTGCTGGTTTCGACGATCCGCATTCATCATGTCAGCACCGCGCATCCGATGTCCCCGTCCTATACGGTGTACGGCGACATTCTGGCGCCGCGTCTGGCAGCGGGCGATACCTTCGTCGATCCGAGCCGCTTTGCCGCGGATCCCGAATGGTCGCAGGTCTATCCGCAAATCCCCTACCTGACGCTGCGGCTGGCCGGCATGGCGTGCTACCATTTCGACGCGCCCTATTGCCTCTCGACCATCAAGGAAGAGCACACGGGCTTCTATCGACGGATCTACATGTCGGAGCAGATCGGGCCGAAGCGTGACTATCCCGGGCTGAACTACCCGGTGGTCCTGTACCAGGCCAATGTCCACGCCATCGAGGAGCGGTCGTTCGCGCGCTTCCCCTTCTTCCGGTCGACGGCGCTGGAGCGGCGGTTGCTGTTCGGGTCGGCCGTCAGGGGCGAGGTCGGATCGCTGACGATCCTGCCGACGGCGCGATACATGAAGACCGCCGCCTGAGCGTGGCGTCGCATGCGCCGATCGTCGGCTTGTGTCGAACGGGCCGAGGGGCATAAGCTTCGCCGGTGACCCGCCGCGAGGGCGGCGTCGACGACGAGGCAAGATGAACCCACGCGAAGACATCGTACGCGCCGCCATCTGGGCTGGCGAACTGACCGCGGACGAGATCGAGCGCGCCGCGCGCGGCCTCACCGAACGCAGTTTCGCGAAGGGCGCCTATGTCTGCCATCGGGGCGATCGCCTGGACTACTGGACCGGCGTCCTGGAGGGGTTGGTGAAGGTGTCGGCGATCTCGCGCGGCGGCAAGCCGATGACTTTCGCGGGCGTGACGACTGGAAGCTGGTTCGGGGAGGGCTCCGTGCTCAAGGGCGAACCACGCCAGTACGACGTGGTCGCCATCCGCGACACCCGGCTCGCCATGCTGAACCGCGGGACGTTCGACTGGCTCTACGAGAACAGCAAGGGCTTCAATCGCTTCCTGGTGCGCCAGCTCAACGAGCGGGTCGGTCAGTTCATCGCCACCATAGAGCACGATCGCATCCTCAGCCCCCGCGCCCGCGTCGCGCGGCACCTTTCCTGGTTCTTCAATCCGGTGCTCTATCCGCAGGTGCGCACCGAGATCGCGATCTCGCAGGAAGAGTTGGGTCTTCTCGCCGGTGTGTCTCGCGCCGTCGCGAACCGCTCGCTGCAGGAACTCGAGGAGGAGAAGCTCGTCTCGCTCGAGCACGGGAAGATCCGCGTCATCGACCTCGAAACCTTGAAGCGCTACGAATCCTGACGCGCCGACGCGACTGGCCGCAGGCGGCCCCGCAGGCTTCTCGACCAACGATTTCAGGAAGTTGCGCCGACCAGACTTGCGCATTGATAGCAGATCAAAGGCACACCTGTCTGTCAATCGCGAAGTTGCTTCCAAGGGTGCGACATGGGAGCGTTGTCGTCGAGGATGCTTCGCGTCGCGAGGCGAAGGACGACGACGGCGGGCCGCGGTTGCGCGGTCAACTTGCGCGCAATGGCCTGCCGGGTCATAAACATTGGACCAACCGCCGGACAACAAGGCGGGGTCTCGGGAGGAACGGTGGAGATGCTTGCCAAGGCTAAAGCCGGCACGACACTCGATACATTTCCAAAATATCTGGTGCTCAACGCGGAGCGTTTCGCCGATCGTCCAGCCATGCGGCACAAGGATCTCGGCATCTGGCAGGGCTGGACCTGGAAACAGCAGCTCGACGAGGTTCGCAGCTTCGCCATCGGGCTGTCGGCGATCGGGCTGAAGCGAGGCGACAAGGTCGCGGTCGTCGGCTCCAACCGGCCACGGCTCTACTGGAGCTTTGCGGCGATCCAGTCGCTGGGCGGGGTCCCGGTCCCGGTCTATGCCGATTCGGTGGCCGAGGAGATGGCCTATGTGCTCGACCATGCCGAGGTTCGCTTCGCGGTGGTGGAGGACCAGGAGCAGGTCGACAAGCTGCTGTCGATTTCCGAGAAGGTGCCGTCGCTGAAGGAGATCATCTACGACGAGACGCGGGGGCTACGCGACTACGATCACACGCACCTGCACGGATTCGAAGAAGTGCAGGCCAGGGGACGGGCCGCAATGGAGGCGTCGTCGGAGGCCCTCGCGCGCTGGCAGGCCTCTGTCGAACAGGGCAGCGGCGGCGATCTCGGCGTTATCCTCTACACTTCGGGCACGACCGGGCGACCCAAGGGCGTGATGCTGTCGAACGACAACCTGGTGAAGTCGGCGCTGCACGGCAACGCCTTCGACAGGCTCGGCCCCGACGAGGACATCATCGCCTACCTGCCGCTCGCGTGGGTGGGCGACCATGTGTTCTCCTATACGCAGTCCTACACGGCCGGTTTCTGCGTTTCCTGTCCCGAGAGCCCGGAGACGGTGACGGAGGACCGCCGCGAGATCGCCCCGACCTACTTCTTCGCGCCGCCGCGCGTGTTCGAGGGCCTGCTCACCGCGATGATGGTGCGGATGGAGGATGCCGGGCGACTGAAGAAGAGGATGTTCGACCACTATCTCGCCCATGCCCGCAAGGTCGGCGAGAAGATCCTCAATGGCGAGGCGGTGGGTCTCTGGGACCGCTTTCGCTATTTTCTCGGCGAGATTCTCGTTTACGGACCCCTGAAGAACCGGATGGGCATGACGCGCCTCAGGGTCGCCTATACGGCGGGCGAGGCGATCGGTCCGGAACTCTTCCGCTTCTACCGGTCGATCGGGCTGAACCTGAAGCAGCTTTACGGCCAGACGGAAGCCTGCGTCTACATCACCGCGCAGCCGGACGGCAACATCCGCGCCGATACGGTCGGCGTTCCCTCGCCGGGCGTCGAGATCAGGATCGCCGAGAACGGCGAGGTGCTGTATCGCTCCGAGGGCACGTTCGTCGGCTACTACAAGAACGAGGAGGCGACCCGCGCCACCAAGACGCCCGACGGCTGGGTGCACACGGGCGACGCCGGCTTCATCGACGCCGAGGGCCACCTCAAGATCATCGATCGCGCCAAGGATGTCGGCAAGCTGCGCACGGGTGGGCTCTTCGCGCCGAAATATGTCGAGAACACGCTGAAATTCTTCCCCGACATCAAGGAGGCGGTGGCCTTCGGCGACGGGCGGGATTTCTGCGCGGTCTTCATCAACATCGACCTTCAGTCGATGGGTAGCTGGGCGGAGCGCAACAACGTCTCCTATGCGTCCTACCAGGAACTCGCCAACCATCCCGAAGTCTATCGCATCGTCGGCGCCCACGTCGAAGCCGCGAACCGCAAGCTCGCCGAGGAGCCGATGATGGTGGCCTCGCAGATCCGGCGTTTCCTCGTCCTGCACAAGGAACTCGACGCCGACGACGGGGAACTGACCCGGACGCAGAAGGTCCGCCGGTCCTTCATCGCCGAGCGTTACAGCGAACTCATCGAGGCGCTCTACGACGGCTCGAAGGAGAAGTACGTGGAGACGGAAATGACCTTCGAGGACGGCCGCAAGGGCCACGTGCGGGCGACCGTGCGCATCGTCGATGCGAAGGTGTTCGGCGCTGCCGCCGCTCCGGTCAGGGAGGCCGCGGAATGAACCTGCATGTCGATCCGCGAGAGGCGCTCCCCGATTCCGACGGCATCGCCAAGGGCGAGGTGCTGCTCGACGTGCGCAACGTGTCGCTGCGCTTCGGCGGCGTGAAGGCGATCAGCGACATCTCCTTCGACATCCGCAAAGGCGAGATCCGCGCGATCATCGGGCCGAACGGCGCCGGCAAGACCTCGATGCTCAACGTCATCAACGGCTTCTACACGCCGCAGGAGGGCTCGATCATCTTCCGCGGCAAGGAGCGCAAGAAGATCGCGCCCTACGAGGCGGCTGCTTCCGGCATCGCGCGGACCTTCCAGAACGTGGCGCTGTTCAAGGGCATGTCGACGCTCGACAATATCATGGCCGGCCGTACGCTGGCCATGCACCGCAACTTTCTCTGGCAACTGCTCTACTACGGGCCGGCGCTGCGCGAGGAGATCGAGAATCGCCGCAAGGTGGAGGAGATCATCGATTTCCTCGAGATCCAGCACATCCGAAAGGTGCCGGTCGGGCGGCTGCCCTATGGCTTGCAGAAGCGGGTGGAGCTCGGCCGGGCGCTGGCGGCGGAACCGTCGCTGCTGCTGCTCGACGAGCCGATGGCCGGCATGAACCTCGAGGAGAAGGAGGACATGAGCCGCTTCATCCTCGACGTGAATTCGCAGTTCGGCACCACGATCGCGCTGATCGAACACGACATGGGCGTCGTGATGGACATATCCGACCGCGTGGTCGTGCTCGATTACGGCCGCAAGATCGGCGACGGCACGCCCGAGGAGGTCAAATCCAACCAGGACGTCATCGACGCCTATCTCGGCGTTTCGCACTAGGAGGGGACCGTGCTGCATCAGATCTTCGTCGATCCCTTCGTCCAGATGGCGGACATGCCGGATTTCCTGCTCCAGGTGATCTGGGAGGGCTTCGTGGCCGGCGTGCTCTACGCGCTGATCGCGCTCGGCTTCGTGCTCATCTTCAAGGCGTCCGGCGTCTTCAACTTCGCGCAGGGCATCATGGTGGTGTTCGCGGGCCTCACGCTCGTCGGCCTGCACGAGGCCGGGGTTCCCGCCTATCTGGCGCTCGCGCTGGCAATCGGCGTCATGGCCGTGCTCGCCATCGCGGTCGAGCGCTTCGTGATGCGCCCGCTCGTCAACCAGCCCGACATCATCCTCCTGATGTCGACCATCGGCATGACCTACTTCCTGATCGGCTTCGGCGAGACCGTCTTCGGCGGCGAGCCGAAGAAAATGATCACGCGGGAGCTCGGGCTGCCCACCGGCTCGACCGACTTCGAACTGGGCGAGAACGGGCTCGTCATCCTGCAGCACATCGACATCGCCGCCGCCGTGATCGCCATCATCATGGTCGCGGCGCTGGCCATCTTCTTCAACAAGACGCGCATCGGCCGGGCGCTGCGCGCGGTGGCCGACGATCACCAGGCCGCGCAGTCGGTCGGCATCTCGCTGAACCAGATCTGGGCGATCGTCTGGTTCGCCGCGGGCATCGTCGCGCTCGCCACCGGCATCATGTGGGGCGCGCGCTCTGACGTCTCCTTCGCGCTGCAGATCGTGGCGCTGAAGGCGCTTCCGGTGCTGATCCTCGGCGGCTTCACCTCGATCCCGGGCGCGATCGTCGGCGGCCTCATCATCGGCATCGGCGAGAAGATCGGCGAGATCTACTGGGGGCCGATCGTCGGCGGCGGCATCGAGAGCTGGCTCGCCTACATGATCGCCCTGGTCTTCCTGCTGTTCAGGCCGCAGGGCCTGTTCGGCGAACGCATCATCGAGCGGGTCTGAGGGGGCGCTGCCATGTTCTACCGCGAGGCCGGCCAGTTCAAGACGTCCTATGCCGCCGACCAGCAGGTCTTTCCGATCCTGCAGGACCGCATCGGCGTCGGCCTGATCCTGCTCGTCGCCATCGTCGTCGTTCCGCTGACGGCCAACGACTTCTTCCTGTCGGCGATCGCCATCCCGTTCCTGATCCTCGCCTTGGCGGCGATCGGCCTCAACGTCCTGACGGGCTTTGCCGGCCAGTTGTCACTCGGCACGGGCGGCTTCATGGGGGTCGGCGCCTATGCCTGCTACAAGCTGGCGACGATCTTTCCGGACGTCTCCATCGTCGTCCACATTCTCCTGTCCGGTTTCTTCGCCGCGGCGGCGGGGGTGGTGTTCGGTCTTCCGTCGCTGCGCATCAAGGGGCTCTACCTCGCGGTGACGACGCTCGCCGCGCAGTTCTTCTTCGAATGGTGCTTCATCCGCATCCCGTGGCTCTACAACTACAACGCTTCGGGAGCGATCGAAGTGCCCGGGAGAGAGGTCCTCGGGGTGATGGTTACCGGGGCGTCGGCCGGCAGCGTGCCGCGATACCTGCTGGTGCTCGCCATCGTGATCGTGCTGACCATTCTCGTTAAGAACCTGCTGCGCGGCCGCATCGGACGACAATGGATGATGATCCGCGACATGGACATCGCCGCCGAACTGATGGGCGTGAGGCCACTCTACGCCAAGCTCTCGGCCTTCGCCGTCTCGTCCTACCTCTGCGGCGTTTCCGGCGCGATGTTCGTGTTCTTCTATCTGGGGGCCGCCGAACCCTCCGCATTCTCGATCAACCTGTCCTTCCAGATTCTGTTCATGGCCATTATCGGCGGCCTCGGTTCGCTGGTCGGTTCGTTCTTCGGCGCGGCCTTCATCTGGGCCTTGCCGATCATCCTGCGTGCCGGACCGCCGATGATCGGCATCCCGATCGCGGCGGAGACGGCGTTCCACATCACCTCGATGATCGTCGGGGCGCTGATCGTCATCTTCCTGATCCTCGAGCCGCACGGCCTCGCGCGGCTCTGGCAGATCGGCAAGGAGAAACTAAGGGTGTGGCCCTTCCCCTACGGGTGATGGCCACGCCGCACGATGCCCGCGCAAGCGGGACGACAGCCTACGATCCGGTTCTCGAGCCTTGACCGGGTCCTGCTGGAGGAAAAGGCTCACACACGGCCGCAAGGCCAGTGCAACGGGAGGAACGACATGAAACTGAAATCGCTGATTGCCGGCGGCATCCTTGCTGCGATGGCGTCGACGGCGGCGCTGCCCGCCTTCGCGCAGGACAGCGTCTACGTGCCCTTGTTCAGCTACCGGACGGGTGCCTTCGCCGGCTCGGGCATTCCGATCGCCAACGGCATGAACGACTACCTCACCATGCTCAACGAGCGCGACGGCGGCATCAACGGCGTGCGCATCGTGGTCGAGGAGTGCGAGACCGGCTACGACACGCAGAAGGGCGTGGAATGCTACGAGCAGGTCAAGGCCAAGAACCCGCTGGTGATCTCGCCATACTCGACGGGCATCACGCTGCAGGTGATCCCCAAGGCCGGCGTCGACAAGATTCCCGTGCTCTCCATGGCCTATGGCTTGTCAGCCGCCGCCGTCGGCGACGTCTTCCCCTGGGTGTTCAATCCGCCCGCGACCTACTGGGACGGCGCGTCCGCGATCGTGGCCGACATCGCCCGGCGCGAGGGCGGACTCGAGAACCTGAAGGGCAAGAAGATCGGCTACATCTATCTCGACGCCGGCTACGGCAAGGAGCCGATCCCGCTGATGCAGGACTTCTCCAAGACCTACGGCTTTGAGCTGACGCTCTACCCCGTCCCCGGCGCCGAGATGCAGAACCAGTCGTCGCAATGGCTCAACGTGCGCCGCGACCGCCCGGACTACATGATCATGTGGGGCTGGGGCGCGATGAACCCGACCGCGGTCAAGGAGGCGATCAAGATCCGCTATCCGATGGACAAGTTCTACGGAATCTGGTGGTCGGGCGGCAATGACGACGCGGGCGCCGGCGGCGAGGACGCCAAGGGCTACCGCACCGCGAACTTCCATGGCGTCGGCGCCGACTTCGGGGCTATCCAGGACATCAAGAAGTACGTGGTGGACGCGGGCAAGAGCCAGGTCGATCCGGCGAAGTTCGCCGACAATCTCTACAATCGCGGCGTCTACAACTCGATGCTGATCGCGGAAGGCATCCGGCGGGCGCAGGAACTGACCGGCAAGAAGGTTATCGACGCGACGGATATGCGGGCCGGCCTCGAAAACCTCAACATCGACGAGGCGCGGCTGAGGGAGATGGGCATGGAAGGCTTCGCCGGCCCGCTCAAGCTCTCCTGTTCCGACCATTCGGGCCATCACCAGGTCTACATCGTCGAGTGGGACGGCAAGGACTGGCAGAAGTCCGGCGAGTGGTTCTCGCCGATGACGGATGTCGTGCGACCCATGCTGGAAAAGGCCGCGGAGGAGTACAAGGCCGCCAACGCTCCGTGGCCGGAGCGCACCGAGCCCTGCCTGTCGAACTGACGGGACGGCAAACCCTATCCGGCCCGCCCCCGCGGCGGGCCGGTCCTTTCGACATCGGGGAGCGATCCGCATGACAGCCGCCGACACGACCGGAGCCGCCGGGGAAACCCACGCGCCCGAGACCGCGACCGACGCGATCCTGTCGGTCAACAACATCGAGGTGATCTACAACCATGTGATCCTCGTCCTGAAGGGCGTGTCGCTGACCGTGCCGCGCGGCGGCATCGTGGCGCTGCTGGGCGCCAACGGCGCCGGCAAGACGACGACGCTGAAGGCGATCTCCAATCTGCTCCATGCCGAGCGCGGCGTGGTCACCAAGGGCAACATCGTTTTCGAGGGCGAGCGCGTCGAGGCGCTGTCGCCCAACGACCTCGTGCGGCGCGGCTGCATCCAGGTCATGGAAGGCCGACACTGCTTCGGCCACCTGACCGTCGAGGAAAACCTGCTCACCGGCGCCTTCACGCGCCGCGACGGCTCGGCCGGCATCAAGCGCGACCTGGAAATGGTCTACGACTATTTTCCGCGTCTGCGCGTCCGCCGGTCGTCGCAGGCCGGATATACCTCGGGCGGCGAGCAGCAGATGACGGCGATCGGCCGGGCGCTGATGTCGCGGCCCAAGATGATCCTGCTCGACGAGCCGTCGATGGGGCTCGCGCCGCAGCTCGTCGAGGAGATCTTCGAGATCGTGCGGAAGCTCAACGAGGAGCAGGGGGTTTCCTTCCTGCTCGCCGAGCAGAACACCAACATTGCGCTCCGCTACGCGAAATACGGCTACATCCTGGAATCGGGCCGCATCGTGCTCGACGGCGACGCCAGGGCATTGCGCGAGAACGAGGACGTCAAGGAATTCTACCTGGGCGTGGGCGGCGACGGCCGGCGCTCGTTCAAGAACGTCAAGCACTACAAGCGGCGCAAGCGCTGGCTGGCTTAAGGACGCGCCGGCCGGAACGGCGAAGGGGGATGGCCGCCGGCCATCCCCCTTCGATTTGGACGACCCGGCGAAGACGGGCTCAGGCTGCCCAGAGCCGGTTTTCCCGGTGATCCGCCGCCATGACCCGGAACTGGGCAAGCTGGGCGTTCAGCCGATCCGCTTCCTCCGCCAGGGTATGGCTCGCGGCGGTCGATTGCTCGACCATGGCGGCATTCTTCTGCGTGTCGCGGTCCATCAGCCGCACGGCCTTGCTCACCTGGTCGAGGCTTTCGGACTGCTCGCGGATCGCCTCGGCGATGGCGGAGACCTGATCGCTGATGCTGCCGACCTCGGTGATGATCTGGCTGAGCGACCCGCCGGCGTCCCCGACGTATTGCGAGCCGGCGCGCACGTCGCCGACCGACTTCGAGATCAGCCCGCGAATCTCTCCCGCCGCCTGGGCGGAGCGCTGCGCGAGTTGGCGCACCTCCATGGCGACCACCGCGAAGCCCCGGCCTGAATCGCCTGCGCGTGCCGCCTCCACGCCTGCGTTGAGCGCCAGAAGGTTGGTCTGGAAGGCGATCTCGTCGATGACTCCGACGATGTTGGCGATTTCCGTCGAGGATTTTTCGATCTGGCGCATCGCGCCGACGGCCCGGTCGACCACCTCCTGCGAGGACTGCGCGCTCTCGCGCGCCTTCCCGACGATCGTCCTCACCTGCCGGGCCCGGCCGGCGACGTCGCTCGCGTTCTCCGTCACCTGCGCCAGGGCCGCGGACGACTCCTCGATCGAGGCCGCCTGCTGCTCGGTGCGCTGCGACAGGTCTGCGGCGGCGCTGCGAATCTCGGCCGAGGACACCCGGATCAGGCTGGCGTTTTCCACCGCGGCGCCGAGCGCCTCGGCGAGCTTGTTCGCGGCCGCATTGTAGTCCAGCCGCAACTGGTCGAACTCGGCGGCGAAGGGAACGTCGATCTGGCTGCAGAGGTCGCCTTCGGCCAGGCTGGCGAGGGCGGCGCCGAGCGTTTCCATGGCGTTGCGGCGGGCGGCGGTTTCCTCCGCCACCCGCTGCTCGCGGGCGCGCCGTTCGCGTTCGCCCTCACCGCGCATCTGGTCCGTCTCCTGCTCGATCCGCCGCTTCTCGCGCGCCTGCTCGCGGAAGAAGACGACCGCGTCGGCCATTTGGCCGATCTCGTTGCGGAGGTCGTAGCGGTAGTCGGTGTGCTCGGTGTCGCCGCCCGCCAGTCGCCGCATGTCGCTGGTGAGCAACCGGATGGGCTTGGCGATCGCGTTGGCAAGGAACATTCCGGCCAGGCTGACGACCAGCAGCGCCGCGACACTGAGCGCGGCCATGGTCCAACCCATCTGACTGACGCCGGCGAGTGCGTCGGCGCGCTGGTGGCCGACCACGACACGATAGGTCTCGCCGCCGATCGTCACGTTCGACATCGCCCCGATCAACGGGCCGAGCCCCTGCTCGTCGGCGAACTCGGCGAAGGCGAAGCCAGCCGCGTCCGGCGCCGCGGTGATCTCGATCGGCTCATCGCGCAGCCGCCCGTCGCCGGAGGCGACGACGCGGCCCTGGGAATCGATGAGCAAGGCCACCTGGCGGTTGGGGTCGAGGCCCTGCTCGGCGAGCATGTTCGAGATGACCGATGCCGAGACGCGCAGCGCCACGAGGCCGACCGGGAGCGTTTCCGCCGTGGCGCGCACGGGCATGACCGGGCGGGCCAGGATGACGGATGGTTCGTCCGGCGGGTAAGGCCGGAACTCGGTCTCCACCAGGGCCTGGCCGGGCTTGCCCATGGCGGCGGCGTATATCCCGTTGAGCGCGCCGAGATCGGTTTCTCCGATCCGCGCGAGGAATTCCGACGACTTCGTCACCGTGTAGCCGACGATCCCGTCACCGTTGATGAGGAGCATGTCGGAGAGGCCGAGATCCTTCCAGTAGCTGTAGAGCGCCGCGTGGAACTCGGCATGCTTGAACTCATAGAGCGTCAGGTCGCGTTCGCGGCTGGCGAAACCGGCGCGCTCCTGCGGGGTCGCGCCCGCTTCGCGGAACACCGCGAGCACCCTTTCCCGGTCCCGCGGATCGAGACCGATGGCATAGTCGTTGATCACGTTGGCGAGCATGGGGCCCGTGGACAGGTTCACCAGCGCGTCGCGCAGCCGCGTTTCGTATTTCGTCAGGAGCCGCGCCTGGGATCGCGCCAGAAGACCCAGTTCCCGCTCCAGGGATTTCTCGAATTCCCTCGCGCTCTGCTGGTAGCCCACCACGCCGACGGCCGCGCAGGCGAGGAGTGCCGACAGTGCAAACAGCGCGGACAGACTCCAGCGCAGACCGATTCGTCCGAGAAGGTTTTCGATCATCTTGAGGCCCCCGCCGCAGGTTGAAACTTGCCTTAATTGCACGGCAGGGTCTTAACGTTCGATAAAGGCTGGACGACCTTGTCGGGCGGTCGCCCGCATCGCGGGCTTCTCCCGCGTTGTTTGAGGGTTTTCGGCCGCGCGACAATCCTGCCATTGCCCTGCAACGGGCTTTTCGGTATGTGCCGACAAGGATTTTTCAACGGGGATTTTCGATGGCTGACAACACGCCGACCGGTCCGGTCGAAATGGGCGCCGAGATGGACTATTCCGAACACGAGAAGACCTATTCGCTGTTTCTCGCCATGGCGAAGTACGGCACCATCCTGTGTGCCGCGCTGCTCGTGGCGATGGCCTTCGGTTTCTTCGCCGGCGGCGGCTTCATAGCATCCACCATCCTTTTCGTCCTGCTCGTGGCCGTCGCCTCCTACCTGGCGCGCTGAGCCGGTCGGTCCTCCCGCGCGGGGGGAGAGGCATGGGTCCAACCGGAGAGGAGCAGGCGGTGGGTCAGACAGTTTTCGTACCGAATGAGGCCGGTCACGGCGAGCCGCGCGTGGCGGCCTCTCCCGACACGGTCAAGCGCATCAAGGCGCTGGGCCTCGACGTGGTCGTCGAAGCGGGCGCCGGCCGCGCCTCGCGTATCGCCGACGAGGAGTATGCCAGGGTCGGCGCCAGCCTCGGCACGGCGGCCGACGCCGCGCGGGCCGACATCGTGCTGCGCGTGCGTCGTCCGGGCGACGCGGAATTGAAGGGCTACAAGCCCGGAGCGGCGGTCATCGCTACGATGGATCCCTACGGCAACGAAGCTTCGGTCGCGGCCATGGCGCGGGCCGGCGTCACTGCCTTCGCGATGGAGTTCATGCCGCGCATCACGCGCGCCCAGGTGATGGACGTCCTGTCCAGCCAGGCGAACCTCGCCGGCTACCAGGCGGTCATCGACGCGGCGGCGGCGTATGACCGTGCGCTGCCGATGATGATGACCGCGGCCGGCACCGTGCCCGCCGCCAAGGTGTTCGTCATGGGCGCGGGCGTCGCGGGCCTCCAGGCCATCGCCACGGCGCGCCGCATGGGCGCGGTCGTGACCGCGACGGACGTGCGCGCGGCGGCTGGCGAGCAGGTCGCTTCGCTCGGCGCCAAGTTCATCATGACCGATGCGCTCAAGGATGCGTCGGGCAGCGGCGGCTACGCGCGCGAACTCACCGACGACGAGAAGAAGGCGCAGGCCGCTCTGGTGGCCGAGCACATCGCCAAGCAGGACATCGTCATCACCACCGCGCTGATCCCTGGGCGCCCCGCGCCCCGGCTGGTCTCTGCGGACATGGTGAAGTCGATGCGGCCGGGCTCAGTCATCGTCGACCTCGCGGTGGAGCGCGGCGGAAATGTCGAAGGCGCGGTCGCGGGCGAGGTGGTCACCACCGCCAACGACGTGAAGATCCTCGGCCATCTCAACGTGCCGGGCCGCATCGCCGCATCCGCGTCCCTGCTTTATGCCCGCAATCTCCAGGCCTTCCTCGAGACGCTCGTCGACAAGTCTACCGGGACCCTCGCGATCAACGCCGAGGACGAACTCGTCAAGGCGACGATGCTCACGCATGGCGGCGCGATCGTGCATCCGAATTTCGCCGCCGTGCCCGTCGCGCCGGCCGAGACGGTCGTCGCCGCCGAAGTTGTTCCGGACGCCGGCATGGCGGCTGCCGCCGGGGGCGCCGCACCGAAGAAGAAGGCCCCCGCGAAGGCGCCCGCCAGGCGCGCCGCCGCCAAGGACAAGCCCGAGGGAGGGGTTTGATGGAGAAGACGGCTCTCGAACAGGCGCTCGACCAGCTCGACCAGGCGTCGGCCGCGGCGCGGCTGGCGCTCGATCAGGTGCAGGGAGCGGCGGAAGCCGCCGGCGCCGCCGCGCATGCGGCCTCCGGCGGGGCGATCGATCCCTTCGTCTTCCGCTTCGCGATCTTCGTGCTGGCGATCTTCGTCGGCTACTACGTGGTC
Organism: Mesorhizobium sp.; assembly: GCA_046292285.1. Taxonomy (GTDB): domain Bacteria; phylum Pseudomonadota; class Alphaproteobacteria; order Rhizobiales; family Rhizobiaceae; genus Aquibium. The sequence goes on along the minus strand of JBKBRJ010000023.1, from coordinate 43,857 downwards.
TGGTCGGTGACGCCCGCGCTGCACACGCCGCTGATGGCGGTCACCAACGCCATCTCGTCGGTCATCGTCGTCGGCGCGCTGCTGGCGGTCGGCATCTCGGCGGCATCCGGGCTTGCCACCGGCTTCGGCTTCGTGGCGCTGGTCCTGGCGTCGGTCAACATCTTCGGCGGCTTCCTCGTCACCCAGCGCATGCTGGCCATGTACAAGAAGAAGGAGAAGTGACGTGAGCGCCGACTTCGCCTCCTTCCTCTATCTCGTCTCCGGCGTCCTGTTCATCATGGCGCTGCGCGGCCTGTCGCATCCGACCACCAGCCGGCAAGGCAACATCTACGGCATGGTCGGCATGGGCATCGCCATCGTCACCACGCTGGCGCTCGCCAAGCCGTCGATGGGCGGTTTCGGCCTCATCGTGGTCGGCCTCGCCATCGGCGGCGGCATCGGCGCCGTGACCGCGCGGCGCATCGCCATGACGTCGATGCCGCAGCTCGTCGCCGCCTTCCACTCGCTCGTCGGCCTTGCCGCCGTCATGGTCGCGGCGGCTGCCATGTACGCACCCGAAAGCTTCGGCATCGGCACGATCGGCGACATCCATGCCCAGGCCCTGGTCGAAATGAGCCTCGGCGTCGCCATCGGCGCGATCACATTCACCGGCTCGGTCATCGCCTTCCTGAAGCTCGACGGCCGCATGTCGGGCAAGCCGATCATGATCGGCGGGCGGCATTTCATCAATGCCGCTCTCGGCATCGCGCTGGTCGTCCTGATCGTCATGCTGGTCATGACCGAGAGCTACGCGGTGTTCTGGCTGATCGTCGTGGCCTCGTTGGTGCTCGGCGTCCTGCTCATCATCCCGATCGGCGGCGCCGACATGCCGGTCGTGGTCTCGATGCTCAACTCCTATTCGGGCTGGGCGGCTGCGGCGCTCGGCTTCACGCTCGGCAACCTGGCGCTGATCATCACCGGCGCGCTGGTTGGTTCCTCGGGCGCCATCCTGTCCTACATCATGTGCAAGGGCATGAACCGCTCCTTCATCTCTGTCATCCTCGGCGGCTTCGGCGGCGAGACCGCGGCGGCGGCCGGCGACGATGGCATCCAGCGCACGGTGAAGACCGGCGCGGCCGACGACGCGGCCTACCTGATGATGAACGCCCAGAAAGTCATCATCGTGCCGGGCTACGGCATGGCGGTGGCGCAGGCGCAGCATGCGCTGCGCGAACTGGCCGACAAGCTCAAGGCCAACGGCGTCGAGGTGAAGTACGCGATTCATCCGGTCGCAGGCCGCATGCCGGGCCACATGAACGTGCTGCTCGCCGAAGCCAACGTGCCCTATGACGAGGTCTTCGAGCTCGAGGACATCAACTCGGAGTTCGCGCAGGCCGACGTGGCCTACGTGATCGGCGCCAATGACGTGACCAATCCGTCGGCGCGCGACGACAAGTCGTCGCCGATCTACGGCATGCCGATCCTCGACGTCGACAAGGCGCGCACCTGCCTCTTCGTCAAGCGCTCGCTCGGCTCGGGCTATGCCGGCATCGACAACACGCTGTTCTACAAGGACGGCACGATGATGCTGCTCGGCGACGCCAAGAAGATGACCGAGGAAATCGTCAAGGCGATGGATCACTAGACCCGCTCTGGTTCGCGCGATCGACCCACCTTTTGAAAATGCCGCCCCGGCCAGACCAGGGCGGCATTTTCCATTTGGCCCGGGCTTCGGCGCCCTCGCGTTCGGCCCAAGCCTAACCGAGGCTGACGGGTTTCACTGCGCCGAGCGAAGCTCGAAACGGCTCACGCCGACTGCCAGGTTGAGGCCCGTCTGCGCCTGCACGCTCAGCGGCTGAAGCGTGAAGCTCCGGTCGGAGCCGCCAACCAGCAGGTTGGCGCCGACCCCGACGCCCGCCGTGACCTGCGCGCTTGCGCCGGCGTAGTCACCCGCGAGAGCGCCCGGCTCGTAGAGGTTGGCGGTCGGCGCCAGCACCAGCCACCGCATCACCGAGGCACCGGTGACGCCGACGTCGAGGCCGAACTTCGATATGTTGCCGAAGTACTGCTCGGGAAGAAGGGCGTCGTCGGCCGGATCGTAGGTGCAGCTCACGTCCTTGCTCGAACCGACGATAAAGCCGGCTCCGCCCTCGACCATGCAGTCGAGGACACCCAGCTCGACGCCGTCCTGGGCATGGGCGGACAGGGGAAGCGCCAGCAGCGTGGCCGCGGCGAGAAATGTGCGTGCGATCATGTCGGATCCTCCTGGATGCCGACGAAGAATAGCCGCCGCGGCGGGAGGTTCCGGACTCGTGGCGCGCGACCTTGCTGCGGACCTGCCGTCAGCCGCTCTTCGTGCGTTCCAGGCCGGACATGGCCGGGCCGTAGTTCGGATCGAGCTTCAGCGACTGCTGGTAGGAGCGGCGCGCGCGCGCCTTGTCGCCGCGCTTCTCGTAGACCAGCGCCTGGTTGGCCCAACCCTCGGCATTGGCCTCGTCGAGCTTGATGGCGGTGTTGAAGTCGGCGAAGGCATTGTCGTCGTCGCCGAGCGCCAGATAGGACACGCCGCGGCCGTTGTAGGGTTCGGCGGCGTCGGGCGCCATCGAGATCGCGGTCGAGAAGTCCTCGAGGGCGAAGCTGTGCTGGCCCTGCGCCTGGTAGAGCAGGCCGCGATTGTGGTAGGCGCGGGGGTCCGTGGTGTCGAGCTTGATGGCCTGCTCGAAATCCGCGAACGCTTCCTGCGGGCGTCCCGCAAGCCGATACAGATTGCCACGGCCGATATAGGCGGTGTCATAGCTGGGATTGAGCTGGAGAGCCCGGTTGTAGTCCTGCAGCGACTTCGCGTTGTCGCCGGAGAAGCGCCAGATCAGCGCGCGGTTGGCATAGGCCTGGTAGAAATTCGGGTCCAGCCGGATCGCGGCGTCGAAATCCTGGATCGCCTCGGGATAGCGGCCGGCCTTGCCGAAGGCCGATCCCCGGACGTTGTAGGCCTGGGGATCGCTGGGCGAGCGGGCGATGACGGCGGTCAGCGAGGCTATGTTTTCAGCGGAACCCTGCGCGGTGTCGATCGCGGTGATCTGCGCGGCCGGTCCGGACGAGGTCTGGCATCCCGCCAGGATCAGACCCGCGCCCATCAGCGCGACCGCCGCGATCCACCGTCGCGAAGCCGTGGGGTTGCTCTTCATTCGGTCCATCCCGATCTCGTTTCCCGATCCGCTCGCAGCGCGAGTTCCCCCTCGCATGGAAGTGCGGCCGCGTCGACCCATGCGGCCAAAATGGAAAAGGTGGCGGCGATTCGCATCGCGCCACCTTCGGTATCGCCTGAAAAAGTCGAAAGCTTGGCAGGTCTCAGCGGGCCGGCGCCGGACGCGGACCGGCCACAAGGCCTTCCCGCTGGGCGCGCTTGCGGGCGAGCTTGCGGGCGCGGCGCACGGCTTCCGCCTTTTCGCGAGCGCGCTTTTCGGACGGCTTCTCGTAGTGACCGCGCATCTTCATTTCGCGGAAGATGCCTTCGCGCTGCATTTTCTTCTTCAGGGCGCGAAGCGCCTGGTCAACGTTGTTGTCGCGGACGAGTACCTGCACGGGCGTTCCTGTCGATCCAATTCGGTTTGTTAGTCGTAAAAATGCTGGCGCGCCCGGCAATGGGGCATCGTCGCGCGGCAGGCTTTGCCGCGAGTGGGCGCGAATTACCAGAATCGGCCAGCGTTGTAAATCGACAAAATCGAGTGGGCCGGGGGGCGTCCCTACTCCGCCGCGTGCGGCAGGTCCGCGCCGTTGTCGGCCGCGTCCGGATCGCCCGCGGCGGTCTCGCAGGCGAGGTCCGGGAAGGCCGCGATGCGCTTGCCGTGGAAGTCGGTGCGCATCACCAGCAGGCCGCGTTCTTCGAAGAAACTCAGGAGCTTGCGCGCCCGCCGGGCGGAATGGGTGCCATAGGCGCGGGCAAGCACGGCATCGGATGGGCAGGGCGCCTTCTCGATCGCCGCGCGCGCGACCAGCAGGAACACGCCCTGGAGGTCGTCGGGCAGGGATTTCGACAGTTCGAGCGCCGTGTGCCAGGCGGAGCCGTCCGCCGGTTCGCCGTCGAGCCCGGCGCGCGCCACCGCCAGGCCGCGGCGGAAGGCGCGCAGCGGCAGCGGTTCGCCCGGCACGCGGCGGATGCGGCAGCGCACGAGGAAGTCCTGGTAGAGCACGGCATCGGACCGGTAGGCCGCGTCGGGATCCTCGAGAATCTCGCGCATCACCGCGGCGAGCAGCCGCTCCCGCTCGGCGGCATCCACCTCGGGCAGGGCTTCGTCCGTCTTTGCGGGGAGCGGCTGAAGCTGGGGGCGCGAGGCGGTGAGTTGCGCCAGGATGTCGCCCGTCGGCGTCGGCTGGGATGGTGCGGGTCGCCGCGGCGGTGCGCGCATTTCCTCGGGACCCGGCGTGAAGATCAGGTCGGCGGCGGCCTCCGGCGCGGTGTCGGGAAGCGGCATCAGCTTGGGGCTGGTCGAGCGGGCCGCCGTTTCCACCGCGCCGATCTCGATGGGCAGCGGCCGTCGCGACACGGCGGGGCCGAGCGCCACGAAACGGCCGCGCGCCAGGTCGCGGAACATCTCGGCCTGGCGGCGATCCATGCCGAGCAGGTCGGCGGCGCGCGCCATGTCGATGTCGAGGAAGGTGCGGCCCATCAGGAAGTTCGACGCTTCGGCGGCGACGTTCTTGGCGAGCTTGGCCAGCCGCTGGGTGGCGATGACCCCGGCGAGCCCGCGCTTGCGGCCGCGGCACATCAGGTTGGTCATGGCGCCGAGCGACAGCTTGCGGGCGTCGTCGGCCACCTCGCCGGCCGCCGCCGGCGCGAAGAGCTGCGCCTCGTCCACCACCACCAGCACCGGATACCAGTGGTCGCGGTCTGCGTCGAACATGCCGCCAAGGAAGGCGGCAGCCGCGCGCATCTGCTGTTCCGAATCGAGGCCTTCGAGGTTCAGGACCACGGAGACGCGGTGCTGGCGCACGCGGGCGGCGATTCGGGTAAGTTCGCTTTCGGTGCGGGTGGCGTCGACGACGAGATGGCCGAAGCGGTCGGCCAGCGTGACGAAGTCTCCCTCCGGATCGATGATGCACTGCTGCACCCAGGGCGCGCTCTGCTCCAGCAGGCGCCGCAGCAGATGCGACTTTCCCGAACCCGAATTGCCCTGCACGAGCAGGCGCGTGGCCAGCAGTTCCTCCAGGTCCATCGTGGCCGGCTTGCCAGCCCCGTCCAGACCCATGTCGATCGCGATCTTCATTCCGTTCCCCTGGCCGTGCGCGCGGCCATCGCAACGTACCGGTCCCGTGATTCCGCCCTTGCGGGCAAGACCGGGCGGGAGGGTGGATAGCACTCCCGGCCCGACACCGCGCCCCTCGTGGGGCGCGATTCACAGGCAATTCCCGTTGCAGGCCTTGCGGGGGAACGGCGGTCCACGGCTTGGATCGAGGGCGCGCCGCTCAGCGCCTGGCCGCCTCGGCCGTCGGCATTAGCTCGAACTGGGGGTAGAAGTCGGCGTAGTTGCAGGTGATCTCCTCGCCCGCCGCGATATCGCGGATCGCCGTGGCGCCGCCCGCGTCCGAGAAATCGGTGTTGGGGTCGTCGGAGTGGTTCATGAAGCGGCCGTTGTCGACCTCGTAGACGATGAAGCCGGGCTTGTCCGGGCTCGGATAGGCATAGCGGTCGAGGAAATCCTTCAGGCGAGGTTCTGCGCTCTCGTATTTCTCGACGGGGATCAGCCGGTCGAAATCCGGCTCCAGCCGCCAGATCAGCGTTCCCCTGGGGATAGGATCGGCGGCAAAGACACCGACTCCCTCGATCGCGCTCGCACCAACGAAGGTATTCACCAACAGCATCGACCTGACTCCATGGCCTCGAAAGCGGTCAAGCCATTCTCCAACGCCGTGGCGTTTTCAAGATGGAATCGGCGGTCGTCCCCGATGTCGCGGGGGTGGCGTCGCAAACCGCCATCGCCCGTCGCAAACAGCGCAAGGGTGGCATCGGGATTTGGCTAGTGCTACACCCGCCGTCTCAAAGGTCACGGTCGCACGAACAGGACGCGAGGCTTCCCGCTGATGCGCAAATACTCGGTTTTCGCCATCGCCCGCGAGGCGCTTCGCGGCCACACCGGCTGGGAGGAGCAGTGGTCGTTCCCGGAACCGAAGGCCGAATACGACGTCATCATCGTCGGCGCCGGCGGGCACGGACTGGCCACCGCCTATTACCTTGCCAAGGAACACGGCATCACCAACGTGGCGGTGCTGGAGAAGGGCTGGCTCGGCGGCGGCAACACCGGCCGCAACACCACCATCATCCGCTCGAACTATCTCTACGACGAATCGGCCGGCATCTACGAGCACGCGGTCAAGCTTTGGGAAGGCCTCTCCCAGGAGCTGAACTACAACGTCATGTACTCGCCGCGCGGTGTCATGATGCTGGCGCACAACGTGCATGACGTGCAGGTGCTGAAGCGCCATGTCCATGCCAACCGGCTGAACGGCATCGACAACGAATGGCTGACGCCGGAGCAGGCGAAGGCCTTCTGCCCGCCGCTGAACATCTCGAAGGACGCGCGCTATCCGGTGGTGGGTGCGGCACTACAGCGCCGCGGCGGGACCGCTCGCCACGACGCGGTTGCGTGGGGCTATGCCCGCGGCGCCTCGGCGCGCGGCGTCCACATCATCCAGAACTGCGAGGTCACCGCGATCAATCGCGGGCCCGACGGCGCGGTGACGGGGGTCGAGACCACGCGCGGGCCGATCCGGGCCAGGAAGGTCGGCGTGGTGGCCGCCGGCCACACCTCGGTCCTAATGGCGATGGCCGGCGTGCGCATGCCGCTCGAGAGCTATCCGCTGCAGGCGCTGGTGTCGGAGCCCGTCAAGCCCTGCGTCCCCTGCGTGGTGATGTCGAACACCGTGCACGCCTACATCTCCCAGTCCGACAAGGGCGAGCTGGTGATCGGCGCGGGCACCGACCAGTACACGTCCTATTCGCAGACCGGCGGGCTGCACATCATCAACCACACGCTCGACGCCATCTGCGAGATGTTCCCGGTGTTCACGCGCATGAAGATGCTGCGCTCCTGGGGCGGCATCGTCGACGTGACGCCGGACCGCTCGCCGATCCTGGCCAAGACGCCGGTGAAGGGGCTCTACGTCAATTGCGGCTGGGGCACGGGCGGCTTCAAGGCCACGCCGGGCTCGGGCAACGTCTTTGCCCACACCATCGCGCGCGACGAGCCGCACCCGATCAACGCGCCGTTCACGCTGGAGCGGTTCCGCACCGGGCGGCTCATCGACGAGGCGGCGGCGGCCGCCGTGGCCCATTGAGCGCGCGCGCAATGACGAAAGCCGAGATCCGACCATGCTCCTGATCCACTGCCCCTACTGCGGCGAGGAACGGCCCGAACTGGAGTTCCGCCATGCCGGCGAAGCGCACATCGCGCGATCCGCCACCATCACCGAGGTGAGCGACGAGGACTTCGAGGCCTTCCTCTACCTGCGCACCAACACCAAGGGCGTCGTCTACGAGCGCTGGCGGCACGTGCATGGCTGCGGCCGCTTCTTCAACGCCGTGCGCGATTCGGTGACCGACCGGTTCTTCACCACCTACAAGGCCGGGCTGCCCAAGCCCGATGCCGCGCGTTTCACCAAGGCCGTCGCGGCGGTCGAGCCGCCTGTCGCCGAACCGGCGCTCCCGGTCGCCGACCCAAAGCCGAAGCCGGCCGCTCCGGCGCGCGCGCCGCGCAAGTCCGCCTCCCCGAGGACGGTGACGGCGGAGCCCGCCGACGAGAAACCCGCGGCCGCGAAGCCCGCGCGTTCCCGCGCGAAGACGGCCGCGGCGTCCGACGCGGTTCCGACTGTCGAACCGGCTGCGAAGCGCAATGCGCCGAAGACGGCCAGACCGGCGATCAAGGCGGCAAAGGCGCCCGCCGGGGACGCGGAAAAACCGGCCGCTGCCGGCAAGTCCAGGACCGCACCGAAGCGGACGCGCGGCGCTCCAGTGAAGAAGGGTGAGGCCTGATGGCCGAGACGTATCGTATCGCAGGCGCGGGCCGGCTCTCCGGCGCAAGGTCGCTCCGCTTCACGTTCGACGGCGAACCCCATTCGGCGCGCGACGGCGACACGCTCGCCTCGGCGCTGCTGGCCGACGGCGTCCATCTCGTCGGCCGTTCGTTCAAGTATCACCGTCCGCGCGGCATCCTGTCGGCGGGCGCCGAGGAGCCGAACGCGCTGGTCGGCATTCACCGCGACGCCGCGCGCAAGACGCCCAACGTGCGCGCGACGGTTCAGGAGGTCTATGACGGGTTGACGGCGGTGTCGCAGAACCGCTGGCCGTCGCTCGCCTTCGATGTCGGCGCGGTCAACGACCTTGCCTCGCCGTTCTTTTCGGCCGGTTTCTACTACAAGACCTTCATGTGGCCGAGGGCAGCCTGGGCCAAGCTCTACGAGCCGAACATCCGCCAGGCCGCCGGGCTCGGCGTTGCCCCCGACCGGCCGGACCCGGACCGCTATTCCTCGCGTTTCGCCCATTGCGACGTGCTGGTGGTCGGCGGCGGCGCGGCCGGTCTCGCGGCCGCGCTCGCGGCGGCGGAGAGCGGGGCCCGGGTCATCCTGTGCGACGAGCAGGCGAGCTTCGGCGGCGCCATGCGCTACGAGAGCGGCGCGCGCATCGACGGGCTGGACGGCTGGGCCTGGACGCAGGACGCGGCGCGGCGGCTGTCGGAGAAGCACGGCGTGACTCTGCTTACCCGCACCACCGCCTTCGGATACTACGCGCAGAACTTCGTCGGCCTCGTCGAGCGCGTGACCGACCATCTCGCGTCACCCGGCGACCTGCCGCGCGAGCGGCTGTGGCAGGTGCGCGCCAGGCGCGTCGTGCTCGCCACCGGCTCGATCGAGCGGCACATGGTGTTTGCCGGCAACGACAGGCCTGGCATCATGCTGGCCTCGGCGGCGCGGACCTATCTCAACCATTACGGCGTGGCCGTCGGCCGCACGGTTGGCGTCTACACCGCCAACGAATCCGCCTACTGGGCGGCGATCGACCTGAGGAAGGCCGGCGTCGACCTGCGCGTCATCGTCGACCTGCGCGACAATCCGACCGGACCGGCCGTCGACGAGGCCAAGGGCCTCGGCATCGAGGTGCTGCCCGGCCGGGCGGTGACCTCGGTCGGCGGCTCGCTGCGGGTCAAGTCGATCACGGTGCAGCCGAAGACCGGCGAGGGCACCGGCCGGCTGATCCCGGTCGACGCGCTGCTGATGTCGGCGGGCTGGACGCCGAGCGTGCATCTTTTCTCGCAGTCGCGCGGCAAGGTCGCCTTCGAACCCGGCACGCAGCGCTTCGTGCCTGGCGCCTATGCGCAGGACTGCGCCAGCGTCGGCTCCTGCAACGGCACCGACGATCTCGCGGCGGCGATCCGCGAGGCGGTGGCCGCTGGAGAACGCGCGGCGAAGGCCGCGGGCCGCCCGGGCGGCGGGCGCCCGGCGATCAGGGTCGAGGCCAGCGAGGGCTGGTCGGCCGGCATGGTGGGCGCCGCCCCCGGCGCCGGCAAGGGTACGAAGGTGAAGGCCTTCGTCGACTTCCAGAACGACGTCACCGCCAAGGATATCCGCCAGGCGGTGAAGGAGGGCATGCGCTCGATCGAGCACGTCAAGCGCTTCACCACCAACGGCATGGCGACCGACCAGGGCAAGACATCGAACCTGCATGGTCTCGCCATCGCCGCCGAGATGCTGGGCAAGGACATTCCCGAGGTCGGCCTCACCACCTTCCGTGCGCCCTACACGCCGGTGACCTACGGCGCGATCGTCAACCATGCGCGGGGCAAGCTGTTCGATCAGACGCGCAGGACGCCGATCCATGGCTGGGAAGAGCGGCACGGCGCGGTCTTCGAGGACGTCGGCCAGTGGAAGCGCGCCTGGTACTATCCGAAACCCGGCGAGGACATGCATGCCGCCGTCAACCGCGAGTGCCGCACGGTTCGCGAGGCGGCCGGCCTGTTCGACGCCTCGACGCTGGGCAAGATCGAGGTGGTCGGTCCGGACGCCGCGACCTTCATGGAACTGCTCTACACCAACCCCTGGCAGAAGCTGGAGCCCGGCCGCTGCCGCTACGGCATCATGCTGCGCGAGGACGGCTTCATCTACGACGACGGCGTGGTCGGGCGGCTCGCGCCGGACCGGTTCCACGTCACGACGACGACGGGCGGGGCGGCCCGGGTGCTCAACCACATGGAGGATTATCTCCAGACGGAGTTCCCGAACCTGTCGGTCTGGCTGACCTCCGTTTCGGAACAGTGGGCGGTGATCGCGGTGCAGGGGCCGAAGTCGCGCGACATCATCGCGCCGCTGGTCGAGGGCATCGACCTGTCGGACGCCGCCATGCCGCACATGTCTGTGCGCGAGGGCAGGATCTGCGGCGTGCCGACGCGCCTCTTCCGCATGTCGTTCACCGGCGAGCGCGGCTTCGAGGTCAACGTGCCGGCCGACTACGGCGAAGCAATTTGGGAGGCGCTCTGGGCCGAAGGCCAGAAGCATGGCGCCTGCGCCTACGGCACCGAGGCCATGCACGTACTGCGCGCCGAGAAGGGCTACATCATCGTCGGCCAGGATACCGACGGCACCGTGACGCCCGACGACGCCGGTCTCGACTGGGCCGTGGGCAAGAAGAAGACCGATTTCGTCGGCATTCGCGGGCTCCGCCGCAAGGATCTCGTCGCGCCCGGCCGCCGGCAACTGGTCGGGCTGAGGACCAGGGATCCGAAAACCGTGCTGGAGGAAGGGGCGCAGATTGTCGCCGACCCAAAACAGGCGGTGCCGATGAAGATGATCGGACACGTCACGTCCTCCTACTGGTCGGAGAATTGCGGCCACTCGATCGCGCTCGCCGTGGTCGAGGGCGGGCGGGACCGGATGGGCCAGACGCTCTACGTGCCGATGCCGTCCGCCACGATCGAGGTCGAGGTCTGCGACACCGTCTTCTTCGACCAGAAGGGAGAAAGGCTCCATGGCTGAGATCGCTCTGGCCGAACGCCGGCAGAAGCACGCCGGGCGCCGGGCAGCCGCCGGCAATGTGACGCTGACCGCGGCATCGCCCGCCTCGCGGTTGGCGCTGCGAGCGCCCGAGCCATCGCTCGCCGCGGTGTCGCGCGCGCTCGGAGTGGCGATTCCGAACGCGCCGAAGACCTCGGCCTCCGACGCCGCATCGCGCCGCCACGCCCTGTGGCTCGGTCCCGACGAGTGGCTGGTGATCGACGAGGACGGCGCGGATCTCGTGGCGCTCTGCGCGAAGGCGAAGTCGCTCCATTCGGCCGTCGACGTCTCCCACCGCAATCTCGCAATCCTCGTCGAGGGGCCGGGCGCGGCTGCTTGCCTGAGCGCGGGCTGTCCGCAGGACCTATCGCTCGAGGCCTTCCCCGTCGGCGCCTGTTCGCGCACCGTGCTCGGCAAGGTCGAGGTGGTTCTGATCAGGATCGCCGCGGCGGCCTTCCGGGTCGAGGTCTGGCGATCCTTTTCCGACTACGCCTGGGATTTCCTCGAGGACGCGGCCCGCGACAGCTGAGCGCCGGCGCATCGTGCGAATGCTTCCTTTCGCCCTAACGCGTTGTTCATAATCGCTCGCTAATATGCAGCCTCGGCTTGGGGGTTGCGGAATGGCGACGCTAAAGGACTTGTCGCCGCGTGGATGGTGGCTTCTGGCGCGTTGGACCGGCTTCGGCACGCTCGGCTGCATCGTCTTCGCGCAGACTGCCAACTGGATCATGTTCCGCGAGCTCGGACAGCCCGCGCTCGGTCGCGCCATCTTCAGCGGAACCATCATCCCCCTGATGCTGGCCGGCCCGCTGTTCTTCTATCTGACGCTCAAGCTGCGCGAGCTCGCCATCGCCAACCACAGGCTCGCCAAGGCGGCCACCATCGATTCCCTGACAGGCTGCCTGAACCGAGGCGCCTTCGCCGCTCATGTCGAGGCGACGCTGGCGCGCGCGGGGGAAGCCGGGCGCGGGGCGTTGATGGTCATCGACGCGGATCGTTTCAAGCGGATCAACGACAGCGTCGGCCACGGCAACGGCGACGAGGCCTTGCGGCTGATGGCGACGGCGATCCGTTCCTCCATCGGGAGCGAAGACGTCGTCGGCCGGCTCGGCGGCGAGGAGTTCGCCGTCTTCCTGGCTCAGGAATGCGATGCGGCCAAGACCGCCCAGCGGGTACGCAGGGCCGTCGAGACGATACGGTTCACGCCAAACGGGGCCTTCTGGCCTCTCACGGCCAGCATCGGCTGCGTCACGTTCGCCGCGCCGCTGCCGTTCAGCGAACTCTATCGCATCGCCGACGAACTGCTCTACGAAGCCAAGCGGGCGGGGCGCAATCGCGTCGTCACGGCCTCGGCCGACGCCGTCGCCCTTCCGGTTGCGACCGCCGCGGCGGGATAGACCGCGGCGAAGGAATCATCCCCCAGCCGTTCGCGGACGGATGACCGCCCGTCACAGCGCGGTGATGCCGCCGTCGATGGCCAGCGCGTGGCCGTTCATGAAGGAGTTCTTCGGGTCGGCGGCAAACAGGATGGCCTCGACGATCTCGTCGACCTCCGCCACCCGCTTCATGGGCACGCCGCGCGTCAGTTCGTCGAGCGACTCTGCCTCGCCACGGCCGGAGATCTGCACGAAGGCATCCACCATCGCGGTTCGGGCGAAGGACGGGCAGACGGCGTTCACGCGGATGCCGCGCGAGGCGTATTCCGCCGCGCCCGAGCGGGTGAGCCCCACCACGCCATGCTTGGCGGCGGCATAGACCGACAGTTTCGGCGCGCCCGCCAGTCCGGCCACCGAGGCGATGTTGACGATCGTGCCGCCCTTGCCGTGCGCCTTGTACTGGCTCTCCATCTGCGTGAGTTGGTGCTTCATGGCGAAGAAGACGCCGAGCAGGTCGATGTCGAAGATTCGCTTCGCTTCCTCGGCGGTGAGCTGCGCCAGCTTGACGAAGCTCTGGGCGATGCCGGCATTGTTGATGGCGATGTCGAGCCGGCCGAAGCGTTCGACCGCCAGCGCCACCAGGTCGCGCGACAGGGCCTCGTCGGAGACGTCGCCGGCGAGCGTCGCCACCGGAGCGGCCAGGCCGGCGGCGAAGCGGTCGAGCTTCTCCTGGTCCATGTCGGAGAGAACGAGGCGCGCGCCGCCCTCGGCCAGACGCTCGGCGGTTCGGCTGCCGAACCCGCCGCAGGCGCCGGTGACGATCACCACCTGGTCCTCGAAACGCCCCATCGGTCAGTCCCCTTTCTCGATGCGCCGGACGGCAAGCCCGGCCAGAAGCTTCACCGCCTCGCCATAGGTGCGCGCCTTCTCCGGATTGGACGCGTTGCCGTCCAGCGCGCGCTTGTAGACGCCCTGGCAGATGGCGGCGAGGCGGAAGAACGAGAAGGCGAGATAGAAGGTCCAGTCGTCGATGCCGTCGATGCCGCGGCGGCGGCAATAGGCGGCGACGTACTCGGCCTCGGTCGGCAGGCCGATCGCCTTGCGGTCGATGCCGCCGAGGCCGCGAAATCCCGAGGCATGCGGCAGGCGCCACTGCATGCACTGGTAGGCGAGGTCGGAATAGGGGTGGCCGAGGGTCGACAGTTCCCAGTCGAGCACGGCGACGACCTTCGGCTCGTTCCTGGCGAAGATCATGTTGTCGAGCCGGTAGTCGCCGTGGACGAGGCTGACGATGCCGTCATCCGGCGGCTGGTGCGTCTCGAGCCAGGCCATCAGCGCTTCCATGTCCGGCACCGTGCCGGTCTCCGAAGCGCGGTACTGCCCGCCCCAGCGGCCGATCTGGCGCTCGAAGTAGCTGCCGGGCCGGCCGAAATCCGACAGTCCGACGGCCTCGACGTCGATGGCGTGGAGCGCGGCCAGCGTCGCGTTCATGGCGTCGTACATGGCGCCGCGTTCGGCCGGATCGGCAATCTCGGGCAGCGCCGGGTCCCACAGGATGCGGCCGTCGACGAAGGCCATGACGTAGAACATGCGGCCGATCGGCGAGTCCTCGCCGGACAGGTGCAGGACCTCGGGGACCGGGAAGCCGGCCGCGCCGAGCGCCTTGATGACCCGGAACTCGCGGTCGACCTGGTGCGCCGACTTGAGCAACTGGCCGGGCGGCTTGGCGCGCAGCACGTAGTCGCCGCTGTCGGCGTGGAGCCGGTAGGTCGGGTTCGACTGGCCCGACTTGAACTTCTCCACGGCGCGAAGGCCGCGAAAGCCGGGCACGTTCGCCTCGAGATAGGGGCCGAGAACGGCCGTATCGAGAGCGTTCGGATCGCTCATGACGTCTCCTCCTGGCGCGGGAGCTGGGTCAGCGTGAGCCAGCGCGCAGTCAGCGCGGGCTTCTTCGAGCCTTCGATCTCGATCGTCACGTCGTGGGCCACCTCGATCCAGCCCGACGGGCGGATGTTGGCCTTGACGAGGACGAAGCGGGCGCGCACGCGGGCGCCAGCCTTGACGGGCGCCTTGAAGCGGATCTCGTCGAAGCCGTAGTTGATGCCGACTGTCGCGCCGTCGAGCGGCGGGATGGTCTCGTAGGCAAGCGTCGACAGCAGCGACAGCGACAGGAAGCCATGCGCGATGGTGCCGCCGAACGGCGTTTCCCGCGCCGCCCTCTCGGGATCGACATGGATGAACTGGTGGTCGTCGGTCGCATCGGCGAAGCGGTCGATCATCGTCTGGCTGACGGTTCGCCAGGGCGAGACGCCTATCTCGGACCCGACGGCCGCGAGAAGCTGGTCCGTTGTGATCGGCTGCTTGGCGTTTTCCATGGGAGAGGTGTCAATCCACGTCCTTGAACAGCGACATGCCGTGCTGCACGGACTGGCCGCCATCGAGCGGCAGGATGGCTCCAGTCACGTAGCTGCCGGCGCGGCTGCACAGATAGAGCGTTGCGCCGGCGATGTCATCGGGGCGTCCGATGCGTCCGAGCGGGACGCGGCTGCCGACCTTGGCGGCCTTCTCGTCCGTTCCGGTCGCGAACGCGGTCATGCGGCTCTGGAAGGGACCCGGCGCGAAGGCATTGACGGTGATGTGGCGGCCGGCGAGTTCGATTGCGAGCGTCTTCGTCAGGTGGTGCACGGCTGCCTTGGAGGCGGTGTAGGAATAGGCGCCGTCGGCCATCGGCTGCGTGCCCATGACGGAACCGAGATTGATGATGCGGGCCGGATCCTCGTGGGTACCGGCCGCTTCGAGCAATGGCAGCAGGTCGCGCGTCAGGTGGAACAGGCCGGTCACGTTGACGTCCAAGACGCGCGACCACGCCTTGTAGGGGAAGGTTTCCAGCGGCTCGCCCCAGGAGAGGCCGGCATTGTTGATCAGGATGTCGAGCCTGCCTGTGCGCGCCTTCACCTCGGAGGCCAGCGCGGTGACGCCGGCCTCGGTCGAGACGTCGCCGGCAAATCCGTCGGCCCTGCCGCCGCCAAGCGTGTTCAGTTCCGCCGCGATCTTCTCGCATTCGGCGCCGCGGCGCGATGCGATCAGCACGTTGGCGCCGGCCCTGATCAGCGCTTCCGCCGCCATCAGGCCGATGCCGCTGGCCGCGCCGCTGATCAGGGCGGTCTTGCCGGCAACGGAAAACAGGTCCTCGACGTAAGACATCGTTCCTCCCCAGGTCGCGGCTTTTTACGCTGCCGCGTTGACAACATACCGGGTAGTATGTTCATCATCGTCCTGTCAGTAAAGAGCCCAAACGGCGAAAGCCGGAAAAACAGGCAGGGCTCGACGATGGGAGGAACGGACGCGCATGGCGCTTGGCGTCAGGGAGCATGTTGCCGACAGTTCGCGCATCGACATCCTGCGCGCCGCGGCCAGCTGTTTCATGGAGCGGGGCTACACCGCGACGTCGATCGACGACGTCGCGCGCCGCCTCGGCGCCACCAAGGGGCGCATCTACCACCATTTCCCGTCGAAGGCCGACCTGTTCGCGGAAGTGTTCCGCCACGGCATGGACATCAACTACGAGGCGCTCGCGCCGTACCTCGGCATGGCTGGGCCGGCTGCCGTGCGCTGGCGACGGATGGCCAAGGCCCACGTGCTGCAGATGATCGACACCAAGCCGTTTCAGCGCGCGGTGTGGCTCGGCGTCGAGATGCACCTGCGCGGGGCGACGACGCCGGAACAGCGTTCCGTGTTCAACGAACTGATCGACTATCGCGACCGGTATGGCGCGCAGTTCCGCGAGACGCTGTTGCAATGCCGCGACGAGGGCGTGTTCCGCTTCGACAATCTGAGCATCACCAGCCAGTTGATGTTCATGACGCTGAACTCGCCGATCTTCTGGTACTCGCCGCGGACCGGCGAGACCCGCGCGGACATCGAAGCCATCGCCGACCAGGTCGTCGACTACGCCCAGGGCGGGCTGTGCAAGCAACAAGGGACGATGACATGACCGACATGAATCTCGGGATGACCGAACGCCTGAAGCCGATCCACGAAAAGGTGGCGCGGATGGTGCGCGAGGAGATCATCCCGCTCGACGAGGAGTTTCTCGCCGAGATCGGCAAGGCCGGGGATCGCTTCGTCTACACGCAGAAGCAGGCGGACATCCTCGAAGGCCTGAAGGCCAAGGCGCGCGAGCGCGGCCTGTGGAATTTCTGGCTTACGGATTCCGAGCGCGGCTACGGCCTGACGACGGTGGAGTATGCCTACCTCGCCGAGGAGATGGGCAAGTCGCATCTGGCCGCGGAAGTCTTCAACTGCTCGGCGCCCGATACCGGCAACATGGAGGTGTTCGAGCGCTACGGCACGCAGGCGCAGAAGGACAAGTGGCTCTCCCAGTTGCTCGAGGGCAAGATCCGCTCGGCCTTCCTGATGACGGAGCCTGACGTCGCCTCGTCCGACGCGACCAACATCTCCATGTCCTGCGTGCGCGACGGCGACCATTACGTCATGAACGGCGAGAAGTGGTGGTCGTCGGGCGCCGGCGATCCGCGCTGCAAGATCTACATCGTGATGGTCCGGACCGGCGGCGAGAACGATCCCAAGCATCGACGCCACTCGATGGTGCTGGTGCCGGCGGGCACGCCGGGCGTGACCATGCTTCGCGCCATGCAGGTCTATGGCGACGACGACGCGCCGCACGGCCACATGCACGTCCGCTTCGAGAACGTGCGAGTGCCGGTCGAGAACCTGCTGCTGCGGGAAGGCGCGGGCTTCGAGATCGCCCAGGGCCGGCTCGGACCCGGCCGCATCCATCACTGCATGCGCGCCATCGGCCAGGCGGAACGGGCGCTGGAGCTGATGTGCCAGCGCGCCATGCGCCGTGAGGCCTTCGGCCAGCCGCTGGCCAAGCTCGGTGCCAACTACGACATCATCGCCACCTGCCGCATGGAAATCGAGATGGCGCGGTTGCTTTGCCTCAAGGCAGCCTGGATGATGGACCAGGGCGACGCCAAGGCCGCGGCGCCGTGGATCAGCCAGATCAAGGTGGTGGCGCCGCAGGTCGCGCTCAAGGTCACCGACGAGGCCGTGCAGATGTTCGGCGCGCAGGGCATCAGCCAGGATACGCCGCTGGCGCGCAGCTGGACGCATCTGCGCACCTTGCGCTTCGCCGACGGGCCGGACGCCGTGCACCGCCGCCAGGTGGCGCGGCAGGAACTGAAGAAATACACGCAGGAAAGGGTGTGAGCCGATGAAGGCGATCGTCGCCCGCGACTATGGGCCGCTCGAGAACCTCGCCTACGCCGACTGGCCCGAGCCGGAGGCGAAGGGACGCGACGTCGTCATCCAGGCGGAGGCGATCGGGGTGAACTTTCCCGATGGCCTTCTGGTGCAGGGTCTCTACCAGATGAAGCCGCCGGTCCCCTTCGTGCCGGGCATGGAGGTGGCGGGCAGGGTCATCGCGGTCGGCGACGAGGTCCGCTCGGTCAAGGTGGGCGACCGCGTCGCCGCCCTCGGCAGCCTCGGCGGCTATGCCGAGAAGGTCGCCGCCCCCGAGGGCAGCGTCCTGCCGCTTCCCGACGGCGTGACGGCGGCCGACGCCTGCGCTCTCCTCTGCGGCTACGGCACCTCGCACTACGCGCTCAAGCAGCGTGGCCAGTTGAAGCCCGGCGAGACGCTGTGCGTGCTCGGCGCGGGCGGGTTGACGGGCACCGCCGCCATCCAGATCGGCAAGGCGATGGGCGCGCGCGTCATCGGCGTCGCCTCCTCGGAGGAAAAGCGCGCGATCGCGAGCGCGGCCGGCGCCGACATCGTGCTCGGCTACGACAATCTCAAGGACGCGCTCAAGGACGCGACCGGCGGCAAGGGCGTCGACGTTGGATACGATCCGGTCGGCGGCGAGAGCTTCGACGCGCTGTCGCGCTCGATGGGCTGGGGCGGGCGCCTGCTCGTCATCGGCTTCGCCTCGGGCACGATCCCGAAGTTCCCGGTCAACCTCGCGCTGGTGAAGGGGTTCAGCGTCGTCGGCGTGTTCTGGGGCGACTTCACCCGCCGGGAGCCTGCCGTCTATGCCGACAACATGCGCGAACTGATCGGCTGGTACAGGGCCGGCAAGGTCAAGCCTGTGATCGAGGGCGAGTATCCGCTGGCCGACGCCGCCGCCGTGCTGACGCGGGTGCTGAACCGCGGCTCGTCCGGCAAGATCATCCTGAAGCCATGAAGGGAACGCCCGCCTTGACCATCCCCGAAAAAATGAAGGCGCTGCTGCTGGTCGACGACGGCTACTCGACCACGCGGTCGGACGCCCGGCTCGATTCGATGGCGGCCTACGTGCACTATGGCGAGATCGGCGTGCCGAAGCCCGGTCCGTCGCAGGTGCTGGTGAAGGTCAGCCTTGCCTCCATCAACCCGTCCGACGTGATGTTCCTCAAGGGGCTCTACGGCCAGCCGCGCCACAGGGGCCAGCCGGCCGGGTTCGAGGGGGTGGGCATCGTGGCGGCCGCCGGCGACAGCCCCGAGGCACGGCGCCTCCTCGGCCAGCGCGTCGCCTTCGCCACCGGGCTCTCCAACTGGGGGTCATGGGCCGAATACGCGGTCGCCGAAGCCGCCGTCTGCATCCCGGTCATCGACGCCGTCAAGGATGCCGACGCCGCGGCCATGATCGTCAACCCGCTCACCGCGCTCGCCATGTTCGGCATCGTCAGGGAGGAGGGCGAGAAGGCCTTCGTTCTGACGGCCGGCGCGAGCCAGCTCTGCAAGCTTATGATGGGCGTGGCGCGCGACGAAGGCTACCGCCCGATCGCCATCGTCAGGCGCGACGACCAGATCGAGATGCTGAGGCAGGCGGGCGCCGCGCACGTGCTCAACGAGACCGCGCCGGACTTTCCGCAAAGATTGCAGGAGGTGATGCGGGCGGAACAGCCGCGCATCTTCCTCGACGCCGTGACCGGGCCGCTCGCCGGCCAGATCTTCAACGCCATGCCGAAGGGCGCGCGCTGGATCGTCTATGGCCGGCTCGACACCGCGACGACGCCGATCCCCGAGCCGGGACAGCTGATCTTCATGCGCAAGCGCATCGAGGGCTTCTGGCTGACGGAATGGATGCGCAAGTCATCAATGGAAACCAAGATCGCCACCATCCGCGAGGCGCAGATGCGCTTCGCCGATGGCCGGTGGGCGACCGACGTCAATGCCATCGTGCCGCTGGAGGATGCGATCGCGATGGTTCCGGCCGAACATGCCAAGCCGAACGGGAAGGTGTTCATCAGGCCATGACGGAACGGGACGGGGCTTGCTTGCGGGAACGGCAACCTCGTCTGTAGAGTGGAGGAAAGCGCGGCGTCAGACCGTGCAACTGCGGGAGGAGAACGTCTTGGACGTTTTGCAGTTATTCGTCAGCGGACTGGCCAATGGATGCGTCTACGGCCTGATCGCGCTGGGCTTCGTGCTGATCTACAAGGCCACGGAGGCCGTGAACTTCGCCCAGGGCGATTTCATGATGCTCGGCGCCTTCATCACGCTGGGCCTGACCAATGACCAGTTCTGGGGCCTGCCCTTCTGGATCTCGGTGCCGATCGCCATCACCTGCATGGGGGCCTTCGGCTATCTCCTCGACATGCTCGTCCTGCGGCGCATGTTCGGCCAGAGCCAGGTCGCCGTCGTCATCCTGACCATCGCGCTCGGCTTCGTGCTGCGCTTCGTGGCCGGCGTCATCTGGGGGCACCAACCCGTCTCGCTGGAATCGCCGATCGCCGGCAAGGACGTGCGCTTCGGCGGCATCGTGCTGGGACTGGACGAAGTCACGATCATCATCGTCACCGTCATCCTCACGGTGCTGCTCTACTTCTACTTCAACCGCACCAAGCTCGGGGTCGCCATGCAGGCGGCCTCGCAGAACCAGCTCGCCGCCTACTACATGGGGATCCCCGTCAAGCGCGTCCATTCGCTGATCTGGGCGCTTGCCGGCGCGGTGGCGGCGGTTGCCGGCATCCTGTTCGCCTCCAAGGGCTCGATCGACCCGTCGATCGGCCTGCTCGGCATCAAGGCCTTCGCGGCGGCGGTCATTGGCGGCTTCGGATCGCTGCCCGGCGCGCTGCTCGGCGGCATCATCGTCGGCCTGATCGAACCGTTCGCGTCCTACTACATCGCCGCCGGCTACTCGCAGATCATGCCCTACCTGCTGCTCTTCCTGATCCTCGTGTTCAGGCCGCACGGCATCCTCGCCCAGGTCCACAGGAAGAAGGTCTGAGATCATGCGGACAGTCTTCAAGACCTCCTACGACGCCGACATCAACTACTTCCGACATGGCGCGCAGGCGGGCTGGTACATGCTGCTGCTGGCTC
This sequence comes from Mesorhizobium sp., assembly GCA_046292285.1. Lineage (GTDB taxonomy): Bacteria > Pseudomonadota > Alphaproteobacteria > Rhizobiales > Rhizobiaceae > Aquibium. The sequence goes on along the minus strand of JBKBRJ010000023.1, from coordinate 23,137 downwards.
TCGCGCTCGCCCTGCCGTTCCTGTTGGGGACGTTCTGGATCGGCGAGATGACCAACATGCTGATCTGGGCCATCGCCGGCATGGGGCTGATGATCCTGGTCGGGCAGACCGGCCAGGCGAGCCTCGGCCACGCGGCGTTCCTGGCGGTGGGCTGTTACGCCAACGTGCTGCTGCAGCAGAAGCTTGGCTTGCCGTTCCTGCTGTCGTTCCCGCTCGCGGGCGTGATCGCCGGTCTCGCCGGAGCGCTGATCGCGATGCCGATGACCAAGCTGCACGGCATCTACCTCGCCATCGGAACGCTCGCGATCTCGATCCTCACGGACGATTTGATCGTCATCGCCGAGCCGCTGACCAACGGCGTGGTGGGACTGTTTGCGCCGACGATCGACATATTCGGCCTGCAGTTCGACCGCTACGCGACGCCGGACCGGTTCTACTGGCTGGTGCTGTTCGTGGCGGTGGTCGTCGTGCTCGCCTACCGCAACATCCTGCGCTCGCCGCTCGGGCGCGCCTTCGCGGCCGTGCGCGATTCGGAAGTCTCGGCACAGGCGATGGGCGTCAACGTCGCCCGCACCAAGGCGCTGTCCTTCGGCATTTCCACCGCGATCACCGGGCTCGCCGGCGCGCTGATGGGGCATTTCGCCGGCATCTTCAACAACGAGACCTTCAACATCATCATCTCGATCCAGCTCCTCCTGATGATCGTCATCGGCGGGCTGGGGTCGATCCACGGCGCCTTTTTCGGCGCGATCATCGTGGCGCTGCTGCCGCAGGCGATCGCGATCTCGCGCGACCTGATCTCCGGCTTCGTCGGCGGCGGAACCGTCGCCATTCCCGGCCTCGAGTCGGCGATCTTCGGCGCCATCCTGATCGGCTTCATCCTGTTCGAACCGATGGGCATCTACGGCCGGTGGCTCAAGATCCGCACCTATTTCGAGCTGTTTCCCTTCTACCGGAAGGACATGTTCCGCCGCCAGAAGAGCTACCTGAAGACGGAGCGCATGCGATGAGCCTGCTCGAGATCGACAACGTCACACTGCGCTTCGGCGGCGTCATTGCCGTCAACCAGGTCTCCTTTTCGGTGGAGGAGGGCGAGGTGTTCGCGCTGGTCGGGCCGAACGGGGCCGGCAAGTCGACCGTGTTCAACCTGATCAGCCGCATCTACGATCCTGTCGAGGGCGACATCCGCTTCGCGGGCGAAAGCCTGCTCAGGCATCCGCCGCACGACATCGCCAAGCTCGGCATCGCGCGCACCTTCCAGAACATCGAGCTGTTCGAGCAGGCGACGGTGCTGCAGAACCTGCTGGTCGGCCGCCACCGCCACCGCAAGTCGAACTTCATCACCGAGATCCTGTTCACGCCTTCCGTGCGCGAAGAGGAGCGCCGCCACCGCGCGGCGGTGGAGAAGGTGATCGACTTCCTCGACCTCCAGGCCTACCGCGACAAGTACATCGCCGGCCTGCCATATGGCGTGCGCAAGGTCGTCGAGATGGGCCGCGCGCTGGCGATCGAGCCGCGCCTGCTGCTGCTCGACGAGCCGGCCTCGGGCCTGTCGGTGGAGGAGACGCAGGACGTCGCCTTCTGGATCGAGGACATCAAGAAGCAGATGGGCGTGACCGTGCTGATGGTCGAGCACGACATGCACCTCGTCTCGGCGGTGTCGGACCGGGTGCTGGCGCTGGCCGACGGCAAGGTGCTGTCGCTCGGCACCGCGCAGGAGGTGCAGAACGATCCGAAGGTGATCGAGGCCTATATCGGCGGATCCGACGAGATCGAAAGGGAGGTCGCCTGATGAGCGCGCTCACCAATGTCGCCGCCCGCCCGGCCGCCGCGCAGGAGAAATCCGTCGTGCTTTCGGTGCGCAACCTCGAGAGCTATTACGGCCCGATCATGGCGATCCGGGGCTGCAGCCTGGAGGTGCGCGAGGGGCAGATCGTCACCGTGCTCGGCGCCAACGGCGCGGGCAAGACGACGCTGATGAAGACCATCTCCGGCGTGATGGACCCGGAGAAGGGCCAGATCATGTATGGCGGCGAAAACATCGCCGGCGCGGCCCCCGACAAGGTGGTGCGCATGGGAATCGTCCACGTGCCGGAAGGCCGCGAGGTGTTTCCGCTGCTGACGGTGGAGGAGAACCTGCGCATGGGCGCCTTCGTGCGCAACGACGCCGACGGCGTGCGCAAGGACGAGGAGATGGTGTTCTCCTACTTCCCGATTCTCGCCGAGCGGCGGCGGCAGGCGGCGGGCACCCTGTCGGGCGGCCAGCAGCAGATGCTGGCGATCGGGCGCGGCTTGATGGCGCGGCCGAAACTGATGCTGCTCGACGAGCCGAGCCTCGGCCTCTCGCCGCTGCTGGTGAAGGAGATCTTCCAGATCATCCGCCGGCTCAACCGCGAGCAGGGCGTGACCATGATGCTGGTCGAGCAGAACGCCAAGGTGGCGCTCGAGGTCGCCGACTACGGCTACGTGATGGAACTCGGCCGCATCGTCATGGCCGACGACGCCAAACGTCTGCTGCAATCGAAGGATATCCAGGAGTTCTACCTGGGCGTCCAGTCGGAGGAATCGCAGCGCGGCCAGAAGCGCTGGAAACAGAAGAAGACCTGGCGGTAGCAGGCGCGGAACGGGAGGAGGACTGGATGACCATCGCCGAGAGACTGCCGCAGATGCAGACGGTGCGCGGCTTTTCCTTCAACGCCCAACTGGAGGGACCGGGGCCGTTCTATTTCGACGGCTGCGATACGCTGGTGAAGCTGTTCAGGCAGCGCTGCCTGGAACTCAAGTCGAAGGTGGCGCACCGCGAGAAGGATTACGGCATCTGGCTGTCCTACACGTGGGACGACTTTTTCGAGCATGCCCGCCTGATCGGGCTCGGCCTCTTGGCGCTCGGGCTCAAGCGCGGCGAGGTCGTCTCGATCCTGTCGGAAGACAACAAGGAATGGATCTACACCGATCTCGGCGTGCAGTCGGCCGGCGGCATCTCGTCCGGCGTCTACACCACCGATTCCGCCAAGCAGCTCGCTTATCTCGTCAACGATTCCGACAGCCGCTTCCTGTTCGTGGAGAACGACGAGCAGCTCGACAAGTACCTGTCGGTCAAGGACCAGATGCCGGGGCTTTCGAAAGTCATCGTCTACGACCGCGAGGGCCTGCACGACTTTTCCGACGACAAGGTGATCTTCCTCGACGATCTCTACCGGATCGGCCGGGAGTTCCTGAAGGCCAACCCGACCCGCTTCGACGAGGAGATCGCGAAATCGGACCCGAAGGACACGGCGATCCTCGTCTACACCTCTGGCACCACCGGGCCGCCGAAGGGCGCCATGATCAGCCATGAGAACATCATCGTCTCGATCATCGGCTCGGTGCTGACGCTGCCGGTCGAGGACACAGACGAACAACTCTGCTTCCTGCCGCTCTGCCATATCCTGGAACGATTGATCAGCGTCTTCACGCCGATCGGCCTGCGCTCGACGGTGAATTTCGCCGAGAGCACGGAGACGGTGTTCGACAACCTGCGCGAAGTGTCGCCGCACGTCTTCACGGCGGTCCCGAGGGTCTGGGAAAAGGTCTATTCCCGCATCACCATCATGGCCAACGAGGCGACGGGCATCGGCAAGTGGGCCTACAAGCGCGCGCTCGCGGCCGGCCGGGCGCGGGCGGAGGCGCTCGAGAACGGCGATCCGGTGCCGTTCGGGACGCGGCTCGCCTATGCCTTCTGGGACTTCATGGTCCTGAAGAACCTGCGTCGCATGCTCGGCTTCGAGCGGCTGCGCCGGGGAACCACGGGCGCCGCGCCGATCTCGCCGGACCTGCTGCGCTGGTACAAGGCCGTCGGGATCACCGTGCTCGAGGGTTACGGGATGACCGAGAGCTCCGGCGTCATCTCGGTCAACCTGATCGAAAAGTACAAGACCGGCAGCGTCGGCCCGGTGGTGCCGGGCGGGCAGGTCCGCATCGCGCCCGACGGCGAGATCCAGTACAAGGGCGGCAACGTCTTCAAGGGCTACTGGAACAAGCCGGAGAAGACGGCCGAGACGATCACCGAGGACGGCTGGCTGAAGACCGGCGACGTCGGCCGGATCGACAACCAGGGCTTCGTCTACGTCACCGGCCGCGTGAAGGACATCATCATCACGGCGGGCGGCAAGAACATCACGCCGGCCGAGATCGAGAACCGTCTCAAGTTCTCGCCCTACATCTCCGACGCCGTCGTGATCGGCGACAAGCGCAATTTCCTGTCGTGCCTGATCATGATCGACCAGGAGAACGTCGAGAAGTTCGCGCAGGAGCGCCGCGTCCCCTTCAACGACTTCCGCTCGCTCTGCGCGGCGCAGGAGGTGCGGGACCTCATCGGCGGCGTCGTCGCCGAGACCAACAGCGAGTTCGCTCGCGTCGAACAGATCAAGGACTTCCGCTTGATCGATGTGCTGCTCACCGCCGAGGACGAGGAGCTGACGGCCACGATGAAGTTGAAGCGCAGTTTCGTCGAACAGAAACACAAGAAGCTGATCGACGATATGTATGGCCAGAACGGCCATGCCGGGAACTGAACAACCAGGAGGAAACTGAAATCATGAAATCCATCATCGGAAAAAGCGTGCTCGCCATGGGCCTCGCGGCCGGCATGGCCTCCGCGGCCTATGCCACGCAGGGCGTGAGCGACACCGAGATCGTCATCGGCTCGAACGGCGACCTGTCGGGCATCTTCGCCGCCTTCAACGTCGGCGCCATCAAGGCCGCGCAGCAGGTCTTCGACGACGTCAACGCGAAGGGTGGCATCAACGGCCGCAAGATCCGCTTCGTCGTCGAGGATCACGGCTACCAGGTGCCGAAGGCGGTGCAGAACTTCAACAAGCTGGTCAATTCCGACCGCGTGTTCGCGATGATCCTCAACCTCGGGACGCCGCACAACATCGCCGGCTTCCCGATCATGGAGTCCAAGCAGGTGGCGAACGTCGGCCCGCTGACGGCCGCGCGGCAGATGCTGGAAGGCGACATCACCTACAAGTATGCTGGCTTCTCGTCCTACTACGACCAGCTCCGCGCCGGGGTCCAGTACCTCGCCAAGGAGAAGGGCGCCAAGGAAGTCTGCGCCATGTACATCCCGTCCGACTTCGGCAAGGAGATCGAGGAAGGCGCCAAGGACGAGGCCGCGGCGCTCGGGCTGACCTGGGCGGCCGAGACCACCCACAAGCCCGACGAGCAGGATTTCGTCGGCTCGATCCAGAAGCTGCGCGAGGCGGGTTGCGACATCGTCGCGACCGCGCTCGGCGTGCGCCAGACCATCGTCGCCTTCGGGACGGCCAAAAAGCTCGGCTGGACCGACGTGTCGTTCATCGGCTCCTCGGCCGGTTTCAACACCGCCGTCGCCAAGGTGCCGGAAGGCGTCACGGAGGGCTACTACGCCGCCGCAGGTTGGTCCGATTTCGAGGCTCGCATGGACAATCCGGAGGTCAAGGCCTGGGCCGAGAGCTTCCAGGCCTATGCCGGCCAGCCGGCCGACACGGCCGCGCAGCTCGGCTATAGCGCCGCGATCACGCTGGTGAAGGGTCTCGAGGGTGCCGGCAAGGACCTGACCGCCGAGAGCTTCAAGGCAGCGATGGAAGCCACGAAGTACGATGACGTGATCAACGATGTGCCGATCGACATCGGCGCCGACCACCAGGGCGGCAACCTGATCATCATCTCCAAGATCGAAGGCGGCAAGTGGATCGAGGTCGGCCGGATCGACCCGAGCCAGTCCCAGTAAGCTGCGACGGCGAATCAAGGAAGGGGCCGGCGGAGCGATCCGCCGGCCCCTTTTCCTTGGTCGGAACGATCGTCCGTCGAGCGTTGGGCTTGCGTCCGCACGCCTGCGATGGTTTAGGGGCGCGTCCCTTCGCATCTGCGAAAGGCGGCACCGCTCCCCGGCAACCAGGTCCCACACGCATGATCCGTCTCGAAAGCATCGGCAAGCAGAACGGCAAGCAGATCGTCTTCATCGAGGCATCGGCTGCGATCCAGCGCGGCGAGAAGGTCGGCCTTGTCGGCCCCAATGGCGCTGGCAAGTCCACGCTGTTTCGCATGATGACCGGCGAGGAACTGCCCGACGAGGGCCAGGTCTCGGTCGATCGCGGTGTGCGCATCGGCTATTTCAGCCAGGATGTCGGCGACATGGCCGGCCGCAGCGCGGTCGTCGAGGTGATGGACGGCGTCGGTCCCGTCAGCGCGCTCGCGTCCGAGATGGCCGAGCTCGAGGCGGCGATGGGCGATCCCGACCGCGCCGACGACATGGACGAGATCATCACCCGCTACGGCGAGGTGCAGGCCGCCTTCGACGAGCTCGACGGCTATGCGCTGGAGGGCCGGGCGCGCGAGGTTCTGGGCGGGCTCGGCTTCAGCGAAGACATGATGAACGGCGACGTCGGCAAGCTGTCCGGTGGCTGGAAGATGCGCGTCGCGCTCGCGAAGATCCTGCTGATGCGGCCCGACGTCATGCTGCTGGACGAACCCTCCAACCATCTCGACATCGAGAGCCTGATCTGGCTCGAATCCTTCCTCAAGGGCTTCGACGGTGCGCTCGTGATGACCTCCCACGACCGTGCGTTCATGAACCGCATCGTCTCCAAGATCATCGAGATCGACGGCGGCGCGCTCACGTCCTACTCCGGCGACTACGAGTTCTACCGCCAGCAGCGGGCGCTGGCCGAGGTCCAGCAGCAGGCGCAGTTCGAGCGCCAGCAGGCGATGCTGGCCAAGGAGATCGCCTTCATCGAGCGATTCAAGGCGCGCGCCAGCCATGCCGCGCAGGTGCAGAGCCGGGTCAAGAAGCTCGACAAGATCGACCGCGTCGAGCCGCCGAAGCGCCAGCAGACGGTGCGCTTCGAGTTCCAGCCGGCACCGCGCTCGGGCGAGGACGTCGCGACGCTGAGGAACGTCCACAAGAGCTACGGCTCGCGCCGCATCTACGAGGGGCTCGACTTCCAGGTCAGGCGCGGCGAGCGCTGGTGCGTGATGGGAGTCAACGGCGCGGGCAAGTCGACGCTGTTGAAACTCGTGGCTGGCGCGGCCGAACCCGACGAGGGGACCGTGGCGCGCGGGCCAAGCGTCAGGATGGGCTATTTCGCCCAGCATGCGATGGAACTGCTCGACGGGGAGGCCACCATCCTGGAGTGGCTGGAGGATTCCTTCCCGCAGGCCGGCCAGGCGCCGCTACGCGCGCTCGCCGGCTGCTTCGGCTTCACCGGCGACGAGATCGAGAAGAAGTGCCGGGTGCTGTCCGGCGGCGAGAAGGTGCGGCTGGTGATGGCCAGGATGCTGTTCGACCCGCCGAACTTCCTCGTCCTCGACGAGCCGACCAACCATCTCGACATCGCCACCAAGCAGATGCTGATCGAGGCGCTGGCACGCTATGAGGGCGCCATGCTCTTCGTCAGCCACGACCGGCATTTCCTCGCCGCGCTGTCCAACCGCGTGCTGGAACTGACGCCGGACGGCATGCATGCCTATGGCGGCGGCTATGTCGAGTATGTCGAGCGCACCGGCCAGGAAGCGCCGGGGCTGCGGAACTGACGCAGGCCCGGGGCAGCGGAGCCGCCGCGCCCGCTATTCTCCCGGAACCGGCGAGGGCGCAGGATTTCGGGCCGCCTCGATCTCCCTGTGCAGCCGCTCCTCCTCATGCGCCTTGGGCGTCACGAAGCGGCCGAGGATGAGGTAGGCGACCGGCGTCAGGAACAGCGTCGAGGCGGTGGCGAGGCCGAGCCCGCCCACGATCACCCAGCCGAGCGCGATACGGGCTTCCGCGCCGGCGCCTGCGGCCATGATCAGCGGCACCCCGCCGACGATGGTGCAGATCATGGTCATCATCACCGGGCGCAGGCGGATGTTGGCGGCGTTTTCGATCGCCTCGCGCACGCCCTGGCCGCGGTCGCGCAGCTGGTTGGCGAACTCCACGATCAGGATGCCGTTCTTGGCCATGATGCCGACGAGAAGCACCAGTCCGATCTGGCTGTAGACGTTCATGCTGGTGCCGGTGAGCAGCATGGCGAACACCGCGCAGGCGAGACCGAGCGGGACGGTGGCCATGATGATGACGGCCGACACGAAGCTCTCGAACTGCGCCGCGAGCACCAAGAGGATGATGACGATGGCGAAGCCGAAGGTGCGCGCCATCGACGAGGACTGCTCGCCGAGCGTGGCGGCCTCCGCCAGCGGGATGACGCGCGAGCCGGCCGGCAGGTGCGGCGCCGCGATGTCCTGCGCCACGCGGTAGGCCTCGCCGAGCGCGAAGTCGGGGGCCAGCGCGGAGGTAATGCCCACCGAACGCAGTTGCTGCTCCCGGTCGAGGCCGGGCGGCACCGCCTGCTCGCGCAGCGACGCGATGGTGGAGACCGGCACGAAGCGGCCATCGCCGGTCCGGATGAAGATGTTCTCCAGGTCGGTCGGGTCGTTGATCGGGTTGGTCGTCGACACGAGCTTCACGTCGAAGGAACGGTCGTCGATGAACACCTGGCCGATCTGCCGGCCGTCGAGCATGGCCTGCATGGCCGCGCCCAGGCCTCCAATCTCGATGCCGAGGTCGGAGGCGCGCTCGCGGTCGATCGAGACCGAAAGCTGCGGCTGCGTGGCGTCGGTGGAAAGTCGCGGCTGGCTGAAGCGCGGGTCGCGCTCGAGATCCGCCACGATCTTCTGCGCGGCCTCGCGCAACTGCTCGTAGTTGTTGCCCGCGACCGCGAACTGGAGGCCGCTGCCGGCGCCTCGGATGCCCAGGCTGTTGGGCTGGAAGGCAAAGGCGCGGACGCCCGGAACGTTCTGGACGATGCGGCTGATGTCGGCGACGATCTGCTGCTGCGAACGGGCGCGGTCCGCCCAGTCGGCCAGCCGCAACACCATGAAGCCGCTGTTGGACGACCCGCCCTGTCCCGCGATCGAGAACGTGCTGGTGACCTCGCCGGAATCCCGTAGCGGCTGGATCAGCGTCTCGATCGTGCGCATCTGATGGGCCAGGTAGTCGAGGCTCACGCCCTGTGGCGCGGAAATGCGCAGGAAGGCCATCGAGCGGTCCTCCGACGGCGTCAGCTCGGACTTGATCGTCGGATAGAGGCTTGCCGCGAGCGCGGCGAACAGGATCGAGACCGCGACCACCACCATCGGCGCGTTGAGGCAGGTGCGCAGCATGCGCCGGTAGAGCCTGGCCAGCGCGCCGCCGATGCCGCCGAGGATGCCGCCGCGGCTCTCCGCTTCGCCCTTGCTTTCCTTGAGGATGCGCGAAGCGAGCATGGGACAGAGCGACAGCGCCACCAGCGACGACAGGAACACGGCGATGGCGAGCACGAAGCCGAACTCGCGAAAGAGGCCGCCGGTCTGGCCCGGCAGGAAGGAAAGCGGCACGAACACCGCGATCAGCGTCGCCGTGGTGGCGATGACGGCGAAGAACACCTCGTCGGTGCCGAGCACGGCGGCGGCGCGGGGGCCCATGCCCTCGTTGCGGCGGCGCACGATGTTCTCCAGCACGACGATGGCGTCGTCGACGACGAGGCCGGTCGCCAGCACGAGGGCGAGCAAGGTGAGGATGTTGACCGAGAAGCCGACGAGATAGATCGCCGCCAGCGTGCCGATCAGCGCCACCGGCATGGCCAGCCCCGGGATGATCGTCGCGCGCCAGTCGAGCAGGAACACGAAGATGATCAGCAGCACGACGCTCACCGAGATGGCGAGCGCGATCTCGACCTCGTGGATGGCGCCGGTGATGAAGGTGGCGTCGTCGCTGGTGATCTCGATCGTCATGCCCTCGGGCAGGTTCTCCTGGATGCGCGCCGCGGCCTCGCGCACGCCCTCCGAGATTTCCAGCGTATTGGACTGCGCCGCGCGGATGATTCCGAGCCCGATGCCGGCCTTGCCGTTGGCGCGGAGCTGCGACTGGCCGATGTCGGGGCCGAGCGTCACGGTGGCGAAGTCGCCCAGCCGCGCACGTCGGTTGACGATCAAGTTCTCGAAGGCCTCGGGAGAGTTCACCGAGGCGGTGGCGCGGACGACGAGGTCCTGCGTGTTGGAGGTCAGAGAGCCGGCCGGCGTGTCGAAGGAGATCGACGACAGCGCGCTCGTCAGGTCGGCGACCGTCAGGTTCAGGCTCGCCATCTTCCCCTGGTCGATGTCGATGCGGAAGATCTTGCTGCGATCGCCGTAGACCTGCACGTCGGCCACGCCGGGCACGGCCGAGAGCGCATCGACGATCTCGTCCTCCACCAGCACCGTCATGTCCTCGACGGACATCCGGTCGGACGTGACGCCCAGGCGCACGACCGCCTGCGCGTTGGCGTCGGCCTTGACGATGCGGGACGCGTCGGCGTCCGCCGGCAGGTTGTTGACGACACGGCCGACCGCGTCGCGCAGGTCCGACGCGGCGGTGTCGATATCGACGTCGTCGCGGAATTCCACCGTCACGCGGCTCTGGCCGAAGGAGGACGACGACGAGATCGACTTCACGCCCGCTACGCGCGAGACGGCGCCCTCGATGACGCCGGTCACCTCGCGGTCGATCGTTTCGGCGGCGGCGCCGCTGAAATCGGTTCGGATGGTGATCACCGGCTGGTCGACGTCGGGAAGTTCGCGGATCTCGACGCCGAAGAAGGCGGCGAGGCCGGCCACCACGATCAGCATGTTGAAAACGAAGGCGAGCACCGGTCTGCGCACGAACAGCGCGGTGATGCCGGCTTCCTGGCGTTCGGTCTTCAGATCCATCCCGCGTCTCCCGTCACGAGCCGCCGGCCGCGGCCGGGTTGGCCGCGGTTTCGCCCGCGCGGCCGGCAATCCGCACCTCCGCGCCTTCGCGCACGGCATGCAGCCCCTCGGTCACCACCGTGTCCTGCAGCGTGAGCGACGCATCGACGAGAACGCTGTCGGTGTTGCGCTGGATGATGCGGACAGGAATGCGCTCGGCGCGGCCGCCCCGGATCGCCCAGACATAGGCGCCATCCGTGCCCCACTGGACAGCCAGCGGATCGACCGCGGGGAACGTGTCGCCCGGAAACCGCATGCCGACCTCGAAGGCCATGCCGGCGCGCAGCCTGTCGCTTTCGTTGGGAAGCCTCGCCTGCACCCGCAACGTGCGGCTGTCGGTCTCGATCCTGTTGTCGACGGCACTGACGTTGCCGTCGAAGACCTCGCCCGGCCGCGCGACGGAGGCGGCGGTCAGCGAGGAGCCGACCGTGATCATGCTGGCGAAGCGCTCGGGAACCCAGAAGTCGACGAGGATTTCGGAGCGGTCGTCGATGGTGGCGATTTCGGTCTGCGAGGTGACGTAGTTTCCGGCGGTGATCGGCAGGATGCCGACCACCCCTCCGATCGGCGCCTCGATCGAGCGGCGCTCGAGCGCCAGTTCGGCGTCGCGCAGCGCCAGGCGCGCATTGTCGAGTTGCACCTCGGCGTCGGTGAGTTGCACGGCCGTCGCGGCATTGGAGTTTCGAAGCGCCTGGAACCGCTCGACGCGCGCCTGCGCGTCCTGCATGGCGACCTGAGCCCGGTCGTACGCGATCTGCTCGGCTTGCGAATCAAGGCGGGCGATGACCTGTCCCTGTTCGACGGTCGCCCCCGACTCGACCAGCACCTCGGTGAGGCGGCCGCTCGCGAAGGGCGTGACTATGACGGAGCGGACCGCGCGCCCCGTGCCGATCGCCGTCAGGCGATCATTGATGGTGAGTTCGAGCACCGGCTGCGCCACGACCGAGGACTGTTGTCCGCCGAAGCCCCCGCCGCGATTGCCGCCTGCACCGGCCTGCCCGCCGGCGGATGGCGCAGGGCCGGCTTCGGGGGCGAAGGGTACATTCCGGATACCCAGTTTCGCCAGTGTCTCGGTCGAGCCGGGATAGAATTGCAGCCAGCCGAAGAAGGCCGCCACGAGAAGGGCGAAGGTCAGGGCTGACTGTTTCCAGATCGACATCCGGTACTCCGTTTCGAGATGCTTGGCGTCGCGGGCCGGACAGTCATCCGAAACGCCGCCTCCCAGGCTCGACATCCGTCTGCGCCTGCGGACGCTCATAGACGGCCATTATGTACATCATGCGGCGCTGTATGCACGCGAAACTGGATTAACGTTCTGTAATACGTGCCCAAATCCCGAATGGATCAACCGGCCGCGGTCGCAGGCGGCCGTCAGCCCTTCCGCAACGTCTCCAGTTCGCGGATGCGCTTGGCGCTTTCGCTCTCCAGCCTGCGGGTGAGGTCGCCGATCAGCGCCTCGGCGAAAACGAAGAGCGCGGCCGAGGAATCCCAGGCCGACGGCACCGCGGTGCGGCCGGCAACGACGTGGCGCGCGAAGCGGGCGATGGGCGAAAGCCACTGGTCGGTGACGAGCACGATCTGGATACCGCGCTTGTGCGCGGCCTCGGCGAGCTGCAGCAGGCTGTCCTGGTAGCGGCGGATGTCGAACACGAAGAGCACGTCGCGCCGGCCCATGTCGATCAGCCGGTCGCGCCAGTTGCTCTCCTGGCCGGAGAGGTGGAAGACGTTCGGCCGGATGATGCTCATGTGGGCCGCCATGTAGCGCGCGATCGGATCGGTGAAGCGCCCGCCGATCAGGTGTATGCTGGCCCTTGGATTTGCCAGCAGCGCGACGATCTCGTCCATCTGGCGCGGCGAGACGTGGCCGAAGGTCTCGCGGATATTCTCGAGCGTGGCGGCCAACGTCGCCGGTTCGTCGCCGCGAGGCTGCGCCTGTGTCCCGGTGCGGGAGAGCGGCGACTGCAACTGGGCGGCAAGCTCGTCCTGCAGGGTTGCCTGGAACTCGGAATAGTTGTGGAAACCGAGGCGCGCGACGAATCGCAGGATCGTGGGCGAACTGACCCCGGCATGCTGGGAAAAATCGGCCACCGTCCTAAGTCCGGCCAGCGGATAGTTGGCGATCAGCGTCTGCGCGGCGCGGCGTTCGCCCGCCGGCATCGCGTCCATGCGATCGGTGATCAGCTCGGCTATGCTCGTGCCCATCCATCCCCCTTCGCCGAAACCACCCTGACCGCTCCTCCAGTCGAAAATGCGGTTTGACAAACCGGCAGGCGGCGTATCAAATCATCCATGGTGGCGCAAAGATACAAAAAACGTAACAATCCATACAGCGCGGGAACAGGTCGGGCATGATTGCGGGGCTGGGGATGGGAGAGGCTGAGACGGGACCGGTCCGGATCGTCAACCGCGACGCCGCCGGGCCGTTCGTCCTCATCTGCGACCACGCATCCAATCGGATTCCGGACGGATATGGCACGCTGGGCCTGCCGGAGAGCGAGCTTGCGCGTCACATCGCCTGGGACCCTGGCGCTTCGCCGGTCTCCCGCCTCATGGCAGAGCGGCTCGACGCGGTGCTGGTGGAATCCGCGATCTCCCGACTGATCGTCGACTGCAACCGGCCGCTCGACGCGCCCGACCTGATGCCGGCGGTGAGCGAGACGACCGTGATCCCGGCCAACCAGGCCGTCGCCCCGAACGATCGCGCGCGGCGCATCGCGCTCGCCCACGCGCCCTTCCATGATGCGATCGACGCCATCATCGAGGAGAGACTTGTGTCCGGCCGCCCGACGATGATCGTCTCGGTCCATTCCTTTACGCCCGTCTACCGCGGCATCTCGCGTCCCTGGCACGTCGGCATCATCCACGATGGCGACGAGCGCCTGTCGGCGCCGATGATCGATGCATTGGCGGCCATCGACGGCGTCACCGTCGGCGACAACGAGCCCTACGCGCCGGCAGATCGGGTGTACTATTCGCTCGAAAGGCATGCGCGATCGCGCGAACTGCCTTGCGCGATGATCGAGATCCGCAATGATGAAATCGGCGACGCGGCCGGCCAGGAACTCTGGGCCGAACGTCTCGCAACCATTCTGTCCGGCATCCAAGAACCGGGCGTCACCGACCGGGAGGCGAAGGCAAACCGCGAGAAGGGGGACGTCCTGCGTGCCTGAAGCCATCAAGACCTATGTGAGGGTCGTCGACAGGGCCAGCCACTGGATGGGCCTCTTTGCGATGTATCTCGTCTTCGCCATGATCGGTATCCTCGGCTATGCATCGATCATGAAGGTGTTCTTCCTGCCGTCGATCTGGACCGTCGAAATGGCCCAGTTCGTGATGGTCGCCTACTTCACGCTCGGCGGCGCCTTCACGCTGAAGGAAGGCGATCACGTGCGGATGGACCTGATCTACGGCCGCTGGAGCGTGCGCCAGCGCGCGGGGTCCGACCTGTTCACCGCCGCCGTGCTGATCATATTCCTGGTCGTGCTGCAGATCGGCGGCATCTCGTCCCTGATCTACGCCCTCGAATACGGCGAAAAGAGCTTCTCGGCCTGGGCGCCGAAGATGTGGCCCATAAAGGTCGTGCTCAACATCGGCATCTTCTTCACCCTGCTGCAGGCGATTTCGCTCTTCTTCAAGGACTGGGCGACGGCGCGGGGAGAGCCGATCCAGTGAGCTACGAACTCATCGCCCTCCTCATGTTTTCATCAATGATGCTGCTGCTCCTGACGGGGCAGCGGGTCTTCGCGGTGATCGGTTTCGTCGGCGCGGTCGCGGCCTTCTTCCTGTGGGGGACGGGCGGCATCGAAATTCCATTCACGGCCACCATCAAGGTGATGAAGTGGTATCCGCTGCTGACGCTGCCGCTGTTCGTCTTCATGGGGTACATGCTGGCGGAATCGCGCATCGCCGACGATCTCTACCGCATGTTCCACGTCTGGTTCGGTCCCGTCAGGGGCGGGCTCGCGATCGGCACGATCTTCATGATGGTCATCATCTCGGCGATCAACGGCCTTTCGGTCGCCGGCATGGCGGTCGGCGCCACCATCGCCCTGCCCGAACTCCTGCGGCGCGGCTACGACAAGATCATGGTCACCGGCGTCATCCAGGCCGGCTCCTCGCTCGGCATCCTCGTGCCGCCGAGCGTGGTGCTCGTTCTCTACGGAATGATCGCGCGCCAGCCTGTCGGCAATCTCTGGATGGCGGGCGTTTTCCCCGGCCTGCTGATGGCGGCGCTTTTCATCCTCTACATCGTCATCCGCTGCGCGTTGCAGCCGAGCCTCGGACCGGCCCTGCCGAAGGAGGAGCGTGAGAACTACACGCTGGGCCAGAAGATCGCGCTGGCGCAGGCCGGCCTGGTCCCGCTCGCGATCTTCCTCGCCATGACAGGGCTCTTCCTGACCGGAGTGACCAGTCTGGTGGAAAGCTCGGCGGTCGGCGCGGTCTCGTCGATCCTGGCGGCGGCGCTGCGCGGCCGGCTGACCCTGACCGTGCTGCACGAGACCACGCGCAAGACACTGGGCATCTCGGCGATGTTCTTCTGGATCATCACGGCGGCGCTGTGCTTCGGCGCCGTCTTCGACGGCTTGGGGGCGGTGCGTTCCATCGAAAGGCTGTTCCTCGGCGACATGGGGCTGGAGCCCTGGCAGGTGCTGCTGCTGATGCAACTCACCTTCCTTGGCCTCGGCATCTTCCTCGACGACACGGCTATGCTCGTCATCGTGGCGCCGCTGTTCATCCCGCTTGCCGGAGCGCTCGGCTTCGACCTCGTCTGGTACGGCGTGATGTATACCATCACCTGCCAGATCGCTTACCTGACGCCGCCTTTCGGCTACAATCTCTTCCTCATGCGAGCCATGGCGCCGCCCGAGGTGAGCCTGACGGACATCTACAGGTCGGTGTTTCCGTTCGTCGGGATCATGCTGCTCACGCTGCTGATCATCGGGATCTTCCCCGAGATCGCGACGTGGCTGCCCAACTACTACTATTCGAAGTGACGCATGCAACGAGAAGGATGGGAACAATGATCAAGCAGAGCAGACGCGATTTCATCAAGAAGGCCGGCCTCGTCACCGCGGGCGCGGCCGGCGCCACCACGCTCGCCGCCCCGGCGGTGATCGCCCAGGCGCCGATCAAGTGGCGTCTCCAGACCTATGCGGGCGCCGCGCTCGGCCCGCACGTGACCAAGCCGGCGGTCGACATGTTCAACGCCGCCGCCAAGGGCGAGATGGAGATCGAGCTCTATTACGCCGACCAGCTCGTGCCGACCGGCGAGCTCTTCCGCGCCATGCAGGCGGGCACGATCGACGCCGTGCATTCCGACGACGATTCCATGGCCGCGCCGGTGGAAATCTCCGTCTTCGGCGGCTACTTCCCCTTCGCCACCAAGCACATCCTCGACGTGCCGGTGCTGTTCAACCAGTACGGCCTCGCCGACATCTGGCGCGAGCAGTACAAGGCGGCCGGCGGCGTGGTCTGGCTCTCGGCCGCGGGCCAGGATCCCTGCCACTTCAACACCAAGCGCCCGATCAATTCGCTCGCCGACCTGCAGGGCCTGCGGCTCTACACCTTCCCGACGGCGGGCCGGTTCCTGGCGCAGTTCGGCGTCGTGCCGGTGTCGATCCCCTACGAGGACGTCCAGGTGGCGGTGCAGACCGGCGAGCTCGACGGCATGTCCTGGTCGGGCATCACCGAGGACTACACGGTGGGCTGGGCCGACGTGACCGACCACTTCACCACCAACAACATCTCGGGCGCCTGGATCGGTTCCTGGTTCGTCAACGAGAAGAAGTGGGCCGACACGCCCGAGCACCTGAAGCAGCTCTGGATGGCCTGCGTGGACGCCGGCCACACCTACCGCAACCAGTGGTACTGGGGCGGAGAGGCCAAGCTGCGCGCCACCGGCGACAAGCTGAAGCTCACCACCGTTCCGAACGAGGAATGGGCGCAGGTCGAGGCCGCCGCAATGAAGTTCTGGGACGAAATCGCCGCCGAGAGCGAGATGAAGGCCAAGGTCGTCGCGATCTTCAAGGAATACAACGAGATCCTGCACAAGGCCGGCGGCGTCTACACGCAGGGCTGAGACGGCGCCACCAACATGCGGCCCGGCGTTCCGCGCCGGGCCGTACGATGTCAGACCGGCCATGGAAGGCCGGAAACCCGCTCCGAGGACCACGAGAATGGCAGGCAACCTGAGTTTCGACGACCTGAAGAGAGAGATCGCGGCCGGCGAGATCGACACCGTGCTCGCCTGCGCGGTCGACATGCAGGGCCGCCTCATCGGCAAGCGCTTCCTCGCGAGCTTCTTCGCCGACAGCGCCCATGACGAGACGCATGGTTGCAACTACCTGCTGGCCAACGACATCGACATGGAACCCGTGCCCGGCTACAAGGCCGCGAGCTGGGACAAGGGCTACGGCGACTTCGTGATGAAGCCCGACCTGTCGACGCTGCGGCGCATCCCGTGGCTCGACAAGACGGCGCTGGTGCTGTGCGACCTGCAGGACCACCACACCCATTCCGACCTGCCGCACTCGCCGCGCGCCATCCTGCGCAAGCAGGTCGCCCGGCTGAAGGAACGCGGCTGGCTCGCCTATTTCGCCTCCGAACTCGAGTTCTACCTGTTCGAGGAAAGCTACGATTCCATCCGCGCCAAGCACTGGAAGAACCTTTCCACCGCATCCCCCTATATCGGCGACTACCTGATCGGCATCACCTCGAAGGAGGAAGGCGTCATGCGCCGGCTCCGCAACGAGATGAACGCCGCGGGCATCCCGATCGAGAACTCGAAGGGCGAGTGGGGCCCGGGCCAGGAAGAGATCAACGTGCGCTATGCCGAGGCGCTCGACATGGCCGACCGGCACGTGATCCTGAAGAACGGCGCCAAGGAAATCGCCGGCCAGATGGGCAAGGCGATCTCGTTCATGTCGAAGTACAATTACGACCTCGCCGGCAGTTCCTCGCACATCCACAACTCGCTATGGAGCGCCGACGGCAAGACCCCGCTGTTCTTCGACAAGGGCGCGAACTGGACCCTGTCGGAACTCGGCCAGCAATGGGCGGCCGGCCAGATCAAGTACGCCCGCGAATTCACCTGGTTCCTTGCGCCCTACATCAATTCCTACAAGCGCTTCCAGGCCGGCACTTTCGCGCCCACCAAGATCATGTGGTCGGAAGACAACCGCACCGCCGGCTTCCGGCTCTGCGGGGAGGGCACCAAGGGCATCCGCATGGAGTGCCGCATCGGCGGCGCCGACTTGAACCCCTATCTCGCCTTCGCCGCCCTCATCGCCGCGGGCCTGGCCGGCATCGACGAGAAGCTGACGCTGCAGAAGCCCTTCGTCGGCGACGCCTACCAGGCCTCGCGCCTGCCCGAGATCCCGAAGACGCTGCGCGACGCGACCGAGACGCTGGCCAAGTCGAAGATGCTCAAGGCCGCTTTCGGCGAGGACGTCATCGAGCACTACGTCCACACGGCGCGCTGGGAACAGTTCGAATACGACCGCCGCATCACCGACTGGGAGCTGCACCGCGGGTTTGAAAGATATTGAGGTCGATTGTCGGAGTGTGTAATTCTTGAAAACACACAGACACACAGGAGGCCCCTGATGGGAAAGTACTCTCCGTTGCGTGATTTTCTCATCGATCAGGATCAGCCGGTCGTCACGATGAGTTTCGGCCAGATAGAAGCATTGATCGGACGGCCACTGCCGTCCTCGAAAGTCAATCGGACCTTCTGGTCCAACAACCCGGACAACAATGTCATGACTCGGGAATGGCTGGCGGCGGGGTTTCTGGCCGAGGCCGTCGACATCAAGGCGGGCAAGCTGACTTTTCGGAAGAGGGAGGAGTACCCGATCATCTTTGCTGGTGAATCGGCAAAGGATCTGGGACAGGAACTGACGGGCCAAGATCCGCTGTTCGGTTGCATGCGGGGTACTCTCAAGATCTTGCCCGGCGTGGACTACACCAAACCGGCCGACCCCGACTGGGGTAAGGTTTATGATGGCCATTGACGGGCTTCTGCTCGACACGTGTGCAATGATCTGGTTGTCGCAGGACGCGAAGGTCGCCCCCTCGGCGAAAGCGGCTATCGAACGAGCGCGGAGGGCAAATGCGAGAATCGGTGTGTCGCAAATGTCGGCATGGGAGATCGGCATGCTCGTATCCAAGGATCGTTTGCGGGCCGTCAAGGACGCTGATCGCTGGTTCGATGAGTTCGTCGAACGCGCGAAGATCCATGTCTGGCCTCTCACGACCAAGATTCTCGCCGCCTCGTCCTTCCTTCCGGAGTTCGATCACGGCGATCCGATGGATCGTATCGTCGTGGCGACAGCCCGGGCAAACAACCTCGCGGTCGTCACGCGCGACAGACCAATACTTGCCTACGGAACCGCTGGCCACGTCAGGACCGTGCGCTGCTGAACAACTGGAGAATACCCTTTGGAAACCGTGAAACTCAAATCCCCCATCGACGGCTCGATCTATGTCGAGCGCCCGATCGCCACGGACCAGGCCATCAACGCCGCCGTGGAGCGCGCCAGGGCCGCGCAGGCCGACTGGGCCGGCGTGCCGATCGCCGAGCGCGGCAAGTACCTGCTCGCCTTCCTCGAGGCGCTGCTGGCCATGAACGACGAGATCGTGCCCGAGCTCGCCTGGCAGATGGGCCGGCCCGTCCGCTATGGCGGCGAAAAGGGCGGGGTGGAGGAGCGCACGCGCTACATGGTGGCGCTCGCCGAGAAGGCGCTGGCGCCCTACGTGCCGGAGGATCGGCCGGGCTTCCGGCGCTACCTGAAGCGGGAGCCGCTCGGCATCGTCTTCGTCATCGCGCCGTGGAACTACCCCTATCTGACGGCCATCAACACCATCGTCCCGGCGCTGATGGCCGGCAACGCGGTGATCCTGAAGCACGCCGCGCAGACGCTGCTGGTGGGCGAGCGCTTCCAGATGGCCTTCGACAAGGTCGGCCTGCCCAGGGGCCTGTTCCAGAATCTCGTCATGAGCCACTCCCAGACGGAGAAGCTGCTCGGCTCGGGCCTCGTCGACCATTGCAACTTCACCGGATCGGTGGCTGGCGGCCGCGCGATCGAGAAGGCGGCGGCCGGCACCTTCATGACGCTGGGGCTCGAACTCGGCGGCAAGGACCCGGCCTACGTGCTGCCCGACGTGAAGCTCGACCACGCCATCGCCAACCTCGCCGAGGGCGCGTTCTTCAATTCGGGCCAGTGCTGCTGCGGCATCGAGCGCATCTACGTGCACGCGGATGTCTATGACGAGTTCGTCGAGGGCTTCATCGCCGAAAGCCGCAACTGGACGCTCGGCAACCCGGCCGACACCGCGACGGTCATGGGTCCGATGGCGCAGGCCCGCTTCGCCGACTTCATCCGCGAGCAGAAGGCCGAGGCCCTGCGCAAGGGCGCGACCGCGCATCTCAACGTCAGGGACGAGCGCGACACCGCCGGCTCGCCCTATCTGCCGGTCGAGGTGCTGACGAACGTGAATCACCAGATGAGCGTCATGCGCGAGGAGAGTTTTGGCCCGATCGTCGGCATCATGAAGGTGCGCGACGACGAGGAGGCGATCTCCCTGATGAACGACAGCCCCTACGGCCTCACCGCCTCGATCTGGACCCGCGACACCGAGCGCGCCGCCGCCATCGGCGACCGCGTCGAGACCGGCCTCGTGTTCATGAACCGCTGCGACTACGTCGATCCGGGCCTCGTCTGGACCGGCGTCAAGGACACCGGCAAGGGCGGCGCCATGGGCCTGGTCGGCTACGACAACCTCACCCGCCCGAAGGGCTATCACCTGCGGGAAAAGATCTAGAGCCTTCGTCTGATATGCCACACTTGGGCACCCCCTTCTGTCCTGCCGGACATCTCCCCCTCACGGGGGGAGATCGGCTGGAACCGGTGCCTCCGCCAATTGCCACCGTCGCGAGGGTGGAACAGCCATCGAAGCTGCCGATCTCCCCCCGTGAGGGGGAGATGTCCGGCAGGGCAGAGGGGGGTTCCAAGACGATACGGTGGCAACGATCCTTCCTTCAAGAGAACCGCGAGCCATGACCACCCTCGTCTCCAAATGGAACTACCCCACCACCGTGCGTTTCGGCGCCGGCCGCATCTCCGAACTGCCGGATGCTCTTGCGGCCACGGGCATCAAGCACCCCTTGTTCGTGACCGATCCAGGGCTGGCGAAGCTGCCGGTCGTGGCCGACACGCTGAAGATCCTCGACGCGGCCAAGATCCCCTACCGGGTGTTCTCCGACGTCAAGCCGAACCCGGTCGAATCCAACCTCACCGCCGGCATCGCCATGTTCAACGAGGGCGGCCATGACGGCGTGATCGCCTTTGGCGGCGGCTCGGCGCTGGACCTCGGCAAGCTGATCGCCTTCCAGTCGCACCAGACGCGGCCGGTCTGGGACTTCGAGGACATCGGCGACTGGTGGACCCGCGCCGACGCCTCGAAGATCGCGCCGATCGTCGCGGTTCCGACGACGGCGGGCACCGGTTCGGAGGTGGGCCGCGCGGGCGTCATCACGCATGAGGCGAGCCACACCAAGAAGGTGATCTTCCATCCGAAGATGCTGCCGGCGATCGTCATCGCCGATCCCGCGCTCACCGTCGGCATGCCCGGCTTCATCACGGTGGGCACCGGCATGGACGCGCTGGCGCACTGCCTGGAAGCCTATTGCGCGCCGGGCTATCACCCGCTGGCCGACGGCATCGCGGTCGAGGGCGTGCGGCTGGTGCTGGAAAACCTGCCCAGGGCCGCCGCCGACGGCAAGGACCTGACGGCGCGCGCGCACATGATGTCGGCCGCCGCCATGGGCGCCACCGCGTTCCAGAAGGGGCTCGGCGCGATTCACTCGCTGTCGCATCCGATCGGCGCGCTCTACGACACGCACCACGGCATGACCAACGCCGTCTTCATGCCCTACGTGCTCGCCTTCAACCGCGAGGCGGTCGAGGAGCGCATCGGCCGGCTCGCCGCCTATTGCGGCATTTCCGGCGGCTTCGACGGCTTCATGCAGGTGATCCTCAAGCTCAGGACGGATCTCGGCGTGCCGCACACGCTGGGAGGCCTGATCAAGGATCTCGCCATGGACGACGCGCGCAAGGACCTGATCGCCGAGATGGCGATCGTCGACCCGACCGCCGGCGGCAACCCGGTGCGGCTCACCAAGGAGGCCGCGCTCGGCCTTCTCGACCAGGCGATCGCCGGCTGAGAGACGAAGAAGACCCAGCGCCGCGGGCAATGCGGCGCCGGTTCGATGGACGGCAATCAATTAGCCGGGCAAGCACTGAATCCGATTGCCGTGGATCACGGCAAAGGCTAGCTTTTCCGGGGCTCGTGCGAAGATGACGGCGGCGTTCATCCAATTGTCACGGGACACCGGTAACCGCGTCGCAGGCGTCTTTCGACGTCACACCCTACGGAGAAGAAAAGATGATGAAACGCACGGGAACAGCACTTTCCATGACTGCGGCCTTCCTGATGGCCACCACGGCCATCACGTCGGCGCAGGACCTCGCGGCGCTGGAAGCCGCCGCCAAGGCCGAGGGCATGCTCACCACCATCGCCCTGCCGCATGACTGGTGCGGCTACGGCGGCGTCATCGCCGGCTTCAAGGCGAAGTATCCGGAGATCACCGTCAACGAACTGAACCCGGATGCGGGCTCGGCCGACGAGATCGAGGCGATCAAGGCCAACAAGGACAACAAGGGCCCGCAGGCGCCCGACGTCATCGACGTCGGCCTGGCGTTCGGTCCCTCTTCCAAGGCCGAAGGCCTGATCCAGCCCTACAAGGTCTCGACCTGGGATTCGATCCCCGAGGGCGCCAAGGATCCGGAAGGCTACTGGTACGGCGACTATTACGGCGTCATGTCCTTCATCGTGAACAAGGACCTCGTGCCGAACACGCCGGCCGACTGGTCGGATCTGCTGAAGCCGGAATATTCCGGTCAGGTCGCGCTGGCGGGTGACCCGCGCGCGTCCAACCAGGCGATCCTGGGCGTTCTCGCGGCCGGCATGGCGGCAGGCGGCAAGCCGGGCAAGGAAGCCGGCGAGAAGGGCCTGGAGTTCTTCGCCGAGCTGAACAAGGCCGGCAACTTCGTCCCGGTCATCGGCAAGGCTGGCACGTTGGCCCAGGGCGCGACGCCGATCATCGTGATGTGGGACTACAACGCGCTCGCCGCCAAGGACACGCTCGCCGGCAACCCGCCGGTCGAGGTCGTCGTTCCGAAGTCCGGCGTGCTCGCCGGCGTCTACGTGCAGGCGATCAGCGCCTACGCGCCGCATCCGAACGCCGCCAAGCTGTGGATGGAGTATCTCTACTCCGACGAAGGCCAGCTCGGCTGGCTCAAGGGCTACTGCCACC
>JBKBRJ010000022.1:55992-61126 GCA_046292285.1 Mesorhizobium sp. | reverse complement strand
CCGCCGAAAAGCCGGCCGCCGAGATGGCGGGCGACGCCGTCGCCGCTGCCCCCGCGCCGCAGCCGGTGGAGGCGCAGCCCGAGGCCCAGGCGGCATCCGAGCAACCCGCGTCGGAGCCCGCCGCGCCGCAGGTCGCCGCCACTGAACCCGCTGCGCAGCCCACCGCCGAAAAGCCGGCCGCCGAGTTGGCGGGCGAAAGCGTTGCCGCCGCGCCGGCCGCACCGGAGACCGCGCAACCGGCCGAGGCCGCCGCCGCTTCCGCGAGCGACGGCGTCGTCACCGTCACTTCGGCGCCGCTCCAGGCGGTCGACGGGGCGGTCATCATCCGGCGGGGCGACACGCTGTGGCGGATTTCGCGCCGCGTCTATGGCCGCGGCGTCCGCTACTCGACCATCTACCTCGCCAACCAGGAGCAGATCGAGGATCCCGATCGCATCTGGCCGGGCCAGGTCTTCCGCGTGCCGGACAAGACCACCGAGGGCGAGAGCGCCGATCTCGACGCCCTGGGCGCCCAGGTCACCACCATCCAGCCGGACGCCACCGCGCAGTAGGAGAGCGTCCGCCCTCGTCGATCCCGCCCGTCGCCTCGCGGCGGGCCGCTTTCGTTGCCGCATGTCGGTCCGCGACCGGGCCATCACCCCTTGCGCGAAATGGATTCATCGTTTATCGACGATATACGATGGAACTCATGCTCGACAGACCCGCTCCGGCCGACAGCCGCGACGCCGAACTGGCGGCGGGGCTGGCTGCGCTTGCCCATCCGGCGCGGCTCAAGATCCTGCGCCATCTGGCGCAGCATGACGCCTGCTGCTGCCGCGAAGTGGTCGAGCGCATCGATCTCGCCCAGTCCACCGTCTCCCAGCACCTGAAGGTGCTGGTGTCGGCCGGGCTGGTGCTCTACGAGCCGCAGAACCGCCGGTCGCGCTACACCGTGAACCGGCCGGCGCTCGAGCGGCTGGCGGGGCAGGTGGGAGCTCTGCTCACCGCCTGCTGTGCCGCTCAACGATAAAAGACGACACCCGAGGAAAGAACCCAGGGAGCCCACCGTGGCCGACAAGACCGTTTCCGCCGAGTCCGGCTCGCTTTTTTCGACGCTGGCGAACCTGTGGCCCTACATGTGGCCGGCCGACCGCGTCGACTTGAAGATGCGCGTCGTCTGGGCCACCGCGTTCCTCGTCGTCGCCAAGCTCGTGCTGGTGCTGGTGCCCTATTTCTTCAAGTGGGCCACCGATGCGCTGGCGGGCGATGGCGGTGGCGCCGCCGCCTGGCTCCCCGCCGTGCTGGCGGGCCCGATCATGCTCGTCGTGGCCTACAATGTCGTGCGCGTCGTCCAGGTCGGCTTCAACCAGCTGCGCGACGCGCTCTTTGCCCGCGTCGGCCAGCACGCCGTGCGCCAGCTCGCCTACCGCACCTTCGTGCACCTGCACGGGCTCTCTTTGCGCTTCCATCTCGAGCGCCGCACCGGCGGCCTGTCGCGCGTCATCGAGCGCGGCGTCAAGGGCATCGAGACCATCGTCCGCTTCACCATCCTCAACACGCTGCCCACCGTCATCGAGTTCGCGCTGGTGGCCGTCATCTTCGCCGTCGCCTACGGCTGGACCTACGTCGCCGTCATCGCCGTCACGGTCTGGCTCTACACCTGGTTCACGGTCAAGGCGAGCGACTGGCGCATTTCGATCCGCCGCGAGATGAACGACTCGGACACCGACGCCAACACCAAGGCCGTCGATTCGCTGCTCAACTTCGAGACGGTGAAATACTTCAACAACGAGGACATGGAGGCCCGCCGCTTCGACCGCTCGATGGAGCGCTACGAGGACGCCGCGACCAAGACATGGACCTCGCTCGGCTGGCTGAACTTCGGCCAGGGCGTCATCTTCGGCGTCGGCATGGCCATCTGCATGGCGCTGTCGGCCTGGGAGGTCACGCGCGGCACCCAGACCATCGGCGACTTCGTCTTCGTCAACGCCATGCTGATGCAGCTCTCCGTGCCGCTCAACTTCATCGGCTTCATCTACCGGGAAATCCGCCAGGGCCTGACCGACATCGAGAACATGTTCGACCTGCTCGACGTCGATCAGGAGGTCAAGGACAAGCCGGGCGCGCCCGCCCTCGTCGTGAAGGACGGCGCGGTCCGCTTCGACGACGTGCATTTCGCCTACGATCCGGCGCGGCCGATCCTCAAGGGCATCTCCTTCGAGGTGCCGGCGGGCCGCACCGTCGCCATCGTCGGGCCGTCGGGAGCGGGCAAGTCTACCCTCTCACGCCTGCTGTTCCGCTTCTACGACATCCAGTCGGGCGCGATCACCATCGACGGACAGGACGTCCGCGACGTCACCCAGAAAAGCCTGCGCGCCGCCATCGGCATGGTTCCGCAGGACACGGTGCTGTTCAACGACACCATCTTCTACAACATCCGCTACGGCCGCTTCGACGCGAGCGAGGACGAGATCCGCAAGGCCGCCGAACTCGCCCAGATCGGCCCCTTCATCGAGGCGCTGCCGGAAGGCTACCGCTCAATGGTCGGCGAGCGCGGGCTCAAGCTCTCGGGCGGCGAAAAGCAGCGCGTGGCGATCGCCCGCACCATCCTCAAGGCGCCGCCGATCCTCATCCTCGACGAGGCCACCTCCGCGCTCGACACCCACACCGAGCAGGAAATCCAGGCGGCGCTCGATCTCGTCAGCCGCGGCCGAACCACGCTGGTCATCGCCCACCGCCTCTCCACCGTCATCTCGGCCGACGAGATCATCGTCTTGAAGGACGGCCGCATCGCCGAGAAGGGCACCCACCGCGACCTGCTCGCCGCGAAGGGCCTCTACGCCGACATGTGGGACCGCCAGCGCGAGGCCACCGAGGCCGAGGAGCGCCTGCGGATTGCCCGCGAGGCCGACGAGCTCGGCATCGTCACGCGCAGGCGGACACCGGAGGTGGAGGCGTAGGTCACCCTTCCGCTTCGTCATCCAGCAACGATGTTCGAGCGAAGCGAAGAACGTCGTATGCGGGATCCAGTCCGGAAATCACGGCCAGGATTGGTGGGCGAGGAACGCCCGCGCATCGCCCGGATGGCCGACGAGATCGGCGTCGTCACGCGGCGCGAGACGCAGGAGCGTAGCCGATCTCAGCTGTCATAAGCCCATGAGCGGAACACGGCGTCGACCGGCATCTCGCCCGCCGGCGCCCGCTCGGCTGCGGCGGTCCGCTCGCATTCGAAAGCTTCGGCGAGGGCGCGTACGCATTGCTTGGCGTCCGTCACCATGCGGTCCGAACGCTCGACCGACTTCGATCGAAGCGTCACCAGCACCTGCGTACCGTCCGGGCAGGTGAAGGGCACCACGACGTCGGCCGGTTTCTCGGCCTCCCCATGCGACCCTTGGCGCTTGGTTGCTCCGACGTCCTGCATGATGTCCTCCTCCTCGTTTGACCCGTCTGGTTCGATGGATGGGTCGGCCTGTCTCCAGATCTGAAAGATGCACCGGCAATTTGGGCGGAATGCTATCCTGAATTCTCCAATCCGGTTTGAGATGGATCAAATCGTTCGGCCGTTGCGCCCGGTGTCCGCGCGGGACGGGACCGGACCCGGATCGGGTGGGCCCGGTGCGGCTGTGGATGGCGCGCAGTGTGCTGCGCTTGCGTCTCTGCCGCCATTCCTTCATCCATCGGGGGTGTTTCCTCCGAAGGTGCCATCAATGCCCGACGCGACCGTTGCTTTCCATCCGAGGCAGACCATCAACGGCCTGCTCGTCCAGATGCACGATGCCGGCTTCGACCAGGCCGCACTGAAGCAGGTCGTCGGCGTTCATGCGCTGGCGACGGCGATGTTCAATGGAATGTATCGCGGCACCGGCAAGCCGTTCCTGTGCCATCTGGTCGGCACGGCATCGACGGTTGCCGAATATGACGGCCGGCTCGACATGATCCTGGCGGGGCTGATCCATGCGGTCTTCGATTCCGGGGTCTTCCCGGATGGACGCACCGGCAGGCCGACACCCGAGCACCGGCAATGGCTGACACGGAAGGTCGGCCCGCAGATCGTCGATCTCGTCGCGCGCTACCAGCAATTCGGCTTCGCCGCGTCCGACATCCAGCGCCTGCTCTCGCAGGAGGCGCCATGGGATCGCGACATGATCCTGTTGCGCCTCTGCAACGAACTCGACGACATCGCCGAGGGCGGGCTCGCATTCGCGGCCAAGCGCGGCAACTCGACCCTCGCGAGTTCCCTCGATTGCGAAAAGCTGGCGGCCGCGGTCGGCGTGCCGCGTCTCGGCGCCCGCATCGTCGACCTCGCCAGGGAATGCGACGCCATGGACTGGGCGGCCGCGCTGTCCCGAGGCAAGGACAGCTATCGCGTCGCGCCCGGCCTCAGCGACTATATGCGGCTCCGCCGGAAGCGCTGGCGGGGTCACAAGGTGGAAATGCTCGACGACCATTGATGAGGCGCGTGATCTCCCCGTTCAAAGGGGCGAAAGAATGGGCAGGAAGGCGCTCGTCCAGGCCTGCCTTTCCTCTCTTCCCCACTGCGTGGGGGAGGAAGGGCGGTGCGTCCCGCGCCCACCTTCGAAGAAATCCATCCACGCCCCGGCGCGTCGCTCCGATACTGCGTCGGATCGCGCCTTCGACCCCGCCGTCCGGCCGTCCGGCCGCCTGCCTCCCGGCATCGACTTGCCGGCGGAGGTCGCTGGCGCATGCGCCGCATCCTTCGTCGTCCTTCGCGGCACGCCCCCCGGAACGCCCCGCCCGCCCGCGCGTTGCGGCAGCGGTCCCTTTCCGATAATCATCGGCCCACCGTCACAGGAACACCCGCCGAGAATGAGCATCCAGGATTCAATCAGAAACGCCTTCGTGCCCGTGCACCGGGAAGGGTGGCCCTTCATCGCCGCCTTTGCCGGCGCCACCATCATCCTTGGCGTCTTTTCCACCAGCCTGTTCTGGATTGGCGCGATCCTGACGGCCTGGTGCGCCTATTTCTTCCGCGATCCCGAGCGCGTCACGCCGGTCGACGACCGGCTGGTGATCAGCCCGGCCGACGGCATCGTCTCGGCCGTCGGGCCGGCGGTGCCGCCGCGCGAGCTCAACCTCGGCGATCGCGAGATGCTGCGGATCTCGGTCTTCATGAACGTGTTTTCCTGCCACGTGA